>JAFLTP010000021.1:44507-53385 GCA_022510405.1 Muribaculaceae bacterium | reverse complement strand
TGCCTAATTCAAACCCGTTCTCATCCGTCGGGCCATAGGATTATGGTGCAGGAGGAAGGACACTACTTTCCTCACAAAAATCCTCGCCAATTCCAGTGGTAGGTTGTGTTATCAATCGGAGTCAATTAATAACAAAAGTAAGAACTCAGAACTCAAAACTCACATCTCACAACCTAAGACCCGAAGCCCAACCGAGTTACCATGGCTGATGGGGGCCTTAGCCATACAACGAATTCCAAAGCCGATTGCGCCACAGCTATCGGCCTTTGGCATAACAACCCAATCCAATGGGAAGGACTTTTCCTAGGTCCTCTCATCGGGAAGGGCTTTTTCCTTAGTCCTCATATGTACAGAACTGACGAGGGGACTTTTCAAAAGTCACCAATCCCTCAGACCCTAACCCTTACATTACTGATTTTTATTCGAGGGGAGGCTGGGAATGGAGGGCGCGGGCAAGGCGGTTGAGACCCTCTTCGAGGCGTGAACGCGGACAGGCGATGTTGATGCGCATGAATCCTTCGCCTGCATCACCGTACATAGAACCGGGATTAAGCCATACTCCTCCTTCCCGGATGAGTTTTTCTTCCAGTTCTCCGGAGGATACGCCAAGTTTCCGGCAGTCTATCCATACAAGATATGTGCCTTCAAGTTTCACAACAGGTATGTCGGGAAGTTTTTCGGCAAAGAAACTTACCAGGAATTCGTAATTCCTCTGCAGATAATCAATTAGTTCGGTGAGCCAAGGTTCTCCTTCGGTATAAGCGGCGATGGTTGCAAGCACTCCGAATGGATTGACATCGCAGACTTCGTTGATATTGATGGCCTTGTCGATTTTCTTCCTCATTTCTTCGTCACGACATACGATATTGGCTATCTGCAGACCGGCGATATTGAATGATTTGCTCGGGGAAACACAAGCCACGGAGCATGCCGCAACTTCATCAGAAAGGCTACAGAAAGGTATATAGACAAACGGAGGATAAACCAATTCGCAGTGTATCTCGTCACTCACCACTATGACGTTATTCTTTTTGCAGATGTCATAAATACGGTAAAGCTCGTTGTAGGTCCAAACTCTTCCGGAGGGGTTATGAGGGTTACATAGCAACAGCACCTTCGCTTTGGGATCGGCAGCACGTTTTTCGAGATCCTCGAAATCGATGGTATATGATGTGCCATTGTAGATAAGTTCATTTTCGGAAGCCTCACATCCGTTATTACGGATTGAGGAGAAGAAGCAATTATAGACAGGGGTCTGGATAATAACCCTGTCACCCGGTTTCGTCAAAGCCTTTATGATGGCGGATATGGCCGGTACTACCCCACTTGTGTAAATAATATCGGAAGCCTTGAAATTCCAGTTGTGGCGACGGGAAAACCAGTCGATGGTGGCCTGATAGTATTTATCGGGCACACGAGTGTAACCGAAAATTCCGTGCTCCACCCTCTTTCTCAAAGCATCGATGATGCACGGTGCGGTCTTGAAGTCCATGTCGGCCACCCAAAGAGGAATCACATTTTCCATGTCAAGACTGTCCCATTTATAGGAATTGGTGTCGTGACGTTCCACTATCTTGTCAAAGTCATATTTCATGTTGTAAGTTGTAAGTGTAAAGTTTAAAGTGTAAAGTTTAAAGTGTAAAGTTGTAAGTTTTAAGTTGTGAGTTTTTACATCGCTTTAAGTTTGTTTATCCTGAGCATCCAAGCTCCGCTCTTCAAGCGGATAAGGAATATGATCCCCCGGAATGTGAGTTCGATGGCCATAGCTATCCACACACCGTGCAAACCATACACCGGAGCAAGCAAGGCCGCCAATACTACTCTAACACCCCACATGCTTCCAAGGTTCATAAAGCTGGGAATCAATGTGTCTCCGGCTCCGACGAAAGCGCCATATGCCACAATCGAAGCGGCATACATCGGTTCGGCCCAAGCCTCCGTGCGCAACGCCACCACACCGAGGTGGATAATCTCATGGTCGGATGTCATTATCTCCATCATCCATGGCGCTATGCCATACATCACGGCTCCCAAGGCTGTCATCACACCCATACCGAGCCAGGTGGAAGTCCAGGCAAACTGCCTTGTGAGTTTCTGTCGACCGGCCCCGATGCTTTGACCTACAAGTGTGGTTGTGGCATCCCCGATACCGTAACCGGGCATATAACAAATGCTCTCGGCTATGACCGCGAAAGCATTGGCAGCGATGGAGGCCGCACCGAGAGGGGCTACAATAATAGTGATCATAACCTGCGCTCCGGAGGTGAGAAACCTTTCAATACCCAACGGGAATCCTATATGAAAAGCACGTTTCATACATCCTCTCCTGAGCCTGAAACTTCCTTTCTCACTTGTGAGCCTCATCTCCTTGGAAAAGAAAATCAACTTCAAAAGCATGATCACAGCTCCAACCCCTTCAGCCAAGGATGTGCCCAACGCAGCTCCCCAGACACCGAATCCGAAACCCGGCATTGTAACAGGATGACCAAACAAATGAATCTCACGGGTGGGAAATATCAAGAAGAAATTGAACACCACGTCGAGAGCACACATGACTGTACCAATTATACCCGGGAACACCAAGTTACCGCTGCTTCTCAGCATACCGGCACTCAGATAACTGAATTGGAACAACGGCATGGCAGCCACCGTGATGAGAAAATAAAGAGTGGCATTATGACGTATAGCCGGTTCGCCTCCAAGCCATACGGGCAACTGCCAACTTATCGCTACTCCTATTCCGGCCAACACAAGGCTATAAAAAAAAGCCGCCACGAGCGCCTGGCGCAGCACTTCCCGAGCCCCTTTCGGATTCCCGCCTCCGAGAAGATGGGCCACCTGCACTGAAAAACCTACCGAGCACGCCGAAACCAATCCAAAGAAAATCCAAGTAGAGGTGGTGACCAGACCGATGGATGCGGCAGGGAGAGCACCAAGGCTTCCCACCATTGATGCATCAATATACTGCATCACGATGGCGGAAATCTGGGCCACAATCGCCGGTATACTCAAAGAAACAGCCAATCGGAGCTGTTCTCTGCGTCCCACAGGCTGTTTTCCATGTATTACGGTGGCTAAATCCCTCTTTTCTTTGAAAAGGAAGTTCAAGGAAGGTTAAAGTTTAAAGTTGAAAGTTTAAAGTTGAAAGTTTAGAGTTGTGAGTTGTGAGTTGTGAGGGTAAAGTGTAAAGTTGAAAGTTGAAAGTTTAAAGTTTAAAGATTAAAGTTTTAGGTTTTGAGTTGTGAGTTTCTATTTGTTTCTTACGATGATTTCGCAGTTGGCGGGTTGCTTGATGTTTTCATCAAGTATTATCTCCCCTACACTGTCGCACACAATCTTACCGGTGGTGGGATTCTTGATGCTTGTAACATGTCCCTTTATTTCTGCATGTACATCGGAGTATTCGAAGCATAGGTCGGCATCCTCGTCGAAAGTACAATTTTCCAATATCAAACCTTTGGCATAACAGAGAGCCTGCGTGCCGCCGATACGGCAGTTGACCAACCTCAGATTATTGGAATACCAGCCAAGGTATTCACCGGTGACATAGGAATCATAAATGGTGACATTATCGGTATTCCAGAAGGCATCCTTACTGAAAATCGTGGCGTTGCGGATAACTACATTCTTGCAGTATTGGAAGGAATAGTTTCCATTCTGTTTATAATCCTCTATGTCGATATCGGAAGAATGCATGAAAAGATAGTCGGCCTTGTCCACCTCCACTTTACGAAGAGTGACGTCATGACACATCCAGAGGGTTTCGAGAGCGTTGGGGATAGTGACATTTCTCACCTCCATTTTATACATCTCACGGAACATCTTCGGCGCCTCGACCAAAGTGTCTTCCATCACCATATTGCGGGAATACCAGATCGCAGCTCGCGCTCCATCAGTGAAAAGACAATTCTTGATTTTGAAATTGTCAGTTTCCCAGAACGGGTATTTACCCTCGAATCTGCAATCAATCGCCTCAATATTCTTACATTCCTTCAAGGCACTTTCGCCGACATGTATGGTTACATTTTCAAGTCTTAGGTCATGGGAGGCGTATAAAGGACGCTCGCCACCGAATTCTTCGTTTTTTATGGTTTTCATGTCTTTAGATAATTTCTTGCGGTGCAAAGGTAAGGAATAACTCTGAATGTTAGCAATATAAAACCTGAAGTTGAAATTAATTTGAGAATTATTATCATTTTTTCAGTTTTAAATTGTGATTTTAACAAATTGGGTGTAATTTTGAAAATTGCACGGAGAATATCATGAAGTATCCGCCGCTAAGTTATGAATTCAACTACCGCCCCTCTACATAAAATCAAAGAAAGCCTGAAGGACAAGGGAGTATATGCTTTTCTGCATATCCTGATATTGTTTCTATCTGTTTTCCTGGTGGTTAGAATTTCCATAGACACCTTCGACAACGAAGCGTTCTATCTTGAGCCGCGGTTCATAAAATTCCAGTTCTGGATCTGCATAGTGTTTCTGTTTGATTTCTTCGTTGAGTTTTTCCTTGCGAGCAACAAGTGGCGCTACATCAGAAACCGCTTTATATTTTTCTTAGTTTCGATTCCATACAATTCCATCATATCTTTCTATGGCTGGACCTTCTCTCCTCAGGTGACTTATGCCCTGCATTATATCCCTTTAATCAGAGGTGGATATGCAATGTCGATTGTGGTGAGCTGGTTCACCTACAACAGGGCCACGGGACTTTTCATCTCCTATCTGGCTACTTTGATCTTCACCATATACTTCGCATCCCTGGCATTTTATGTATTCGAACATCATGTCAATCCACTGGTGAAGGATTATCAGGATGCACTCTGGTGGGCATGTATGGATGCCACAACGGTAGGATCCAATATCGTGGCAGTAACACCGGTAGGCAGAATCCTCTCCGTATTGCTGGCGGCCTTGGGTATGATGATGTTCCCGATATTCACGGTGTATGTCACCAATCTGTTGACACGAACCAAGCAACAAGGAGAGTCGATCGACGGTCCGGTGTTCTACAATACTCCTGATGTCAGCGACAAAGACGATGGCTCGGACTCGAAAGAATCACAATCTACTGATCAAGCAGCCACACCTGCCCCACAAGTCGCCAACCCCACAACATGAAAAAACTCAAAACTATAAACATATGGATATAAAACAAGATGTAAACCAAGTTGAAAAGGAGGTAAAACAAGAGATCAAGACGGATGTAGAAGAGACACTGCACCGCCCCTCCTTCAAGGAATTCCCGCGCACACTTCTCCGCGGTGTGGGTCAGGTGATGTTCCAAGACAATATGTGGACCGGAATTCTGTTCCTTTGCGGCATTATCTGGGGCGCCTATATGGAAGGCCAAGGATTGGTGTGCTGGGGATGCATCGCCGGAGTATTCGTGTCGACCATGACGGGTTACATTCTAAAACTGCCTGACCAAGGAGGAGCCCAAGGTCTTTGGGGATTCAACGGCGCCTTGGTAGGTTGCGCTTTCCCGACATTCTTAGGAGCCACAGTGTGGATGTGGATCGGCCTTATACTTTGTTCCGCACTTTCCACAGTGGCCAAATCCGGTATGGACAATATTTTGGGCAGATGGAAGATATCATCCTTCACCTTCCCCTTCGTGGCCACTACCTGGATATTTCTTCTCTCTGCACGTGTTTTCAGCGGTTTCCCGCCTGTAGACATGGGTAGCCCGGAATTCCCGCACTTGGTGGCAGGAAGCACGGATTATGTAGGAGTGATAGAACACTTCCACAATGAAAACGTATCGCTTGCATTCGGCGACTTGGTGATCTACTGGTTGAGAGGCATTTCCCAAGTATTCCTGATCAAGTCATGGGTATGCGGCATATTCTTCCTCGCGGCATTGGCAGTGAGCAGTTGGAGAGCATGTCTCTGGGCAGCCATAGCTTCGGCGCTTTCACTCTTTATCGCCATAATCTGGCAAGGCCCCGGTGTTGACATAGCCAACGGACTTTACGGATTCTCCGCAGTGTTGACAGGTATAGCACTCGGCGCGACCTTCTGCAACTTCTCATGGAAGGCAGCCATCTGGTGTGCTTGCGGTATCATCGCCACAGTATTTGTGCAGGCAGCGATGAACGTATTCTTCACCCCGATGGGCTTCCCGACATTGACCGGACCATTCTGCGTGGCAACATGGATCTTCTTGTTCCCTGCCTACAAGTTCTTTGAACCGGCACCCGCTCCGGCAAAATAAGCTTCCTGAACTATCGGCTTTGCAGCCAAAGCCAAAGGATATATATCCATGAATTACACAATCGATGATGCGCCGTTGACCTGGCGACACTACTTCATAACCGGAGTGGCGTCGCTGGGTCAGCTCATAGGTACCGGACTGGCCACACTTGTCTCGGTAATCATCCCCCTGTATCAATTGGTGGCTCATCCGGAACTCTCGTCCTTCATGCAAGGGCTTGTGGGGGCCATGGACCTGATTGGCATCATGGTAGGGTCAACTATTTTAGGGAAGCTGTCTGACCGTTACGGTTATCTGTTTTTCTTCCGGCTATGTCCTGCGATTGTCTGTGTGGCTTCAGTAGTCACATTGATCTGGCCTTCACTTCCGGTGCTCATCATCTGTCTTTTCTTTATGGGGTTCGGAATCGGAGGTGAGTACAGCCTTGATTCCAATTACATATCCGAATTGATGCCCACCAAGTGGGTATTTTTCATGGTAGGACTGGCTAAGGCTGCAAGCGCATTCGGAAACATATTGGTAGCGGGAATCTGTTTCCTGATGGTGAGGGACTGGACGTCAGCGGACCTATGGCCGAGATTGATGTGGATCATGATCATCATATCAGGAGTGATGGTGCTCACACGCATTTATTTCTGGGAGAGCCCCAAATGGCTACTCGAAAGAGGGAAAATGGACCTTGCTGAAATAGACGTACATCATTTCTTAGGAAACAATGTGAACGTAACCACCGATGACCTGACCCCGGATGAGATTCAACATCATCAAGGGGGTGGCACCAAACCGGGGTTCTTCAAACGAAACTGGGAAAACATAATCTTTACGGGTATACCCTGGGCCTGTGAGGGACTGGGAGTGTATGGCATCGGAGTGTTCCTTCCGATATTGGTTTTGGCATTAGGACTCGAGCACAGCACCGCCGGAGAGGCCCCGTTAATGAAGGTAACTTCCTCGGTGGAAATCACTTTATGGATTTCATGCATTATCTTGCCGGGCTTCATACTTGGACTTTATCTCATCAAAAAGATGGATGCGGCAAAGATCCAATGGATAGGATTCCTATTAAGCGCAGTGTTTTTATTAGTTCTCCTATTGGCTTACGACCATCACTGGGCCAAATGGATATCGATTGTGGCTTTCATGGCTTTTGAATTGTTTCTCAACATGGGGCCACACCTCATCACTTTCGTTTTGCCACCCAAGGTGTATCCCGTAGCCGACAGAGGACTTGGTTCAGGCATAGCCGCTTCATTGGGTAAAGTTGGAGCGGTGTTGGGAGTGTTCTTTATTCCGGTGCTTCTACATGCCGGAGGATCATCGCTGGTGTTGATAGTTTCCATCATAGTGATGCTGGTTGGAGGTGCGGTGACTATACTCTTCAACCCGGAAAGAAAACAAAAGATTGCAGTTAAGCAATAAAATATATAACTTTGCACCAATAGATTAGAGAAATCCTTAAACACCTACCAAGGGAAACACTCTAAGAAATTGGCATTAAAGACTTAGAATGCATCCTCATAAGCATTCCGTGTGCTTATGAAGGAGGCAAAATTGATATGAAGATATTATTGACCGGTGCAGCCGGCTTTATAGGTTCAGCCACCGCTGAACAACTTGTGAAAGAAGGTAACGAAGTAGTTGGTATCGACAATATCAACGATTACTATACACCCCAGCTCAAATATGACCGTCTCCAAGCCTTAGGCATAAATTCGGAAGCGAAAGAATGGAACAAACCGGTGAAAAGCGAAAAATGGGACTCGCTTACTTTCTGCCGGATGGATATCAAGGATAAGAAAGAGATAACCGAACTATTCAAGAAGGGGAAATTCGAAGGAGTAGTACACCTTGCGGCCCAACCGGGAGTGAGATATTCCATAGAGAATCCGGAAGCCTATATTGAAAACAATGTGAACGGTTTCCTCAATATCCTGGAAGGTTGCAGAAAGAACGATGTGAAACATCTTGTGTTTGCGTCTTCATCAAGTGTGTATGGCCTGAACGGTAAAACGCCTTTTTCAGAAAAAGACGGCACATCTCATCCGGTGAGTCTCTATGCTGCCACAAAAAAGAGCAACGAGATGATGGCCCACTCGTATTCCTGTGTTTTCGGATTGCCGGTGACAGGTTTAAGATTTTTCACTGTATACGGTCCCTGGGGACGTCCGGACATGTCGCCACATCTTTTCATCGACGCGATTATGCATAAGCGTCCCATAAAGGTTTTCAACCACGGAGACATGTGGAGAGATTTCACTTATATAGACGATATAGTGGCCGGAATAACGAAAATTATCCATAAGACACCGGAGGTAGACAACAATTGGGATTCCAAGAGTATGGACCCCTCGTGTTCATCTGCACCCTATCGCATCTACAATATCGGGAGTCAGCATCCTATCCGCTTGATAGATTATATATCCACCATAGAGGAAGAGATAGGATGGGAGGCTGAAAAAGACATGCAGCCTATGCAACCGGGAGACGTTTACCGCACGTATGCGGATTCTTCGGCCTTGGCGCAGACAACAGGTTTCACGCCATGTACGAGTCTTAAGGACGGGATTCATAAAACGGTGGAATGGTATAGGAGTTATTATAAAGTTTAAAGTTTAAAGTGTAAAGTGTAAAGTTGAAAGTTGTATGTTTTGAGTTGTGAGT
>JAFLTP010000021.1:0-44407 GCA_022510405.1 Muribaculaceae bacterium | reverse complement strand
GTATGTTTTGAGTTGTGAGTTGTGAGTTTAAGCGGGAAAGTGTAAAGTTTAAAGTTTAAAGTTTAAAGTTTAAAGTTTAAAGATTAAAAGATTAAAGATTGGTTAACTAAATACAATCTTAGTGAGGGGGAGAATGGGGAATTTGGGTTTTATCCTAATTATTGAACCTCTCAGTTATTTTCTTGTCTGATGGGATATAAAATGAGCCTAACCAAGGTTTTATTTTCTGCTTTGGGTACTTTTGCGGATAATCATTTAAATTTTTATTGTAAAAGATATAAAAAGTATCTATATTTGCATAAATGAACCGCGACGAGTCGCATAAATAAAAATAAGATGGTAGATTATAAGAAATTAGGTCTTGTCAACACTAAGGAAATGTTTGCCAAGGCAGTTCACGGAGGTTATGCTATCCCGGCATTCAACTTCAACAACATGGAGCAGCTACAAGCTATCATTAAGGCAGCCGCAGACACCAAGAGCCCTGTAATCCTACAGGTTTCAAAAGGTGCCCGCAACTATGCCAATCCTATTCTTCTTCGCTATATGGCTCAAGGCGCTGTTGAATATGCCAAATCTTTAGGCTGGGAGCATCCTCAGATCGTGCTTCACCTCGACCATGGCGACAGTTTCGAACTTTGCAAAGACTGTATCGACAATGGCTTCTCATCAGTGATGATCGACGGCAGTCATCTTCCTTATGAAGAGAATGTTGCCCTTACAAAGAAAGTTGTGGACTATGCACACAAATATGATGTTACAGTAGAAGGCGAACTCGGTGTTCTCGCAGGTGTGGAAGATGAAGTAAGCTCCGACCATCACACATATACCGATCCAGAGGAAGTTGTGGACTTCGTAACACGTACAGGTGTAGACAGCCTCGCAATCTCTATCGGTACATCCCACGGTGCATACAAGTTTACACCGGAACAATGTACACGCGACCCGAAGACTGGTCTTTTGGTACCTCCTCCATTGGCATTCGACGTTCTTGAGAAAGTTGAAGAGAAACTTCCGGGCTTCCCGATCGTTCTCCACGGTTCATCATCAGTGCCTCAGGAATATGTCAAGATTATCGCTGAAAACGGTGGCAAGTTGCCCGATGCAATCGGTATACCTGAAGAAGAGCTCCGTAAGGCAGCGAAGATGGATGTATCGAAGATCAATATCGACTCCGACAGCCGTCTTGCAATGACAGCAGCTATCCGCAAAGCCTTCAATGACAATCCCGCAGAATTCGATCCGAGAAAATACCTTGGTCCGGCTCGCGACGAGATGGAAAAACTCTACAAGCACAAGATCATCAACGTGCTTGGTTCAGACGGCAAAGCAGCAGATTAATCATATAGAGTTTAGATAAATGGCACCGGTCTTTTCAGGCCGGTGTTTTTTTATTGGATTTCAATTATTGTTTTTCAATAATTGAATTTCAATAATTGAAAACAAATAATTAATTTTGCTAAAAATACATTCAGAATGGTTAGGAATCCTTTTGTTTTATCTGCCAATATACCGGCTGAATTTTTCTGTGATAGAGAAAAAGAGACCGAGAGACTCATCCAATTATTAATTAACCACAATAATGTGACTTTAATATCACCAAGAAGGATGGGTAAGTCGGGGTTAATAAATCATTGCTTTCAAAAGAAAGAACTGCGGGAAAATTATGTGACTCTTTATGTTGACATACTTCAAACCTCTTCATTCAAGGAATTTGTGTATCTTTTCGGGAAGGCAGTATATGATAATATCGTGCCCAAAACAAGCAAGTGGATCCAAAAATTCTTCCAGAATTTGAAGTCTCTGAATGGTAAAATCTCTTTTGATGCCATTACAGGATTGCCGACTTTCAATATGACGTTTGGTGAAATCATAAATCCTGGGTTCACGTTGGATGAGATTTTCGGTTTTATAAGGGATTTCGACAAAAGATGCATCATTGCGATAGATGAATTCCAACAAATCACAAGATATCCCGAAAAAAATGTGGAAGAGATTTTACGGACTCATATCCAGCAACAAAATCAGGCGAACTTCATATTCTCGGGCAGCGAACGTCATATCATGAGCGAAATGTTTTTGTCTTACAGCCGTCCGTTCTATAACAGCACCGCGATAATGACATTGGAAGCAATTCCTGAAGAAAAATACATGGAATTCGCTAAATATCAATTCAAAAAATATGGCAAAGAGATAGGAGAAGAAGCGGTACATTTATTATACAAACAATTCGAAGGCTATACATATTATTTACAAAAGTCATTAAACGAGGCTTTTTTCCAAACGGCAGAAAATGGGATATGCGACAGGGATAATTTACGGAAAGCCATCGAAGGGATATTGGAAGACAACTCCACCAAATTTCGAGAAATACTTTCCAATATACCGGAACGCCAGAAGGATCTTTTGTATGCGATAGCCATTGAGGGAGAAGCAGGAATGTTGACCTCCTCAGCGTTCATAAAGAAATATAATCTGTTGTCGGCCAGTTCTGTTCAAGCAGCGACAAAAGCATTGCTTGATAAAGACTATATAACCAAGCTGGAGGGGAGGTACTCCTTGACTGACAAATTTCTTTCGCTTTGGATCAAAATGATCTACGGGCCGAATTTTATCCTTCTTGGATAAAGGAAGTATAAAAATCGGGGATATAATATGGATTCTGAATCTTTCGTTTAATTAATAACACCTTTTGGAGGGCCTACTAAACATAAAAAGATTATTTTATTTTTTCATGCCAGACTTTCAAATAAAAGCTATGATAGAAACCGACAAGAAGATAGCTGTCAGCATAATCATTGTCAATTATAAGACCTCTAATTTGATAATTGACTGCATTAAGTCCATCAAAGAATTGACACAGGGAATAGATTATGAAATAATAATAGTAGACAATAATTCGGAACCTGATTTTGAGCAGAGGATCCGTAATGGCGCATTATTAAATAATGACGGAAACTTCAAATTCATAGGTTTACTGGAAAACATAGGTTTTGGGAGAGCAAACAACGAGGGGATAAAAATTGCTAAAGGAAAAAACATTTTGTTTTTGAATCCGGACACTTTACTTGCAAGCAATGCCATAAAGATTCTTTCGGATTATCTTGACAAAAACCCAAAGACGGGAGCCTGTGGGGGCAACCTTATCAACGAAGCAGGGAATCCAATACAATCCTACAGAAAGATCTTGCCGGGATTATTTTGGGAATTCAATGAATTATTGAATAATATTCCACAAAATATTATTTACGGCAAAATCGACAAATTTTATAATCAGACCGAGAAACCTATAAAAGTAGCATTTATAACCGGTGCAGATCTAATGGTAAAAAGAGAAGTTCTGGAAAAGACCGGACTATTCTGTGACCAGTTTTTTTTGTATTTTGAAGAAACAGACTTATGCAATAGAATTACAAATGCCGGTTACAGCATATACAATGTTCCTGAGGCCGTGATCTATCATTTGGAAAGCAAATCTTTTGAAATAGATGAAGCCTGGCAATCTGAATTTAAAACAAAAAATTTTGAAACAAGCCGAAAAATCTATTACAGACGCAATGTCGGAAGATTTCAACGGATTCTCTCAGATCTCATTTATAGCCTTCTGCTCACATCACGGATCCTAATGATTAAAAATCCTCTTAAAAAAGAATATTATATACTTCGCAAAAAACTATTCAATCAAAGATAAGCCGATTCCCACAGCTGTATCTATGTTAGCCAGGTTCTACCTTTAGCATTAAATCAACCAAGATTACAATAGCCTCACTTTAATTCATCATAGACTTTAATAGTCTCCAATGCATTTTTTCTCCAAGAGAATCGTTCAACATTCGATCTTAATTTGGCCTCTAAGCTAATAATTGTGGGCATATCAGTCAATCCCTTTTGAATGGCATCAGCCATTTCTTTTATATTGAAAGGATTAAAGTATAAGGCTGAATCACCACAAACTTCAGGTATTGAAGAAACGTTACTGACTACTGATATCGTTTCTAAAGAAGCCGCTTCCAAAGGAGGAAATCCAAATCCCTCATAATAGGACGGGAAAACAAAAAGTCGAGCATTTTTATATAACCACAAAAGTGTGTTGTATTCCACGAAATTCAGATAATGAATATCAGGATCCTCTTCTATCATTTTAAGAACACTCTCAAATGAGTGATCCTTCCTTCCCACAATTACCAATTGCAGATTCCGGAAATCTTTATTCTTCTTTATTATCGTGAAGGCCTCTATCAAACGTTCATAATTTTTTCGAGGCTCCATGTGACCCACCGACAAAATAAATGGTTCTTTCTTTAAAACTTCAGGTATCTCAGTGGAATCCGATATATTGCCGGAAGAAAATCTTTCAGGATTAATTGCTTCATGGACCACAGTGATTTTATCAGCGGAAACGTCACAAAGAGCTACGATTTCTTCTTTTGTAAAATTAGAAATAGATATAATATGGTTGGCTCTTTTAATCGAGTTTCTGACTTTATTTTTTAAAAAATGATATCTAAAAAATTCATAAGTTTCAGGAAATCTATATAACCTCAAATCATGAACAGTCAGCAACAATTTAGCCTTCTTCAATTTCGGAGCATGAAAAAAAGGTGAATGAAAAATGTCTATTTGTTCTATCTCTTCTTCTTTAAGCCAAAAGTTTTGTTCAAAAAGGCTTCTTTTAATCCTGTTTAACTTACTGCCGGAATTAAAGGGAATTGTCTTAAATCTGAATTTCTTGGGAAGTCTCTCTTTAGCATACTCCAATTGATCCTTCAAAACATAGATGATAAAATCATGCTTTGTTGGAATTTCTCCCAAATTATTCACCAAATTATCTATATATTCCTTTATACCTCCACCTTTAGGTTGATAAAAGGCACAATTAATAGCTATTTTCATTCAGTGTCAATGATTAAATTTCCTTGAAAATAACATAACCTCCCTTATCAAGCGTGATATTAACATCCTTGCGCCATGAATATTGAGTATCCTTAGAAGATGTGATATTCATCACCTTTTTATTATTCTTAAGTTCGAGGGTTATCTTCTGTTTATTAAACACATCACGACTAACCAAAATTATATACTTGCTACCTTTGTTTTCGATAAAAGATACCAAAACACCGGCATCTCCGGACCTAATCATTTTAAAAGGACCAAATTCTCCTGAAAGTTTCTTAGTGTTTTTATAAATTTTATCCCCTGTATGTCTTACTTCAAGCACATTACATCTATAAAACACATCATTGAATTTTTTTATTTCTTTATTAACCTTTTGAGCGGCAAACCAAGCCCGAGATTTCTTGCCGTTTAAATTTACAAGGGCCGATTGATACTGTTCAGTAGGCTGAGGCGTTCGTTGTCCGTAAGTCCAGTATACAATACCTTGAGCCCCATAAGCCAAGGCAGAAAAAGCTTCAAATCTAAGATATGCCTCATTGGCAGCCGGTCTACTATAAGATGAAGCCTTATAAGCCATGCTCTCACAATAAGCCCAAAAAGGTTTGCCGGTTTTACGTGATATAGCGGAAAAAGCCTCTAAAGCCGAATAAAATGTTTCATATTCAACAATAAGGTTTCCATTTCTTATTAAAATAGGATAGAAATCGTATGACCAAACCTCCGGATTAAACATTTTCTGAAAATATTCAAGATATTCATAGAGGGTGGGATATGGACCTGTAAAATAATTACCCACTACTCCGGCCATATTAATATAAATGAGATCTGAAGGATCAGCTTCATACATTGCGTGATATTGTGATTGCAATTCCTTTAAACTTTCAAAGCTCGGTTCATCTTTAAATTTCCAACCTCCAAAATTCTGGACATCCTTGAAAGCCTTTATGAAAATATCTCTTTTATCGGAGAACAGGTCCCCATTCTGTATCATATATTTAAAATTCAAGTCACCTATAAGCTCAAATTGCTTTTTGAAATAGTCAATATTTCCATTAGTCATTCCCATATTAAAACCGCAACTTATCAGATCCAAATATGCCTGTCGGGTAGGCTCTATCCCATCCGGGATTGGAGTGGAAGCACAAATCGTAATTTCTCCCGGAGTGGGGTATTTAAAAGAAGACTGAGAATTCTGGGCATTTAAATTGAGACCTCCCAATAAAGCAATAATCCCTATAACAAATTTTCTTAATTTCATTTTATCCTAACTTGTTATTTATTGACAGTTTTAATCCAAAAGGAGTGGACAGAATCAAATTCCTTCTTATTCTTCCAACAAAAATAACAAATACCCGTCAATTCACAAAATAATATAACTCTACAAAGACTATGTGTTCAATCCATGACCATATTTACACAGTCAGGTAGCAGCCTTATAAAATATAGGAAAGTTAAGATACGTTATAAAGATACTTTAAAGAAGAAATTTTGGGACATACTGTAAGTACTACTCGAAACATAGGTTTAGATATTGCAAAGGGAATTCTGATCCTTCTTATGGTTGTAGGGCATTCCGGTGCTCCGGCTTGGCTAGTGAATATGATATATACATTCCATATGCCTTGCTTCTTTATAATCTCCGGGTTGTTGTTTTCAGAAAAATATCTTTCTTCTGTAAAAACATTTTACAAAAAAAGGATTAAAAGCCTATGGTGGCCATTCGTAAAATGGACATGGATCTTTTTATTTTTCCACAATATATTTTATGCAAGTGGTATTTATTCGGATTCCTATACCTTAAAAGAAATGCTTTACAAATC
Organism: Muribaculaceae bacterium; assembly: GCA_022510405.1. GTDB lineage: Bacteria > Bacteroidota > Bacteroidia > Bacteroidales > Muribaculaceae > Lepagella. The sequence continues at coordinate 37,691 of JAFLTP010000021.1, read as the reverse complement.
CTTCACCACTCTTCTAATGCTCCATAATGAGCAATTGATAGGTGGCTTTTGGTTTATAAGATCATTGTTCATTGCCTCTATATTCTCTGTCACTTACTTTAAATTATTCGGATTCAGCATAAAAAGCTCACTAATCGGGATAGTACTTCTTTTGGCAACTGCTGAAATTTTATGTATTCTCAATTTAAAAATATATTATATAAATTCTTTCAATCTTTTGGCATGCGCTTATTTCTTGACAGGTGCTTTATTTCGTCTAATAAACTTTAAAGAAATCAAATACAAAAAATTTATTTGCGCCATATCAGTTTTGCTTCTCGGACTTTCATTATTGGATGAAAAAAGGGAAATGTTGGAATTGAATGACAAAATCTTATTGCCTTACTTCTTTCAATCAATAATTATCTCATTTTCTTTTTTAACCCTGATTGAAATCTATAAAGGGAAGGAATGGACTAAATTCTTTTATTATTTAGGAGACAAGACCTTAGATATTTTGATAATACATTTCATAGCTTTTCGGTTGGTTTCAGTAATCAAAATAGAAGCTTTAGGATTAGACTACGATCATATGAAGGACTTTCCAGTGATAGAGTCTCAAAATGAGTATTTTTGGGTTTTATATGTTGTAGTTGCTTTATTAGTTGCCTTAGCTTTTTCAGGAAGCAAGAAATACTTGGGAATATGGTATCATAAGGTATGGGAACAATTTAAAGCAAAAAAGAATGAAGTAACTACATAAATGTACAGATGCAGCCAATACTTCAGGGAATAAAAAAATATAATGTGACCCCTATTCGTTAATATATTCTGGAGCCGTCATAAACGTGAAACATACCGGTTATTATCGCGACATTAATGATGATTAAATAGATTACAGTTTATTATAGTTTTAATGGGTCTAAAGAAAAACGTCTTTTTTATTTCAATTCTGACCACATCTAACTACATTTTTCCGTTGTTGGTTTATCCCTACGTATCAAGAGTTTTAGGTGTAACTAACATAGGTCTCTGTAACTTTATTGATAATATCATAAATTATTTTATCATCATCTCCATGATGGGGATAAATGTCATGGGCAATCGTCAAATGGCCGCTGATAAAGCCCAAGGCATTTCCCTGACTAATTCATTTAACTCTCTTTTCACATTAAACGCTGTTTCAACTTTTGTAGCTTTAATTATATTAATATGTTGTACCTACACCATACCCACATTATATGAAAATAAGCAGATGATGTGGTATGGAGCTATCAGGCTCGTAGGAAACTTCATGCTTATAGAATGGTTTTACAAAGGACTTGAAGATTTCAAATATATCACCTACAGAACTATTTTTGTGAAATGTCTATACGTTATATCTATTTTTATCTTCATAAGATCAGAAAATGACTATGCCAAATATTATCTGCTATCCGTTTTAATGGTAGCTGTTAACGCGATTGTCAATACAGTGTATGCCCGTAAGTTTGTAAAATTCAGAATTCATGGCATCAATCTAAAAAAATTGCTCAAACCATTCTTCATTATAGGTATTTATTGTGTTGTAACCTCAATGTGTACCACCTTCAATGTTGTCTATCTTGGATTCATAACCAATGATACACAGGTGGGTTATTACACAACAGCTACAAAACTATATTCCATTCTTCTTGCGTTTTTCACGGGGATCACTAGCGTGCTCCTTCCAAGAATGAGTTCACTTTTGAGTCTAAACAAACTTGATGAATTCAGAGAACTACTAAAAAAGACAACCAATCTGTTGTATGCATTCTCAATCCCTATGATAATATACACTATCATTTATGCACCAGATATAATATTATTGATTTCCGGACCAGGTTATGAGGGCGCCATTACCCCAATGAGAATTGTAATGCCCATGATGCTCATTATAGGATTATCCCAGATTGCGGTGATTCAAGGATTAATGCCTTTAAAAGCAGACAAGACGATAATGATCAACTCGTCCATAGGAGCCATAATAAGTGTAACATTGAATTTACTTTTGATCCCCAAACTTATGAGTGTGGGATCAGCCCTCATATGGGTTATCTCTGAAACAATTATTTTAATTTTGGCTGAGATAGCTCTCAAAAAACTTATCAATGTCAGCGTACCAATAAACCAACTATTTTCTTCTTTAATAGCAAATATTCCTCTCACAATAATTCTATGGCTCCTATACAATAAAACGGATATCAGTTTCTGGTTTAATATCATATCAGGTGGAGCAGTAATGGGAATTTATACTCTTTTACTCCAATATTTTATTTTCAAGAATCCACTTCTAATACAGTTTACGAATAAATTCTTTAAAGCATTAAAAAAGCCCGGTGCCTACAAAACTTAACCCTTTTCAAATATTTATGTTAAGAATTGATACTAAACCGACTTTGTCAATCGTTTTTCAATAAAGAATAATGAAAGCAAACCCATTCAACCTAAGTTCCACTCTCTTACCTTATACCACAAGAGGATAGATCGACCATTCATTCATTATCATAAATTGAGTTTAGTTATGAATAATGGAAGTATTTTAGACGTATTTAACTTTATTGAATTAAATTCATTATCTTTGTACAATATTTAGAACTTATTCCATAATTTATGATAAGATTTATGGAGTGAACTCTTAAAAACATGGCAGAAAACAATCATAAAAAGATACTTATCATTGGCACCAATATGATGAACATATATCATCATAGGCTCGAACTAATTGAGGCTCTTTTGAGTGCGGATTATAAAGTGATTGTGGCCGCACCAAGAGGAGGGGAAGAAAAAGATCTTGAAAAATTGGGATGCAGATTCATCCATATGCCGGTAGATAATAGAGGCACCAGCGTAAAAAACGATTTAGGATTAATAAGAAATCTTGCCAAGATATATAAGGAAGAAAAACCGGATGTGGTTTTAACCTTTTATACAAAAACAAATATATATGGAGGGATTGTAGCAGGATGGTTGAAACTGCCATATATAGAGAATGTATGTGGATTAGGCACTTCTCTATCGGGGAAAGGTATGGTGAGCAAAATAATGAAGTTCCTATATACAGAAGCACTAAGAAAATGTTCCTTGGTATTTTTCCAGAATAAACACAATATAAAGTTTTTTACCGAAGAAAAGATTTACAAAGGAGCCTATACTCTCCTGCCTGGCTCCGGAGTGAGTTTAAACCGCTATAAGTTGCTTCCATATCCAACCGACAATCAAATAGAATTTCTTTTTTGTTCCAGAATTCTAAAGGAAAAAGGTATTGAAGAATATCTTTCGGCTGCCCGTGAAATCAAGAAAAAATATCCCGAAACAGTTTTCCACGTTGCCGGGCCATGTGACCCCGCATATAAAGAAGAAATAGAAAAAGCTGCAAAGGAAGGAGTTATCGTATATCATGGTAAAATACGAGAACTTCATCCGTTGATGAGTAAAATTTCCTGTAGTATCCTTCCATCCTATTATCCTGAAGGAACCGCTAATATCCTCTTGGAAAGTGCTGCCTCCGGACGTCCTATTATAACCACATCTTTGCCTGGATGTGGTGAAACTGTCGAGGATTCTATAACGGGATATGTGGTAAAAGAAAAAGACGTAGAATCTTTGATTAAAACTATTGAAAAATTTATAATGCTTCCCCCCTCAGAAAAAGAAAAAATGGGTAAAGAGGGTAGAAGAAAAATGGAACAGGAATTTAATAGAGAAATCGTTATAGACGAATATCTCAAAAATATAAAAGAATTAGTGTCATAATCTATTTCTATGAAAATAGCTATAATTGGAGGCAGCGGATTCGTTGGCACTCGTCTTATTGAACATCTTAGCAAAGACGGTAAAAATTACGAATGTAATAACATAGATTTACTTCCATCCCACTTTTATAACAACATAACAACGATTGGAGATGTAAGGAATCTTGATCAGATGCAGACTTCTCTTAAAGGTATGGATCTTGTTATTCTTCTGGCGGCACAGCACAGAGATGATGTAACTCCCACATCCCTCTATTATGACACAAACGTCAATGGAATGAAAGTCACTCTTCAAGCTATGGAAAGGAATGGAATCAAGCGGATGATCTTTTTTTCCTCAGTTGCGATTTATGGAATCAACAAACCAAATCCTGATGAAAGTTTTCCAGCTAATCCATTCAACCATTATGGCAAATCTAAATGGCAAGCTGAAGAAGTATTGCAGAAATGGTATAAAACTCACCCGGAGTGGAATATAAACATTGTAAGACCCACAGTAATATTTGGTGAAAGAAACCGTGGAAATGTTTATAATCTCTTGAAACAAATTTCTTCAGGAAAATTTTTGATGGTTGGGAATGGCAAAAATCATAAATCTATGGCTTATGTAGGAAATGTAGTGGCTTTTGTTAAGTTCCTAATTGACAATTTAACCTCTGGATACCATGTGTTTAATTATATCGATAAGCCTGACAAAGACATGAATTCATTGGTTAAAACCATCAGCAAAGTACTAAATAAAAAGATACCCTCTACACATTTTCCTTATTGGATGGGAATGTTGGGAGGATATGGATTTGATGTTCTTGCAAAGATCACCGGGAAGAAATTGCCAATTTCATCTGTGAGGGTTAAAAAATTCTGTGCGACCACAGATTTTGATGCCACTAAAGCCCACTCATCCGGGTTCGTTCCTCCATATACAATTGATGAGGGTTTGAAAAGGACACTCGAATTTGAATTCCTGCACCCTGAATCTCATGATGTGATTTTTCTTTCAGAATAACCCTTTAAAATCCTTATACCTTTAATCTAATAAAACTATTACAAAAATCTAATTACTTTAGCAGGATTTCCTGCTGCTATACAATTATCAGGTATATCCTTCACAACCACACTTCCAGCTCCTATTATTACATTATTCCCAATTTTTACATCTCCGATAATATTGACATTTGCTCCCAGCACCACATTATTCCCTATAACAGCAAGTCTATTGTCAATTTTACCGATAGTGGTTAAATGAATAAAACTAAAATTGTCCCCAATCTCTTTAGCATTGATAATGGTAGAATATGGATGAGAAAAGATCACGCCTTTTCCTATCTTACAATTAGGAGATATAATAAAATATCTGTCGCCGGGTCGCCACCAACCTATGATAGCTTTTAAAGCCGGACCAATTCTATAATAAAAAAGGGTTCTGTAATATCGGTCATTATGCAACATGTAGATTAGAGCCCAAAAATCTTTCAAGTCAATATTTATTTTATTTTTTAACTTAGCTATATCCGACATTATGAAAGATCTATTTTTAGTGTATGCTACTAATATATGGGGGATATATAACAAAATACAAACTAATGCACCTACTAATCTTAAATAATCTCTTATTTTCTTTTTTTTGTTTATTTCCATCACCTTTTCTTATCTATAACTATTGTCAAAGCAATTTTTTTCTAAATTACAAAAATGATTTAAACTTACTTATATAGATGGCCTAAAGCTATCTCAAAATAAACGATCCAAATTCTATACACGAAACTTTATCCCAAATTTTATTCAAATTACTAGGTTATCCTATAAATTTGGTGGGGATTGATTTTTCATACAGGAACCCTTAAGTCATGAAGGGACGCATATCGACTGATGGATCTCTTAAATTGGATATTTTTAATTTGGCAAAGGTAAAACATGCAAGTAGAGGAATCTTTTTCAAGGGAATTAACAATTTTCTACCCGATAGAGTATGAATGGGAGATTCTATACTCCGGCCTCTCTTCTGATTTTCTGGCAGTATCTTCATCTTACAACAATAAGTCGCAACTTTTGATCACTTGGATCAAAAGTTGATTAGAGATATTATTACTGGTGTCTTCTCATTCTTTTATGAGCCATATTAAAAGCTCGTTCTTTATTATAATCTTTTTCTTTGTCTATGTATGTTGTTAAAGGATAATAATACATATAGTTTTTATATTTACCATTTCTGTCAATACTAAGATTATATGATGTCAGTTGAAACAAAAACATGGGTAATAATATTAAAACCCAATATACGAAACCAAATCTAACAATTTTATTTCCGATTTTAATATTACTAAAAATCCAATCACCTATAATAACTATCGGGAAGAATAAGAAATAATTGTTATATCTACTTATAATAGGAACTCCTATTGAAAGAATAGAAATATAAATACTTATAATGGTAAAAGATTCAATTAGATTAAAACTTGCAGATTTCTCTTCCTTGTTGCTATTTTGGGACAAACATATCATGGCAAATAATGGATATATAATATATTGGATGAACTTACTAATTATTCCTAATATATTTAAATTACCTTCTACAAAGGTAGTATTAGCATAATGCTTGGTCATTTCTTCCATCGCCGGAGTCATAGCTAAGAGATCAATATATTTGGAAAATGTTATTTCGAAATAAAAAGCCAATGCTAAAACCAAAACTGAAATTATAAAAGTTCTTTTCCCAAAAATAAATAATTGTTTAATTCCGGGCAATAGGATTATTGGAAGGACAAACATCATGATTGATGAAGTGTGAAACATAACGGCTAAAAAAGCCATGCCATACCAATAAATCCATTGTTTTTTTACAAAGAAATTAAATGATAATAAAAAAATCCCTACCGCTATTGCTTCTCTAATCTGTTCAAAAATCAATAAAGTATAACAGAAAATAAAAAACATTAATAAAGCGAAGAAAATATGTTTAGTATATTTATTTAAAAACCAAACAACCACTCCACAAACAAAAGAAGAATATAAAAAATTCAGGAGAACTAAATCAGGACTAAAAATCTTAGTGAAGGACGCAAGAATTATAAATCCGGGAGCATAACGAGACGAAGTAATCTCTGATTCCTTAAGGTTACTAAGAGGTCTTAAATTATCATAAAATCTTTCATAATCTAAAGTATCTATACCGACTCGGTAATGTAGGGTCCCTATGGCAATAAAAATAAAAGCAATAAGGAAAATCCAAAAAGTTTTACCATTCTTTACCTCCTTATAATCATAAGAATAACTTAGAAACACCAATATTAAAATGATAAAGATATAAATCATTATTTAATTAATCAAAATTATATTTATTATTTAAACATTGTATTTAACTTATTTAAAGAATATTTACCAAAATAATTTAGAAATCCTATTAAATTTGACATAAAAAAATTTCCATTCAAAGCACTCATTAAATGAATTTTCTTAAAATAATTTAATGATTTATTAATTTTAATACTTTTTTTATATTTCTTGTAATTGGTAGATATATATTTAGGAGCTCTTGTTAATAATAATAACTTATATATGATTGTCACAATTCTTGAATCGATGTTTTTTGAATAATCATATTCATATTTATTTCTAATTTCTTCTAAAATAGCTATAAGATTTACTAATTCTTCTTTCCTTTTTTCTTCTTTCTGAGAAATAAGAGAATTAGGGCGTCTCCTATAATTATACAAGGGTAAAGCAAGTGTTTGAATTCTGAGATTAGGATGGCGACTAAATATTTTTAATAAAACAACCACATCCTCCCAGTAAGATATATCTTTTGGGAAGTCTATCCCTTCGTAAAGTTCTTTTCTGATTAATTTATTCCAAAGGGCCCCATGCAAGGATCTCTTGTTAACTTCTGATAACAAAGATATACCTTCCCATCCATAAAATTCGCCAAATTCTTGATTGCTATAAATCTTAAAACTTTTTTCATCAAAAAAAGTATAAGAACATATTATTATATCAAATCCTTTTACTGTTTCTTTCAACAAAGTTTCATACATTTCTGGTTGAATAGTATCATCTGAATCACAATGTATGATCCAATCCGCCGTAGCCAATTTAACACCTTCTTCTCGAGTAAATGAAATTCCCTTATTTGATTCGTGACTAATAATTTTAATGTAATTTTTTCTTTCCGGGTATCTGTCTATAATTTTTTTTAATATCTCAATGCTATTATCTGTGGAAGCATCATCAATAAATATATATTCTATATTACTTAAGGTTTGTTTAAACAGACTTTCAGCACAATCTTCAATATAAGGAGCTACATTGAAGATAGGTACTACAACAGAAACCTTGGGCATTTCATTTGATAACACTTTCATGCTGTTTTAGAACAAAACTTGCCTTTTTAGTTTTTAACTTAATTATGTAATTTTACTTTTATGTGTTTTGTTACGGTTGTAATTTAGATACGATTCTTATCTGTTCCATTTAATATCATACCAATATTGGGGTACTTCTTTTCTTCATAATATTCATTCAATTCTTTCAAAGCAGGTTTCTCAAGCATACCAGCCCTTATCACAAACAATGTTCTATTAGCTAAAGGAGCTAGAATTTGAGTATCTACTACAATATTAACCGGAGGACAATCCAAGAATACCAAATCATATTCACTTTTAGCAGCTTCTATCAGTTTCACCATTCTTTCATTATCCAATAGTTCTGCCGGATTCGGTGGTATCTGTCCTACAGGCAATACATAAAGATTAGTATTGGATGTAGATTTTACAAGATTCTCCCACTTATCAACATCATTCGTAAGATAAGAAGTTATACCTTCTTTTGGAGATCCGCCTAACATTGAAATGGATCCTTTACGGAGGTCACAGTCAACAATTAATACCTTCTTCCCCTTAAGAGCATAACTCATTGCCAAATTATAAGCAACGAAAGACTTTCCGCTTCCAGGGTTAAATGAAGTAAACATAATTACTTGGTGGTCGCGGTTCTTTCCGCTCAAAAAATCAACGTTTCCTCTAATCAGCCTAAAGGCTTCATTATCGATATCTTGCTTACCTTCGCCTACTACTACTAAAGGAGACCTGTCATCTTTAATTTTTCCTCTCGGAAGTCTTGATTTCAATTCTTTTAGATTAGCTTTGTTTCCAACCTGTGGTATCTCTCCAACAAAAGATATAGACATGGATTCCAAGTCTTTTTTATTTCTTACAGTATTGTTGGAAGTTTCAAGATAATAAAGCACTATAAATGGCACTCCGAATCCAATGATTAAAGCCACAATAATAATGAGACCTTTTTTGGGAGACACCGGTTTTAAAGGGCCAACCGGAGGAGTGATAATTTTAATATTATCCGAAGTAAACTTTTGTGTGAGTTCGTTTTCTTCTTTCTTTTGAAGCAAGAATAAATAGAGTTCCTGTTTCACCTGTTGTTGTCTTTCCTCTGTCAAAAGTGGCAAGTATGTAGCAGGTGCGCTCGACATTGTAGCATTCATCTCATCAACCTGACTCGTCATATAGGCCACCTGCTCTTGAAGATTGGCTATGCTATTATTGACAGAAGCTTCTATAGCAGTTCTCATTTGCCGAAGCTGTCGGTCATAACTCATAACAAGAGGGTTGGTATCAGAAGAACTGTTGGCAATTGTATTTCTATTTAGCAGCAATTCATTATAAGCCGTGATCTGGGTGGACAATTCTCCGGTTCTTACACCAAGGTTCGCCGGCAATACTGTATTGATGTCATGATTTTTTACCAGAAAATCCTTCATATATTTTGCAATACTAAGTTCATTGCTTGCCTGCATCAAATCCTCTTCCATCTTAGAACCTAATTCCATTGATGTCTGCAATTGGACTTGCACATCGGGAATCCCTTTTTCTTTTTTATAGGCAGCAATAGAGTTATCAACTTCAGTCAATTCATGCTGAATAATATCAAGACGCTCTTCTATAAATTTAGATGTAGCGTTTGCCATACGGTTTTTATCATCTATCCAATTTTGATTATATATCATCAAAACGTAGTTTAAAATATCTACGGCTCGTTGGGTTGAGACGTCCTCTATGGATAATTCAATTATATCTGCGTCTTCGTCGGCCAAATCACCGTTTAACTTAAGACCATAAAGTTCTACGGTGTTCTGCATTGCCATCTTACTGATGTTCAATATTTTCGTTTCGTTTTTACCATCTGGGATGTATTTCGGGTTAGGACTTATCTTAACCATTCCGATAGGGGTAGGCACCATAGTGGTGCCGGCAGGAACTGCTATATCATCATCATATTTTACAATTCCATCCGGAGTAATGAGTCTAAATTTGAAAAAATTCATACTGCCATCAGGTTCTTTCTTGATTTTAAAAGACGCACCTCCTTGGGGGTCAATATCCAGCATATCGATACGGAAAGGCTGATTGGTACCATATAAAGTCTTGTAACGTAATCCATCCCTTTCTGCATAGTTCATATCAAGCTGCAATGAGTCTGCCACTTCATACAAGACTGCCGGGGATGTCATAGTGAGCAGTTCATTATAGACATTCGTATTTTTGGAGAATAGTCCCAATGAAGAGAAAGCGCTTGAGACCTCACCTATACCTCCACCCGAGTCTTGGTCGTTAACAAGAATCTGCTCATAACGTTTATATTCGGGTTGTTTCCGATAGATATAAAATAATGCTATACCTACTGCAAAAGAAGCGCATATTGCAAACCAGTACCATTTATTTAGGCAAATCCTTAGAAAATCCTTAATATCAAAATTAACTATTTCTTCGGTGGTATTTTTATTTTTGGAATTATTATCCATTATTTGTTAAGTTTATTTTCAAGTTTGATTTCAAACTATTATCTCAAGACAAAGACACCGATAGTGGTAGTTACGGAAGTTAGAAGTGATGCCACAGAAATCCAGAAACCGGTGCTGTATACATTATTTCCGTTAGTTGTGGACTCCCGTTTTCTCATATCATTAGGTTCGATATAAACAATATCTCCCTGTTGAAGATAATATGCCGGAGATTGAGACAATTCGTTAAAATTAGTCAGATCGACTCTATATGTTTTTACACCTTCAGGTGTTTCTCTTAAAACAGCGACATTATCTCTTTTCCCTGTGAGATTCAAATCACCTGCCATTGAAATTGCCTCTATAATACTGATATGATCCTGATTAATATCATAGAAACCCGGGTTTTTGATCTCGCCCAAAATTGAAACTCCCATATTAATGAACTCGACTGTAACAACGGGATCTTTAGCCAAATTACGACCCATAAGTTCCCCTTTTATAAAACCAGCAAGTTCAAACCTATTCATTCCGGTGACCTTTATCTCACCCAAAACGGGGAAATCAATGGTACCCTGCGGCGAGACTGTATATTTTGACAAAGCCGAAGAAGTTGCTGTATTGTTTCTCATATTTCCACTTGCCGTGGAGTTGGTGGCCATGTTATCTACAAAACGTTCAGTGACTACAGGCAGATTGAATAAAGCCGAGAGAGATGGTTCCATAGTTTTTACCGTGATACTCAACTTATCATTAGGCCGTATGATGATACCCCCGGTAGATGGAATCACAATTTCTTCGGTGTTTACATCTTGGAAATAAGCCACTTTTTTTGGGGTGCCACAACTTGCAAAGACCAAAATCGATGCAAGAAACAAGCTTGAAAGTTTTATGGATTTACCTAAAAAAGTCTTTATATTCATAATTTTCATGTTATTCTAAGAGAAAATAGAGAATAGAAGTAATTGCAAATTTAAGTCTTTTTAGTGATAATAAAAAAATAACTTGGTCTATTTTTGAGGGATACTACGATTATAAATTTCTTGATGGTAAGGACCTTGGGAAAGTTTTTCATCGTGTTTGAGGACTTTTGAAAAAAGTCTTTTCCGTTGCCGGAGGAATTTCTATTACTTTCTATTCTCACTTATCATAACGAAAGCGATAGGGGATAATTAAAAGAGAGTTCAAAAGACTTTATTCTTTGTGTTTATAATCATTTAATGTTATATTTGCAGAATATAATAGAGCAAAGTGGCAAAAAAAATATATCATAATATAAATCACACATCATTGAATTCTCTTAGGATTCTGTTTTTTGTCACTTTTATATCGGCAATTTTTAAAGGCAATGCCGATTCAGAATTGCCAAAAGACTCCACAAGGTCAATAAGTTATTATGTAGAGACGAGAGCCTCCTTTTCGAGCGGCGACTACACGCCATTTTGGTTAGTAAGCAATCTTCAAGGCTTAGGAGCTCCGAAAAAGAATAATGGCTGGGTTAGAGGAATTCTAAACAAACCCGTTTCTTCCAATTCCAGATTTTCTTGGGGAGCCGGCATAGATCTGATAGGCTCTTGGAACTTACCGGCACCTTTCAATATTCACCAATTATACGGGGAAATAAAGTATCGTGGATTTTATGTCATAGCGGGTGCCAAAGAAATCTGGGGGAGCTATAATAATCCGAGACTATCTTCCGGAAATCTTCTTTTCTCCGGAAATGCCATGCCCATCCCTCAAGTTAGAATTGGAACCTATGGATTTACCCCTTTCTGGGGGACAAAAAACTGGTTTTGGGTGAAAGGTTATTTAGCTTATGGTAAATTCACTGATTCAAAATGGGAAAAAACCTGGGTTAATCCTGAGTCCCAACGTACAGGAGGAGTACTTTATAATTCAAGAGGCCTTTGGTTACGGGGTGGTAATACCCGGAAATTCCCGTTATTATTGGATGTAGGAATTGAAATGGCCACTCAATTCGGAGGCACAATCTATAAACCAGATGAGGTGATAAAAATGCCTACAAAATTAATTGATTGGTTGAAGGCTATTGTACCTTTATCCGGAAGCGACGAGACTCCGGAAGGAGAACAGACCAATGTTCAAGGCAACATGGTGGGATCTTATTATATTGCAGCCCAATGGTTACCCCATTCAGATTGGAGTGTAAAAGCTTATTTCGAACATTATTTTGAGGACCATTCCCAAATGACTTTTGAATATGGACTTTGGAAAGACGGGTTGTGGGGAATTGAAATAAATTTTCCTAAAAATCCATTTATCAAGGCCTTAGTATATGAATATGTGGCCACGAAAGATCAAACAGGAGCAGTAAATAATAACTATACACCTCAAGTTCCGGAACAAGTGAGTGGACGAGACAATTATTATAATCATTATCTTTACGGTTGTTGGCAAAATTGGGGTATGGGTATCGGGACCCCGTTGGCACTTTCTCCGCTCTATAACAGAGATCATAAATTAATAATTTACAACACCAGATTCATTGCCAATCATTTTGGGTTAGAGGGTGAACCATTAACAGGACTTAATTGGAGATTCTTATTAACATTTTCAAGAAACTGGGGCTCTTATTGGTATCCTTTAAAAAATATAACCGATAATTGTAGTGGTCTTATTGAAGTTTCGTATAAGCCGGAAAACTTCAATGGTCTATATGTAAAAGGAGCCATAGGTTGGGATCACGGTCATTTGATGGGTAACAACTTCGGAGGTATGCTATCTTTGGGTTTTGAGGGTAATTTTTCATTAAAAAACAAACATTGAATTGCTTGAATGAGAATAAACATTTTATCTTTTCTTTTTTTAATGCTTATTTGTTTTTTCTCTTGTCAGAAAACCGATATTAATGGAGATTTAGATGGAGAATGGGAAGTGATGTCAGTGACACCGGCACCCCCAATGTGGGATAAAGATGAAAGAATCTTTTATAATTTTGGACAACATGTTTGTCAGCTCACCATTTATGGAGGACCTTTCACTGAAGGCAACATGACTTATAACGGGAAAGAAATGACCCTTGATTTCCCATTCATCGATACCCCGGACAAACAATTACAATTAAAACAATACGGAATTTATTCTAATCCCGTATCATTTGAAGTCCATTTTGAAAGCAAGTCAAGACTCATACTTTCAAATGATGAATCAACTATTATTTTAAGAAAATTCTAATTTATCAAGAAACTACAGATTTTACTTCACCTGATTTCACTTCCTTCTTCATTTGTCTTTTTGTGGGATAAGGAGCATCAGGAGTGGAAATCGTAGGATTCATCCTTACCCATACTGCCTGTGGAATCGAACGCCATACACCTGTAAATATATTCCAGCGCCAATCGACAACGGCTACACGATATTTTCTTACAATTGCCTTAATGATTTTTGGCACCACATAATCAACAGTCATATTCATCGGATAATTTTCATCGGGATTTTCAAGTGGAGTTCTAACCCATCCCGGACGTATATCGGTGAATGTGATACCTGATTTCTCAGCATTGCTCATCTGTTCGAGAGCGTCAAGATACCATTGACCAAATTTCTTTGAAGAAGAATAAGCAGCCAAACGACCGATACCTCTTGTACCAGCAACAGAAGTAATGGCTGCGATATGTCCTTTTTTCTTATTGGTGCGGAAATATCTGTATGCCGCAGATATCATTCGAGCAAATCCACAACAATTGCAGGACGCCACCTGAACATCAGTTTCCGGATCGAGATATAAATTCTCGCTGTATTCACCGGCAACATGGAAATAAATATCCATACCACCGAGCTCTTCAATTAGATCGTTAAGTTGACCTACAGCTTCAGGTTTTGTGATATCAATCTGTGCGAATTCCACGAATTCAGGATATTTATCTTTCAAAGCTTTCATAGATTCTGTATGACGAGCGGCAATACCGACTTTCACACCACGAGAAGCCAAAGCTTCAGCCACACCGTAACCCATACCGGATGAGGCACCCATTATCACTACTTTTTTCATAATCATCTATTTAATGTTTTATAAATATAACAAATTAATTTACCTAAGGTTTTTATTATTCTCCCTTTACTAATAAATAAATCAAGAGTCCGTTACCCTATAAAGGGACGAACTCTTTTCTTTTCGATTTGTTGTTGTATTATTTTAGGCTTCTGAGGCTGCGAATTCCATGAGGTAAGCTTTGATGAAATCGTCGATTTCACCGTCCATTACTCCACCTACATCTGAAGTCTGATGGTTTGTTCGATGATCTTTCACACGGCGGTCGTCGAAGACATAACTTCGTATCTGGCTGCCCCACTCTATCTTCTTTTTTCCAGCTTCAACCTTCGCCTGCTCTTCCATACGATGTTTAAGTTCCTTGTCGTAAAGGATCGACTTCAACTGACGCATGGCATTCTCCTTATTCTTAGGTTGGTCGCGGGTCTCCGTGTTTTCAATAAGTATTTCTTCTTCTTCGCCGGTATAAGGATCTTTATATTGATAACGAAGACGCACTCCTGATTCCACCTTATTGACATTCTGACCACCGGCGCCCCCTGAGCGGAAAGTATCCCAAGAAACCCTGGCCGGTTCCACGTTGATTTCGATAGTATCGTCGACCAACGGCGTCACGAAAACTGAAGCAAAGGAAGTCATCCGTTTTCCTTGAGCATTGTATGGACTAACCCGCACAAGTCTGTGGACTCCGTTTTCACTTTTAAGGAAGCCATAAGCATAATCACCTTCTATATTGATTGTGACGGACTTGATCCCGGCATCATCACCCTCCAAGAGCTGAGCCACTGAAGTCTTATATCCGTGTTTTTCGGCATAACGCAGATAAAGTCGCATAAGCATCTGTGCCCAGTCCTGACTTTCAGTCCCCCCTGCACCTGAGTTTATTTTCAACACAACCCCGAGTTTATCTTCCTCCCTTCGGAGCATGTTTCTAAGCTCGAGTTTTTCGATTTTATCAATCAGTTTGGCATAAAGAGAGTCTATCTCCTCTTCCGTAACCAATTCTTCCTTGAGGAAATCGAAGGCCAAAGTTAGTTCTTCGGTCATTTTCTCAAGTTCTTCATATTCATCGATCCAGAAATGAAGTTCCTTGATTTTACGCATCTGCGCTTCAGCCTTTTCACGGTCGTCCCAAAAATCTGCCACATGAGTTCGGAGTTCCTCTTCCTCCACCTCTATCTTTTTATTGTCGATATCGAGATATCTTTTAAGCGCATCCTTTCTTTCGGTGGCCTCTTTATATTGCTCTTGTGTTATCACTTTTTTAAAGTTTAGAGTTTAAAGTGTAAAGTTGAAAGTTTAAAGTATAAAAGTTACCCTTTACTTTCAACCTTATGAATACATGGCTTCGATTTCCTTGGCGTAACGTTTAGCCACAATTGGACGTCTAACCTTCATTGTATTGGTCACCTCTCCATTCATAATAGAGAAATGATGAGGCAAGAGGGTGATTTTCTTTATTTTTTCATATTCAGCCACACCTTCCTGCACCATATTGATCTGAGACTGAATAAATGCAATGGCATCCGGATTCTTGGCCAGACTATCTGCGCTCAAATCTTCTATCCCTTTACTTTCAGCCCATTTCCTCAATTGGGAAAGATTAGGGACTATGAGAGCAGTGACATATTTTCTTTGATCTCCAATCACGGCTGCCTCGTCGATATATTTATTTTCGGCCAGACGGCTTTCAAGCATCTGAGGAGCGATGTATTTACCGTTTGAGGTTTTGAACAAATCTTTAACCCTTTCAGTCAACACCAAAGAACCTTCGCGAGTGAAATATCCGGCATCCCCTGTCCTGAAATAACCGTCGGAAGTAAATGCCTGTTCATTGGCCTTAGGATTTTTATAGTATCCGGGTGTTACAGTGTCACCCTTAACCAAAATCTCGCCATTCTTATCTATCTTGACTTTCAAGCCGGGTAAAGGTATGCCCACCGTGCCGATTTCATAACCTACATTCGGGTAAAAGCTCACAGTGGCTGTAGTCTCGCTTAGTCCATATCCTATCACAACATCCACACCGATTGCCCGCATGAATTCCACGATTCTGTCGCTCAATGGCGCTCCGGCCGTTGGGAACATATTGGGATTAGGAATACCGATGGCCTTCTTTACCTTACTGAAAATTCTGGCATCCCAAAATTGATATTCCTTTTCAAGCCACAAAGGTGCTTTCTTCCCAAGCCGCTTATATTCGAGGTTTCTTCTCTCCCCAACTTTTATAGCTCTCTTCACCATTGCTTTCTGCACCTTCCCCATTTTTTCAATCTTTTCCTTCACCCCGGCATAAACCTTTTCCCAAAATCTTGGGACACAGCACATAATATTGGGATGTACATTGTGGATAGTGTCTTGAATAACCCTTGGGTCATAGTTAATAGCGATTGCTATACCTTTGGTCATGCAGAAGAAACACCAAGCCTTTTCAAGGATATGGCTCATAGGGAGGAAAGCCATTGAAAGATCTTTATCACTCACCTGGGTCAAGAGTTCAAGATGTGCAGCCATCGCGGCATCATAGTTGGAATGAGTGATGGCAACACCTTTGGGTTCTCCGGTGGTGCCCGAAGTATAAATCAAGGTGGCCATATCCTCCGGAAGCCCTTCATCACGTCTTCTTTTCACCTCAATCTTGACTTCTTCCGGTGTTTCCATGCCGAGCCTCACAAAGTCGTCCCAATAGATTGAAACCGTATCATCCTTTTCAAGTTCCAATCCATCATTTTTGAAAACAATAATCTTTGTGACGTCTTGAGGATGTTTTTTCCAATAATTGTAGGCCAGCGGATATTGATGAGAATCTCCTACAAACAGCACACGCGCCCCTCCGTTGCTGACTATGAAATCAAATTGCTCCTGAGAGGAGGAAGAATATATGGGAATAACGGCAATTCTGTTGTTGAAAGCACCGAATTCCACTATAAGGATCTGAGGAGTGTTAGGAGAACAAATTGCGATAGTGTCTTTTTCGAGAAGACCCAATTGCGGAAGAGCATGGGCAGCAACATTGATCTGTGCATTAAATTCATCCCAAGTGGTTTTCATCCATTCTCCTTCCTTGCGCCAACAAAACCTATAAGCCTCCTCATTTTTCTTGGCCGCAGCGTGCTTAGGAACTATTTCACAAAGTTTATTCGCCATTACACTATACTTTCAACTTTAAACTCTTAAAGTAACATTCCAACACATCCCTTGCAGCGGTGAAAGAAGACTGTTCATTATTAAGCACCCTGAGTTCTTTCTGTTGCAACAGAGCCCTTACTTCAGGCACAGAGTAGAAATGATTTCTCAATTGCTCATCAATTGTTTCCATCATCCAATATTTGGCCTGTTCGTTTCTTTTCCTTTCGAAATACCCGGTTTTTTTCACATATGCGAAATACCTGTCGATCATATCCCACACGATATCGATTCCGAGTTCATAATAACCGCTATAGGTTATCACCTCAGGTTTCCATTTACTTGGGGACGGAGGGAAGAGGAAAAGTGCGTTGCGGAACTGTGAAGCGGCAAGTTTTGCTCTTTCCACATTGTCGCCGTCGGCCTTGTTGATCACAATACCGTCGGCCATTTCCATAATGCCTCTTTTAATCCCTTGAAGTTCATCTCCGGTTCCTGCAAGTTGGATAAGCAAAAAGAAATCCACCATAGAATGTACGGCAGTCTCACTCTGGCCCACACCTACGGTTTCCACAAAAATATTATCATAACCAGCCGCCTCGCAAAGCACGATAGTTTCCCTGGTTTTCCTTGCCACTCCTCCTAAAGAACCGGCAGAGGGAGAAGGACGTATGAACGCATTTTTCTCCAGAGAAAGTTTTTCCATTCTTGTTTTGTCTCCCAGGATACTGCCCTTTGAACGCTCGCTACTGGGGTCGATGGCAAGAACGGCAAGTTTCCCCCCATTTCTTATAACATGAAGTCCAAAAACATCAATAGAAGTTGACTTCCCTGCACCCGGGACACCTGTAATTCCGATTCTTCTGGAATTTCCGGAATAAGGCAAACATTTCTCGATAACCTCCTGGGCAATAGCCTGATGATGCTCGGCCGTGCTTTCCACAAGAGTCACGGCCCTCCCCAACACACTAACATCGCCCTTTAGAATACCTTCAACATAATCGTTTACCGACAAAGAAGGAGCCACAGCCCTTCTTCTGTTCTTATAAGGGTTGGTGACCGGCTGCGAGATAACACCTGCATTCACTTGCAAGCCTTTATATTGAGAATCGTTTTCCGGATGTTCCATACTTGGGAAAGATAAGCAGATGGCTTATCAGGTGCAAAATTAATTAAAATTAGCGAATTTATTTGGGCAAGACAGTGCCACGAATTTTCAGATTTACCTTTCCAGGATTACCCGTGCATCTCACAGTAACGACCTTCGTAAAACCGCCCGGTCGCCCTAAGGGATTGTAGGTGACTTTTATAACGGCAGAATCACCGGGTGCGATTTCTTCTTTAGGATATTCCGGACGAGTACAACCACATTCCGCCCTGGCATCAGTGATTTTCAAAGGTTCCGTACCAACGTTGGTAAACGTGAAATCGTGAGAAACTTTCCCCCCGTCTTCCTTGATGTTACCAAAATCAAAAGTTGTCTGCTCGAACTTTATCTGAGCCTTTGTCTTGTCAGCTGCCAACCCTGAGAGTATTATAGAAAAGACGAGCAATATGGACAATCCTAATTTTTTCATAAACAATTTATTTAAAACAAGAGTTTCTTCATAACCGGCTCACCTTTAAAGGTGATTATATTATTTTAACGCATAATATCATAAGTCTATTTTTGAGAGATATAGTTTTTTTCTTAAATTTGCATCTATTCCAATGATATTGGATAGCCAAGAGCATGCAAAAAATCATAGACCCTATAGATAGAGAATTAATAATCAATGAGTTGACTCCCGAAAGATTGTTACGGAAGGCCAACAAAGGAGATAATGAAGTCTATGTGGTGGATGCTTTCAACGCCCCCAATACTATGAAAGAAATAGGGCGGCTCCGAGAAATCGCTTTCCGGGATGCCGGGGGAGGCACCGGAAAGGATTGTGATATCGATGAATTCGACACAATGGAAGTGCCGTGCCGCCAACTGATAGTTTGGGATCCCAACGACAAAGAGATTGTAGGAGGCTATAGGTTCATCTTAGGTGAAGACATCAAGTTCAAAGACAATGTTCCCAATATAGCCACCTCCCATATGTTCGGTTTTTCAGACAAATTTCTGAAAGAATTTCTACCGAATACCCTTGAACTTGGAAGGTCGTTTGTTTCCATTGACTATCAGAGCACCCGATCCAACACAAAGGCTATCTATGTTTTGGATAATCTTTGGGACGGTCTTGGAGCTTTGACAGTGCTTTATCCGCAGATAAAATATCTCTTCGGGAAAGTGACTATGTATCCTTCCTATGGCAAAGAGGCACGTGATATTCTATTAGGGTTCCTCCATAAATATTTCCACGACGACCAAAACTTAGTGTGGCCACTTGAGGAACTTCCCAATGACTCGAAATCCGAGGAGATTCAGCAAAAATTCACCGGAAAAGATTTCAGGGAAGATTATAGGATATTAAACCAAACTATCCGTGGACTTGGAAGAAATATTCCACCGCTGGTGAATGCCTATATGTCACTCTCTCCGACAATGAAGGTGTTTGGCACAGCTGTAAACCATGAATTCGGAAATGTGGAAGAAACAGGCATATTCTTTAAGATATCGGAGATATTTGAAGAAAAGAAACGACGTCACCTGCATTCTTTCAAAGAATCCGACTCAAACTTCCTTAAATGAAAAATGTAGCGGTCACGGGGGCAGACGGCTTTATCGGAAGTCATCTGACAGAGGCTCTGTTGGATCGTGGATGCAAAGTGAGAGCCTTATCACAATACAATTCCTTCAACAATTGGGGATGGCTGGAAGATGTGGCACCTCGTGAAGGACTTGACGTGTGGTGTGGGGACGTAAGGGATCCGGAATTCTGCCGACGATTCACCGAAGGAGCAGACACCGTGTTCCATCTGGCTGCCCTGATAGCGATACCTTACAGTTATATAGCGCCTGATTCATATGTGGACACCAATATAAAGGGGACATTGAATATGTGTCAGGCTGCCAAAAATCATGGGAATCAGAAATTATTGGTGACCTCCACCTCTGAAGTTTATGGCACAGCCAGATATGTTCCGATCGACGAAAAGCATCCCCGTCAACCACAAAGTCCTTATTCAGCCACCAAAATAGGAGCTGACGCGATAGCACTTAGTTTTCATAATGCATTCAACCTGGATGTGACGGTGGTGAGACCGTTCAACACCTATGGTCCACGCCAAAGTGCCAGGGCCATAATACCCACCATAATCACCCAGATTGCATCAGGTGTAAGGGAAATTAAAGTAGGGGACCTCTCCCCTACGAGAGATTTCAATTATGTCACGGATACCTGCAGAGGGTTCATTGATATTGCTCAAACTCCAAACACCGCAGGTTTGGAAATAAATATCGCTACCGGCAAAGAGGTATCAATGGAGAATGTGTTCCAAACTATTGCAAGGATAATGGATGCCGACGTGAAGTGGATTAAGGATCCTGAACGACTACGTCCATCAAAGAGCGAGGTATTCAGATTACTGGGTGATAATACACTCATCAAGGAACTCACCGGCTGGCAACCTGAAATCTCATTGGAAGAAGGGCTAAAACGAACTATCAAGTGGATTTGCGAACCCACTCATCTCAGCAAATATAAGCCTACAATTTACAACCGATAAATAAATACAGGAAACTTTTAGGATAGAATAAAAAATCATGTGCTTTTTCCGCACATGATAATCCCTTATATAAAAACGAAGGGTGATAACCTCTTCGGTCGCACCCTCCTTTATAAGTTTCTACAGGTAAAAATAATCTTAAGGTAAAAAAGATTGTCTTTAGGTTCGATGCAAAGGTAAATTATAATTTCTCACTCACCAAATAAAACACCCCATAAAAATCCAAAACATGTTGCATAACATATGCATATTAAAATTAACTTGTATATCTTCCTTAAATTTCCTTAACTTTGCCGAAGGTTTCCCCAAATATGTAATTTATATGGATAATAATAAAAATTCAAAGAAGAAAACCCTCACATGGATTATCGTATCCATAGCGGTACTTGCCATCATAGCTTTGGCCATTATCTTTGAATTAAGATAAGGATTCCTTTAAAAAAAGGATTAAATTAAAAGCCTATTCCGACGCTTCATTTCCATTTAAGGAGTTGCAGGCCTTCGGAAGCGAAGCGTGCATAGCTGAAGGTACGGATCCATTCTCCGAGCACTACCATCTCGCAACCGGATGAGATTTCTTCACGGCTAAGAACATGGATGTGACCGAAAACAAAATAATCTATTTCCGGATGCTCTTTATGGTAGTCTTTTACAAATTCCTTTAGGTTTTTAAGCAAAGATTCATCAGGAATTCCCCGTGCCTCTCCTTCTTTCCGGCTATGGACACTCCAATTATAGGCAAAAGGAACTGTCCATCGAGGATGGATGCCAGAAAATGCCCATTGGCAGAACTTACTCCTAAAAAGACCTCGTATAAATTTAAAAGAGGGATCCAATTTTCCAACTCCATCCCCATGACTGAGGAAAAATTTCTTGCCATGAATATCCTCAACAATACTTCCATCCACCACCTCTATTCCCAGTTCATTGGGGAGATAGTCAAAAATCCAAATGTCGTGATTGCCCTTAAGCCATACAATCCGGATACCTGAATCAGCCAGTTCCGCGAGCTTACCGAAGAATCGCACATACCCTCTTGGAACTACATATCTATATTCGTACCAGTAATCAAGAATATCCCCAAGAAGATAAATAGTTTCTGCATCTTTTTTTATGGAATCCAGGAAAGCAACGATACGCAACTCATTCTCTCTCGTATGGCTCATATAAGGGGCCCCGAGATGCAAGTCGCTCAAGAAATATGTTGCTTTCTCAGACATGCGTCAAGTGCATTCTTCTTTAAACTTTCAACTTTTTAAAGGTATCCCAATTCAAGTTTGGCTTCTTCGCTCATCATATCTTGGTTCCATTCGGGTTCAAACACCAACCGAAGGTCAAGTTTTTCCGGGCCGTCGACACTAAGAAGTTTCTGACGTACATCCTCCATAATGAAATCAGCCATAGGACAATGGGGAGCGGTGAGAGTCATATCCACATGGAGGCTTTTGTCTTCGGGTTGATAATCGATTTTATAAATAAGACCCAGGTCGTAAACATTCACCGGGATTTCGGGGTCGAAAACAGTTTTGAGCATATCAATAGCCTGCTGTGTAACCTTCAGAGTCTCTTCATTTTGAGTATTTTGAGTGTTTTCTTCCATGTCTTGATTTCAAATAAATTTAATATTATAACAAATCAGATGCAAAAATAACCGAATTTGAGTATTTTTCCTTGCTTTTCAAAGTTTTTATTATCTTTGCATTCAAACATATCTAAATAATTATGAAATCAATGAAGAAATTAGTCGTAGTGCTCCTCGTAGCAGTTATGGGGATAGGAATGGCAAATGCCGGACTCCGTTTCGGAGTGAAACTCGGAACGAACGTGAACCATCTGAGTTCAAATGTTTCACAAATTTTTGACAAGAACAACCGTGCCGGCTTCACGGGAGGTGTAATGGCCGAATATATGACTCCTCTATTGGGCTTGGGATTCGATCTTGGGGTACAATATGCCTATATGAATTCTGAAATATCAGACAACAAGAATTTCATCCAGATTCCTTTGAATTTGAAATATAAATTCTCTCTCCCGGTGGTAGGAAGATTCTTGGCTCCTTATCTTTTCACAGGTCCTTCATTTGACTTCAAACTTGATAAAAACACAATCGACGCTATGAAAACCAAGACCTTCCAAACGGTATGGAACGTTGGTTTAGGATTGGAATTCGTTCATCATCTTCAAATCGGAGCTTCATATGGTTTCGGTATGAACAAGATAGCGGAGATTACCATCCCGAATGTTGAACCGGTGAACTATCACAATAACTATTGGACTATTACAGCAGCTTATTTGTTCTAAACGAACATGCGTAAA
Source organism: Muribaculaceae bacterium (assembly GCA_022510405.1). Taxonomy (GTDB): domain Bacteria; phylum Bacteroidota; class Bacteroidia; order Bacteroidales; family Muribaculaceae; genus Lepagella. Next base: position 14,041 of record JAFLTP010000021.1, on the reverse strand, counting down.
CTATTAGCAATAATATTATTGACACTAACGGCGATTGGGGCCTCAGCGGAATTCCGGTGGGGTCCGACAGCCGGTGTCAACTTCTCCACACTCCATTGGAAGCAGGATATCGCTTCCACTTCTATGCGTACAGGATTCGATGCCGGTATTGCAGGGGAACTCATGATACCGGGCATCGGCTTCGGAGTAGACCTCGGAATACGTTACAATCTTCATGGGGCACGAGTGAATTTCGGCGACCATAAAATTTGGAGCATCGATGGCATAGAAAATCAAAATGTATGGCTCCATACCCTTGAGATTCCCGTCAACCTTAAATTCAAATGGACCCGTATGAATGGGTTTGAAAGAATTTTAGCTCCCTTAGTGTATGTGGGTCCGGTGTTCAATTTCACATTAGGCACCAACAATTGTCCGGCAATCGAACACCCTGCCGGATACGTGGCAATACAAGTGGCCGGCGGTGTGGAACTTTTTGAACATTACCAAATCTCCGGTGGTTATTCATGGGGTGTAAGCTATCAGGTAAGAACTGTTAAACTTGACAATTATTCCGCCCAACCGCGAGGCGGTTTCATACAATTAGCCTATTTCTTTTGAGCATTCAACGTTTTGTAGACGTAATACTTCCACTTCCCCTCTATTCCTCTTACACTTATTCCATTCCCGAAAACTTGCAGGATGAAGTGCAAGTAGGGTCAAGGGTGCTCGTGCAATTCGGGAAAAAGAAATATTATACGGGTATAGTAGAAGCTATCCACACCAACGCGCCAACGGGATATGATGTAAAACCGTTGGTTTCAGTTTTAGATCCGGAACCCATTCTCCGCTATCCGCAATTAAATTTCTGGAAATGGCTTTCGGATTATTATCTTTGTGCACCCGGAGAGGTTTATAAGGCAGCAGTCCCCACAGGTCTTAAACCAGAGAGCGAGACGAGAATTTCCTTGAATCCCGACTATGAGCCTGATGAAAACAATCCTTTTAAACTTACGGAACATCATGCCTTGGTGTTAATGGTGATGCAGGAACACAAACGCCTCACCATGGATGAACTCGAAGCAGAATCAGGGATAAAAAACATAGCGAAGACAGTGATGCCGATGCTGGATGCCGGCATACTTGAAATCGACGAGAGACTCGCTGAAAGATACCGGCCAAAGAAAATCACTGTAGTCACCTTAAATTTTCCAAGACACGATCAAGAAAAACTACATGAAAGTTTCGACCTTGTAAAAAGGTCAAGGATGCAAGAAAAAGCCTTATTAACCTATCTTGATCTTTCCGGATGGATGAATCCGGCCACAAAACTCAGAATGGTTTGTCGTCAACAGTTAACCGACTCAGCCGGGGTATCGCCTGCTGTAATAAAGGCATTGGCTGACAAGGGAGTCTTCAAGATAGAAAAGAAAACCATCAATAGGTTTGATACCGAAGAAGAAAGGGAACAAACAATCCAACTTCCTATCCTTTCTGAACCACAAAACCAGGCTCTTAAAGAAATAGACGAAGGTTTCAAATCCCAATCCATCCAACTGCTTCATGGGGTGACAGGCAGCGGCAAGACAGAGATTTATATGCATCTTATGGCAAGGGCGTTGGAAGCCGGCAACCAGGTTCTTTTTCTTGTGCCTGAAATTTCACTGACCACACAACTTTCCGACCGGCTTAGAAAAGTATTTGGCAGCCGTCTGCTTGTATATCATTCGAAATTTTCGGATTCTGAGAGGGTGGATATATGGCGACGTCTTCTCACCACCAATGAACCAATGGTGATTCTGGGTGTGCGTTCATCCATTTTCCTTCCGTTCTCTCATTTAGGTTTGGTGGTTGTGGACGAAGAACATGAGTCTTCATTTAAACAATATGATCCCAATCCTCGCTACAATGCGAGGGATGCTGCACTAATGCTTGCCAAAATGCATGGCGCGAAATCTCTCTTGGGATCAGCCACACCTGCAGTAGAAACTTATTTCAAAGCTCTGGAAGGGAAATATGGTTTAGTGAAACTGAATGAACGATATGAAGGCTCCGTTCTTCCCGATGTTGAAATAATCGACATGAAGGAGATGAGAAAAAAGAAAGAGGTGAAAGGCACACTCTCCTCTCCACTTCGGGAACGGATACTTGCCACTATGAAAGATAACCGCCAGGTGATCCTTTTCCAGAATCGGAGAGGATTTGCTCCGGTTGTGATCTGCGAACAATGTGGATGGACACCCAAATGCGCCCATTGCGATGTCTCCATGGTCTATCACAAAAATATGGCCATGTTGAGATGTCATTATTGCGGATATGCCACTCTCCTTCCACCCTTATGTCCTGCCTGCGGCCAAAACGGACTTAAAATTTTTGGTTACGGCACTGAAAGAATCGCTGAGGAAATCAAGGAAGAATTCCCGGACTATAACGTAGCTCGTATGGATCTTGACACGACAAGAAATAAGGATGCTTACCAGAACATAATCGAGGATTTCGCCAGACATGACACCGACATCCTTATCGGTACCCAAATGGTTTCCAAAGGACTGGATTTCGGAGATGTCTCTACGGTGGGAGTTATCAATGCCGACACACTTTTGAATTTTCCGGATTTCAGAAGTAATGAAAGGGCATTCAACATGCTTGAGCAGGTGGCAGGAAGAGCCGGCAGACGACAAGACAAAGGAAAAGTATTGATCCAGACCGTCAATCCCAAACATGAGGTTCTCCACCATGTTAAGAACCATGATTATGAGGGATATTATCTAAATGAGATAGAAGAAAGAAGAAAATATTCCTATCCCCCTTTCACTAAGATCATAAATATCTATATCCGAAACAAGAATCCGGAGATGTGTGACAAGGCTGCCGTGGATTTTACAATAGCTTTGAGAAAAGTATTCGGCGACAGAGTATTGGGACCGGAAAAACCATATGTATCGCGTATCGCCTCCTATTATATTCAAAGCATCATGTTGAAAATGGAAGTAGGCGTTTCCATGAAAAAAGTAAAGGATATATTGAGACAGATTTATGCTTCAATTTCCCAAACTCAGGAAATGAAATCGTCGGTCATACATTACGACGTAGACCCCGCGTGAAGTATGTTTTCTTAAGTATAAAATGGTAAACAATAAGTATTAAGTGAAGTGAGTTAGGGATAAGGAATAGGGACAAAAAATTAGGAATAAAATTTAAACGAAACGGGGAATAATAAAGACAAATTCTTTAATTTTGCATTAAAATTTTCCACAAGCCAAACAACTAAAAATTTATCCGGGAAGGTAGTCATGATAGCGGCTCTAATCGCGATATTCGTAGTAGGATATCTATTCATAGCAGGCGAGCATATATTATCCGTAAATAAAGCAAGCATAGCCATCATAATGTGTGGTTTGCTTTGGGCCGTGTATGCAGTATGCGCAGACGACCCATTGATTTCCACAGATATGGTGGAAGCATTGGGAGACACTTGCGAAATAGTGGTGTTCCTGATCGGTGCAATGACTATAGTGGAACTTATTGACCGATACGGAGGATTCCGTTTCATTGTAGACAATATCAAGGCTCCCAACAAAAGGACTTTGATGTGGCTGTTATCCTTCATTTCGTTCTTTCTTTCTGCAATCCTTGACAATATGACCACCACCATCATCATGGTGATGATGTTGAGGAAGTTGCTTTCGGAACAAAAGGAACGCTGGCTGTTTGCCTCAGTAATTGTATTGTCGGCGAATGCAGGTGGTGCCTGGTCACCCATCGGCGATATCACCACTATCATGCTCTGGATGAAAAACTATGTGACCTCGGTGAATCTTATTATCAATCTGTTGATTCCTTCGGTGATTTCAGTAATAGTGCCATTGATTATTGCGTCTACCATGGTAAAACCTGGACCTCTGGAAACAGTGGTGGATCCCGGATATAGAACAGGCTACGACCTTTATGTCAATAACCGTAAACTCTCGTTGATAATCCTTATTTGTGGCGTTGCCGGTCTTTTGTTCGTTCCGGTTTTCAAGGCTTTGACCCATTTGGCACCTTATATCGGTATTCTACTGTCATTGGGAATACTTTGGGTAATAACAGAAATTATCGTAAAGAAACACCATTTGGACGGAAAGATGGACGGAAGGATCTCCGGTATCATTCATCACATCGATATGGATACCATTATTTTCTTCCTGGGAATCCTTATGGCCGTGGCTGCTTTAAGTCAGGCAGGGATACTCAACAGCCTTGCCATGTGGCTCAATGAGACCTTCCACAATCCATATATGATCAACGGTATAATCGGTATTCTTTCATCAATCGTGGATAATGTGCCCTTGGTAGCTGCCTGTATGGACATGTATCCTGTGGTTGACGCCACTGTGGTGGAAGCTTCCTTAGATCCAGTCTATACATCCTATTTCCTACAGGACGGTTTGTTCTGGCATCTGCTCACATTCTGTGCGGGTGTAGGTGGCAGTATGCTCATTATCGGCTCTGCCGCAGGTGTGGTTGCAATGGGTATAGAAAAAATCCCATTCGGTTGGTATATGAAGAGGATTTCTCTTTTAGCCTTATCCGGTTACCTTGCCGGTATGGCTTTTATTTGGCTTGAAACCTTCTTTCTCGAATTGTAAAGGGAATCCTTCTAAAAATTTGAGTTCGTTTTAATTTTTTCCGTTCTGCTTTTTCATATTGCAGTCCAGCCTCCGTCGGCTGCAATGATTTGACCGGTTATATATTTTGCTCCGTCAGAAACCAAGAAAAGACAAAGGGGAGCTATGTCGTCGGGGTTACCCATTCTTTTCATAGGACACCGATGATTATAATTTTTTACAAATTCTTCTCTTTGGTGATCCCAGATGCCACCCGGACATACACAATTGACTCTTATATTGTATTTCCCTAAATATGATGCCAAATAGCGGGTAAAGTTTATTATACCTCCTTTAATGGCACAATATTCTGCAGGTGAGGTTCCACCATAATCTTCATATATAGTAAAATCATTGCCTACAATCCCATATATCGACCCAAAGTTTACAATCGACCCCATCTTTTGTTTCTCCATAACTTTGGAGACTTGTTGATTAAGGTAAAATACTGAGTTAAGCTGGATATCAACGTTTTCTTTCCAATGACGAAAAGGAGTGTCTTCGAATTTATATTTTCCCCAATCTTTAGTGTGAGGATATGCCGCGTTTATAAGACCATCTATTCTACCATAATTGTTCAAAGTGAATTCAACAAGTTCATTTATAGAATCGTTGGAAGTCAGATCAAGATGGAATGACGAGGAACCGTCTGAATTATATTCAGTTTCTCTTTGAATGTCAGCATAAATAACTTTAGCCTCATGTTCTACTAATTCCCGACAAATTTCATGACCTATAAGACCGTTTGCTCCGGTCACTATAATCACTTTATCTTTTAGATCTTTCATTTTGCAAAGCAATTTTTAAAGTGTGGTAGGCGGTATTTATATCATTTTCCGCTTTTTTATTTTCATTTATTATAGTTATGAAATATTCCAGCTGTTTCTTATAAGTGGTAAGAAAATCGTCTTCCCCTTCGAATACTACTTTTCCTTTAGAGTCTATAATTTTATTAGCTTTTAAATCCACAGTCCAGGTAGTGTCATTAAAGACTATTTCTATAGTTCTCTTGTAATCTGTTCTATAATAGTTTAAAACCAAGGAAACTGAGAAGTCGGGATAAAGAAGACAATAATTGGCATAATCATAAGATCTTATTTTCAAGGAAGACACATTCCTAAAAATGCCAAAACTTTCATTTGGAAATCCGAACAACCAACATATATAATCCAATTCATGGATAAGATCGAGATGCACTCCACCTCCTTGTTCCGGTATTGAGCTATAAACCTTTCTGTAATCAACACCCGATCTCCAGTCAGGAAGGTAAGAGCCACAATAAACGTTCACTTCATTAATTCTAATATCAGAAGCAGAATGAATATATTCATGGAGAAATGCGATACAACCCAAGAATCTTAGATTACAAGCTACATAAGTTATTATATTATTTTTATTTATCTCCTCAATTAAAGCATCATAAGAAATGTTTTCAAACAGGGGTTTTTCAATAAAAAGAGGGGTTTTTAATTTGATGACCTTTTCAATTGTTTCAGCATGCAATGATGTGGGATTAGAAATAATGATAAAGTCATAGCTATCCTTAGAATCAATATTATAAATATTTCTTATTCCCTCTTCCGGAGTTGCGTCTCTTGAAGAACGCAAGGCATCTATTTTAACATTTGGATCTATTTCCCGGATAGCAGTGATATGTTTACGGGCGATAGACCCGAGACCTATAATAAGAACCTTCATCCCATTATATTTTTAAGTTTATCGTGGGTCAATAAGAATTCCATATACTCAAAATCCAAAGGTTCGTCCAAGTCAAAACATATATGTTGCATTACGTAACATTTAGATTTGGGAGTCACAGCTCGTGGAAATTCAATATCCAACGCCTCTCTACGATAGACGTAGATTGAAGCGTTCATATCATAAACTTTTGGAGCAGCTTGACGGGTAGTATATTTTCCTCCCAAAACAACTTTGCAGTAACCATCCGGTGTCTCTTCCACCATATTAAAATATGGATTTCGAGCACAGGGACTTACGGAAAAAGAAGTCAATACCTTATCATCCCCTTCCACAAGATCGAGACATGCCTGAATATCGTCTACAGTCCGAATCGGAGATGTGATATCAAGATCTATTACAAATTCAATCTTTTTCCCCGTTTTAGTCTCATACCATAGCATTGCGTCTTTTATGGCATCCGGTTTTCCGGCGGTGTCGTTTGCGAGGCAGGAGGGACGAGAATACTCTGTATATATTCCCAATTCTTTACCCATATTTTTAATGGCTTCACTATCTGTTGAAAGTATTATTTCAGCATTCCTTCTTCTAATAAATTTTTTTGCCACTTCAACTGTATAGGCCATCAAGGGTTTTCCTGCAATCATTTTTATATTTTTACCGGGTATCCCTTTAGAACCACCTCTGGCACATATGGTGATAAGTATCTCAGACATGTTTGTGTAAAATTTTATAGTGGATTTTTTACATTTAGGGACCCTCTCTTTTCTAAATTTTTCAAACTCAGATAAAAACCTTCAATCCCCCCAGTGACGTCGGATAGGATACTCTTTTGGTCGTAAAAGCAATCTTAGAGAAGTGCTGTAGGTGATATAATTCCATGTCCAGTTAAGTAGCACGTTCACTTTGTTGCGCATACCCAATATTGAAACCAGATGAATGAACATCCATCCCAACCATGCGATGTATCCTCCCATCACAAATTTACCAACCTGCAAAACCGCTCTGTGTTTACCCACAGTAGCCATGGAACCTTTATCGTAGTATTCAAATTTTTCTTTGAACTCACCGTGGTTAAGATTTCTTGCCAAACAACGGGCTCCCTGAATTGCTGGTTGGGCGAGTTGTGGAAGACCGTTAGGATATTTTTCAGATTGACAGCATGCTATATCGCCTAAAGCGAATACATTTGGCAGACCAATCACCCTATTATATTCGTCCACTCTTATTCTGCCGTTTCTCAAAGTGAACTTTTCGGGGAAGCCCGGAAGCGGTTCGCCTTTGATACCGGCTGTCCAAATCATAGTTTCCCAATATTCTTTATGACCATCGGAAAACTCTACCATCTTATCGTCATATCCTTTCATAACTTCCCCAAGCCTTACATTCACCATGAGACTTTTAAGATACTCCAAGGCTTTGGCAGAACATCTTGGATCCATGGCTCCGAGAACCCTGTCGCTTCCTTCCACAAGAGTGATGTTGACATCATCGGGACTCAGTTCAGGATATTCTCTTTTCAAGATATATTTCTTCATCTCACCGAGCGCTCCGGCAATCTCCACCCCTGAAGGTCCACCACCCACTACCAAGAAACTAAGCAGCTCCTTACGTCTTTTAGGATCTTTACATATAGCACCTCGTTCCAAACGGTCGAGAATTTCATCTCGGGTATATGAAGCTTCGGCTACTGTTTTAATTCCAAAAACCTTTTTGTCAAGTCCATCAATACCGAAAAAGTTATTGGTAGTACCCGCGGCAATCACCAATTTGTCATATTCTATTGTTTCATAACTTGTGGTGACAGTTTTTGCATCAACGTCTATTGCCTTTACGTGGCCCATATGATATGTGATATTTCTACGTTTCTGCAACTCCCTGCGTAAAGGGAAACATATATTGGAGGAGTCCAAACCTGAAGATGCTATTTGATAGAACAAAGGTGGGAAACAATGGAAATTGTTCCTGTCTATCAACTTAACTTCATATTTTGAAGTATCAATCTTGGAAATGAAATTTATTCCGGCGAAGCCTCCGCCAATCACAACAATCCGCTCCATAGAACTAATTTTTTTATTTTGCAAAACTACCCAAAATATGGACACCTTATAAGATGTCCATATCATTTTCAATAATCTGTATGATTATTTTTTAGGTTCGTTGGCCTTTACCAAAGGTATGAGGTCACCATATCCTTCTTTCTGCATATCGGCAAGCGGTATGAATTTAAGTGAGGCACTGTTGATGCAATACCTTAGACCTCCCGTTTCAGCCGGTCCGTCATTGAAAACATGTCCCAAATGAGAATCTCCGCTTTTGCTTCTAACCTCAATACGGTTCATGCCATGACTGTTATCCACGTAACCCTTCACGACGTCAGCCGTGATAGGCTTTGAGAAAGCCGGCCATCCACATCCGCTTTCAAATTTATCTGTGGAAAGGAACAAAGGTTCCCCTGTCACAATGTCTACATAAATACCGGGCCGGAATTCCTTGTTATATTCATTTGCATATGGACGCTCGGTAGCTGCGTTTTGAGTCACCTCATATTGAAGTGCGGAGAGCTTATTCCTAAGTTCCTTATCTGAAGGTTTGGTATAAGTTCTTTCCAAGCTTCCAGCATTATTAGCAGTAGCTACTGATTCCCGAGCCTTTTGATCCAATAAAGTAGTGTCTCTCACTTCTCTTGCAAGTCGGAACAGACCCGGATTGATATGACAATAACCGCCCGGATTCTTGTCAAGATAATCCTGATGATAATCTTCTGCCGGATAGAAATTTTCCAATGGTCCAACTTCTATTGCCAATGGTTTGCTATAATTTTTTTGCAATGTTTCAAGGCTTCTTTCTATAATTGGTCGTTCTGAAGGATCAGTGTAATAGATACCTGTGCGGTATTGGGTGCCACGATCATTCCCCTGTTTGTTTAAAGAGGTCGGATCAATCGTCTTATAGTAAAGATTTAGCAGAAATGGCAAAGACACTTCATTAGGATTGTAAACAACCTTGACTGTCTCGGCTGCTCCGGTTCTGCCCGTACAAACCTCCCTATATGAAGGATCCGGAACATTACTGTTTGCATAACCGACTTCAGATTCTACCACACCATGCACTAAACTAAAAAAATGCTCAGTACCCCAGAAACAACCTCCTGCGAGGTATATGGTTTTCATATCTTTACTTTCCATATTTATATTGTTTAAATTATAATTTGTTTCATTCTGAATAGAATCCATTTGAGCCTGTGACGTTTCATTTCCTTTTGCCGAACACGCACACAATGACATAGCACAAACTAAAGTGATTCCTATATTCCCAAAACCTTTTTTCATAGCCTCTATAATATAATTCATATTATACAATTTCAACAAATCAAATTGGAGGTGGTTCAATATTGGCGAAAATCCTTCCCCACTAATGTTTATCGTGGTTTCTAATTTTTCTTTAATTTTACACTGTAAAAACATGACCATGAAAAAAGGATTTTTTATAGGCAACCTCTGTATATTGATAGCGGTGATATTTTGGGGTGTCAATGTGTCTGTAACCAAGGCTCTTATTCCGGAATGGATGACCGCCTATGGCATCATTATTGTAAGACTTATAGGTGGTGCCATTTGTATGTGGATTGCTTCACTGTTTGTAAAGACATCCAAAATTTTAAAAGGTGATTGGATTAAACTTATATTGGGAGGCGCCATCGGACTTTTTCTTTTCATTTTTCTTTTCATACTGTCGCTCAAATATGGTAATCCTATCGACATATCAATTATAATGACTTTGCCACCCGTATTTGTGATACTCATCAATGTAATCTTCCTTAAGCAAAGACCCTATTGGATAGAATATTTAGGAGTGGTGGTGAGTTTCATTGGAGCAGCCATTGTAATTTTAGGAGGAGTGAGTCATCATTCCGATATGCATGAACATACAGCCAGAGGTAACATTATCGGTGATATCCTTGCCATTGTATCAACAATCTGTTATGCTTTCTATCTTGTGATTGTTGTGGGACCCACAAAGACTTATAAACCGATAACCATGTTGAGATGGGTGTTCCTTTTTTCTGCCATACCGGCATGTGCCTTGATACCTTTTGCAACCCATGAACCGATATTACATACAACAAAGGCTGTGCCATGGATAGAGATAGCCTTCATTCTGTTCTGTGTCACTTTCATAGCTTATTTCTTGGTGGAACCTGCGATAAAATACATCGGTTCGGAATTGGTTTCAATTTATCAGTATCTTTTACCTGTTTTTGCAACCATATCGGCAGTGTTGATGGGTCTTGCACATTTGAGATGGCTCCAGGTAATCGCCATGGGAATAATTGTTGCCGGAATGGTACTCACCAATATCGGTAAGAAACATCGTAAAAAACTTGACTCAGCACAAGGTGATACCCCTATAACCGCAACAGCTGTAACCGCGACATCGGGTGCCACTCAGACCACAAAATAAAAATTTGAATCCCTCTATAAAATCTCTACAAGAACTGAAGAGGCTTCTTCAAATAGAATATGAAGAAGAGAAAACCTCATTCACAAAAATAAAGGAACTACAGGGAATTGAAAGATTAAAAGCAAGAGGGAATGCATGGACAGATATCTCGGTGGACAGAATTTTCTATAATTCTTTAAATCAAAGGGTTGTAGAAATCCATAGACCTCCCGACTCTGAAGAGGAAGACCATAATTTCGAATATGGAAAACCTGTGATGTTCTTTTCGATACCCTCCGGATTTAATTCAAATATCAAGACCCATTTTGCCGGAGAAGTGAGTTACGTGGATGGTAATCGTATGGTTGTCAGCATTCCTGAAAACGCAGACGTAACTTCTTTTTCTACGGTTTTGAATTCGGGAGTGATGTTATCCTTCGATGAGACAACCTATAAGGCTATGCTTGAGGCCTTGGATTATACAATAAATGCCAAAGGAAGACTTGGAGAACTGCGTGACTCGATATATTCAAAAAAAGAATTCGGAAAATATTCCCTTCCACTTATGAGATTTCCTTACTTGAACAGGGATCAAGAAGTAGCGGTCAATAATGTGCTATGTGCTAAAGATGTTGCGATAGTGCATGGTCCTCCGGGCACAGGAAAAACCACCACTCTGGTTGAAGCCATCTACGAAACTTTGAGACGGGAACCACAGGTTTTGGTATGCGCCCAAAGTAATATGGGTGTGGATTGGATTTCAGAAAAATTGGTTGACCGAGGGTTAAATGTATTAAGGATAGGAAATCCTTCAAGAGTGAATGATAAAATGCTTTCTTTCACATATGAAAGGAGGTTTGAAAGTCACCCGGCCTATTCAGATTTATGGGGAATAAGAAAGGCCATAAGACAACTCCATAAAGATAGGAGCCGCACTGATTCGTGGCATCAAAAAATGGATAGGCTTAAGAGTCGTGCCACTGAACTTGAAATAAGGATTAATAATGATCTTTTCAGTGGTGCCCATGTGATTGCCTCGACATTGGTGGGAAGTTCAAGCAGGCTTCTTTCGGGAATGAATTTCACCACTCTTTTCATAGATGAAGCAGCCCAGGCTCTTGAGGCCGCCACCTGGATACCTATGAGAAGAGCCGGAAGAGTGATTTTGGCCGGTGACCATTGTCAGTTGCCACCCACCATAAAATCATTTGAAGCGATGAAAGAAGGATTAGGGAAATCGCTGATGGAAAGAATTGTGGAAAATCACCCTGAAGCAGTGAAATTGCTCACTGCTCAATATCGAATGCATCAAGACATAATGAAATTCCCGAACGACTGGTTTTATGGAGGAAAAATGACTGCGTCCCCCGAAGTACAATACCGAGGGATTTTGGATTATGACACTCCAATAGAATGGATCGATACAACCAATCTTGTAGAAAAAGAAGAATGGGACAATTTAGAAATAGAACCGGAAGATTCTTTCGCTGAAACAATAACCGGAAATTTTGGCAAAGTCAATAAGGATGAAGCTTTGGTGGCTATAATGACCCTTCAAAAATATATTGAAAAAATCGGGATATCGAGAATACTTGAAGAGAATCTGGATATTGGCATCATTTCTCCTTATAGAACGCAGACCATTCTCCTAAGGAAATTAATAAGAAACACATCATTTTTCCGACCTATACGAAAATTAATCTCGGTAAACACTGTTGACGGATTTCAAGGTCAGGAACGAGATATAATTCTTGTTTCAATGGTTAGAAGTAACTCTTCCGGCCAAATCGGCTTTTTGCGTGACCTTAGAAGAATGAACGTCGCTATGACACGAGCCAAAATGAAACTACTGATAATCGGCAATTCCTCTACCCTATCGCACAACAAATTTTACAGGGATCTTTATCAATATGTTCAATCCCTTTGATCCACGTGCCTAAAACTTCAATTCTTTGGGGAATCAAACAGTTTTAACAAGTCCTCACATTTACCTACGAAAGTATTGTCGTAGCTATAATTTTGTATCAATGAGTTAACAAAATCTATAGCTTGTTGTTTTTGTCCTGCCTTCCAATAAGCCACTGCAAGACGCATCCCTGCCTGTTGAGCGGCGTAAGGCTCGCTGTTGAGTTTTGCATTCTCGTATTGCATTTCGAGATCACCAAGCATTTCTGACACTTTTTCCTGTGAAGCTGACATAATGTCGTTTGTTTCTTCAAAATCAGCCAGGGGTGTTTGATCTACATTTGCATTTACAGCAAGTTCCGGGGTTTCCACCGGGTCTCTTTCCGGAAGATGGTACAAAGAGAAAATGAATAGGAATAACAATACCACAATAGTGGAAATGGCTATTGCCGCAATAATATTTTTTCTTTTTTTCTTAGCAAGTCGATTATCTTCCATAATATTAACTTTTATATATTAACAAATTTCTTTCACTTATAGTTTTTAGAGTTTTAGATCTTCACCTTGTTTAAAATGTCCTGTATATGTAACGTGACGTAAACCCTATAAGTTTTTGTTTAACTTATAGGGTTCACATCATTTTTACTAACTCCTATTTATAAATAGGAAAAGCTGTTTATTTGCTTGTTATTTTGATTGTATTGTTTTGCTTGTCTATAGACATTGAAGCGATGGTTTCAGGATTCAATGCCTTCAGATCTTGTTCGTTGATTTTCTTCCCATCGAGATATATCTCCGTACTTCCTACCGTAGACATAACTGCATTCCCTTGAGATATCACGATGCCGTTTGAAGGAGAAATTGATATTGAATTAGTTTGTGAATTTCTGCGAAAATCATCTAAATTAAGTTTTACTACCTGTCCATTGATATTAAGAGCAATACTCGCATTTTCATATTTATCAGAGAACGGGAAGACAGCAGTAATTGTGGCTTGCCCATTTGTCATAGTTGTATTTAATGACTTTGCAGAATAGTGGTTTTCTTTATTGATAAAGGTTACATCGGAAACTGATAAAGAGCTTCCTAAATCTTCTCCTGTGACGACAACAGTGGTTTCTATTCCGCTGTTGTTCAAAGAAGCAATCTTAAAATTACCTGACACTGCAGTTTTTTCACTACTTTTGTCGAGCGATACTTTGCTATTGCTTATAGTTGATACTGCAGCCTTTACGGAAGGCATGTTGGTCACTCCCAGTGCCAATGCGACCACTGGCACAAGTGCGAGGGCTTTCAGCTTACTCCCTGCACTACTTTTTGATTTGTACATCATGGTGATACGTTTTTTAAGTTTACTATGATTTATG
>JAFLTP010000020.1 GCA_022510405.1 Muribaculaceae bacterium | reverse complement strand
ATGGTGGAATGGTAGACACGAAGGACTTAAAATCCTTTGGCCTTTACCGGCTGTGCGGGTTCGAGTCCCGCTTCCTGTACTTACAAAAAACTGATAATCATAGATTATCAGTTTTTATTTTTTAGAGATATAAAGGATAATTGGGATTTCGGACACAAGAGCCGCGTTTCACTACTTTTTTGACAATTCCTTTATTTGGGGTATTTATGAGGATAGTTATTAATTTTATTTTTCCAGACCAATTAAAGAAACACCTATTCTCTTTGAAGAAGAGGCCTCATAGTTTTGAAGAAAGAAGGGAGTTGAAGAAAGAAGGCAACATCCTCCTAAGGAATCTCAAGAAGGACGCATAGGTCGTGAAGGACTTTGAAAACAACAGGGAATTCAATAGAACCGGAAAGAAACTTTTTGTTAAAGAGAAGCGAATAAAAAATTATAAAATAAAATCTCGAGTTTTAACGTTATTCGATAGATATCTTTAATGCGATTTCATTTGGAAATCACGCTTTTTTACTATACATTTGCATTATTAAACCAGCAGAAAATTTTTCATCAAACTTATAAAGCTATATACATCATTAAACTCTTTGAGACAGAGAGAAACAAACAAATTAAAACCAAATATATGAAACATTTTTTACCCCTTAACGGCCTGCTTCTTGCAGCCTTGATTGGCATTCCTTCTTTCATATCTGCCCAAGAAAACGAACAGAACGCAGGAGAAACACCCTCAAATAAAGTTTATAATTTCCCTCACAAAACAAATCCCAACAATATCCAGCCTCTTTACACCACTGCCTATCTTTCCGGCAACCATGGTGTAGCGACCTTATCAGGCGCGATAGTGAAGGAATACAAAGATACCGTAATAGATTTCGTTGTTAACCCTGCGGGTCTTAATCTGGCCATCGTGCATAAAAACAAAAAGAATGCTACAGGCATGGAAGTTATCAACCCGATTACCTCCGAAACTGTTTTCACATTCAACACAAAGAAATTAGGTCAGCCTACCGCAGCAGCGTATATGCCAGACGCACGTCAATTGGCTGTTGCCGCCAACGGTAAAATCTATTTCCTCGAAACAAAGAAGTATCTTCCGGTTGCCGAAATCAACTGCGAAGGTTTCGCACCCCAATATATGGTTACCAGTCCTAACGGTTATTACCTCGCCGCAGTGGAAGGCAACACAGTCAGAGTTTACAACATTGAAGAAAAAAGCCTCAGATGGTCAACCAAAGAAGATGATCCTATCAACGACATCGCATTCTCTCCGAATACCACTGACTTCGCAGTTTTGACAGCCGACGGCGTACTTTATATTTACAACACCAGAACTTTCGAGATGCGTAAGCTCATCGACAATCTGGGTGAGGGACTCGCATGCTCATTCAACTTCGATGGGAAATATGTAGCTGTTGCCACTTCTCCCGATGTTGTAACCCTTATCAACTTGATTAGAGACACAGAAAGAGAATATTATGAAATGCCTATAGGTGGCGTTGCTGACCTTGCTTTCATTTCCGATTCTCGGAGAAACACCCTTCTCGCATCTGCAATGAACTATAATGTAGAAGTGAGACGTCTTCCTAATCTGGAACCTTTCTATTCTCAACTTATTCAAGAAGAGGTGGACCGTCAAATGGAAGAATGGATGAAAATGATGCCCGGTGAAACAATGGAAGAATATCAAAACCGTGTTAACCAGGAATCAATCAACAAACGTCGTCGCCTCCTTGAAGATGAAATTTCCACCAACTTTGCAGGTGATATCCTCGCCGGCCAGTCTATGAGCTTCGGTTCATACGACCGCAATAACGGAGTGCTCGCACTTAACTTTGACTCTATGCCCACAATCTTCCTTAACGTACCGGAAGAAGATGTTATGAGTTTCTCTGATCCTTCATTGATCAAATTCTCTGAAGTGCAATACGGTATTTTGCCGGATGACACTTTCGAAATCGTGTATGCAAGAGTTGAAAACACCGCTACAGGTAAAACCTATATCTATGACAACCTCCTACGCGAAACAATGAACTTCATGAATTCCGATGATATTTCTCTCGAATTGCTCCAGCAACAACAGATGGAAGAAATGAAACTCAATGAGTTACGCGAGGCTGTAGTGGAAGAAGCCAAGAGCAGAGACGTCATTTCCGATCATACCAATATAGCAGTAAATTCAAAGGTTGTTCCCGATTATGATGCAAACGGTAATAAGATCCTTAACTATGTAGTAGATTTCACTTACCAGGTAGAACCGGAATTCTCCGCACAGGAAGACTTCAAACCCGGAAAATATCATGTAGATGAATCAGGTGCTGCTTCGGCTATGCTCGCAATTGTGAAGCAAGCATTCGAAGGAGATATGAATCAATATCTTAAAGAAGGCAAAAAACTTAAAATAAATCTCGTTGGTACAGCTGACGCCACTCCTATCGTCAACGGCATCGCATATGATGGCAGCTATGGCGAAATCGAAGATGAACCTGTGTATGTCAACGATCAACTCACCACACTTTCAGTAACCAAGAAGGGTGGTATCAAAGAGAACCCACAACTTGCATTCGTAAGGGCTCTTGGCGTGAAAGACTTCCTCGAAAACAATGTTGATGGTCTCAACAATATGAATAAAGATTACAGATATGATGTGAAAGTGAGCGAGGATAAGGGTTCTGAATTCCGTCGCATCACAGCAACTTTCACATTCGTAGATGCATTTTAAATATGATTTAGATGAAACAAAAACAGAGATTATTACTACCAATAATAGCATTTTCAGGTCTTGCCTTAATTCCTTTTATAGGTATTAAGGCAATGCCTCAAATGGATACTATTGAACTTGAGGGTTCTTCACCTGTTTCTGCAGAAGATTCTATCGCACAGCTCGATTCCATCACCTTCCAACTGGTGGATAGGGCTACTGAAGCATACAAACACCTAAAATTTGTGCAGTATGATGGTATCGCAGAGGAAGAACTATATCCTATTGTTAAAGATACCTATGTGGCAGTGGTGGATGCCTTGGATGCACCAACACTTCAGGAAACAGACAAATCAAGTTTGCACGGCATCATCCGCGATATCGGCAATCAGTTTATGAGGGCGGCCGCGTTTTATTCTTCGAAAAACGATAATGAAAACATGACCGATTATGCCTCCATATTTGCGGACATAATGCTTGAACCTGAATACAAGATGCCCAAGTCATCTGCAAATATGTATCCGGCACTTCTCTACATTGCAGCATCCGGGGCCTATAACGCTGAAAAATTCCCCGAGGCCATCAAGTATTTGAACGCTTACATCGATACAGGTGTCACCGACCGTAGAGAACAAGTGAGCATGTTCCTCGCTCAGGCCTGTCTTAACAACGGCACTCCGGAACAGGGTATCGATAATCTTATCGCATCTGTAGATTTGTATCCCTCCAATTTCAACCTTTTGATGTTGACCCTTCAATGCTGCATAGATGGTGGGTATACAGATAAAATGCAGCCATTGCTTGACAAGGCGCTACTGATGCGTCCAAACGACGAAAGATTACTTTCCGCCCAGGCAAGAATTTATGAAGCTGAAAGTAATTTTGCCGAGGCGCTGCCCTTGTTCCAGCAGCTTTATGAACTTAAGCCCAACAATCTATCCGTCAACCAGCACCTTGCTCTTTGCTATTATAACCTTGGTGCGGAATTCCATAACAAGGCGTTGATGGAAACTGATGAAAAAGCGGCTAAAAGATACGAACGTCAAGCCAATTCTTATTTCCAAAGCGCCGAGATGTATTTGCCTACCATTGTGAGCAATGATCCTACCGACACTAAATACCTACGTGCTTTAGCAGTGACTTATGCTTGCCTTGGAGATCCCGAGAAACTTGAACCCCTCAACACACGTCTTGTGGCTTTGGGTCAACAACCGGTGCAAATGAACATTATGCCAGATGCAATTGTGTTTGCCGACCAAACAGCCAAGGGCGACTCTAACCAGGCCGTGCCTGATTTCCAGACATTTGCTGAAAAATATGTGGAAGAAAACCTTGCGGAATGGACAAAGCGTAAGGAATTTGAGAAAATGGAGGATTATCAAGCTCGTGTGAGTCAAAATAATGTGTACCAAGAATATCAGAGGCTTTGTAAACTTGCCGAGGATTCTTATCTGGCAAGATATGCCGGAAGATTGAGAATCGCCGACCTTGAACTCCAGCCCTACGACATCGATAACGAGACATATCTTATCACGTCAGCAATGGGTCCTATGGCAATAAAAGTTCCTTTGAAAAACAAAGAAGCGGAAGCCTTTAAAGCAGCATGGAGTTCAATTCAGTTGCGCCATCCCAAATATTTCATTAAGGATAATCAAGTGGCCATCGCTTCCGTGGAGTTTGTAACTCCGGCCGGTAAGAGTTATGCTTTCAACTCTGAAGCAGCAGCCAACTATGACTTCACGGACGTGAAAATCGATGTGGGTTCATTCCTGGCTCAAGGTAACAGTCGCAGGGATAACAATACACGAACTCAGTCAAGCACACCTTCAGCCAATAGAGTGATACGCGCGCAAAGCGATGTGGACGTAAACATACCATTAACTTCCAGAGTTGCTGACAAGACAGTGGCGCTTATCATAGCAAACGAGGATTATAAAAATGTCACCAATGTGGCCTCAGCGCTTAACGACGGTGAAACTTTTGCTGAATACTGCAAGAAGACACTCGGGGTACCGGACAACAATGTGATTTTAAGGGAAAATGTAACCTATGCTGAAATGATTGGCGCAATCGATCAATTAAGTCAATACATCAATGCTTTGGGCGACAATGTTGACGTGATACTCTATTATGCGGGTCATGGTTTTCCCGACGAAGGAAGCAAAGATGCTTACCTTCTTCCGGTTGATGGAGACGGCACCTCTACGGCTACGGCATATCCCTTGAAAAAACTTTATTCAAATCTTTCTTCTATGGGAGCTGAAAATGTGATGGTTTTCCTTGATGCATGTTTCAGCGGCGCTACCCGTGAAGGAGGAATGTTGGCCGAGGCTCGTGGTGTTGCCCTCAAACCAAAACCGGTAAATGCAGAGGGTAATATGTTTGTTCTTTCAGCTGCGTCCGACCAAGAGACCGCACTTCCTTACACAGAGAAAAACCATGGTCTTTTCACCTACTTCCTGCTTAAAAAACTCCAGGATTCAAAGGGTAACGTCACACTTAAAGACTTGAGTTCCTATGTAGAGGAAAATGTAAAGAAGAATTCGCTTGCAGTCAATAAGAAATTGCAGACCCCAAGTACAAGTGTTTCAGGCAACCTTAAAAACACTTGGACATCTAAAAAGCTTCGTCCATGATAAATATATTCAGGAAGAAACGATTGATGCTTGGAGCAGTGATGTTCACTGCTTCAGCATCCTTATTTGCCGCAGATATTGTATCGGTTAAGGGAGAGTCAACATACTACGATGACGGAACTCATTCCAAAGTGGAATGTATGAGACTTGCATTGGAACAGGCCCGGATCGATGCATTGGCAAAAAAATTCGGAACTATCGTTTCTCAAGACATTCTTCAAAATGACCGGGTGCAAGGGAATAGGGAGCATAATGATTTCCTTTCTCTTTCCTCCACCGAAGTGAGAGGAGAATGGGTGGCTGACGAAGGAGATCCAGAATATAAATTCGAGAGGGATGCTGAAGAAAATCTCATTGTCACCTGTGTGATTAAAGGCAAAGCCAAAGCGATAGACAATGAATCCGCCGAATTTAATTCACAGGTGTTGAGGAATGGTACAGACTCCAGAAATGCTGATATAAACTTTAGAAACGGAGATGCTATGTTTCTTGATTTCCAAGGAAGTGAAGATGGTTATATGGCCGTTTTCTTGGAAGATGAACAAAAAAACGTGTTCCAACTCCTCCCCTATACCAACGATCAAAAATCGCGTATACCCGTGAAGAAAGGCACAAGATATGTCTTCTTCAGTCCCAAGGACGGTCAAAAAGGAGAAGTAGTGGATGAATTGATACTAACGGCTTCTTACAATACGGAATACAATCGTGTATACGTGCTTTATTCCCCCGACCAGTTTTCATCGCCGGTGATGAACCGTGAACCGGGTCAACTGCCATGGATGAATGCCGATGAATTCTCAAAATGGTTGGTGAGAACCAGGAAAAATGATCCCAAAATGGGCGTTAAGGCAATGAATCTAATCATTGCACCTTAATTTTTCTTTAAGTTTAATTTACTGTTCAACAAGTTATTACACAAAAAATTATTAACTATCAATAACCTATAATTATGAAAAAATTAATTTATGCATTTTTGGCCTTGGCATTTTTGATACCAAGTATTGCAACTGCCAAAACTCCACTTGAAAAGGCAAGAGAAAAAGCCTATAAGGAAAAAATGAAAGAATACAAGAAGGAAGGCTGGAAACCAATGGGTAGCAAGACAATGGAATTGGTGCTTCTCGAACATTATGATAAACTTGGAAGACTTGGTTCCAACGGTCATGAGGTGGAAGGTATATCCACAAGAACCAAATCACTCAACACGGGTAAACAGATGGCTATCAACAATGCAGTTGTAACTTATGGTCAGGAAGCCGGAAGCACGCTTCAAGGTCGTGTTGTTTCTGATATGAGCGCTAATGGTGCAGACGCAACCGGGGAGTTCGAGAATTTCTTCGCCGCATATGAACGTTTGGTTGAAAAAGAAATCCGCGGTGAAATGGAACCGTCATACACCATTATGAAAGATAATGGCGACGGCACATATGAAATCCGCACTTACTTCATCGTTGAAGAATCCAACGCTCAAAAGGCTCGTCTTCGTGCTTTGGAAGAAGCAATGAAGAACAGCGAGATCGCAGCTGAACACGCAAATAAGATCTCTACTTTCGTTAAGCAAGGTCTCGACGATTAAAAACCTCTCTTATCTTCAATTTCTAATTTTATAACATGAAAAGAATCGCGTTTCTATTTGTTGGACTCGGATTGTCTTCGACTCTTATTTTAGCCCAAAATCAATCTACCTCTACCGGTCCCAAGACGGCAGGGTTGAATAAAAATGAATCTTTCGAAGAATTCAGAAACCGAGTTCATAGCAACTATAATCAATTCCGCCAGACTATTCTTGACCACTATGCTGATTTCCTTAACGGGGAATGGCATGAATATGAAAGTCTGAACGGTTTGAAACGCGATGACACCCCCAAACCGGAGGAAGCTCCTCATGTGGATTTACCCTATGTGCAGGAGTTTCCTTCGAAACCTTCAATTCCTGAAAAGGAACCGGAGCCAATACCGGAGGTTAAACCTAAAGAAGAACCTATTGCCGAAGCTAAGCCGGAGGTAAAACCTGAGCCTAAACCGGAGGTTAAACCTGAGCCCAAGCCGGAGGTAAAACCTGAGCCCAAACCGGAGGTAAAACCTGAGCCCAAACCGGAGGTTAAACCTGAGCCTAAACCGGAGGTTAAACCAGAGTCTAAATCTGAACCAATTCCTGAAGTAAAACCTAAGGAAGAGCCAGTTGCTGAATCAAAGCCAGAACCCAAGCCTGAGATTAAACCAGAGTCCAAACCGGAACCAAAGCCCACAACTCCCAGCGCTCCAAGCACTCCTAAAGTTCCGAGTACTCCAAGTACTCCAAGCACTCCCAGCACTCCTAAAGCTCCCAGCGCTCCTACCAAACCTACCACTCCCTCCACTCCTACTCTTCCTTCAAGACCATCAATACCCTCAGTGGGTAAAAACAACTTCAACTTCGCTTTCTATGATATCCCGATGGAAATCATGGACATCGATTTCAACATTTCAAATTCTCTGGCAAGTCCCACAGACTTCTCTAACCAATGGAAAAATCTTGAAGCGGACAAAGTGGGCGAAAAACTTCTTCCTTCCATTCAGAAAAAAATTAAAGAAATCGGATTAAACGATTATCTTACCTACAAATATCTTGAAAGTTACGTTAACGGAAAGTTCCCCAAGGCTGATCTTTCTTCACGTATGGCCTTAGTGCATTACCTTCTTGTGCATTTAGGGTACGACGCGCGTATAGCAGTCACAACCAAAGGCACACCCCTTCTGCTTATTCCTTTCAAGCAGACTGTCTACGGAAAGAGTTATCTCTCCCTACAAAACCAAAGATATTATATTTTCCCACCTGAGGGAAAAGATGTTTCCACTATATTCTCTGAGAAAGTGATGACATGCCAATTACCTTCTGATGTCGACAAAGGAAATACTTTCGATTTGGTGGTAGGAGAACTGAATATTCCGGTAAAACCAAAGAAGTTTGATCTTGAATATGGGCCACTTCACCTCACGGGAGAAATGAATGAAAACCTTATACCCATCTTGTATAAGTATCCCCAGATGCCCATTGAAGACTATGCAAAATCTAACTTACAACCTGAATTAAGAGCGGACTTGGTGAAACAGGTGAAGGAACAATTGGGAGGAATGGAAGGCGACCAAGGAGTGGAAGCACTCCTGCATTTCACCCAGAATGCATTCCAATATGCCACGGATGATAACTATCATGGATTCGAAAAACCCTATTTCGTGGAAGAAACTTTATTCTATCCTAAAAACGACTGCGAAGACAGGGCAATATTTTATACCTATTTCGTTCATAACGCTCTTGGAAGAGATGCTCAATTAGTTTCCTTCCCTGGCCATGAGGCAGCCACTGTTACCCTCAAAAATCCACAAGGAGGAGTAGCATATCCATATAAAGGAAAAACTTATTATATATCGGATCCCACTTACATCGGTGCCTCCACAGGTATGGTTATGCCCTCTTATCTGAACGTGACACCGGAAATAGATTACACTTATTAATCCGTTAATCCTTTAGAGCCAAAGAATGGTTTTCCGTATAGAAGCAACGTCACCCGACACTGAAGCCAGAGCCGGCGAGATAATCACGGACCATGGGGTGATTCCAACCCCTATCTTCATGCCGGTTGGCACCGTGGGCAGCGTCAAAGGCGTGCATCAACGTGAACTACACGACGATATCGATGCAAAAATAATCTTGGGAAACACCTATCATCTTTATTTGAGACCCGGGCTTGATATAATCAGCCGAGCCGGCGGTCTGCATAAATTTATAGGATGGGACCGTCCTATTCTCACAGATTCCGGTGGTTTTCAAGTATTTTCTTTGGCTTCATGCAGAAAACTTTCAGAAGAGGGCGCGAAATTTCAAAGTCATATCGATGGAAGCCGCCATCTTTTCACTCCCGAAAACGTAGTGGATACACAAAGAATTATCGGCAGCGACATTATGATGGCTTTGGATGAATGTCCCCCGGGCACTTCCGATTATTCCTATGCACGCAAATCATTGGATCTCACCAAAGGATGGCTTGAAAGAGGTTGGAAACATTTTAATGAAACTACACCCCTTTACGGGCATTCCCAGGCATTCTTTCCGATTGTGCAAGGTTGTGTATATCCGGAATTAAGAAGAGAGGCAGCCAGGCACGTAGCCTCTCTTGGTGCTGAAGGCAATGCAATCGGTGGTCTCGCAGTGGGAGAACCGGCAGAAAAAATGTATGAAATGATAGAGGTGGTGAATGAAATCCTGCCCCAAGACAAACCTCGCTATTTAATGGGAGTAGGCACACCTGCCAATATTCTCGAAGCCATCGACAGAGGGGTTGACATGATGGATTGCGTGATGCCTACACGCAATGGTCGCAACGGTATGCTTTTCACCTCTAACGGCATCATGAATATGAGAAACCGTAAATGGGCAGATGATTTTTCGTCACTTGATCCTGACGGAGACACATGGGTGGACAAAGTCTACACCAAAGCATACCTACGACATCTTTTTGTTTCACAGGAATTATTGGCGATGCAGATTGCCTCCATTCATAATTTAGGATTCTATTTATGGCTGGTGAGAGAGGCCAGGAAACATATTGTGGAAGGTGATTTCAAAGATTGGAAAAAAGAAATGATAGAAAGAGTGACACACCGACTATAAATCATTATAATCAACCAATCATAATTTAATTTTTCAACTGAAGAATGAAGTTCCTCCGGAATATATTTTCTAAGAAAAAATCTTCAACCAATAAGTTGGAGGAGGATCCTTCATTTTCAGAAGAAACCACAGTAGAAATTATAGCAAAGAAAGAAAAGAAATGGAAAATTGAAAATCCATTCAGGCTTTATATTTTAGATTTTTATATCCTTAAGAAATTTCTCGGCACTTTTTTTTTGGCAACCATCCTTTTTCTCGCCATTATCGCCATGTTTGACGTCACCGAGAAATTAGACGCCTTTCTTACTGCACCGATTGAAGAAACAATCTTTGACTATTTCCTGTCTTTCCTACCATATTTCGCACTTCAACTATCACCGTTGTTCGTGTTCATATCCGTTATTTTCTTCACAACGAAACTCGCTTCCAATTCAGAAATCATTGCCATACTTTCAAGCGGAGTAAGTTTTCACAGATTATTGAGACCATATATGATAGGAGCCGCAGTGATTGCTGCCATGACATTTGTTGCTGAAAATTATCTTGTGCCTCCCACAAATCAGAAAAGAATAGACTATACCAACAAATATGTGAGAAATAAAAAGGTGGAACAAAACACCAACATCCAATTGAAAATCACTCCGGATGTTGTGGCATATTTCGGGAGGTTTGAAGACAGAAATAAAACCGGATACAGATTCTCATTATATCAATTCGAAGGGAAAAGACTTATTTCAAGAACAACAGCACAAACAGCCAGGTATGACACCACGAAAATGTATCACTGGATTCTCTCGGATTATATGACAAGGACCTTCGACGGTATGGATGAAACTATAATACATGGCAGGAATCTTGACACAATCATACCATTTGAACCGAGGGATTTCATGATATCGGCCAATGATGAAGAAACTCTTACGACTCCTCAATTGACGGAATATATCAATAAGCAAAAAATGCGAGGAGTTGCAAATATTAAAGCCTTCGAAATTGAAAAAGAAGGACGCTACGCTTCAATCGCCGCGGCCTTTATCCTGACACTCATCGGAATGTCTCTTTCATCACGAAAAGTGAAGGGTGGAATGGGACTTAACATCGGTATCGGTTTGGGATTGAGTTTCAGCTATATCTTGTTCTCATCCGTGACAAGTTCATTTGCCATTTCCGGAGCCACCACTCCATTTATCGCCATGGAGATTCCAAATGTGGTGTATCTGCTGATTGGTTTATTCCTCTATTATAGAGCTGCGAAATATTAAGGCCCGCTACTTAGATATCTCCTGATATCCGATTTGAAAAAATTTTTGTCGATAATCCCAGGCTTTTACAACATCGCCATTCAATATAACAAGGTCTATATCAATAGGCACTTCACCTGCCCCACGACATTTTGCCGTTCTGCCCATTCGGTGTTCTTTCTCTTTGAATAATTCTTCCAATGAGTCTTTCATGTCAATCCCTTCCGCTTGATAATAACCTGACATAACGGCATTCAAATAAGAATTCCCGGTATTTTTAGCACATGGAGTTTCATAGATTGATGAACATTCCGTTTGAATAAGAATAGTTTTTAGCCATTCAATTGCCTCTTCCACTAAAGTAATTCTATCTCCACAATTAGAACCTATGCTGATAACTACCTTTACCATATAACTTGCCAACTGCCTTTAAATTACTACTTGTCACCGCTATGGAGTGTTATCAAAGTGACCTCAGGGTAAGCCGAGAGAAGACGAGCCGGCATACCTACGGCACCCGTTCCCGTATTAACATATAAGGAAGTTACCTCTCCGTTGTTGTTCTTTCTATCGAACCTTCCTCCCCATTGCTTATAACGATATTTTGCAGGCGACCATTTCCAATCGCCGATTTTTATCATTGCCTGCATGGCGTGTGTATGACCCGAAAGTGTCAGATCGATGTTTGTGTTTTTGGAAACTTCTTGGTTCCAGTGTTCCGGATTATGACTCAATAAAAGTTTGAAAGTGCTGTCATTTTGATGATTTCCACCTTTGTTTTTTGATGGCAACGCTCTTTCCAGTTCCCCATATTTCGGGAAAGGAGGCTCGCCCCAATTTTCAACACCAATCAAAAGTATACTGTCTTGCCCGTTATGAATAAAAGTGCTTTCATTATTAAGCATTTTCCAGCCCATTTTCCTTTGGTAATCTTTTAACCGCAAAAGGTTTCTTTCTTTATCCGCGGGTGAATGCCAATCCACATAGTCCCCGTAATCATGATTACCCATAATTGAATAAACACCGTCTTTTGCTTTAAGACCTGAAAGCACACTTATAAAGGGGGTCAATTCTCCGCTTTTCTGGTTGACGAGGTCTCCTGTGAACACTACCAAGTCAGGATTTAAGGAATTAACGGTGTCTACAAGATTTTGAAGAAATTCAGGATTGTCACCCCACGTTCCAACATGTAGGTCGCTTAATTGCACAATACGATAGTCATTGAACGTCTCCGGAAGATTTTTGGAATAAAATATTTCCCTTGTCACCATTATATGGTGGCGAGTGTATCCAGCGCCTACCCACATTAAAGCCATCAAGGATAATCCGAGAAAAAGTCCTACCCAACGTGAGGGATAAAAACTCCACTTGATTTTTAAACCCAATCTAAAAATTCTTCCAAAGAAAGAACAGATCAAATAT
The DNA here is from genome assembly GCA_022510405.1 of Muribaculaceae bacterium. Lineage (GTDB taxonomy): Bacteria > Bacteroidota > Bacteroidia > Bacteroidales > Muribaculaceae > Lepagella. The sequence goes on along the minus strand of JAFLTP010000020.1, from coordinate 42,635 downwards.
AAAGCCTTCGCCACATAAATAGTCAAGAAAGTGAAAAGCATCCACATTACAGCCGAGATTCCTGAATCAGCATCTCTACGTGGAAGACTTATAGTCACAATCAACAAAGCATAACAAAGGGCCGAAGAAATCCAATAAATAATTGCACCCTTCTTTTTCCAAATCTGTTTTATATCGAAAGAGATATAAAGATCGATGAGGAATGCAAAAATAAATAGGAAAATTATGGATAAAACCGGTATTCGCATGGGGTTAGGATAGTCTTGTAGTCTTGTAGTCTTGTAGTCTTGTGGTCTGGTAGTGTAGTCTTTATTCGATACCGCCGAGGAGTGCTTTAAGTTTATTCTTTAACGGATTGGCATACATGGTAAGCATCATGTGCCACATATATTCTCTCTCATCTGGAGTAATATCCTGAAGATCTACCTTATCGAGCTGTCCGTTTAAATAGGCCAAAGTCTCCTCTTTTTTTTCTGGTGAGTATTTAGCCTCGAATCTGTTGGTTTCATGCAAAATATCGAAAGCCACATAATTAATCTCAAAAATCTGATAGCTTCTATGGATAGCCTGGTCTATAAGGCATCCCACATGATGAGCAGCACGGTTATTGTCTCCAAATTCACCTATCTCATCAAGTTTGCTGTTGATTCTTGGAGTTAATTGGAAATGTACGCGTCCCTTAAATCTAAGCAAACCTGTTTCCATGGAGAACAAGTCATCCCGTTGACTCTTCTTGAAATCCGGATCCCTTTTTCTCAAAAGGAATTCACGGGCTTTCAGATAATCATTGGGATCGAATTCATAACTGATGGACACCGGCATAAGATTGATTTCTTTCAATCTTTCCATAAACCCTCCTTCACCGGCCATTGCAAGCATTTTCAACAGGGATTCCTGAGTCTTGTCGCTACTGTCTTTCGAACGGCCTTCCCTTTGTGCGATCCAAACCGATTCCCTTTTATCGAGCAAGCAATGATGGATATATGCTGACAGCTTCTTAGCGGCAAGGAGTCCCTCTCTGAGCCCTGTGTTTCTTTTCACCACGAAACTTTTGTTAAGACGGACCAGATCAGTGATCCAATCAAAAATGAGAAGATTGTTGCCGATAGCCACTTCCGAAGTAGGCAGACCTCTCCTAAGGAAAGCAAGATTCAAGAAAGATGCGTCAAGAACAATATCCCTATGATTGGTGATGAATGTATAATTCGACGAAGGATTCAAGTATTTTACGCCACCCAAAGAAATGCCGGAGGTAGTGGTTTTAGCAAGCATTTCCAAGAAAGGGAACATCACCTGATGCTGGAAATCATATGTATTGTCTATTTTCAGCAATTCATCAATCAAAGATGGCACATCCTGCGGAGGCATAGTGTAATTGATGACATGAAGGAAACCGGGTTCCTTAATCAATTTTTCCATCCTTGCATGGAATTCGGAATCTGAATATGGCGCTATATCACTGAAATCGTATTCTTGCTCTTTCATAAAATTGTTTTTTAACCAGTTAATTTCAACCAACTCGAGGAGTCGGTTTCCCAGTTAATTTCAACCAACTCGAGGAGTCGGTTTCCCATAAAGCAAAGTTAATGTTTTTAATTCTTAAGATAAAGTCTTAATCATTGTTTTTTCGGTAATCTCTCCATTTTTCTATCAAAGAGGAAATATCGGCGGGAACAGGACTTTCAAAATTCATTTCTTCTCCTGTTCTGGGATGTTTAAAGCCGAGAGTGCGGGCATGCAGGGCTTGGCGAGGACAAGTCTCCATACAATTAGCCACGAACTGACGATATTTTGCAAAAGTAGTCCCTCTTAAAATTTCATTGCCACCATATCTTTCGTCATTAAACAAGGGATGGCCCATATATTTCATATGCACACGAATCTGGTGAGTTCGGCCCGTTTCAAGCCGACATCTCACAACAGATACATAGCCAAAACTTTCAATCTCCTCGTAATGAGTGACGGCATGTTTACCGATTCCGGGTTCTGACATTACTGCCATCTGAAGTTTATTTCGTGGATTTCTTGCAATATCTCCGGTAATGGTGCCGGTTTTTTCAGGAAACTCTCCCCAAATCACAGCCACATATTCCCTTCGGGTTGTTTTATTGAAGAATTGTTCACCAAGGGCTGTTTTGGCTTCCGGAGTCTTTGCAATCACAAGAAGTCCGCTTGTATCTTTATCAATACGATGCACAAGGCCCATCCTCGGGTCGCTGACATCATAATCGGGATTGTCTTTAAAATGATAGGCCAATGCGTTCACCAAAGTGCCATGATAATTTCCGTGACCCGGATGCACCACCAATCCGGCCGGTTTATCCACCACCAACAGGTCTTGATCTTCATATACAATATTAAGCGGAATATCCTCAGCTATAATTTCGAATTCATAACGCGGCCGATCCATCACGATACTGACGACATCGCCGGGTTTAACCTTATAACTGGATTTTACAGGTTTGCCATTCACAATGATGCAACCTGCATCGGCTGCCTGTTGTATTCTATTACGAGAAGTCTTTTCCATCCGGTCGACAAGGAATTTGTCAACCCTCAGAAGTGTCTGCCCTTTATCGGCTACAAAACGAAAATGTTCGAAAAGTTCTCTGCCGTCTTCGGTGGTAAAAGACGGCACGTCGGGTGAATCTGGATCCTCTATCCCTTCCTGCAATATTTCTTCCTCTTCTGTCATTGCACAAACACAGGCTCCGCATCCATCAATTCATCATCTTCAGAATAAGATCTGCTATAATCTTCATCCTCCACATCCGTGACATATTGAAGATATTCCTCATCAAGGATAGAATCTGTTATATGATTGGTTTGTCCATCGTAAACTTCCACAGTAATAAGGGCAGTGACAGGGACTTTCTCCATTTTAGAAATTGTTTTACCATTGGCGGTAAGTCGGATTATACGGTCATTGTCACCCGGGAAAGTCACTACATTCACTTTTTTAAATCCCAGTTCCTCGAGTTTTGCAAGCCCTTGCCTCAAAGAATAACCCTTAAGAGCCTCTCCCGGCATACTATTGTCAGGATCTATAATATATTCTCTAGGATGGACAGCATTGATATATAGAAAGATTTTTCTTCCCGGCTTAACTTTTGATCCGGCTTTAGGAAATTGTTCCACCACATAACCGGGGGCTATTTCCTCTTTAAAAACAGAGTCACGGATATCTGTGCGAAAACCTTTATCATGAAGAATGTTTATGGCATTTGTAAAAGATGTGTTCTCGACTTCCGGCACTGTTTCCCATTCACCATGACGGGTGAAAATATTCAAGGATATGAAAATAATGACAAGACCAATGATAGCCACCATTACGATAATAAGGAAGTTGGCTATCACCGGATGCCGGTTGAAATAGAAATCCTTGCCCATAGGGTTCAAAATTACCTAATTTTCGTGAAAGAAAAACCACTTTCAACTTTAAACTTTCAACTTTAAACTTTTTTTCGTAAATTTGCACCCCAAACTATCCTCCAAGAAATGTACAAAGTTTTAATGTGGCTCCCCCTCTTGCTGGCATTGTGTTCATGCGGTGAATACAATAAAGTGCTGAAAAGCAGAGACGTGGACTATAAATATGACTACGCCAAAAGAGCGTTTGACGACAGGCGTTTCAGTCAGGCAGCCACTATTCTTGAGACCATATATACGCCCCTCAGAGGCACGGCAAACGGAGAAGAGGCTCTCTTTTTGCTGGCTATGTCTAATTTTGAAAACAAAGACTATCTGAACTCCGGTCTTTATTTCAAAACCTACTATTCCCGTTATCCTCGAGGTAAATTCACAGAACTGGCTCGATTCTATTCCGGATATGGTTATTATCTTGACTCACCGGATCCTCAACTCGACCAGTCTCCCACAAAGAAAGCTATCGAGGAATTGCAAGGTTTTATAGATTATTATCCTGATAGCGACAGAGTGTCAATCGCACAAAATGCAATCAATGAGATGAGGGATAAGCTCACACTTAAGGAATTGCAGAACGCTCAGTTGTACTACAACATGGGCAACTTTATGGGCAACAATTATAACGCGGCCATAATTACGGCACAAAATGCATTGAAAGACTTTCCGGTGTCTAAATATAGAGAGGATTTTGAATTGCTCATCCTTAAGGCTAAATATCAAGAAGCCAGATTAAGTATCGATGAAAAAAAGGCTGAACGATATAGAGATGTCGTGGATGAATACTATTCCTTTACAAATAATTATCCCGACACCAAGAACCGCCGGGAAGCCGACAATATTTATGAAATAGCAAGGCGACACGCCGCAGTAGAATAATAAATTATTAGCAAAGTGGATTACAAGAAGACAAACGCACCACTCAACACCGTGACCCGCGACATGATTGAAATGGCGGAACAAACCGGCAATGTTTACGAAACAGTATGTATCATAGGTAAACGTGCCAACCAGATTGCGGTGGACATGAAGAAAGAACTTGAGAAAAAACTTCAAGAATTCGCATCATCCGACAATCTTGAAGAAGTATCGGAAAACAGGGAGCAGATCGAGATTTCTAAATTTTATGAGAAACTTCCCAAACCGACTTTGATAGCAACTCAAGAATACCTTGAACACAAACTCTATTTCGCCAATCCCTCAAGAGAGAGAGATCATCTCGGCGACTAAGAAACTATTCGTATTCAATCCGGAGCATGACTTAGCCTTGGGGGTAGGCAAAGGGCCCTATACACCACCGGCTGAAGTGATGAGACTCCGAAAAGAAAAATCGCTGTTGCCGGCTCTAATTGCTGCCAACGGCGATTTCATTCTTATTAGAGATTCTTTATCGATTGAAGAAATTTCTTCACTCCAATATTACGAGGTTTGTTCAGAAAAGAATCTGAACATTGTTTCTCTTAAAGATGGGCCTTACTTAGAAGATAAAATTTCTGAAATCATACCTTGGGGATGGGATCATGCTGTGATCAAAGATCTTGAAGACAATGGCATACCTGAAAATCTATTACCTTCCAAAAAGCAATTGGAGAATCTAAGAAATCTTTCTCATCGTCGCACCACTATTCCATTCCGAAAAATGATGTCATCCTTTCTTAATGACACTCCAATAAATCTTCCGGAGGAATTACATACTTTAGAAGAGATAGAATTTTTTCTTGAAAAAAATCCGGTAGCCTACCTTAAGTCTCCATGGAGCAGTTCGGGAAGAGGCATTATAGTTTCCGACCATATCACAAGGAAAGGTCTTATGGAATGGTGTCATGGAGTTTTAAAACATCAAGGAAGTGTGATGGCAGAACGTGCCTGGAATAGAGTTCTCGATTTCGCTACGGAATGGCTGATTCAAGATTCCCAAGTTAATTTCCTGGGGGTTTCTGTTTTTGAAACTTCTTCAAGAGGTAAATATCACGGGAACATACACAAAACTCAAGAAGAGTTATTCAATCTGATCCAGAATACCGTTCCGGGTTTTGGACACGATATTATTGATAAACAGAAAAAAGTTGTAGAAAATCTTATAGCACCCTATTATAACGGTTTTCTGGGAATAGATATGCTTTCAGACACCGATGGAAATATAAATCCCTGTGTGGAATTGAATTTAAGACTGACTATGGGACATATCCCCATATTAAACAATCATTTAGGTTTTGCACCATTCTCAACCCCATAATTGGCCCGCTTATGATTGCAATAATAGGAAATGGAAATGTAGCCTCCCATCTTCATACGGCATTGAAGGATAAAACTGAAGTGGTATTGGTGAATTCAAGAACATTGGAAGGGTTGCCGGAAAATCCCGATATTGTTTTGATCAGTGTTTCCGACAACGCAATTGAAGAGGTGGCCCAAAGATTACCTAAAACAGACGCAATAGTTGCCCACACCTCCGGATCCACACCCATGACCATTTTAAAAGAAGATAAAATCGGTGTGTTTTATCCTTTACAAACATTCACAAAGGGAGTGGAACTAAATTATAGTGAAATCCCGGTTTTTATAGAAGGTTCATCGCCGACCGTAGTAGAAAAACTAAAAGAATTGGCGCAATTATTTTCCAACGATGTGAGAGAAGCCGATTCAGAATCGAGAAGAAAGTTGCATCTTGCCTCGGTTTTCGCATGTAACTTCACCAATGCTCTTGCCGGCATTTCTGAAGAGATACTAAAAGATTCCGGAATAGATTTTTCCGTAATTTTGCCTTTGATGCGCCAGACATTGAATAAACTTGGAAAGTTATCTCCCAAGGAAGCCCAAACGGGACCCGCTGTTAGAGGAGACACTGTGGTTATGGATAAGCATCTTGATATGTTGGAATCCAAACCTGAATTCCAACACATATATAAACAATTTTCGAAAATCATAAAGGACAGGAATAATGGCTTATAAAATATTATTGGCAAGCAATTCTCCAAGAAGACGTGAAATCCTGGGTTTGTTAAGGATACCTTTCACTGTTATAACATTGGAAGGAATAGATGAAAGCTATCCCCGGGACTTGGAAGCCGACAAAGTTTCTGAATATATTTCTAATAAGAAAGCAGACCAATTCTTAAAGAGAATCGGAGATAACGATTTGGTTATAACGGCAGACACGGTTGTTATTTGTGACGAGGAAATATTGGGAAAACCCAAGGGACCTGAAGATGCCATCAAAATGCTTAAGTTTCTCTCAGGGAAGACACATAAAGTGACGACAGGAGTTACAGTTGCCACAAAAGAAAAACGGGAATCATTTTCATCAGAATCCTATGTAACATTTGCGGACCTCACCGAAGATGAGATCCGCTATTATGTTGACACGTTCCATCCTTTAGACAAAGCAGGAGCCTATGGTATTCAGGAATGGATAGGTGCAGTGGCTGTTTCGAAAATCGACGGTAGTTTTTATAATGTGATGGGCCTACCGGTTCACCGCCTGTATCAAGTTCTGAGAAATTTTAAGATTTTTCAGTTTCCGCACCGCTGACTTCTGTTGTAACGTTTTCGAAACGGTTGCGTGCCTCCCATCCAAGCGCTGAGGCTCCCAACACGGCTGCGTCGCTTTCCTTAAGTTCAGAAAGAAGTATCTTAGTTTTACCTTTGAAAACGTTCATAACAGATTTGTCGAAAGCTGTCTGAAGCGGTTTCATCAATAGGTCGCCACTTTTTGCGAGGCCTCCGAACAAGATAATAGCTTGAGGAGAAGTGAAAGAAACCATGTCGGCGAATGCTTCACCAAGAATTGTGCCGGTATAGTTGAAGATATCTACAGCCATCTTGTCACCGGCCACTGCAGCGTCATAAACATCCTTTGATGTTATGTCTTCTATGTGAAGATTGCGGAGGGTGGATGGTTCTGTGCGCACTTCAAGGAATTCGCGAGCAGTACGGGCAACACCTGTGGCACTACAGTAAGCCTCAAGACACCCAGTGCGACCGCAGCCACACATTCTACCATTGTTACGTTTTACGATGAGGTGACCAAGTTCACCGGCAAATCCGTCGTGACCATACACAAGTTGACCGTTCACAACGATACCGGAACCCACACCAGTACCCAAAGTTATCATGATGAAATCCTTCATACCGCGTGCGGCACCGTATGTCATCTCACCTAAAGCGGCAGCATTGGCATCATTTGTAACCGCCACCGGAATACCTCCGAACGCTTTGCTGACTTTTTCTGCCAACGGAATAACCGGACCTTCCCATGGCAAGTTTGGCGGGTTGATGATTTCTCCTGTATAATAGTTGGCATTGGGAGCACCTATACCAATTCCTTGGATTTTATCTTCAGCATCATTTTTTTCGAGAAGACGTAGCACGCCGTCATGAAGTTCCTGCACGTAATCATCGAAATTAGAATGTTTTCTTGTCTTGATGGAATCACTGGCAATAACTTGACCTCTGGCATCCACGATTCCGAACACTGTATTGGTACCGCCTATATCAATACCAAGAACATAGGGTTTAGTCATGATAATGATGATATTTTAAGATTAATGAGTTATATCTACAAAGTTAAATTAATTTTCCAAAAATAAAAAATCCCCTCGTCGGGGATTTTCATTGAGTTATTTGAAAATTATAAAATTTCAACAATTTTGCCTTCAGGAGATATCTTATAAGCTTTTGGAGAGTCCACTACATTGTAATCTTTAAAAACTCGGGGAGATATCTCCGAACAGGAATAAACGTTTTCCGCGTTTAAACCATCTATTTTCACCACTTCTTTCATCAGATCGTCATCATTATCGGTGCAAATACTGATGAATTCGATGTTTTGTTCGGAATTTTCGCCATATTGTCGGCTCAGATTCCTATTTGCTATTCTGGAAGCAGGTTTCTTGGGATTCCAGAAAGAAATAATTTTTGTTTTTGTTTCGGAGTTAGCGTCATAACCGACGTTAGTTCCATCAATTTTCTCGATTTTGGGAGCATTGCTTCCCACTTCAAGTGTTTTGTCGAACGACATTGCAGAAGAAAGGAAAGCCAAAGCAGCAATCGAGAATATCAAATGCTTAACTTTCACAATATTATGTTTTAGTTACACATAGTCTGTTTACGTGCCACCCAGGCGCCCTACAGACGTTAACTATCTCTATATATACAACGCTTATTTCCTAACAATTGTTTAAGAAATGTGTTGTATAACATATTTTGATGCAAAATTAATGCCAATTTTTGCATCCACCAAATTTTATAGAAAAAAAGGAACCACCGGCCATCCAACCGGTGGTAGTTAATCCTATATAATATTAACTTAAATTGAGGTTTAATCGTTGGTAAAGACGAGTTCGTCACCTTTACGGTCAATCTTGATCGGGGTTTCACGGTTAACTTTCTGGGAAAGAATATCCTTGGAAAGTTGATTGAGAACCATTCTTTGGATTGTTCTCTTAACCGGACGAGCACCGAATTCAGGATCGTAACCATCTTCAGCAAGCAGTTCAAGGGCAGGTTTGGTAACTTCCAAAGTAACACCATTCGAAGCCAGCATCTTTTGAACACCTTTAACCTGGAGGTCAACAATTTCTTGAATTTCCTTCTTGTTGAGAGGTGTGAACATCACTATCTCATCGATACGGTTGAGGAACTCAGGACGAATCTTCATCTTAAGAAGGTCCATTACATCCTGTTTTGTCTTGTAAATAGTCTCCTCACGTTCACCTTCCTTCATATTCGCGAAATTCTCACGGATAATGTTGGAACCTTCGTTTGAGGTCATGATGATGATTGTGTTCTTAAAGTTGATGAAGCGACCTTTATTGTCTGTGAGACGACCGTCATCGAGCACTTGGAGCAGAATATTGAAAACATCCGGGTTGGCTTTCTCGATTTCATCGAAAAGCACCACGCTATAAGGTTTACGACGAACTGCCTCTGTGAGTTGACCGCCCTCTTCATATCCAACATATCCCGGAGGCGCTCCTACAAGTCGAGAAACAGAATGTTTCTCCATATACTCCGACATATCGATACGTGTCATCATATCTTCATCGTCGAAAAGATATTCCGCAAGAGCCTTGGCCAATTCAGTCTTACCGACACCAGTGGTGCCGAGGAAAATAAATGAACCGATAGGACGGCGAGGATCATTAAGACCGGCACGGCTTCTACGCACTGCATCGCTCACTGCCTTGATTGCGTCATCCTGACCTATCACGCGATGATGAAGTTCCTCTTCGAGGTGAAGAAGTTTATCTTTCTCACTTTGTGCCATTTTCTTTACAGGAATTCCTGTCCAACGGCTTACGATCTCTGCTATATCTTCAGCATCTACCTCTTCTTTTATCAAAGCTCCTTCGCCCTGCATCTTATGGAGGTCTTCTTGATATTGTTTTATCTCCTCTTCCTTCTGTTTGATTTTACTGTAACGGATTTCTGCAACTTTAGCATAGTCACCTTCTCTTTCCGCTATTTCAGCCTCATGGTTGAGTTGTTCGATATCAATCTTGTTTTGTTGGATTTTATTGATTTCCTCTTTTTCAGCCTTCCATTTGGCAAGAAGAGATTTTTCAGTGTCACGAAGGTTAGCAAGGTCTTCGTCAATTTCTTTAATCTTATAATCGTCACCTTCACGCTTGATTGCCTCTCGTTCTATTTCTAATTGCTTGATTTTGCGGGAAGCCTCATCAAGTGCCTGAGGCATGGAGTCCATTTCAAGACGAAGTTTTGAAGCAGCCTCATCTATAAGGTCGATTGCTTTGTCAGGCAGGAAACGGTCGGTGATGTAACGGCAACTTAACTGAACAGCGGCAATGATTGCTTCATCCATGATACGCACCTTGTGGTGGTTTTCGTATCTTTCCTTCAAACCACGAAGGATAGAAATGGCGGCTAACTCATCAGGCTCGTCAACCATTACTTTTTGGAAACGACGTTCAAGAGCCTTGTCTTTTTCAAAATATTTTTGATATTCATCAAGGGTTGTGGCACCTATAGAACGGAGTTCGCCACGTGCGAGTGCCGGTTTGAGGATATTGGCAGCATCCATTGCACCTTCACCTTTACCCGCTCCAACCAATGTATGGATTTCATCAATAAACAGGATTATTTCACCGTCACTTTGAGTCACTTCATTTACGATAGCCTTAAGTCTTTCCTCAAATTCACCTTTATACTTTGCTCCTGCAACCAAAGCACCCATATCCAGGGAATAAATTTGTTTGCTCTTAAGATTTTCCGGAACGTCACCCCTAACAATTCGATGGGCCAATCCTTCTGCGATAGCGGTTTTACCTGTTCCCGGTTCACCCACGAGCATAGGGTTATTCTTGGTTCTTCTTGACAATATCTGGAGCACACGACGGATTTCTTCATCACGCCCAATCACAGGATCAAGTTTACCGTTACGGGCCCTGTCATTAAGATTTATAGCGTATTTGGACAACGCCTGGTAAGATTCTTCAGCACTTTGTTGTGTAACTTTATTACCCTTTCGGAGTTCATTGATAGCAGCCTTCAATCCATCTTCAGTGACACCTGCATCTTTTAGGATTTGGGAAGCCTTGCAACGTGTACGAAGTATTCCCATAAGGATGGCTTCTACCGATACATATTCATCGCCCATTGACTTTGAGAAATCAATGGCTTTTTGAAGTGCATCGTTACTTTCCCGGCTAAGCGTGACATCTCCCCCACTAACTTTTGGGAGGGATTGGATATCCTTGTCGATAGCCAGATTCACAGAATTGAGGTTAGCACCCAATTTCTGGAAAACAAAATTCACGATGGTCTCGCTTTCGCCGATAATTGCCTTTAAAATGTGAACCGGTTCAATAAGCTGCTGACCGTTCTGGCGTGTGAGGTCGATTGCCTTTTGAATCACCTCTTGCGATTTAATGGTGAAATTATTGAAGTTCATATGTCGAATTTCTTTATAAATCTTTCTTCTTTATTAACATTTCTTGCCTAAAAATAGTTTAATTCTTGCCTTTCAAAGACTGGATAATAAAACAAATGGATTTTTCATTATATTCGCAAAATAATAGAAAATGTAATTGATGGGAAGAAAGAATCACTTCATAGAAGTTATAAGGGCCAATAAGGAGATATTAAAAAATCGATTTGGTGTTAAATCATTATCTTTATTCGGTTCAGTCGCACGAGATGATGACAAAGCTGAAAGTGATCTTGATATCTTTGTGGAAATGCCTCCTAAAATTTTTATCATAATGGAGATGGAAGATTTCCTACAAAACCTTTTAGAATGCAAGATAGATATAGTTAGAAAAAGAGAATATATGAACCCTTTACTTCTAAATGAAATTAAAAGAGATGGGATCAGAATCTTCTAATGATATTATAATTGGTCTTATTGATCAAATTTTAAAAGCTGACCAATTAATAAGGAAATGGAACCAAAATATCACTCAAGCACAAGAATATCTATATTCAGATGAGTCTCTTGAAAAATTGGCTGCATCATGCATGATGCTTGAAACAATAGGGGAACTGGTAAAAAAGATAGATAAGATTTTTCCTCAGTTTCTGGAAATTAAGGATCCTACAATCCCGTGGAAAAAAATAATGCGTTTAAGAGATAGAATAGCTCATGGCTATTTTGACTTGGATAGCGATATTATATTTGAAGTGATTCAAAAAGATTTACCACAATGGAATGCCAGCCTAATAAATATCAAGGCCCAAATAATAGAATTAAATCACAAAAATAAATTATGAGAATCAAAACAATGGCGTTAGCCGCAGTTTTAATATCCGGTGGATTAACAGCCGGAGCCCAGAGTAATTATGATGCCAAGTTTAAGAGTTACCCCACTTATTCCGGAGAAGACCTGGAATTGACAGTAAATTCAACCGGTACTCACTGGAGACTTTGGAGCCCCGAAGCCCAAGAAGCGGTGGTTAATATTTATGACCACGGAAAAGGTGGAGAACCTATTCAGACCCTTCCGATGGAATTTCATAAAGAGAATGGAACTTGGACAACTTCTGTGCCTGAACAACTTTATGGAAAGTTCTATACCTTTAAAATTAAATTCGATGGCAAATGGCTCAACGAAACTCCGGGAGTTTGGGCGAAAGCCGTTGGAGTGAATGGGAAGAGAGCCGCAATTATTGATTTCGCTCAAACAAATCCTGAAGGTTGGGAAAACGACAAGGGTCCTCAAGTGGATAATTTCTCAGATGTGATAGTGTATGAAATGCATCATAGAGACCTTTCCATGCATCCGTCTTCGGGAGTGACAAATAAAGGAAAATTCCTTGCTCTCACTGAAGAAGGCACTATTTCACCATCGGGTGAAAAGACCGGTATCGACCATTTGAAAGAACTTGGCGTCACCCATGTTCATATACTTCCCAGTTATGACTATAATTCAGTAGATGAAGCTAATCTACAAGAAAATATCTATAATTGGGGTTATGACCCTCAAAATTATAATGCACCCGAAGGTTCCTATTCCACAAATCCCGAAAATCCGGCTTCACGCGTGGCCGAAATGAAGGAAATGGTAAAGGCACTTCATGATAATGGCATCGGGGTGATAATGGATGTGGTTTATAACCATACCGCGGAAAATGACGGAAGCAATTTCTCACTTACAGCACCGGGATATTATTATCGCCACAGGGAAGACGGAAGTTATTCCGATGCATCGGGATGTGGCAACGAAACTGCTTCGGACCTTCAGCAAATGCAGGATTATATAGTTAATTCCGTAAAATATTGGGCAGACGAATATCATATCGACGGTTTCCGTTTCGATCTCATGGCTATACACGACACTGAAACCATGAACAGGGTAGCAAAAGAATTGAAAGAAATCAACCCCTCTATTTTCGTATATGGAGAAGGTTGGACTGCCGGCGACTCACCTTTGGCTGTTGAACGCAGAGCCTTGAAAGAGAATGTTAGCAAAATGGAGAATATCGCTGTCTTTTCCGACGATCTTAGAGATGCAGTGAAGGGTCATTACACTGATGCTTCCGACAGAGGTTTTGCAACCGGGAAACCTGGCCTTGAGGAAACTGTAAAAATTGGAATCGTAGCGGCAACAGCCCATCCTCAGGTGGATTATTCAAAAGGCAACAATTCTAAATTCGCCTATGCCTCATCTCCTGAAATGATTGTGAATTATATTTCATGTCATGACGATCTTTGCCTCACCGACAAATTGAAACATTCCATGAAAGATGAACCGGAAGAGAATCAACTTGCAGCAGCAAAATTGGCCCAGACGATAGTGTTCACCTCACAAGGCACTCCATTTATGTTTGCCGGGGAAGAAATTTTCAGGGATAAGAAAGGTGTTCATAATTCCTACAATCGTCCGGACTCCATCAATGCAATCGACTGGGCAAACAAGTCAAAGTATCGTGACCAGTTCGATTATTACAAGGGCCTTGTGGCTTTGAGAAAGGCTCACCCGGCATTCAGGATGACATCAACTGATGATATCGCAAAACATTTGGTGTTTGACAAGATCGACTCATCAAAGACACCGAATTTGATTTCTTACTCTTTGAAAGATAACGCAAATGGTGACAGTTGGAAAGAAATAAAGGTAGTTTTCAATGGTGCTTCGGAATCACAAGGCGTTAACGTACCAAAAGGAGATTGGAAAATTGTTGCTATGGATGGCAAGATAGATCCTCAAGCGGGTTTAGGTAATGCCAAAGGTGGCAAAATGACACTTGCACCCTATTCAGCTTTGATTCTTGCCAAGGAATAAGTAAGAATAAGTAAATATGTTGTCTAACATATCCGTCACGACCATCAACGTGGCGGATTTTTTGTAAATTGCAACAAATTTTGGGAAAGCCTCAACTTTCTCCCCAATCAATATGAATTTTCACTTAATTCTATAAATAAATGAAAGTCTATAAAACTGACGAAATCAAAAACATTGCCTTGATCGGCTCCAAGGGATCAGGCAAAACCACCCTTGCGGAATCAATGCTCTTCGAGAGCGGAGTGATTAAACGCAGGGGTAACATCGAAGCGGGAAACACAGTGAGTGACTATTTCCCCGTGGAAAAGGAATATGGATATTCCGTTTTCTCAACAGTTTTCAATGCAGAATTCAACGGCAAGAAACTAAACTTCGTTGACTGTCCGGGTGCCGACGATTTCGTAGGCAACTCTTACACAGCCCTCGGTGTTTGCGATTCAGGGGTAATCGTGGTTAATGCTGAATATGGCGTGGAAGTGGGTACACAAAATATTTTCCGTGTCACCGGTAAACTCAACAAGCCTGTTATCTTCGCCCTCAATCATATGGATGGTGAAAAGGTGGATTATGATAACCTTCTCGACCAGCTCCGCGAACATTTCGGCACTCACGTAATGCCGGTGCAATATCCGATCAATGCGGGATCAAATTTCAACGCCATGATCGACGTGCTCCTTATGAAGAAATATGAATGGGGTCCTGACGGCGGCGTACCAAAAGTTTCCGATATCCCGGCTGACCAAATGGATAAGGCTCAGGAAATGCATGACGCCCTCCTTGAAGCTGCTGCTTCAAATGATGAGGAATTGATGGAGAAATATTTCGCTGACGAACCTCTCACAGAAGACGAAATCCGTAAGGGTCTGCGCAAAGGTGTGGTAGACAGGAATCTTTATCCTGTATTCATCGTAAGCGCTGCCAAAGATATGGGCGTGAGAAGAATGATGGAATTCTTAGGCAACATCTGTCCTTCTCCCGAAGAAGTTGCTGCTCCCGAAACCACCTGCGGCGTAGAAGTTAAACCCGATGCAAATGGTCCTCTTTCTCTATTCGTATTCAAAACTTCCGTAGAGCCACATATCGGCGAAGTATCCTACTTCAAAGTTATGAGCGGTACACTGAAGGCCGGTGACGACCTTGAAAATATCAATCGTGGCAACAAGGAACGTTTCGCTCAGATTTTCACCGTTTCAGGACAGATACGTAATGCGGCAGATGAATTGAAGGCCGGAGACATAGGAGCCGCTGTTAAATTGAAAGATGTTCGCACAGGCGACACCCTCGATGCAAAAGGCTGCGATTATCAATTCGACTTCATCAAATATCCGGCACCCCGTTATATCCGTGCCATCAAGCCTGCTTCAGAAAGCGATGCTGAAAAACTTATGGGTATCCTAACCCGTATGCATGAGGAAGATCCCACAATTCTCGTGGAACAAAGCAAGGAGTTGAAACAGACATTGGTAAAAGGACAGGGTGAATTCCATCTCCGCACTCTTAAATGGCGTGTTGAGAACAACGATAAACTTCCCATTGAATTCTTCGAACCGAAGATTCCTTATCGTGAGACTATCACCAAAGCAGCCCGTGCCGACTATCGCCACAAGAAACAATCAGGTGGTTCCGGTCAGTTCGGTGAAGTTCACTTGATCATTGAACCTTACACAGAAGGTATGCCGGAACCGGATTCATACAAATTCGGAAGCCAGGAATACAAGATGAATGTTCGTGACAAACAGGAAATTCCTTTGGATTGGGGTGGTAAACTTGTAGTCTATAACTGTATCGTGGGTGGTGCAATCGATGCACGCTTTATTCCGGCTATCGTTAAGGGTCTCATGGACAGAATGGAACAAGGACCTCTCACCGGTTCATATGCTCGCGACGTGAGGGTTATGATCTATGACGGCAAGATGCACCCGGTAGACTCCAATGAAATTTCCTTCCGCTTGGCAGGCCGTAACGCATTCTCACAAGCCTTCAAAGCCGCCAATCCAAAGATTCTGGAGCCGGTTTATGACGTAGAGATCATCACTCCTGGCGATACCATGGGTGACGTAATGAAGGATGTGAACGGACGCCGCGGTATTATCATGGATCAAGATTCCGAAGGTGGTATCCTTAAACTGAATGCCAAAGTGCCACTCAAAGAAATGTCTTCCTACGCTACATCATTGAGTTCTATCACCGGCGGTAGAGGTTCATTCTCTATGCAGTTCTCTTCTTACGAACTCGTGCCCGGTGACGTTCAAGACAAGCTTCTCAAGGAATACGCTGAAACTCTTGAAGAAGATTAATTTTTAAAGTATAAAGTGTAAATTTTAGAGTGGAAAGAAAGTTACCGATCTCTCTAAACTTTACACTTTTACTTTGAACTTTAAACTTTAAACTAAAAAAGCTCCGATTTTTCGGAGCTTTTATTTTAATCTCTGCCGTGGCAGTTTTTGTATTTCTTGCCGCTTCCGCAAGGACAAGGTTCGTTTCTACCAACTTTAGGCATAGCCTTGATTGGAGCGACCGGTCCTTGACGACGGCTCACATTCTGGCCCGCGGCCCTTTGGGCATTCTCACCCGGATATTGCTCACGGGTTGTGCTATAATTGGCATACGGATTGACACCGGTAGAAGAAGTGTTGCTATATTCTCTGCGAATTTGTTGCTGACGGGCGAGCTGAGCAGCCTGGCGTTGCTGTTCCTGAGCTTCCTTAGCCTTGGCTTCCGCAGCTTTGGCCTCTTCATAATCCGGCACTGCCAGACGGCCTCTCATCAAAGTTGCTACAGCCTTGGAGTTCATTTCCCAAAGCATCTTCTTCCAAAGTTCATATGCCTCAAGCTTATAAATCACAAGAGGATCCTTCTGTTCGTAAGATGCATTTTGAACTGACTTGCGGAGTTCATCCATTTCACGGAGCTGTTCCTGCCATGATTTATCGATCGATGAAAGGAGCACCGTCTTTTCCCAGGCCTTAGTGAGTGGCTTGCAACCATTTTCATAGGCATCCTTGATATCACAACGGATATTGAACACGCGTCTACCATCGGTTACGGGAACTCCAACAGGACCTGTGGCACCTTTCTCTTCCACAAATTCCTTTATATAAGGCATAGCTCCTTCCGCCATTTTTTGCTTGTTGCGTTCATAAGTACGCATAGCCTCTTCAGCGAGTTTATCAGTTATGTCGGCTGCATCAAGTTTATTGTATTCAACCTCTGAGAAAGGAACTTCTATCGCCAAATTTTTAAGTACATCCTCTTCGAATTCGGGGAAGCCGTTTTCGTAACCTCTATTTGCGAGAGATTCGGCAGTTTCATAAATCATATTGGCGATATCGGATCCGATCCTTTCACCTTTCAAAGCATTTTGACGACGACCATACACACCTTTACGTTGAGCATTCATCACGTCATCGTATTCTACAAGACGTTTACGGATACCGAAGTTGTTTTCCTCTACCCTTTTCTGTGCATTTTCTATGGATTTGGTCACCATCTTGCTCTCGATCATGTCGCCTTCCTCAAATCCGAGACGGTCAAGAGTCTTTACTACCCTCTCATTTGCGAAAAGACGCATCACGGTATCTTCAAAGGAAACAAAAAATACAGAAGAACCTGGGTCTCCCTGACGACCGGCACGACCTCTTAGCTGACGGTCCACTCGACGGGATTCATGTCTTTCCGTACCTATGATGGCAAGCCCTCCCGCCTCTTTTACTTCCGGAGTCAGCTTGATGTCTGTACCACGACCGGCCATGTTGGTAGCGATGGTTACAGTGCCTGTCTTACCGGCATGAGCCACAATCTCAGCCTCCTTTTGGTGCTGCTTGGCATTCAATACCTGATGAGGAATCTTGCGGAGTTGCAACATTTTGGAAAGAAGTTCGGAAATTTCAACCGAGGTAGTACCCACAAGAACCGGTCTGCCCTGTTTCACCATTTCCTCTACCTCTGCTATCACTGCGGCATATTTCTCTTTCTTTGTGCGGTAAACCCTATCGTTTTGGTCATTCCTTATAACAGGACGATTAGTAGGAATCTCTGTAACCTCCAATTTATATATATCATAGAATTCACCGGCCTCAGTCATCGCAGTACCGGTCATACCGGCAAGTTTACGATACATACGGAAATAGTTCTGTAAAGTGATGGTAGCGTAAGTCTGGGTAGCGGCCTCAACTTTCACGCCTTCCTTGGCTTCGATTGCCTGGTGAAGTCCATCGCTGTAACGACGACCTTCCATGATACGTCCTGTCTGTTCATCAACAATCTTAATTTTATTGTCGTCGATTACATACTCAACGTCCTTATCAAACAAAGAGTATGCTTTCAACAATTGATTGACGGTGTGAACACGTTCCGCTTTTATGGAATAATTCTGGAGAAGTTCATCTTTCTTTTGCTGTTTCTCCTCTTTTGTAGTATTTTCTTCTCCTTCCACACTTGAAAGTTGAGCGGCGATATCCGGGAGAATGAAGAAATCAGGATCTTGGGTAGTACCGGTAAGTACCTCTATACCTTTGTCGGTAAGTTCGATACTATGGTTCTTTTCATCAATCACGAAGTAAAGGGGTTCCACGGCAATCGGCATTTCACGGTTGTTGTCGGCCATATATCGGGCCTCAACCTTTAGCAGCAATTGCTTTATACCCTCCTCGCTTAAATAACGGATAAGAGGTCCGTGTTTCGGCAAACCTTTATAAGCACGGAACAAGGCCAATCCTCCCTCTTCGGTGAGTGTCTTATCATCATTTGCAACTCCTTTGGATATCTTGTCTTTAGCTTCGAGAAGTAGATTCTGAACCAGTTTTCTCTGGGCATTGACCACTTTCTCTACATTAGGTTTGAACTCGATAAACATCTGGTCGTCACCTTTTGGCACCGGACCTGAGATAATAAGCGGAGTACGAGCATCATCTATAAGCACGGAGTCAACCTCATCGACAATGGCATAATAATGTTCGTCACGCTGAACAAGATCGGTGGTCTGCAGAGCCATATTATCCCTAAGATAATCGAAACCGAATTCATTGTTCGTACCGAATGTGATATCGCAACGATACGCTCGACGACGCTCTTCCGAGTTGGGATCTGTCTTGTCAATACAGTTCACCGACAGTCCATGGAACTGATAAAGCGGTCCCATCCATTCGGAGTCACGTTTGGCAAGATAGTCGTTCACAGTCACCACATGCACACCTTCTCCGGTGAGTGCATTCAAGAATACAGGTAGAGTAGCCACAAGGGTTTTACCCTCACCGGTGGCCATCTCTGCGATATTGTTGGATGCCTTGTCGCCATTTAGGATACCATGGAGCACCATACCGCCAATTAGCTGTACATCATAATGTACCATATCCCATGTTATCTGGTTACCACCTGCCATCCATGAATTGCGGTAAACCGCCTTGTCGCCTTCTATGGTAACAAAATCTTTACCATTACCGGCGAGTTCACGGTCGAAATCAGTTGCTGTGACTTCTATCAGATCATTTTCCTTAAATCTACGAGCTGTTTCCTTAACAATTGCAAATACCTCGGGGAGCACTTCGTCAAGGCGACGGGCATACATTTTGAATTTCTCCTCACGGAGTTCGTCTATTTTCTTCCAGTAAGGCTCACGTTTATCGTAGTCTAATGTTTCAAGTTCCTTTCGAAGGTCAGTCATTTCATTTTCATATTCCTGAGCCTCGTTGCGGATTGAATCACGGATCACGTCGATGCGATGGCGAAGATCATCATTGCTGATATTCTTGATTTCTTCGCTTATAGGATTTATTTCCTTTTCAAGACGATTCCACAGAGGGCGCACGGCTCTCTCACTTTGATCGCCAAATATTTTCTTTAAAAGATTGCCTAAAGCCATTTATGTTGGGGTGTTATTTTTGTTTTGTTGTTACTGTTATTATTGTTGTTGGTGTTATTGCTATTATTGCAGCAAAGATAATTTTATTGGTTTAGAGGAAGCTGAGTTCGGGGCCCGGATTCTAAGGGCATTGGCTATTGTTGGCGCAATCGAAACTGCTTCCACGGTTTCTTCCACCACTTTAGGAGCAAATTTCGTGCCCATTATGAAGCCGGGAGTAGCATATGCAGTGGATTTATCTATTTGCGGTCGTGGAGGATACCGGCTATCGTCAGTAACAGTCCAACCGGGATTGAAATCCAATATAATATCTCCGGCTGTCTTGGGATCAATGGCAAGTCTTTCGGATTCCAAATGTTCGGAACCGGGATTCACCAAATCCGATAGTGTATAGGCATCAGCCACCCCGCTCATTTTCATCAAAAAATCACGGGCTTCTGCCGCTACTTGGTTTAAATCAAGATTTTTTTCTTCCAACAGAGGTTTTGACAAGTATATCTGTCTGTCGGAATATTGATCCACATAAGCACCGTTTCCATATTTTGCCGAAAGGAATGCATTCAGGAGCGACATTGATCTTTTCACTGAAAAATTTCCGCTTGGCAATCTATAAACCGAGTTGTCGATAGGCGGTTCTGCAAAATAACCCGTTCCAACAAGATAAACGAGCACATTTTCTTTACCCACTTGCCTGTCAAGTGTGTTGAAAAGTCTTTCCAGGTCCTTATCCAACCTTAGATAGGCATCTTGTAATGGGTATTCATAGCTATCTCCGGTAGCAACAGGATAGGGAGCCAATGTATATCCAAGATTCAAGACGTCGATTCCTTCCGCTTCTCTCCCTAAATTAAGGTCTGTGATATATTCCGTAGCGGCTTGCGTGATGTCGGAATTTACATATGGAGACTGTTTATATAGAGAATAGACATCTCTGTCGGAACGTGAAAATATGTATTTAAATCCTTCCTTAGTCTCAAGTGGATTTATATCAATGTAAGGTTCCCCCTTTCTTAGAGGTTGCCACTTCATTGTGTCTAATCTAGAAACTAAAGGAGTATTGTAATTTTTATTCTGGAGAGCAGCCGGTGGATTGGGATAATATGTTGTAGACGACCATTTCCCGGTTTCATTATTCACCCAAAAAGCAGAATTTGCAGAATGTCCTGCCAAAGTTATTGCCTGGGCTGCGTCCGGAGCGATGGTATGAATCCTTCCTTTTCCTTGATTCTCAACAGCTATTTCATCTGTGAGGGTAGTGACACGCAATGCAGCCGGAGAATAGGTTTCATCGGTGAAATTTCCGATATAATTGGAATCCTTGTATATGGGAGATAAAGTTTTGGAGACCGGATCATATATCATCATCCCGGGCACACCATTGAATTTTGGATAAGTTCCGGTCTGAATAATTGCAGAAGCGCTTGTAGCATCACTTCCAGGAACATTGAAATTCACATCTTTGAAAAAGACTCCGGACTCCATGAGCCTACGGAAGCCTCCGGCGCCCAACATATCTTTCAAGTTTTCCAGATAGTCGGTGCGAAGTTGGTCCACCATTATACCAACCACGAGTTTAGGGCGTGACTCAGCTGCCAAGGTGATACCTTGGATGCCGGCAAGACCTACCACAACTGTTGTCAATAGGCGGTTCATCTTCTTCTATAACTTGATTTATTCCGTATTATTGCATAACTGCAAGCCAAAGCGAATGTCGACAACATCAACGGATAAAAGGCCGGATTGAAACTTTGGGTCAGGAAAGGCGAGGTCACCAGTAAAATACCTACAGCTATAATATTGTAATAAGCCATGACGAATGAAAGAACCCGAAGTTTTCTTATACCCATGGATATTGTGAACAGGAACTGTAAGGGGTTTAACCAGAATATCAAAACATTGGGACTTGTGGACTCATGCACTGAAACAAATACCAGGAATGCAATAAGACACCCGGCCAATCCAAGCATAAAGAACCATACACCGTAAAGCGGCAAATACAACTTCTGGTTTATAATATTCCATGCCACAACACATGCAATTATCAATGTCAATATCCATGCCCAGAAGATTGGAGCAAGAAACCAAGGGGTTGGAGGCAGCACTGCATTTTCCCTGCCGGTATTCAATACTCTGGTGGCCTTTACCAAAGGCCTGCCGTCGGCAAAATGGGCAGATGCGGCATTACGCATAACCTCAATCGGCACAAACATCTCCTCACGGGTTCCTGTTTTTTGATCGAGTCCGGATCCTAATGCCAAATCAATCCCGAATTGATACCACGGATATCCTTCGTGGTAAGCTCTCATCTCATCTCGGTAAGTACCATATCTCACGCTGTCCGGATAAATGATTTTCACATCAGTTGCCGAATCCATCGCATTCAAAATCCGCAATGAACAATTATCTTTGATATAGTTGTAGCGATACACGGCATTTTCCGGCAAAACGGAGGTGCGCAATATTCCAAGAAGTTTTTTAACCTCCTGAGGCGTTAGATTCAAATCCTGCTCCACTACCTTCCTGCCGGTTTGGATATATTCCGGCATAAACCACTTGAAGGGATACGATGCGCCCCGGTAGTCGGTCTCTCCTTTAACAAACCTATAGACAAAGTTAGGCTGATTGAAATCAAAAATACCATAATTCCAAACGGAGTCTATCCCTTGTCCTCTCACTCTAATGGCAGAATGTCCGCAAAGTTCATATATTTCCTCACCCGGATAACAAGTAATAAGAGAGATTGTGAGGGGGGCTTGGTTGGTTGTAAGATGTGAGTTTTGAGGGGTGAGTTGAGAATGAACTTGAAATGACAGAGCCATGACAAACAAAATTGCCATGGCACTTATCTTTTTCGATGTCTTTTTAAGTTGTTTTTTCAATTTTTGACACGAAAAACTTAAAACTCACAACTTAAAACTCATATCAATACTCGCACGCCTTTGGATAGCGAGGGAAGGGTATCACGTCGCGAATATTCTGCATACCGGTTACAAACTGTACAAGCCGTTCAAATCCTAGTCCGAAACCGCTGTGAGGAACGGTACCATACTTACGGGTATCCACATACCAATCCATACCCTCCAGACCCATTTCCTCTATGCGCTTGGTCAATTTGTCGTAGTTTTCTTCACGTTGACTTCCGCCGATAATTTCACCGATTTTCGGGAAGAGCACATCCATGGCTCTAACTGTCTTTCCGTCCTCGTTAAGCTTCATATAGAAAGCCTTGATTTCCTTGGGATAATCCGTGAGGATAACAGGTTTTTTGAAATGCTCTTCCACAAGATAACGTTCATGTTCGGAAGCGAGGTCTACACCCCAATAAACCGGAAATTCGAATTTCTTACCGCTTTCTTCCAGAATCTTAACGCCGTCGGAATATGAAAGTCTAACGAAATCATTGTCGACGACAAACTTGAGACGGTCGATCAATTCATGGTCAAAATGATCATTGAGGAATTTTATATCATCGTAACAATGCTCGAGGGCATAGTTTACGCAATACTTTATGAATTCCTCAGCAAGATCCATATTATCGGCAATTTCATAGAAAGCCATTTCAGGTTCAATCATCCAGAATTCTGACAAATGACGAGGAGTATTGGAATTTTCGGCCCTGAATGTTGGACCGAAAGTATAGATGAGTCCTAAGGCTGTGGCTCCAAGTTCCCCTTCAAGTTGTCCCGAAACGGTGAGGCTTGCCATTTTGCCGAAGAAATCCTTCGAATAATCGATACTTCCGTCTTCGTTTTTTGGAAGATCATTGAGAGGAAGGGTTGTCACTTGAAACTGTGCTCCGGCACCTTCACAATCAGAAGCTGTGATAAGTGGGGTATGAAAATAGTAGAAACCTTTATCATTAAAGAATTTATGGACAGCATAAGCCAAGGCATGACGAATACGGAGCACTGCACCGAAAGTGTTGGTGCGTGGACGTAGATGTGCTTTTTCCCTAAGGAACTCCATGGTGTGACCTTTCTTCTGCAAAGGATAGTCAGCAGGAGCCGTGCCATAGACTTCAAGAGTCTCTGCGAGAACTTCCACACTTTGTCCCGCTCCCTGCGAGGCCACTAGTTCTCCAACCACATGGATTGAACTTCCGGTGGTGATGGGTTTCAGGCTTTCTTCTGAAAATTTTGAAAGATCGAAAACTATTTGAAGGTTGTTGATTGTGCTACCGTCGTTTAAGGCCACAAACTGAACGTTCTTATTTCCTCTTCTTGTCCTTACCCAACCCTTTACATCAACTTTTTTCCCTATGAGTTCATTAGAATCCCTGAGAATTTCTTTTACAGTTTTTCTCTTCATATTTTTTTCATTCAAATCTACCTGTTCTTAATGCAGTCACTTCTTCCTGTGTGAGATATCTCCATCTTCCTCTCGGAAGGTTCTTCTTGGTCAACCCGGCAAAGTAAACTCTGTCAAGTTTGGTGACACGATATCCAAGGTGTTCGAAAATACGGCGCACGATACGGTTCCTTCCGCTATGAATTTCTATACCGGCTTGGTTTTTGTCGGTTTCGCTTACATAACTGATAGCGTCGGCATGGATTTCACCATCGGGAAGTTCGATACCATCCGCTATTCTTTGCATATCCTCTTCCGAGATATCTTTGTCGGTCCATACATGGTATATCTTCTTCTTTACAAACTTCGGATGTGTGAGTTTTGATGCTAAATCACCGTCGTTTGTAAGGAGGAGCACTCCTGTGGTGTTTCTGTCAAGTCTACCCACGGGATATATTCTCTCCTTGCATGCATTCTTTACAATGTCGAGCACTGTGACTCTACCATTCGGATCGTCGCTGGTGGTAACACAATCCTTAGGCTTGTTGAGGAGAACATAGCATTTTCTTTCAGGCACCACGACCTTATCGTCATATTCCACAACATCATCATGTTTGATTTTGGTGCCAAGTTCAGTGGTAACAACGCCGTTCACCTTCACCAATCCCTTGGAGATATATTCGTCAGCCTCACGGCGTGAACATATACCGGCATTTGCCATATATTTGTTTAGGCGTACTTCTTCTTCCGGATTGATATCATCGATTATATAATCGATTTGTTTTGGGCGCGGCATAAATTTCATATTGCCGGGTTTTCTGAAACCACCCTGCTGATATCCTTGGTGACCCTGATATCCGGGTCTGCCTTGACCCATCTGATAACCTTGTCCTGCCTGATAACCTTGATTTCTTTGATATCCCTGGTTATAACCACCCTGACGGTTCTGATATCCTCCCTGGTTGTAGCCACCCTGGCGGTTTTGATATCCTCCTTGGTTGTAACCACCTTGACGGTTTTGATATCCTCCCTGGCGGTTCTGATAACCTCCTTGGTTGTAACCTCCGTTTTGTCTGTTCTGATAACCTTGTCTTCCCTGTTGGTTATAACCACCCTGACGGTTCTGATAACCTCCCTGGTAGTTTTGACGGGGTTGATAAACACCTTGACGAGGTTGGTAACCCTCTTTGGGTTGTTCATTGTTACCGGCTGTTACGTCATTGTCTGCCTCTTGTGAATCTTCGCTTTGCGGATTCTGATAATTCTGATATCCCTGATAATTTTGATAACCTTGATACCCTCTGTTCTGGTATCCCGGTCTGTTTTGGTAGCCCTGTCTATTTTGATATCCTTGATATCCCTGAAAATTCTGGCGGGATTGATATTGACGGCCACCTTCGGGTCTTTTTTCATCGTTAGGATAATTCACTTTCTCATAACGAGTTTCTGCAACTCCGTCTTCATTGATTCCCGACGGATGAACGCTTCCAATTCTTGGACGTTTAGGTTTCTTTTCTGAATCCATAATTTTAAAATATTCTGAAATATCTCCCCCTCACGGGGGTAGGACGTTATTGAGTTTTAAGTTTTAAGTTGTGAGTTTTGAGTTGTGAGTTTTAAGTTGTGGGTTTTAAGTTTTGAGTTGTGAGTTTTAAGTTTTGAGTTGTGGGTTTTATTTTTTGTTATCCAATTCCTTTACAATGGTGTCAAAGATATGTTCTATTTCTTTGTTTCCATCAATCGCTATATATTTATTTTGTTTTTTATAATGGTCCTTTAAGGGAGAGGTCTGGTTGTGATATACGTTGAGACGTTTCTTGATTGTTTCCTCATTGTCGTCTGCCCTGCCGGTCATTTTGCCGCGGTTGATCATTCTTTTCACAAGTTCTTCGTCAGGCACCTCGAGTCCTACCACTGCGTGAAGCTCTTTACCTCTTTTCTTAAGAAGTTCGTTTAAAGCATCCGCTTGCGGTATGGTTCGTGGAAAACCATCGAAAATTACTCCCGGTTTATCTTTTGCCTCTTCCAAAACTGAATCCAATATTTGGATCATAAGATCATCGGGAATCAATTGACCCTCATCGATATAGGATTTTGCTATTTTTCCCAATTCAGTTTCTCTTTTAATATGATCGCGAAGCACTTCTCCTGTAGAAATGTGATGCAATCCGTATTTTTCAATGAGTTTTTCACTCTGGGTTCCTTTTCCGCTTCCCGGACCCCCAAACAGGACGATGTTCATGTATCTTAAGTATTAAGTTTTAAACAGTAAACACTAAGTCAATTAGTTATCAGTCATAGTATTGCTTATGCATTAGTATTGATGTAAATGTCTTTGAGATTGCGGGCTTTGCCATCGAGGTCAAGGCCGTATCCGATGATGAATTTTGATGGAATTGAAAAGGCGATATAATCAGGCTTAAAGCCTGTACGTGAACTTTCGGGTTTATGAAGCAATGTTACAAATCTTACCGATGCAGGGTTTCTTTTCTTTAAATCATTCACCATCAAATTGGCTGTGATGCCGGTATCCACAATATCTTCTATAATCACTACATCCTTTCCTTCAATATCCTCGTTTAGACCGACTATTTGCTTCACCGCTCCTGTAGAATTGATACCCTCGTAACTTTTGTATCTCACAAAACTTATAGGCGCATCATTGAGTCCTGCTTCTCTTAACAAATCAGCTGCAAAAATAAAAGCACCGTTAAGAACACATATAAATAAAGGCGATTTACCTTCCAAATCATGACGAAGTTCCTGTGCAACTCTTTTAACTTCCCTTTTAATTTCCTCTTCTTTAAGGAAAGGCACGAAGGAGAGACCGTCAATTTTAACCTTTTCTTCCATATTTGGCATGAAATTGATCAATTCTGCAGACTTTCTCACAAAATTAAAGAAAAGTCCCGGATTATGCAACCCGGGACTCTCTTGGAATGTATGATGGTGTTATTCCATCTTTTTTAGAATATTACTCAGCGATACAAATTGCAACACGGTTTTGAACTGCATCAGGATATGGTTGATACATGTCTTCACCCATGCTCTTAACGATCATGCGGGAAGCCGGGATGTAATATTTATCCTGAAGAGCCTTAGCCACAGCCTGGCTTCTTTGAGCAGAAAGACGAAGGTTGAATGCTTGTGTACCTGTACCCTTGTCAGCATAACCTGTGATAGTTACAGTTGCGTTCGGGTGAGTCTGGAGGTATTCAGCAACCTGAGCTACCTTTTCCATTTCCTGAGGACGGATGTAGTGTTGGTTGATGAGGAAGAATACGTCGCGACGGAACACTTCTTTTTCAACTTTCTTTTCTTCAACCTGTACAGGAACTTCAACGATCTTTTCAACAACTTTTTCTACAACTACAGGTTCCGGTTCCGGTTCGATCACGCGGGTAGTGATGTGATATTTCGGACCAAATGAATAACCAACACCTACGAGAGCATTGAAATACCAGTCAGTATTCATTGCGTGTTTTGAGTTGTATGTATCGTTGGTAAGATTTGCCATGAGTTCGAGACCAATTTGTACACGTGAGCTAACGTTGAAGTTAACAGCGCAACCGAATTGACCGAGGAATCTCCATTTGCCATGTTGCCAGAGGCTGCTGAACAATGGTTCACCTTCGATAGGAAGTCCATTAGGAGTCATAGGCTTGAACGCTGCTTCAAGTTTCTGAGCATCTTTGTTATGGAAAGCTGCATTAGCACCAAGACCGGCGATAAGGTCAACTTCTACAAGACGGGTAGGATTGTAACCACCTATAAGGTTGGTCATATCTACAACTGCATCCAAAGTAGGAGCAACATAGTTCCATTTGTAGTATTGTGTCACGCCATCTCTGAAATATTCATTGGCGATGGCACCGCGGCTTGCCCATGCGTTGATAGCGAGGCGCATACCGATATAAGGATTGAACTTGTAGCCGGCAGCGATTTGAGCATTTCCGCTAAGGAGCTTACCGAACTTACCTTCGCCAAGTGTTTCTTGTCCACCAATCTGCAACTGGCCAAACCAGTGAGGTTGGAATACATATTCAGTGACTGTCTCCTGTGCGTTTGCGCACACGCCTGCGAGCAGGAGAGTAGCAGTCAGAAAAATTTTATTTAATCTCATTTCTTAAATCTTTTTACTGTTAATAGTTACTACTCTCTGTATTATTGACCGAGAACTTCAATATAATAGTTGTCAGCAGAACACATACCTCTGTAATCTACAGCTATATAGGTCAATCTATAAGTACCTGCAGGTAGTCCGGCAACATTGAGGACTGTTTTTTGTTGTGCTCCGTCAAAAACTTGATTAAGAGCATAATTAGCATCTTCTACACTTGCATTATTGTTCAATTGTTTAAGATAGCTTGGATCAAGTGCATCAACAGTCTTGTCTGCATTTACAATACCAGTGATAGCTACATATTTCTTGTATGCGGGTACCAATACGTCTCCGGTATAAGAAGTAGCGTAAAGTTCAAGTGTATTACCCTTAGCCGGATTAACTGTATTTGGCATGTAAATATCATTTGACAAGTGATGTAAACCGTCGCCTGTACTATAAGCCATAGTTACCTGAGCGTACTGTGCAACATTGTCAAGGAAGTAGTTAGCCTTTTCAGCAAGACGGTTGTAGAGGTCAAGAACTTTCTGGCCATAAGTAAGTTTCTTGCTGTTCTGGAGGTCTTCAATCAAGCTTGTGAAGTCACCTACCTGAGCCTCGATTTGTTGTTTGATCTGAGTGTTGATATCGCTGATTGCATCCTGGAGCTGAGCGATCACTTGCTCGTTAACTGTAGAAGAAAGGGAAGTATTCATTTCCAATGCTGCAGCATCAAGAACAGCCTGTACCAGTCCCTCTAAATCTATATCAGTAAGACCCTTGTTTGAGTAGTTGAATGATATAACATCACCATTTTCATCCTTAAATGTTTGTTTTTCACCAGCTTCATTTAGATAAAAAGGAACAATTTTACCTTTACTGTGACCATTTTGAACTTCAATATAGAATTGAATTTCAAAATCAACCGGAGTGATCGTCGGATCTTCGAGTTCGATCTTGATGTCGATCTTGTTCTTAATTCTATCAAGGATTTCTGACAATGTGCTGTGGATGATAGGAAGTCTTCTATCAGGAATGTAGTTGCCAAGCTCGCTTACAGTATTGTATGAAAGAGGATGAACAACAGCTGCTGCAAGATCAAATGAAGTGAGAACTGAATTGGTATATTTTTCAGTTTCTGTAATATATTTGCCTTCATTTTCAGGATCCGCTACTACAGTTTCTTTTTCTTCTTCCCAAGAAACTTTCACAGCGTAAGCAGGAAGTTTGTCTTTCACTGCATTGAACACGGCTTCTCCAAGGTGAGATACGGCGGAAAGATTTTTATTGTCTTTAACCTGCTTGAGCGCATCCTTGATAGTGCTCTTATCTGCGTCATTGATGTCGATACCAAGACTCTTCCAGGCTTCTGTGTCCGGATAAACACTTGCATTAAGGGCGTAGATACCATTGCTTTCGTCACCATCAGCACGACTTCCACCGAAGTAGAGAACATCATCGAAGTGAGTCAATTCAAGGCCGCCGAGTTCACCACCGAGAACTGTTTCACCTTTTGAGTTAACAAGTTCTACTGTGTAATCACAGAAGTCAAGGTTGGAA
This sequence comes from Muribaculaceae bacterium, assembly GCA_022510405.1. Classification (GTDB taxonomy): domain Bacteria; phylum Bacteroidota; class Bacteroidia; order Bacteroidales; family Muribaculaceae; genus Lepagella. The sequence goes on along the minus strand of JAFLTP010000020.1, from coordinate 12,661 downwards.
GGATTGATGGTAAGTATCGCACCACCCATGTTACCGAACTGGGTAGCTTCAGGGAAAGCAACCTCATCGATACCCGGGAGTTCAACGCTACTTTCACCTGCAAGAGAAGCTATAAGTTCCTGGAATTGGCCATCTACATCATATAGGGCAGATCCCGGGTTCTGGTGACCCTTAGCAAAATCACCCGGGAAGGCATAGGCGCCTTGAGTAGATTTATACATATAAGAAGCAAGAACTGTAGAGTTGATGCCTACCGGAAGGTTGATTGAACCGAATACCGGATTGTAAACGCGATCGACGTTTATATCAGATACTCTTCCGTAAAGATTGTCAATGTTATTTTGATTTGCCCAGATCTGTTGGAACCATTCTTCACCCGGGAAAATGTTTTCAAACAACATATTGTAAAGGGCCTCCACGTATTCCTTTACCTCATCGTATTTGTTTTCCTTGATTTTTTTCCAGATATCCTCAATGGTTTCAATTTGGCACTGACACTGCTTAATTTCATCAAGTTTTTTCTTAAGATCATCGATTTGTTTCTGCAGAGCTGCGTCACCTGCTTTATAAGCTGCATCCAAATCATTGATTTGTTTTTGCAAATCAGCCTTAGCATCTGCAAGTTCTTGTTTTGTTGCATAAGGCGCCAATCTTTCTTTTACAAAATCATCAAGATTTGCATAGAACTCTGCGTCAGTAAGACCTCTGATCGCATCAATCTGCGCTTGCAAGGATGCCTGGTCCAAACGGACATTGTCCGAGAAGTTTTCGTCCTTACAAGAGGTGAATGTTCCGACTCCACCGGCGGCTACAGCGAGCACCAGTAAGCCGTTGAGTAATTTTCTATTCATTCCTTTTGTGTTTAGAATTAGTTGATATTATTGTTTGTTTGTTTATCTTTTTAAAGGCTAAGGTAAGCCAAATCCTCCCTTTCTTTAAGGCCGGGAGGCAAGTGCGTAATCGCTTGAATGTCTGACAAAAAGCTTTGTATTCAACGTTTGGTTAGTGTTTTTTTACCATTAAATACGAGCACAAATTTATAAATCTTTAATAGTATATGCAAATAATTTTACATTTTTTTATTACGAGTCGATAAGTTTTTAGTTGTGAGTCATAACTTTCAACTTTCAACTTTCAACTCCAATCTTTCAAATCTAATCTTTAAACTTTAAACTTTAAACTTTCTAAATGGATACATTCAACATCAGCATCAATCTATTGTCGTGGGCCTGCTCTCCACTGTAGTTCATTCTGCGACCCCACAGATACTCCACTCCCAACTGTGCGAAACTGCTCACATTGAAAATGAGATTGGTGGTGACATATTGACCGTATTTATATAAGGAGCCGATATGATTATAGTTGGGATTGGAATCGGAACCGGCAGGAACTTTCCAGTTTTTGCCATAAGCCCTAACTTGGGAGTATGTGAAATTCCAAAACGCAAGCTTGCCGAAGTTGTATTGTAAGGAACCGTATGCTCCCCACACTTTCACAGCTTCCTGTTTGTCCATCATTTCATTATATACCGGCAGAAGGTCTTCATTCTCTCCGCTCATATCCTGGATATAACTTGAAATACCCTTTCCATAGACTGCTTCCCAACATGCGGAAAGGCCTCCAACTATCGGGGTTTTACCGCTTAGTTTTACACCCCAACCGAATACTCCTTCATTCTTGCCGGTGGACCTTCTATATTGAAGATCGCGGAAGATGGCTGAAAAGCGCATCCAACCCTGATCCTGACACCATGAACGTTGGATAAACAACGGTATATCCGGCATCCTTTGATTCACTTTCTTGGTCTGATAATAACTTTGGAAGGAGGCCATGTCAGGCATATCAAGACCCAACTGCGCGGTCCACTCCTTATGTTTGCCGAATTTCTGGGTGTAATAAACGTTCGGGTGACGTACCAATGTCATTGCGTTGGGACCGCCGAAATCAATAGAATAGGGTTCAGCCTTGAGATCGGTGAATGTGGAAACCACATATCCGGCTGTGAATCCACGATATTTCATATAGAGATGATGGATCTGGATTACCGGAGTGCTGCTATGGCCCAAGAAAATCACATCAAAGAAAAGACCAACCTGGTTCTTGCTACCGGGAAGCGCCACAAAGTTCCAATAGATGTTACTTTGACCCACTGAGAAAAGGGTCTGTCCACGGTTGCCCTCTTCAGGATTCATAGGTATATCCTTGGGGGCAAAAATATTGGGATTTGAAATCGGCGAACCCCAGTCGAAGTCACCGACCATCTTTACGTTGGCACCCATTCCCAGATAGAACTTACTGTCTTTTCCGACAAGAGTGAACCTTGGCACATCCTTGATACTGGGATTCTGGGGTGCATTTTCCACCATAATATTATAGACATTGATAGAGTCTATCGTGGTGATAAATTTGGTGGATTCCTGCCCGAATGCTGAAAGAGTGAGCAGGGTTGCTGATGAAAGAAGTAAAAGTTTCTTCATAGGCGTAGGGGGTTTAGTTGTGAGTTGTAAGTTGTGAGTTGTAAGTTTTAAGTTGTAAGTTGTAAGTTGTGAGTTGTGAGTTGTGAGTTTTAAGTTGTGAGTTGTGAGTAACTCACTTATTGTTTACTGTTTATTGTTTAATACTTAATGTTTTACTTGTTATTTTCATTTTCAAGTAAATCTGCTTCGGCACGGAGTTCTTGGGCTTCTTCATGGAGTTCGGCGGCTTTGGCATCAAGGACATCGGCTTCTGCCCTGAGCATCTGTGCCTGCTGACGACGCATATTCGCTACGGTATCCTGGGCTTGGGAGAGAGAAACTTCCGCAGCCTTCATAATATCTGCAGCCTTACCGGAAGTTATATGCGGTGAAATTGGTGCTGGAGCCGGAGGAGTTGCCGGAGCCGGAGGTGTAGCCGCTGCAGGGGTTTTACCAGAAGCCACATCAGCTACATTAGCTAAATTAACTGCATTACCTACGTTATCATTAGATGATGGGGCTGAAAAATCCATAGGAACTCCCACAGGTGCCAAACCTTCTTCCATAGCAGCCTCTGCGCCTGCCTGTGCACTCTGGTGACTACCCTTGATTTCACTCTTCACGTATCGGTCGCCGGGAGCTAAAATCGATGACGGCTGTTTCAGCAAGCCCTCGCCTTGCGGTATTACACCGGCCTGCACAACGAAGTTCTTATGCTTTACCACCACCACGATAGTCATGATAGTCATTATCACACCGTTCAAAATGAACGGGAAGGAGGGGTCGGTGTTTCCTTTTATGAAGGTGCCGAAAAACTCTACTATAAACGGTATGGTGGAAAGGGCTATGTAGGTGCTGGTCAGCAACAAGGCGAAATATTCTGTAGACTTAGCATCGTTGGGGGCAAAATAAGAAGTCTTGTCATAAAGGATAGGTTGGATCACTCCGTAGCCTAAGCCTAACAAGAAAACTCCTATAATATATGAGGCATAGGTGTGGATAAATCCTACACCAAAAAGGGAAAGGGTAATAAGCACCGACCCCAGTTGGAAAGTCCAAACACCTGTTGCCTTTATCACTTTCGAGAGTCCGAATCCAGCCAACGTCGCGGCAAGATAGAACATTGATGTTGCCACACCCACCTTTCCGGTGCTCATGCCATAAGCATCCATAGTGAAAGGAAGATAATAAGAGAACACCAATGCTCCATAAGTCACCACAAAATATATGATAAGGGCAAACCACATCATATCTTTGGCTGTCTTTCCCTGGAAATGGAAATTCTGGGATTCCCCCGCATTGGAACTTGAAAGAATCTTTGGGGCCGGACGCTGTTGATTGATGAATTTATTCTTTATAAACGGCACCATCACCAATGGTATCACCGGTATAAAATAGGCTATAAAAGCATAATGCCAGTTCTTTGACGCCACCCATCCCACAAACAGAGTGGCTATAATCAATGAGAGATTTGACAAACCGGACTTCACTCCCAGCATTGTGCCCCTCGGTTTCCCGGAAAAATTCTGGGAAATAAGGCTTGCCGCCAATGGTATTACCAACCCTATACCGACACCCAAAATACAACTCAAAACTATGAGTATTATCATGGATTTCGCAAAGAAGTATGCGACACCTGTAGCAGTGAAAATCAATAATCCTATTGTGAGCACCGTGAGCTGATTCTTAGGAGTGCATATTTTACCGGCTCCCAGTATAAACGGGATTGTAAGCAAATTCGGTAAAACATTCAGTAACTGTACTTCAAGGGGTGTAGAATGGAAAACTTCCTTTAGTTTCCCTAACACAGGAGAAATTGCAAGACCGGGAAGGTTTACGGTCAAGGATATAGCAAGAATGGCCAATGCTGATAGCAGTGGCACCTTACCTTCGCCGGAATCTATGAATTTCATTGCCTTATAGTGGTTTTAGCAACAGGTTTGCTTTGCAAATATAAGAATAAAAGACAATTTATAAACAAATGAATTTAAAATAATGTTTAGAGGATAGAAGTTGTGTGTTGTGTGTTGTGAGCTGTGAGTTGTAAGTATTATACTAAACTATAAACATTAAAATTGAAAATGACTCTGAAAAGTGTCAAAGGATATTTTCTGGCAGCCGTGGCAGCCGCGGCCTACGGCACCAATCCGGCTTTTGCCGTGCCACTATATGAAGAGGGTATGAATCCAAACACTGTCTTGATGTTCAGGTATGTTCTGGGCATTCCTCTTTTGGCTCTGTTGATGTGGTATCGAAAAATTCCTTTTAAAATTGACAAAGGTTCTATCGGGCAGGTTGCGATTTTAGGTATACTTATGGCTCTTTCCTCTTTGACCCTTTTTGAGAGTTACAATTACATGAATTCAGGTATAGCCTCCACCCTGCTTTTCGTGTATCCCGTGATGGTAGCCGTGATTATGATGTTCTTCTTCCATGAGAAGAACGGTCCATCCTTGTATATATGTCTCTTGATCATGTTCGTAGGACTTTTCTTACTTGTGAAACCCACCGACGGTCTTAAATTAAGTCCTTACGGTTGTGTTTTGGTTATGGTTTCGGCATTGACCTATGCTCTATATATCGTGATGGTGAATGTTTCAAAGAAAATCAATACCATTCCCACCACAAAATTGCTCTTTTACGTTTTGATTTTCGGTTCGTTGCTCTTTTTTGTCAATATAGCTTTGGGAAATCCCATCACTTGGCCTCACCGGGGACTTGACTGGGTGAATCTTTCGGCTCTTGCCATAATTCCCACCTTACTTTCTTTGGCATGCACCACTGCAGCAATCCAGATGATCGGTTCTACGCCAACTGCTATCTTAGGTTCTTTAGAACCGGTGTCAGCTGTGTTGCTGAGTGTATTCTTCCTCAAGCAACCAATCACGGTTCTTGAGATTGTGGGTGGCGGTTTGATTGTGATTGCTACAATCGTGGTGATCAATGACAAGATGATTGACAAAACCATTCTTTCTGTAAGAAAGATGTTTCCACGCAAGCATAACATGAACCATTGATTATTTTAAATGTTGTATTATTATAATATAACATGTATAATTATTAAAACTTAAAAAATTATGATTGACCCCAATTATCGTCAAGGCGACGCCAAAAGTGATGCTTTTGCAACAAACGCTATGTTGAACCCAGCACCGGATCAGAAGATTCCTGACGGACCCACAATACCGACAGTAGCTTATCAGATGGTGAAAGACGAGACTTTCGCACAGACTCAGCCGCGTCTCAACTTGGCTACATTCGTTACAACTTATATGGATGAATACGCCACCAAGTTGATGAATGAAGCCATTAATGTCAACTATATCGATGAGACTGAGTATCCGCGTGTAGCCGTGATGTGTCAGAAATGTATCAACATTGTGGCAAATCTTTGGAACACACCGGAAACCAACTTCTGGAAAGCCGGTGCTTTGGCGATCGGTTCTTCTGAGGCTTGTATGTTGGGTGGTATCGCTGCTTGGAAACGTTGGATTGAACGTAGAAAGAAAGCCGGCAAACCTTATGACAAGCCTAATTTTGTGATTTCAGCCGGTTATCAAGTTGTTTGGGAAAAATTCGCTTCCCTTTGGAACATTGAGATGAGACAGGTGCCTCTCACAAAAGAACATATAACTCTTGACATAGACCAAGCCATCAAGATGTGTGATGAAAACACTATCTGTGTAGTTGCAATTCAAGGTGTGACATGGACAGGTCTTAATGATGATGTGGAAGCTCTCGACGCCGCTCTTGAAAAATACAATGCCGCTACAGGCAACGAAGTTTGTATCCACGTTGATGCAGCTACAGGCGGTTATATCCTTCCGTTCTTGTTCCCCGAAAAGAAATGGGACTTCCGTTTGAAATGGGTACTTTCAATCAGTACTTCAGGCCACAAGTTCGGTCTCGTATATCCTGGTCTGGGCTGGGTAGTATGGAAAGACAAGAAATATTTGCCGGGTGACATGGCTTTCACAGTAGATTATCTTGGTGCCGAAGTAACTCAGGTCGGTTTGAACTATTCACGTCCTGCAGCACAAATACTTGGACAATACTATCAATTCATCCGTTTGGGATTCGAAGGTTACAAGCAGGTTCAGTACAATTCTTTGCAAGTGGCTCTTTATCTGCATGATCAACTTGGCAAGATGCCTGAATTCCAAAACTATTCGGAGGATGTTCCTAACCCAATCGTGGTTTGGTATATGAAACCTGAGGTACAGGCAACTGCCAAATGGACTCTCTACGACCTTCAAGATAAACTTCAGATGAAAGGTTGGATGGTTCCTGCATATGCAATGCCTATCGATATTCAGGATGAGGTTGTGATGCGTGTTCTTTGCAAGCAAGGTTTCAGCCGCGACATGTGCGATCAGTTGATCAATGACATCAAGAGTGCTGTGGAAGAACTCAATGCTCTTGAGTATCCTACCACAACCCGTATCGCAATGGAGAAAAACATTCCTTTGAAAAAGAATCGTTTCAATCACACGGGCAAATAAGTAGTGAGTTGTAAGCTGTAGGTTGTAAGTTGTGAGTAACTCAAGTTTTAAAATCTACACTTTTAACTTTAAACTTTCATCTTTACACTTTCAACTTTCAACTTTAAACTTTACACATTAAACTTTACCCATAGGTAAATCGTTATAATGACAGCTTGACACTCCTCAAGCTGTCATTTTTTCACAATTATTACGAAAAGGTTATGGAAAAGGTAATAAAACTGTCTCAAATTAAGAAGGCTGCTCAGGAAGCCTATGATGAAACAAAAAGTCTGACCGGAGGGAAGAATGCCAATTATATCCCTTATTTGGCTAATATAGATTCAAATCTCTTCGGTTTAAGTGTGACTCTATTAGATGGCACTTGCATTAATTTAGGTGACACGGAATATAAATTCGGTATTGAATCGGTTTCAAAAGTGCCAACCGCAATCTTGGCCATGATCCAACACACTCCCAAGGGAGTGCTTGAGAAAATTGGAGCTGACGCTACAGGGTTACCTTTCAATTCAATTTTCGCATTACTTTTGGAAAATGATCATCCGTCCACCCCACTCGTCAACGCCGGAGCGATTTCAGCCTGTTCCATGGTGGCTCCTCAAGGCGACTCTAAAGACAAGTGGACTGCAATCGTAAATAATATTACTGAATTATGCGGTTCGGCTCCTCAACTTATCGATGAACTATATATGAGCGAGACAGCCACAAATTTCAACAATCACGCTATTGCCTGGTTATTGAAAAACTACAACCGTATCTACGATGACGTGGATATGAGCCTCGATCTATATACTCGCCAATGTTCTTTAGGTATTACTTCATCACAGCTCGCAATTATGGGAGCCACAATCGCCAATAAAGGGTTGAATCCGGTGACAAAATTGCAAATATTTGATGAGGAGATAGCCCCAAAAATCACATCCATGATTGCAAGCGTAGGTTTTTATCAGCACACCGGCGACTGGCTATTTACTTCAGGAATTCCGGCAAAGACCGGAGTGGGAGGCGGAGTAATGGGTGTGATGCCCGGTCTCTTCGGTATCGCGGCTTTCGCTCCTCCTTTGGATGATGCCGGCAATTCTGTCAAGGCGCAGGCCGCAATCAAAGCATTTATGAATAAGTTGGAACTCGGTATTTTCAAGGGTGACACTGTTAAAATCATAAATGATTGAGTTAATTAAAAAATTTTCCACTATATTTACACCATAAAACCTCAATTGTTATGGCGTCAACCACCCCACAAGCTAAAGGCACAAACAAACAAGCAGCCAAAATGGGTGTATTCACCCTTGTGATTATGAATATTGTTGCAGTGGTTTCACTGCGTGGTCTTCCGGCCGAAGCGGAATATGGAGTTAGCTCTGCATTCTATTATATCCTTGCCGGCATAGTATTCCTTGCTCCGGTTTCATTGGTTGCGGCTGAGTTCGCTGCAATGTTCCCCTATCAACAGGGCGGTATGTTCCGTTGGGTTGGTGAAGCTTATGGTGAAAAATTAGGATTTCTTGGAATATGGCTCCAATGGGTTGAAAGTACAATCTGGTATCCAACCGTATTGACTTTCGGCGCCGTTGCCTTGGCTTTTATCGGGATGGACCACATCTATGACTCCCATCTTGCGGCCAACAAATGGTATACAATAGCTGTGGTGCTTGCCATATATTGGATTGCGACCCTTATATCGTTGCGAGGAATGGGATGGGTAGGAAAAGTGTCGAAAATAGGTGGTCTTGTAGGTACAATTATACCTGTGTTTATACTTGTGGTTTTGGCAATTATATATATGGCCACCGGTCATCCATCCCAAATGGACTGGCACGGAAGCTTCATACCTGATTTCTCAAATTTCAATAATATAATCTTTGCCGTTTCCATTTTCCTCTTCTATGCGGGTATGGAGATGAGTGGCGTCCACGTGAGAGATATCAAAAATCCTACAAAAAATTATCCAAAAGCTATTATTATAGGTACATTCGCCACTGTGGCCATCTTTATTCTTGGTACTTATGCTCTTGGCGTAATCCTTCCGGTAAAAGATATCAACCTTGTTCAGAGTCTTCTTCAAGGATTCGACAGATATTTCAGCGCTCTCCATTTCAGATGGTTTGCTCCTATTATAGCCATCGCTCTTGCAGGCGGTGTACTTGCAGAAGTGTTGACTTGGGTGGCAGGTCCTTCCAAAGGTGTGTTCGCTGTGGGACAGGCCGGTTATCTGCCTAAGTTTTTCCAAAAAGCTAATAAACACGGTGTACAAAGCAACATGCTTTTTATTCAGGGCTGTTTCACAACGGTGTTGGCGTTTGTAATGGTGTTGATGCCTTCTGTTCAGAGTTTCTATCAAATTCTTTCACAGCTCACCTGTATCCTTTATTTGATAGTTTATCTGCTGATGTTTGCCTCCATCCTTCGTCTACGTTACACAATGCCGAATGCCAAACGTCCATTCCGCATCGGTAAGAAAGGCAACTGGTGGCTATGGTGTGTGGCAGGTGCCGGTTTTATAAGTTCCCTTGTAGCTTTCGTTTTCAGTTTCTTCCCTCCGGGACAGATAGCGATGGGATCAAATGCCGTATGGTTCAGTGTGCTTATCATCGGTACGATTATATTCACGGTAATGCCGTTTATAATTCTCCATTTCAAGAAGGCTTCATGGCTTACTCCGGGTAATGCATTCGTGCCTTTCCATTGGAATAAGTCTCCGGAAGCACAGGCTGCCTTAGCCAAGGCCGCTGCGGAATTTGAGGCTGAAGAAGAGGCTAATGAAGCACCTAAAGAGAAAGTAGCGTTAGCGACGGCATCTCCTGCAGTGTCATCCGACCATAGCGCAGATAATCAGGTTGCTGTGCAGACACCAAGCCCTCAGTCAACCGTAAGTGAGGAACCAAAAGCCGTAGACTCCGATTCAAAACCAAATCAAAATTAATATCACCCTTTTCCTAATCCCTTTTCCCCTATATTTGATATATGGTAAAGACCGGTAAAGCTCCAATAACCATGATGACCTACCTGGCCATCATGTCTATATCCCTGATAGTGAATCTTCCCGGATTGGCTGTAGCTCCGATGGAAGGGAAACTTAAGGAAATACTTCACGCTCCCGAACTTGAGGTGCAGTTATTGACAACGCTTCCTAATTTTATCATCATTCCGTTTGTGCTCCTGTCGGGTAAACTTTCGGAAGCCAAACACAAGATTCCAATCATAGTCGGGGCTTTGCTTCTTTATGCCGGATGTGCTATATGGTACCTCTTTGCAGCTGATATGACTTCATTGATTGTTATAAGTTGTCTGCTGGGTTGTGGCGCAGGGCTTCTCATACCTTTCTCCACGGGACTTATAGCCGAGACTTTCGCCGGAAAAATCCGTATGAAACAGATGGGTTGGCAATCGGGTATCTCCAATTCCACTGTCGTTATAGCTACCTTTGCGGTAGGTTGGCTTATACAAGGTAAAAACTGGCACCTTCCGTTTATAGTTTATCTGGCTGCATTGGTTCCGCTTATATTCTCTTTCTGGCTTAAACATGTGCCGGGTATAGACACATCAAGCAAAGAGGAACAAAAGGATATGCAGGAAGAGGAACAGGAAATCAAACCGGCCGCTGTTCCGGCTCCTGATGTACAACCTATAGAAAAAAGGGATCCGAAGGTCACAAAAGACGAAGCCCAGGTAGCTCATACCGTGAAGGCTCCTGTGAATCCAAGTGGAACCGGTTTCCATATCGGAAGGATTTGGGCTTTGATAGGAGTATATTTCTTGGTTACGTTCACTTCGATAGCCATCACCAATTATAGTTCTCAATTGACCGTACAGTACGGATGGCCAAGCAACATTGCCGGCGATGTTACCTCTGTTTTCTTCCTTTTGGTTCTCATTCCGGGATATATCCTGACATGGTTTGTAAAAAGACTTCGTGGTGGCACTTTCTTCTGGACTGCTCTGATGTTGGTGGTCGGACTTGGACTGTTCGTGTTCTTCCCGGCAAAATGGGCGATGTTTGTAGGTGCCGGTTTGACAGGTCTTGGCTACGGAATTTGCCAACCTATGCTATATGACAAGGCAAGTTACACTGTTGACAATCCGGAAAAACTCACATTGGCTTTAGCATTTGTTTTGACAGCCAACTACCTTGCCATAGCGATCCAACCATTTATCATTAGCGGTATCAGCGAACTATTCCACATTAAGAATGAAAACACATTTGCTTTCATTTTGAGTTTCGCTCTGGTAATTGCCTACACGATAGTAATTATCTTCACCCGTAAATCTTTCGCTTTCTCTGTGGACAAATCATACTATCAGGAAGAAACGCCTCAGAAATGAAAAATAAAAATCGTTCTTTAACGTTAAAAAAACACATACTTACCTCATAGAGGTGGTCTGTGATTAAATTAAAACTTGCGAAAGTTGAATAAATAACATCTAACTAACCAAAAACAATATTATGAAAACGAAAAACTTTTTGATTGCATCAGGAGCAGTGCTTGCCCTTGGTGCATTGACTGCTTGTAGCAATGACAAATCTCAGGAACCTTCAAATGATCAAATCCTTCATTTCTATGTAGCCGGCGTAGAAACCCGCACCGCCACAGGCGACATCAACAAAACCAACATCGAAGAGGGTAACACAGTTGGAATATTTGGGATTTCATCAGATGAGTCGGAAGTCCAAAATGGTTCAAACAACAAATACAACGTAGGAACCGGAGGAGCTCTAACAGCAGATGACGGTGAAATGAAGGCAACTGAACGCTCTAACATTGATATTTTCGCATATGCTCCCCATCAGGAGTCTTGGTCTGATCATCAAACTTCCTATAACTTCACAGTCAATACAAACCAAAGTGACATAAAAGAATATATTGCCAGTGATCTCCTCTATGCCGAAACAACAATCTCTAATATTTCATCAAGCCAGGCAGCTGTGGGTCTTACTTTCACGCATAAAATGGCACGTGTAATTCTTAAGATTACGAGGGCAAAAGGAGCCGATGATCTTACTAATGCCATAGTGACTGTCAACAATACTAAACCCACTATTTCTTTCTCACCAAAAAATGGAATTTTAGGTGAGGCCACAGGTACACGCAATAATATCACTGCTCTATCTAAATTGGGAACAAATGAAACTGTTTACGCAGTAGTAGTACCCCAAACAATTGATTCCGAAACCACTCTTTTCACCATTCAGACAAGTGATAGAAAATTTAGCCTTGTTTTAGAAGATGAAGTAACATTTGTATCAGGAAGCTCTTACACCTATAATGTAACTGTAAATCCAACCGAACTTAAGGATATAACCATCACTCTAACTTCGCCTTCCACTACCACCCAAGTAACTGATTGGAATGTTGAAGAGGGTGAAGAAGCGGAGGCTATTGAATCCCAACTCTGATAATTAGATTCTAATAAAAAGTCTGAAAGCTCCTTCTGCAGGAGCTTTCTTGTTTATATCCCATCTCCCCCCTGTCACACATATAATGTTTTCTCCAAACTACAAGACTACAAGACTACAAGACCATCCCCTTCCACTCAAAAAATTTTCAAAATAGTTTGTGTAAATAAAAAAAACAAATTAACTTTGCACTCGCAAAACGGCTGAAGAAATCAACAAAATAGAAGACCATTCACCATTTAGCGTTCAAAATAATGACTCCGTGGCTCAGTTGGTAGAGCAAATGACTCTTAATCATTGGGTCGTGG
>JAFLTP010000002.1 GCA_022510405.1 Muribaculaceae bacterium | reverse complement strand
GTGAATGCCCGGCTCTCACGTCTTGATCTCGAGGAGGGACTCATGATAGTGGAAGGGAAAGGCAGTAAGGAACGAATAGTGCCCGTATCGCCCGTAGCCGTTACACTGCTTAAGGAATGGATACAACAGCGAGGACGCATGGCCGTGAAACCCGAAGGTGATGACATCATATTTTTGAACCGCAGGGGCGCGCCTCTAACCCGGGTGATGATTTTTTATATCATAAAACAACTCTCGGAACTTGCCGGAATAAGAAAAACAGTTAGCCCGCATACTTTGCGCCATTCCTTTGCCACCCATCTTTTAGAGGGGGGAGCTAATCTGAGGGCAATTCAGGAAATGCTGGGACATGAATCAATCGCTACTACAGAACTATATCTGCACCTCGACAGATCAAGATTGAGAAGGGAACTTATCGACCATCATCCACATTACAAAAAATCGAAATGATGGCCTGAAACTGCGAAGTCTTAAAGGTTAAAAAGTGGGAAGAAAGATTAGGGGAAACGAAAAAAAATGTAATTTTGCCGAGAATAGGGCTTTTCTATAAATCTATTCAATAAGAATCTTAAAAAACATTATAGACATGTCAGAGCAACCCAACGTAAAAAACATAGATAAGGTTGTGATTCGCTTTTCGGGCGACTCCGGAGACGGAATGCAACTTGTGGGTAATATATTTTCAGATGTCTCTGCAGGTGAAGGTAATATGATATCCACATTTCCTGATTATCCTGCAGAAATTCGTGCACCTCAGGGTTCTTTAAGCGGTGTCTCAGGTTTCCAGGTCAGTGTGGGTCGCGAAGTTTATACCCCCGGCGACAGCGCCGATGTGCTTGTGGCTATGAACCCGGCAGCTTTGAAAACCAATCTTAAATTTCTCAAACCGGGTGGAATTATTATCTGTGACGGCGATTCCTTTACAGAAACAAATCTGAAAAAAGCACTTTACACCACAGATGATCCTATTGAGGAACTGGGCATCGATCCCGACCGGATCATGCTTGTGCCTATGACAACGCTTTTGAAAAATACTCTTGCAGACAGTGGGCTCGACAATAAGAGCATCATGAAATGTAAGAACATGCTTGCGTTGGGTCTTGTGTGCTGGCTTTTCGACCGCCCCGTGGAAAAGGTGCTTGAAAAACTGAAGACGAAGTTTGCCAAGAAACCGGCTATTTATGAAGCCAATGAAAGGGTGATCCATGCAGGTTGGGATTACGGTCACAACACTCATGCCGGCATGCCTACTTATCGAATCGAAACAGATGCGGCACAGCCCGGTATTTACACGGATGTTAACGGCAACACAGCCACAGCCTGGGGACTTATCATGGCCTCCGAGAAAAGCGGTCGCCCACTTTTCTTAGGCTCCTATCCTATAACTCCGGCCACCGACATCTTGCATGAGCTTGCAAAACGCAAGGATCTGGGAGTGAAAGCCTGCCAGATGGAAGATGAAATTGCCGGTGTGTGCTCTGCCATCGGTGCTTCTTACGGAGGACATCTGGCCGTGACTACTACTTCCGGACCCGGTCTTGCACTTAAAAGCGAAGGTATCGGACTGGCTGTTATGGCTGAACTTCCTTTGGTAGTGGTTGACGTGCAAAGAGGCGGACCCTCGACCGGACTCCCTACCAAGACTGAGCAGACCGACCTGATGCAAGCTCTTTATGGCCGCAACGGAGAAAGCCCTCTTTGCGTGCTTGCTGCAACAAGTCCTACCAACTGTTTCGACATGGCTTTCGAGGCTGCCCGAATCGCAATAGAACACATGACTCCCGTAATACTCCTTACCGACGCTTTTATAGCCAACGGCTCCTCGGCATGGAGAATTCCGGAAGAAAATGATTACCCGGAAATCAAACCCAGGTATGTGGCGGGAGACTTACTTGAACAAGGCTGGAAACCTTTTGACCGCGATGAGGAAACTAAGGTGAGATACTGGGCTATTCCCGGCACCGAAGGCGCCATGCACAGGGTTGGCGGTCTGGAAAAAGACTATAAGACATCTGTGATTTCAACCGACGGACCCAATCATGAATTGATGGTGAAGACACGCCGCGAAAAAGTGGCTAAGATTGCCGAAGATATTCCATTGCTTGAAGTGGAAGGAAACATTGATGCCGACACTATATTGGTGGGCTGGGGAGGCACTTACGGCCATCTTATCTCTGCATGTGCAGAGTTGAATTCCGAAGGGATACCCACGGCGTTGGCACAATTCCGATATATCAATCCTTTGCCTAAAAATGCTTTGGAAGTTTTAAAAGGATACAAGAATATCATTGTGGCCGAATTGAACACCGGCATGTTTGCAGATTATCTGCAGATGCACCTTCCCGGCAAAGAGATTTTGAGAGTGAATAAAATTGAAGGTCAACCCTTCCTGGTGCACGAAATCACTGAGGGAGTGAAGAGAGAATTGGCTCTGATCAAATAATTTAAAATTGATAAGAAATGGCAACAACATATACCTCAGCAAATTATAAGAATGAGCAGGGAGCGCGCTGGTGCCCCGGTTGTGGCGATCATGCCATCCTCAATACCCTTCAGAAGGCCATGGCCGAAGTGGGAGTTGCACCTCACAACACTGCAGTGATATCCGGAATCGGTTGCTCATCACGTTTGCCCTACTATATGAACACCTATGGCATGCATACAATCCACGGACGTGCGGCTGCAATAGCCACAGGATTGAAGACTGCACGCCCCGATCTTATGGTGTGGCAGGTGTCGGGCGACGGCGACGGACTCGCTATTGGCGGAAATCATTTCATTCATGCTTTGCGTCGTAATATCGACATAAATATCCTTCTTTTCAACAATAAGATTTACGGACTTACCAAAGGACAGTATTCTCCAACTTCCGACAGAGGTTTCGTGTCGAAATCTTCACCCTACGGCACCACCGAAGATCCGTTTATACCGGCAGAACTCGTATTTGGATGCCGCGGAAAGTTTTTTGCCCGTAGCCTCGATGTGAGTCTCGACATATCCAAGGAGATAATGGTGGCCGCAGCAAGGCATAAAGGAGCCGCTGTGGTGGAAATTCTGCAGAACTGCGTTATATTCAACCAAGGAATCCATTCTTTATTCACAGATAAGGAGACAAGGGAAGATCACGTGATTCATCTTGTGGCCGGAGAGAAAATGATATTTGGAAAAGACAAAAACAAAGGTCTGGTGCAAGATGGCTTCACGCTCAAAGCTGTGACAATAGGTGAGGATGGCTATACTCTTGACGATGTGCTGGTGCATGACCCCCACAGCGAAAATGATACCGTGCAAAGGGAACTAGCCTTGATGGACGGATTGAATCTGCCGCTGGCCATTGGAGTGATACGTGATGTGGAAGGCCCCACTTACGAGACCGATGTAGAAAATCAAGTATCTGAAATAAAGGCCAAAAAAGGATTCAATTCACTCAGAGACATGATTTTGAAAACTCACGAAACGTGGGGAGTATAACCTCGGATAAAGGAAAAACAAGGTGACAAAGATATTGCACATACTTCAGTTTTAAGTGCAATAATTAACAAAAAATTTCATTATTTGATTTTTTTTTTCTTACTTTGCACCGGAAAAATCAGGGAATTAAAGAAACAACGCAATAAATAATTAAAACCTAACAATTATGGCAGATATAGCAGACAGAGTAAAAGCTATCATCGTTGACAAGCTCACAGTAGACGAGAACGAAGTTACCCCGACAGCGGAATTCAGCAAAGATCTGGGAGCAGACTCACTCGACCAGGTAGAGCTCATCATGGAATTCGAAAAAGAATTCGGTATCACCATTCCAGACGAAGAGGCTGAGAAGATCACAACTGTTGGTGATGCAGTAAAATATATCGAAGAGCACTCAAAATAAAAACCAAAGGCCAAAAGGCTCAACAACACCAATGGAATTAAAAAGAGTTGTAGTAACAGGGCTTGGAGCCTTGACCCCGATCGGCAACGACGTGGAGACCACCTGGAAGAATGCCGTGGAGGGAGTAAGCGGTGCAGGTCCGATCACCCATTTCGATTGCTCAAAGTTCAAGACTCAGTTTGCTTGTGAAGTTAAAGACTTCAATCCGGCTGAGAAATTCGACCGCAAGCAGGCACGTACCCTCGACCTCTATGCCATGTATGCCCTCACGGCAGCAAATCAGGCAATCGAGGATGCCAAACTTGATGACGAAAATCTTGACAAAAACCGCATAGGAGTAATCTTTGCCGCAGGTATCGGCGGTCTTCACACATTTGAAGAAGAGGCCGGCTACTTTGCGCTTCATGGCCAGGAACAGGGCCCGAAATACAACCCTTACTTCATTCCAAAGATGATCTCCGACATAGCTGCCGGCCACATCTCAATCGAGCATGAATTCCGCGGTCCCAATTTTGGTACGGTGTCAGCTTGCGCCTCTTCAAATACGGCGCTCATTGATGCCTTCAATCTTGTGAGACTCGGACAAGCCGATGCCATAGTGACCGGAGGCGCAGAAGCAGCTATTTTCCCCGCCGGTGTAGGTGGTTTTAATTCTATGAAAGCATTATCCACCCGTAATGACGATCCCAAAAGCGCTTCCAGACCATTCTCCGGTAGCCGCGACGGTTTCGTGATGGGTGAAGGAGCTGCAGCTCTTGTGCTTGAAGAATTGGAACATGCCAAAGCCCGCGGTGCTCACATCTATGCTGAGGTAGCCGGTGGCGGTATGAGCGCTGACGCTCATCACATCACTGCTACTCACCCGGATGGTCTTGGTGCCGTGCTCGTGATGGAAAATGCTCTCAAAGATGCCGGAATGAAACCTGAAGAAATAGATTATATTAATCTTCATGGCACTTCAACTCCGCTCGGAGACATCAGTGAAGAAAAGGCAATCAAAAAAGTGTTTGGCAAACACGCTTATGACATGAATCTAAGCTCCACAAAGTCTATGACCGGTCACCTTCTCGGTGCTGCTGGAGCTGCTGAGGCTGTTTTAAGCGTAATGGCTATCAACGACGGTATCGTGCCTCCTACCATCAACCATGAGGATGGTGACAACGATCCCGAAATCGATTATAACCTTAACTTCACTTTCAATAAGGCTCAAAAACGGGATATTAACGCTGTGCTTTCCAACACCTTCGGTTTTGGTGGTCACAACGCAGCCATTATCTTCAAAAAATATAAAGATTGAGCCTCTCTTATTAAAGACATTATGCTTTGAGGGTGCGTCTTTAGAATGGACGCACCCTTTATTAATTATTGATCGAAGTCCGTTTTATTATGATTTTTAGAAATAAATTTTTCCGGTTTACATGTCTTTTGCTTCTGATGGTTGCATTGAATGTCGCCTGCTCCAAAGAAGATGACAACCCAAGAACACCTGATAATATAAATGGAATATGGCAGAATGAAGGAAACGTATATAAGAAATTTCAGTCTGACTATTATCTTCGCACACTGACTGTGGAATACCAGGATGGACAAAGCATCGGAACCTGGGGAGAATCGGAAGTATATTTCTATGAACCGGGGTATAACCTTGTGATTTACGTCACCACAAGTCATGAGGCCGATGTGTATCAGATCGTGAAAATGGACTCCAACAGTTTCACCTGGTGCCCTGTTGATAAAATTGATGACAAGGGAGATGAATCGATTGGTGAAATTATAGGCGACATAATAAATAAAGCCCAGGAAGGTTATGAACTAAATCCTGAGCTTTATCAAAAGTTTATTAAGATCTCCGATTTAAAGTTTGAGGAGATGCTCGAGAGTCTTGATATAATCATCGATCCATGGATGGACGATGATGAGGATGAAGATGAAGATTAGATATTAGATATTAGATATCAGAGATTAGATATTAGATATTAGATATCAGATATTAATTAAAAATATTTGACTTCAGCTTCATCGAGCATTTTGGCGAGCATACTGTTCGCGAGACTGCTGGCACCTATCCTGAACAGAGAATTGTTGAGCCATTCCTCTCCGAGCACTTCTTTTACAATTGCATAGTATAGAAGAGCCTCTTCAGAGCTTCTTACACCGCCGGCAGCTTTGAAGCCTACCTTACGGCCTGTCTTTTCATAATATTCCTTTATACAGCTACACATTACAAATGCGGCTTCGGGGGAAGCTCCTTCATATACTTTGCCCGTAGAGGTCTTTATGAAGTCAGCTTCGCTATACATAGCCAGTATGCTTGCATCACGAATCTGCTCCGGATCTTTGAGGGCTCCCGACTCAATGATTACTTTCACCTGTGCTTCTTTGGCAGTGTGTTTTATTTCGATCAGTTCATCGCACAGTTCTTCATAATTCTTATCCCTCAACATTCCAAGGTTTAACACCACATCAACCTCATTTGCACCTTCTGCCACAGCCAATGCTACGTCTGCAACCTTAACCGCGGTGAATGTCTGACTTGACGGAAATCCGGCTGCTACCACAGCAATTTTCACATCTGAAACCTCAAGAACAGATCTCACGAGTCCTGCAAAATTGCTGAAAACACACACGGCTGCTACATTAGGATATTGAGGATATTCATTATCGAAATCATTAACCCTCTGAATGAATGCGGTGACACTTTCCTGGCTGTCCGTAGTGTTAAGAGTAGTCAGGTCAATACAATTAAAAATTTTAGTATAAACTTCCTGATTTTTTAACTCCGGTATCTTCTCAGAAATTTTTTCAATTTCTTTTTTAATAAAGGCCCTGTCAACCGGGACATTACTTTCTTTCAAAACTTGTGAATATCTATCCATATTTTCCTTTTTATGTTACTAAAGCAAATATAAAAAATTGTCATTAAAATTAATGCTTAAATATTTATTTTCTGAGGCGATCGGGATTGAGTTTTAGGAATTGTTCCCAGGATTTGGCTGAGGAGGAAGCAGCGGGTTTCTGACTTTCATAAAAATGTGTCAGTGCCACAGCCAAAGCATCGGTAGCATCAAGCATTGCTGGAAGTTTTTCCTTATCCAATTTTAAAATATGACAAAGCATATTTGCCACTTGTTCTTTTGAAGCTCCCCCATTACCGGTCACAACCTGTTTCACTTTCAAAGGGGCATATTCAGCTATAGGGATATCACGCGCCAAGGCTGCCGCCATAGCCACTCCCTGAGCCCTTCCCAATTTCAGCATGGACTGCACATTCTTTCCATAAAATGGAGCTTCAATAGCCACTTCATCCGGAAGATATTGATCCACGAGGCCGGTGATGCGCTCATAAATACGGGCTAACCTTAAATAATGGTCACCTACTTTGTTAAGTTCTATGGCTCCTAAAACTATAGGGGTAGGTTTTTTACCATTTATTCCGAGCAATCCGTAACCCATGACATTCGTGCCCGGGTCTATTCCCATTATGATTTTTTCGTATTCCAATTTCAAGGAATTAAAATTAATAAAGGATTTCCAGAAGAGTTACGAAAAACAGAGCATATTGTCCGAAATGACTATGGAAATCTCCTAATGCGGGGATAAGAATATGGTCATTCCAAAGGTGAGCCTCCTCTTCCGACTGGAAGTCGGCTGAGAGGGCAATACTTAATCCATGGTCGGCATCAGGTTTTTCACCACCGGCTTCCACCACTTTCTTCAATTGTGGATTTCGAGCCGGCGATTCTTCATTAAAGAGCTTAGGACGCAATTCATTGTTGATATAATCCAGCAGTTCAGACTCTTTTGAGGGTTCTACCACGAATGTTACATTATATGAAAACATAAGCTTCAGGAATAAAAAAACGGCATGCTTAAAAAAACATACCGCCAAAACAAAATTATGAAAAACATTCAACGCTATGTTGCGAAGCAACATATTTTAGAGCCTCTTGTCGGATTCGAACCAACGACCCCGAGATTACAAATCACGTGCTCTGGCCAACTGAGCTAAAGAGGCAAATGGGAGAGCGATCTACATCGCACAGCTCAACCCGCTACCCTTGCTTCGGTCAAGACCTGGGGGATTTACGGGGAGCAAGTCGTGCAGGACTCACCCGACTGCAAAATTACATCATTTTTACAAACTCACCAAACATTTTAGATGTTTTCCATCGTGCTTGGTTAATTTATTTGTTGATAGAAATTGCCAATGCTTGAATATCAAAGCATTGGCAATTCTATTAAATATCTGCAAATATTTGTTAACAAATACTAATCACTCACTTGTTCCACGATAATTCCGTCAATCAAAGCATGGTTGGTATGAAGGTTCATGTTTTGGTCTTCGGGATTATATTCCAAGGTGACCGTATGGTAACCCTTTTTCAAGGGAACTTTCACTGAGTTTGAGGTTCCCCAATCATTCCAATTAGCCACACCTCTCTGAGGCATAACGATAGTACCCACATCTTTACCGTCGACAAACAGACTTCGGATTGCTGCCTTGTTCTCAGTGTTTACCGGACCGTTGCCGTTAGAATATCTATAGGATATTGAATATACTCCATCATAGGGTATCTCAATGGTCTTTACAATCGGCTTGGAAGCCTTATCAGTCTCTACAAATCCTTTGCCCTTATAACCCTCGATTTGTTGGAATGGATAAGAAATTTCGGGAGACACAGCCACAATTGTCTCTTCATCAAGATCCCAGAACTTGGATGGTCTGTTGCTACGGGGTTCTGATGCAAACCCTTGCACACCTTCGGCCGAAACTCCTATCACTTGCCATTCTCCGGGTTCTGTGGCCGGATATGAAGTCTGATGCGTTCTTGCCACCTCTTTGCCGTCTTTAAGCACAATATACTCCCCGATGTATTCTAAAGGATTCCATTGAAGGAGATTTGCCGCCATTGGGTTCAAATGTGAGGACAACGGAGGCAGGGATTCATCGAAACTCAACCATGCTATCGGTGTCAAAGGGGCCTTGAGGTTCGGAACATTGTTCACTTTCATTGCAGGGATTGGTTGGTTATCCATGTCAACCTTCACATTGAAATCTCCCTGTATCATTTCGGAGGGGATAAACAAAGCACCATCTATCAATGTCGGATAAATGTTACCCTTGGCCTTGACCGGTTTTCCGTTTTTCCCGAATTGATGAGGCTTACCGTTAATTGTAACCGATGAAATCTTGTCACCGTAGCCGTTCACAGTCAAATTAAGTTTTGCACCCCGATAAGGGAAATTGCTGAGAGTTCTCTCTCCTCCCAATACTTTTGGTACAAACGGTTCAATCCTGAGACCATCTTTTTCAAAATGGATTCCGAAGAGGATCTGATTTGTCAGGGCAAGATTCCCGGAAAGGCTCCAAAGCATGTTAGAAGAATTCAGTTCTGTGAAAATGTCGCCATTGTCAAGATTAAGGTTTTCTTTATTTGTGGCGAAAAGTGCGGCCGGACGTATCACACTTCCGATACCTTCCAAGACACCCTCCTCATTGCCTGCCTTGGCCTGAGCCAGGGTCCAATATGACGCTACGAATGGCCAAAGTGCATTGTTATGGTAGTTGGGCATATCAGCAATCTGGGGATAAAAAACCGGAGCGCCAAACTTGGTGACTGGATGGTTTTCAGAGATAGTCTTCACCTTGTCGGCCGGAGCGATGTCATAAAGGATAGCCAACGACTCGCCCAATGTTTCAGCCCTTGGGTTAAGAATCAGATTGTCGCGACCATAAGTATACATTCCATAGTAACCTTTGTCGTCCATCCAGAAAGTCTTGTCGATATTTGCCGCGAGTTCATCGGCGGCTTTCTTGAATTCTGCTGCCTCTTCCTTCTTACCCAATTCCTCAGCCATTTGGGAAGCACAATTCAACGCAGCCGCATAAAGCACATTGGTGCCCATAGCCTCACTTTGGGCTATATCTGCAGTCTGCATCCATTTGGGATAACTCTGTTCACGCCAGTCGATGAAAGAGGTCTCGCCTTTAACCAATCCGTTTTCGCCGATTACGGTCTTGGCATCTTTGGCTATTGATCTTTCCACAACCGGGAATACGGTTTCGAGCCATTTCTTGTCACCGGTGACTTTATAGATTTCCCAGGCAGCCACGGTCCAGATCATACGGTCGGTAGAGATAGGCCAAGCACCGCCGGACCCTGTATCCTGTATTATCTGTCCCTCTTCATTGATTTTTTTCAAGAGTGAGATCATAGATGCCTCAGGTTGTAGTGCAGCCATCGAAAGAATGATGGAATAACTCACGTCGCGGGTCCAAACTCCGGCCCATTCTTTACCCGTTCTCAACGTTGTGTCGGGTTCCACGGCGTTTACCATTTCATCCAAACCCATGTTATACACA
This sequence comes from Muribaculaceae bacterium, assembly GCA_022510405.1. Classification (GTDB taxonomy): domain Bacteria; phylum Bacteroidota; class Bacteroidia; order Bacteroidales; family Muribaculaceae; genus Lepagella. Next base: position 125,389 of record JAFLTP010000002.1, on the reverse strand, counting down.
GCCTCCAGCAAAGGATTGCCTCCGGACACCACGGGATATTCGCTTAAATCATTTTTCTTTTTCCATGTTTGTTCAATAGGCATGAAGTAGCCCGGATGGCCCTTATAGGTAGATTGGATCTCAAAAGGGCTTACTGCCCAAGCCTTGAATTCATCCTGATAGACAGTGTCACCTCTCCAGGTATATGCATCCGTAGACACTACCACGCTATCCTGGGCCGCTGCTGTAAATGCCGCTCCGACAAAAAGACCTGACACCATCAAAAAACTTTGAAATGATTTCATAACTAATGTTTTTATTTCTCCGTAAAATTACAACTATTTTTTGATTATTGTCTTATTTGTCCATGACCCGACAAAACATAACGATAAGTTGTGATTTCAGCCAATCCCATTGGCCCTCTCGGACCTAATTTCTGGGTGGATATTCCAATTTCTGCACCTAAACCGAATTCACCTCCGTCTGAAAAAGATGTGGGGAGATTTACGTATACACACGCAGCATCTACTTCGCGACAAAATACCTCTGCAGACTTCTCGTCTTCAGTTATGATACTCTCACTATGGCCGGAACCATGCCGATCTATATGGAGGATAGCATCTTGTAATGAATTTACAGTGTAAATACCCATTTTATGGTCCATCCATTCCCGGTCGCAATCCTCTTTTCGGGCTTTCTTCAGCAAAAAATCCGGATAATTGCCCATAAGTTTTTCAAATGCACGTTCGTCAGCAAACAATTCCACTTTTTTATTCTCAAGAGGCTTGACAAGATCCGGAAGGTCTTGCAGTCTTTCCGAGTGAATAAGCAGGGAGTCAAGAGCATTGCATACGCTTACACGACGAGTCTTACCATTTTGGATCACCTTTTTCCCTATCTCAAGGTCACCTGCTTTATCGAAATATGTATGAACCACCCCGGCACCTGTTTCGATCACCGGGACTTTTGCATTCTCTCTTACATAATTGATCAGATTTTTCCCTCCACGGGGAATACATAAATCAATTTTACCTACTGCGTTCAACAATGCTGTGGTGGATTCATGAGTAGAAGGAAGAAGGACGCAACAATTAACCGGGATACCAAAATCCTTGAGAGTTTTGTGTATTATTGAAATTATGGCTTTATTGCTGTTCTCAGCGTCGTGTCCTCCTTTCAACACAGCTGCATTGCCAGTTTTAAAGCACAAGGCAAAGACATCGAATGTGACATTGGGCCTTGCCTCATACACAATACCGATCACTCCGAAAGGAACCCTCACTTTTTTCAATTCAATTCCGTTAGGAAGAGTTCTTTGTTCCATAATTTCTCCCAAAGGAGATTTGAGCTTTGAGATTGCACGCAAAGAGGCGGCTATGTCATCAAGCCGTTGGGAAGTAAGTTTCAAGCGATCATACAATGGATTCTGAGGGTCCAGTTTATGTAAATCAAATTCATTTGCCTCAATAAGATACTCATGATTCCGGTCTATTTCCGAAGCCAAGGCCAAAAGGACATCATTACGTTGAGCTTCACTCAAATTTGCTATTATTTTGGAAGCCTTTTTTACCGATTCAAATATGTGATTGAAATTTTCCATTATTCCAAATATAGGTAATCATAGTGTATTAAAGGTTTTTTCCCATGTTTCCCGATCATTTCCAAAGCTTGAAGATGATCGAAATTGGCTTTCCCTACCCCTAAGTAATTTCCGTCGGGACCTATGATGGAAATGATTTCGCCCTCTTCCCAATTTCCCTCTACACCGGTGACCCCGATGGGTAGGAGGCTGACAACCTTATCTGAAAGCAAAGCCTCCTGAGCATAATTGTTTATATGGACTTTGCCTTTTGAAAAAGACCCACTATGGGCAATCCATCTTTTTACAGTGCTGAGAGCTGCTTCCGAAGGAAGAAACCGGGTGTGAGGCACTTTATCCGGGTTCTCGATCAGATTAAACAACACGTTTCTTCTTTCTCCATTCGCTATAAATACCTGAATTCCTTCCGAAGCCACTTTTGAGGCGATTCCGAATTTAGTGTGCATGCCTCCTCGACCGTGGCTACTTTTGGTGTCTTTTATAAATCTGCTGACATCTTCTCCCGGATTTATGGTTTCTATCAATTTAGAACCTTCCTCATGGGGTAATCCTGTGAAAATTCCATCAATATTCGACAAAATGACCATAATATCGGCATCTATCATCGTTGCTATCAATCCTGACAATTCATCATTGTCAGTGAACATCAGTTCAGTAAGGGATGCAGTGTCATTTTCATTAACCACCGGCACAATACCGTTTTCAAGCATCGTCAGCATGCAGCTTCGCTGGTTGAGGTAGGCCAATCGGGAAGAAAAATTCTCTTTTTGAGTAAGAATCTGTCCGCTCACTACTCCATAGGCATTAAAAAATTGGGCATACAGGTTGATTAACTTAATTTGCCCTACAGCTGAATAAAGTTGTCGCGCTGCTATGGGATTCAAGTCTTTTCGGGGGTGGATGACACTTTTACCACAAGCTACGGCACCACTTGACACAAGGATGATTTCATGGCCCAGTTCTCGAAGCATCACTATCTGGTCTACTAAGGCCGACATATTTGTGATGTTGGGTTTCCCGTCTTTTCTTGTCAGTACATTGCTACCGACTTTAACCACTATTCTGCTCATTTCCTGCTTGCTTTTAATCCTTCGATCACTGCTGTGGAGAAACCGTATTTTTCCATAGTATTCAACCCTTTGATGGTTATTCCTCCGGGAGTTGTAACTTTATCAATTTCTGTTTCCGGATGACTTTGTGGCCTTTTCAAAAGTGATATTGCTCCCTCTAAAGTCTGCACAATTATTTCTTGCGCATCTTTTGCTTTAAATCCTAATTCCACTCCGCCTTCAGTTGCGGCTCTAACATAACGCATGGCATAAGCTATGCCGCATGACGCCAATGCCGTTGCGGCCGGCAAGAGATGTTCTTCTATTGTGAGAGTTTCACCCAAATTGCCGAAAACTTCGAGGGCCCTTTCAGGACATCCGTATAAAGGAACAATAAATGTCATGCTTTGGCATGTTGATAAAGCAGTGTTTGGCATAACAATGGAAGCTGTAGTGCCTTCAGGCAGTATCGATAGTAGTTCTTGACCCGCTATGCCGGCTACAATAAATGCTATTTCTTTGACGTAGCCATTGAGAAAGTTATTTATCTCTTCGACGACTTCTTTAACTTTCCAGGGTTTAACGGCTATAACCAGCAACTCTGAGGATTGTGCTACTTCGATATTGGATTGGGTCACCTTCACACCATGAGCAGAGAGATGAGATAATTTATCGGTGTGTGGGTTTGAAATGATAATGTCGGAGGGATCAAAAAGATTCTTCAGCAAGAGTCCTTCTGCCAAAGCTCCACCCATAGCGCCGCCTCCGATTATTCCTACTTTATATGACTTCATCATCTTTAATATGACTTCTTATTTTATATAACTTCTTCATCCGCAGAATTATTTTGTGGAATTTATGTGAGACTCTGAATGTAAAAATTCAGTTGAAAGGTAAAGAGATCTATGGGATAGGAAACGATGATAAAGGTGATGAAGATGGCACAGAATTGAGAGTAATGTGCCGAAAGATAAAATAATTAAAAAAATGGCACCCGAAGTTGACATTCATTGAGGTTTGTGTGAATTTTTGTTAATTAAAGTTGTTTGTGTTGAAAATAAAGGATTTAATGGTTTTATTTAGGTAATTTTGTGACGCAAAACAAAGTTAAAAAGCGAGAAAAACACACTACCAACTAATGAAATTAACATATTCAATAATACTTTCATTTCTCTTACTAACTATCCCTCAAAGCTTTGCAAAGACCACACCCTCTAAGACAGTGCATCAAGAAATGCATACTCAGTTGCTGGCAAACGCCAAGAGCAGCATGGATATGAGTGTGATTAAGGATTATCTAAGACTTGAAATCGAAACCAAGGAAGAAGTAGATCCAGTTTTCGGAACTCTTTCCCAAGAGAGCATCGACATGATTGGCGACTTACTTGACGAGGCCAAAAGTCACTCGGGATTAAGATACCGCAGAGGAGGCAAAACTCCGGCTGGGTTTGATTGCTCAGGATTTACAGGGTATGTTTATAAGCAGTTCGGTTATAAACTGAACGCATCATCGAGTTCACAATATTCCGACGGTATACAAGTAGAAAAAGGTGATTTACGTCCCGGTGACCTGGTTTTCTTTACGAGCCCGAGAAGCAAGGGTGGAGTAGGCCACGTGGGAATCGTGGTGGAAGCCGACAATGAAGAGAATACGTTCCGCTTCATACATTCAGCCGTGAGCGGAGGTATCCAAATCGACAAGAGCACCGCTCCTTACTACAAGAAAAGGTATGTCGGCGCAAGAAGAATAATAACAGAATAAAATCAGGACAGAATAATAGAGAGATTTTATATAATTTTGGGGTGATTTTTGAAAATCACCCTTTTTTATGTTAAAAAAACTAACCCTTGTCCTGTTCGTCGCTATAAGCATTTTTGGAATTCGTGCCCAGAAAGTGTTTATGACCGGAGATTCCCACGTAAATTCGAAGATATATCCCCATAAAGTGGAGGAGGTTTTGAGGAGCCGGCATCCTGATATTGATTTTGGATGGTGGGCAAAGAACGGTATCTGTTTCTATAGTTATAAATTCAATCCGGAATACTACGATTCAATCTTCGCTTTCCGTCCTGATATCCTTATCGTTCATCTCGGTACCAATGGTGCCTATGACACCAACTTTACGAGAGCCTCGTTCCGTCAGGAGTTGAATGCCTTCTATGATGTACTCTTGGATTCCCTGCCGGAAGTGAAGGTAGTGTTCGTGACCCCCTTCACCAATAAAAGAAGAAAATATAAAAAGAAAGGCAGTTGGAGGATAAATTACAAGAATCGAGAAGTTTCAGACGAGATAGTGGCATTTGTGAATAATCATCCTAATACATATGTAATTGACAATAATTCCGAAGCCGGTATGAAGTTTTTAAAAACAAAAGGTTTGATCCGCCGTGATAATGTGCATCTCACAGAGGCTGGTTATGAAGTGCTCGGAGAAGAAGTAGGAGAGGATATCCTTACAATCGACCCCTTGTGGACAAGCCAGGAAAACTAAATTAAAAACACAAACTCCACCACTTACAATCAAACCACAATGGATTTCACCGGAGTCGATGCCTCACAGGTATTAAAAAACATCGGTAATCTTTTCGTCTACGACGGCAAGACTCCCATGTTATTCTCTTCCGGGATCTTTTGGTTCCTTTTCATAATTTTCCTCCCAATCTATGTGGGGCTAAAGAAGAGCAAAGCGAAAATGGTGCTATTTGTAATAGCCTTTTCGTTATTCTTTTATTATAAATCTTCCGGTTTTTTCTTCCTGATGCTCATCGCCACCTCCTTTGTAGACTGGGTGATCTCATGGGCGATTTTCCGGTCGCAAACCAGGGTACGAAGATTGGCATTAATGTGGCTCTCCATCTGTATCTCCTTATCGATTTTAGGCTATTTCAAATATGCGAACTTTTTCCTCTGGAACTGGAACGCTATGGTGGAAGGGAACTTTCAGCCGCTGGAAATAATTCTGCCGGTGGGAATCTCTTTCTACACCTTCCAATCGATCAGTTACGTGGTGGATGTCTACAAAAGGAAGATTGTGCCCACCAGGACTTGGTTTGATTACCTGTTTTTCCTTTCGTTTTTCCCGGCTTTGGTGGCAGGTCCGATTGTGAGGGCCGATTATTTCCTTCCTCAGTTGAAGAAAAACGTAGAAGCCACATCAGATATGATTTGGGGAGGGTTGTGGCTGGTGATAGTTGGAATCATAAAGAAAGCACTGATAGCCGACTATATAGCCCAATATAACGATCTTATTTTCAATAATCCGGAACTTTACACCGGTGTGCAGGCCCTCATGGGAGTAGTGGGATATACGATGCAGATATATTGCGATTTTTCCGGTTATTCGGATATGGCGATAGGATTGGCTCTCATAATGGGTTTCCGTCTCGGCACGAATTTCGACTCACCCTATCAAAGCAAGAATTTAACTGAATTCTGGAGGCGATGGCATATCTCGTTATCCTCTTGGCTCAGGGATTATCTTTACATACCTTTGGGAGGAAACAGGAAGGGTGTGCTAAGGACTTATGTCAACAATTTTCTCACGATGCTTATCGGCGGCCTATGGCATGGTGCGGCCTGGAAATTTGTTTTCTGGGGCGGTATGCACGGCTTGGGATTAGCGGTGCACAAAGCATGTCAACCTGTGCTGAGACGAATTCCCGACAATGGATTCACTATCTTTTTTTCATGGTTGTTGACATTCCTCTATGTCTCTTTTCTATGGGTTTTCTTCCGTGCGAAAGACTTCAACGATTCCATACTGATAATAAAGAATATCTTCACCGATTTTAAATTTTGGCAATTCCCTCAATTCTTTGAGGCCAGGACGTTGTGGTGTGTTATGATGCTGGTGCTGATCATCATGCATTTTGTGCCGCAAGCCTGGGCTGATAAATTGCAAATCAAATATATCAATGCGCCATGGCTTGTGAAATTGGTGGTCTTTATAGCTGTGGTACAATTGGTGGTGGAATTTATGTTGGCAGAGGTTCAACCCTTCATTTATTTCCAATTTTAGAAAAAGATGAAAAGACCCTCGCCAATATATTCCATGTGGATTTTAATCACGGTAGCGATAGTGATATTTATCGGAATATCCTTTTCTGAGGAAATTACCATCGGACAATATACGCCTAAGAAAGCCTCATTCCCGGAAACCCTGTTGGCCAAGGAAGAGTCCGAAGAAGACTCTCGGATAGAAATTCAAGACACATTGCCAATATCTGTTGAGACATTGGTGGAACCGGACACCACTGTCCATTCCGTGTTGGTGTTCGGGGATTCCATGACCCATCATTTGGCAATGAGCATAGCCAAATACGGAACAAAAAACAATTACAAAGTTACCGGAGTCACATGGGAATCATCCTCTATACCGGGATGGAAAGGTTCAGGGAAAATCGGAAAATATCTGGATATGAGCAAACCGGATTTCGTGATCATATCATTAGGTTCCAACGAAATGGAACTGAAGAATTTTGAACGAAGGATTCCTGATGTGGAAAACATCGTGGAGCAGTTAGACGGCATCCCCTTCATATGGGTTGGTCCTCCTCTATGGAAAGAAGACAAAGGGGTTTATCCTATGCTTGAGAAGGGAGTCCCCAAGGGACAATTATTCAAAATAGAAACCCTGGATATAGAAAGGGGGCCGGATAAAGTTCACCCCACACGAAAAGGGGCGGATGAATGGGCTGATACCCTCATGAGATGGATCAGGAAGTCAAGTCATCCAATCCTTACCGAATATCCGGATTCGGGCACTTCCATAAAAGACCACACATTCATATACCTTCATCCAAACGACTGATTACATCTTGAAGGGAGCGGTGAGGTTGCCAGGATTGGTTGCGTCCCCTCCATCGCCGGAATCACTGGTGTGTTCATAATTTTCGTGTTCATGAAACCATTGGAGGTGTCTCACAAGTTTGGCATCAGTTCCACTGATATGTGAAAAAACCCTTACGGTGATATAACTGGCATATACAGCCAAAATTATGGCCAACAGAAAAGCAACGTCAGTTGACATATTCATCACAATGAATATTGTCATCATGGGTGCCTCGATACATCCGGCCATCACAGCCCCCATGCCTATGACCACAAAAGCAGGTATGGGGAGATGGGTGTGAAGCACCTCGTTGCTGAAATAAGAGAATAAAAATCCTGCGATGGCTCCGGCATAAAGTGTCGGTGCAAAATCGCTTGAGACACCGCCACTGGCGTTGCAGGCTCCGCATGCCCAGCATTTGATGCCCAGAATTAGAAATGCCACCAGCATAATGCCCCAGATGCCTATATTCATTCCTAAGAACACATCTCCTCTCGATAACGCGTCGAACTGAGAATGAATCACCTCCGACATTACAGGATACCCTACGCCATAGAGCGAGGGGAACAGTAAAAGACAGATTCCTATGCTGAAACCACCGATGATATTTCGCCACCAAGGATTTTTTATTTGTATGAAAATATTGTCGGTACGGTTGATGACCCATGAATAATATGCGGAATACAAACCACACAAAACACCCAACAACACAGCCGCCCCATATTGGTCGGGGTTTATATTGTCGGCCGGAAAGAATTCCGTAGGGACATGGCACCCGTTGCATAGAAAAACCACTCCGTAAGAAACCAGGCAAGCCAGCATAACGGCAAGAATGGACAAAGTGCCGATTTCCATTTTCAGAAACTCCAAGGTGAACAAGAGTCCACCTACCGGAGATTGAAAAATACCGGATATTCCTGCACCAGCGCCACAAGCCACCAATACCTTTACAAGCGGCATTTTCAATTGCAGCCATCTTCCGATATTGCTCCCAATGGCGGCTCCGGAAATGGCTATGGGACCTTCCGAACCGGCTGATCCTCCAAATCCTAACGTGATGGCACTGCCAATGATCGGAGAATAAATAAGATTGCGGCGAAACAGAAACATCCCTTTGTAAAGGCTGTGCATCATCCGGGTGACTCCGTGAGTGAGATTCGTATGAATCACATATCTTGTATATATTCCAGCAATCAAAATTCCTGCTACCGGAACAAACAAAAGCCACCAATTTATCCTGTCGGGCTTGATGTGGTTGAGGAAAATATCTGAGGTGATAGTGATCAGTCTATTGAAAATATGCGCACCAAATCCGGAAAAGATGCCCACCACAACGGCCAACCAAAGAAGAAATATAAAATCCGACATGTTGTGACGGTGCCAATCGTTGAATTTTTGCAGCCATTTAGGCAATGGTTTTTCTTCTTTTTCAGGAATATGGGTGGCCTCCCCGGATTCCGGTTGACTCACTTTTATACCCGAGTCATCATTATTATTGTGGTTTATCTCTCCCTGCAACAATTGCTTGGTCCACACATCCTGCTGTGAAACCCCTTTTGAAATAATATTCTGGATCTTATTGGCAATATTGCTTCCGGCCGCATTGTTTTTCTGCGGAGAGTCTGAATTTTGAGAAGCGGTATCTTTATTTTCTTGATTCTGATCCATAGGTTATTTAAGGCTTCTCATGGAGAGGGGCATAATACTCTGAGATTAATCGCAAATTTAGACAGAATTTTTATTAAATTTGCCAAATTAAGCGAAAAGCGTCTATATCATAACTTAAAAAATCGCTTTAATGCCTCAAAACACATCAGAATTACATAAACATGAAATTTTTATACTTTCCAACGGCTTGAGAGTGGTATGCCGTCAAAGGGAAGGAATGGTAAGTTATATCGGTGTTGTTGTGAATGCGGGAAGCCGTGATGAAGATTCCCGCCATGAAGGGCTCGCACACTTTGTGGAACATACCATTTTCAAGGGCACCGACAAACGCAGGGCCTGGCAAATCTCTGCCCGTATGGAGGTGGTGGGAGGCGAATTAAACGCCTACACATCCAAAGAAGAGACAATGGTATATACCAACGCACCCGCCGGCTACGAAGACCGTGCTCTGGAATTGCTCGCCGACCTGGTTACTTCAAGCAGATTTCCTTCACCCGACATAGATAAGGAACGGGAAGTGATCATAGAGGAAATCTATAGTTATCTTGACAATCCGGCCGAAAGGATCTATGATGAGTTCGAGGAATTGGCTTATAAAGGATCAGGTCTTTCACACAACATTTTGGGTACGCCTGAAAGTGTTAGGAATATAACCGGCTCCGACTGCCGAGGTTTTCTGGATAAATTTTATCAACCAAAAAATATGGTGGTGTATTGTGTTACGCCCCTTACGGAAAAAGAAATGATCCGCAAAGTGGAGAAATATTTCGGTGGAATGGCTGCTGTGGAAGTGGTGCACAACCGGATTTTGCCCCCTCCAATGGAACATTTCGATGAAAAAAGAGACCATGGCACCCATCAGGCCAACACAATTATGGGCGTGAGAGCCTTCGGTAGGGAAGACGAAAGAAGGTTCGCACTTTTCCTTCTCAACAATTATCTGGCCGGTCCGTGTCTGAATTCCAAACTTAATCGGGAATTACGTGAGAAAAAGGGATATGTTTATGCGGTCGACAGCAATGTGAGTCTATTAAGCAACACCGGTTTGCTGGTGATTTATTTTGGATGTGATCCTTCGAATGTGAACAAATGCAGAAAACTGATAGAAAGAGAAGTTGATATATTGTGTAACGACACTATTAAAGAATCCGCTTTTGAGAAAATAAAAAGACAATACTGCGGACAGCTTCTTGCTTCAAGCGATCATATTGAAAACCGGGCCATGTCTCTTGGAAAGAGCGTGTTGTATTTCAATAAGGTTCATGACATCTCCACTACGGCAGAGCGGATCATGGCTGTGAGAGCAGCGGATATGCGGGAGGTGGCAGAATTGGTGTTCAAACCGGGGTTGTCCACCTTGACCTTAACCTGAGAGCAAGAATGAAAATCGGGAATATCGACCTTGGCAATCGGCCTGTGATGTTGGCACCTATGGAGGATGTCACAGATCCGTCATTCCGCCTAATCTGTAAAGAACAGGGGGCTGCGATGGTCTATACCGAATTCGTGTCGGCGGAAGCTTTGGTGAGAGATATACCTTCAACGGTGAGAAAACTCCAGATAAATGCTGAAGAAAGGCCTGTGGCCATCCAAATATACGGCAGAGAACCGGAGGCCATGGTAGAGGCAGCAAAAATTGTTGAAAAAGCCCAACCCGATATAATTGACATCAATTTCGGTTGCCCGGTGAAAAGGGTTGCGGGGAAAGGAGCCGGCGCCGGTATGTTGAGAGATATCCCAAAACTTTTGGATATAACAGAAAGTGTTGTAAAGGCCGTTAATCTCCCGGTCACTGTTAAAACCCGTCTGGGGTGGGATTGTAACAGTAAAATAATCGGAGACTTGGGACCCAGACTTCAGGATTGTGGTATTGCGGCATTGACTGTGCATGGAAGAACACGTTCACAGATGTATACCGGGGAGGCTGATTGGGAACCTATAGGAGAACTGAAGGCCGATCCACGGATGGAGATACCTATAATCGGTAATGGAGATATCACGAGTCCGGAAAAAGCCTTGGAGGCATTTGAGAAATTCAATGTGGATGGAGTCATGGTGGGCAGAGGGTCGATCGGAGCCCCATGGATATTCCGGGAAATGAAAGAATTTATTGGCAAAGGTGAAAAAATAGAAATCCCGGTGGAAAAAAAATTTGACATGTTGCTCCGTCAATTAAGGGAAAGCATAGAAAGCAAGGATGAAAGGAGAGGGATTCTGCATATCAGACGTCATATGGCCGCCACGCCTTTCCTAAAGGGTTTGCCTGATTTTCGACCTACAAGAATAAGGATGCTTCGGGCAAACACTTTGGAAGAATTGGAAGAGATTTTTAAGGAGATAAAAAATGTTTATTTTCCGGCAACAAAAGAAACGGTATGAAAGATTTTATAGGAATGAAAGGACGAAACATATTATGGGTTGTGATGGTTTGTCTCGTCACCGCAACGAGTTTTGCGGAAAGATACACGGTGGAGGTAGGCCAATTTGAAAAACTCAAGATAAATGGAAATGTGAGAGTGATATATAAAAATTTGTCAGACTCCACAGGCTATGCCCGCTATGATGCTCCGGCCGGCAGTGAAGATATATTTACTTTCACAAACAAGAATGAGGGGAATCTGAAGGTAGAGCCCAGTGATGAGAAATGGGGTCAATCGGATTTACCTGTAATCTATCTATATTCTGATTTTCTTACCTCCTTGGAAAGTTATTCCGAGCAACAGGTTGAGGTCAGGTCTATTTCCCCATGTGCTTCGTTTAATGTCACTCAAGTAGGCAACGGCTCCATCTCAGTAGAAAATCTTAAAACCAATAATGTCACGGCTGCAATAACAACGGGCAACGGGAGCATATATCTGACCGGCAGTTGTGTAAACGCTAACTTCAGAATGGTGGGTGCGGGCCTAATTTCAGCCGACCAATTGAGCGCGGAAAATGTGAAATGTAGGATTTTGGGCACTGGAAGTATCGGCTGTTGGCCGATAGATAATCTTAAGGTTACAGGCTTGGGATCCACAAAAATCTATTATAAAGGTCATCCCCATATTAAGAAGACGGGAGGAGGCAAACTCTTTGAACTTCCCGACGAGATGGATGAAGACGCCTATGAAAGATTAGGAACGCCGGTTCCCTCACTGTCTCAGCCCACAACAGTGGTGGATGATGAAGAGGATGACGACGCAGAGGATGACGACGCAGAGGATGAAGAGGAGGAAGATGACAACTATCAGACAGTTGTGACAGAAGATGACTGAGGCGGGCAACCCCGAAAAAACATTAAAGCAGAAGACAGCGGGTACACTGAAATGGAATACGGTAGACCGTATCGCCTCTCAGGTGCTATATGGGGTTGTGGGTATTGTTCTGGCGAATGTTGTCAGTCAGGAGGATTTTGGTCTCATAGGTGCCCTTTTGGTGTTTCAATCTTTTGCAATTATTTTTGCTGACAGTGGTTTCGGAGCTGCGCTACTGCGTCAAAAGCACACCACGGAACAGGATTATTCCACGGTGTTTTGGTTCAATCTCATTGTTAGTGTAGCTATTTATTTTATTCTTTGGTTTGGGGCTCCTATTATAGCAGATATTTTCCAACGGGATCAGCGGCTCATACCCCTTTCCAAAGTAATGTTTCTGACATTTGTGCTTAATGCGCTTGCCATTGTTCAGACCAACCGGCTTATGAAAATGATGGATGTTAAGATGATTGCGGTTTCCAACGTTATTGCACAGATAGTGGGAGGAGGTTTGGGAATCGGTTTGGCATTATGGGGTTGGGGAGCATGGGCTCTTGTTTGGCAATCAGTGTGTCTTGCCGGTGTTAAGACAGGAATGTTGTGGGCAACCGGAGGATGGTTTCCAAGGTGTTGGATTCATAAGGAATCTTTCAAGAAAATCTGGCGGATCGGACTGAGTGTGTTTTCCTCATCAATGCTTAACACCCTATTCCTTACGGTGTATTCCTTTGTAATCGGTGCGTTTTATTCATTGCGGTCGTTGGGTGTATATACTCAGGCTGACAAGTGGAGCAAGATGGGAAGCGCCTCCTTGTCGCAAATCTTTACTTCGAGTTTTGTGCCGTTGCTTGCCAAGGTGCAGGATAATCCGATAGATTTTAAAAGATATATGCAGCGCATAAATAGGTTCACGGCTTTTATCACCTTCCCGATTCTGGCCGGACTGGCCATAGTTGGAGAGCCACTTTTCCATACACTTTTCGGAAACAAATGGGATTCGGCAATTCCATTGTTTCAGATTTTGTGTGTGAGAGGAATATTGGTAGTTTTGATTTCACTTTTCGGGAATTATATGCTTGCCTTGGGATATGGCAAAAGACTTTTCAGCATAGAAGTCATAAAGGACGTGGCCATTGCCGTAGCGATTTTATCGACAGTATGGTTTAATTCAGTGGAATTGCTTGTCTGGGGCCAATTATGGGCATCGATAGCTACATTTATTGTAGTGATAGTGATGGTGACTAAAGTCACAGGATATTCTTTAACCTCCTTCGCAAATGACTTCCTTATGTTTGCCGGCATCACGTTATTAATGTGTGTAGGATGCTGGCTTCTTTCCAAATTGTGGTTATCTCCCGTCATTTCTCTCCTTATTCAAGTAACAGGAGGATTGATAATATTTATTGGAGCAATGAAACTACGAAAGGCACCGGAACTCTCCGAAGCTGTCACCTTTTTGTTCGGCAAATTCAAAAAACAACTCTGATCTTCCACCAACTATATTCATGATCTCTGAAAATAATAATAAGTTTGAATATTTTGCTTTCATCAGTTATAATCATTTAGATGAAAAATGGGCAAAATGGCTACAGAAAAAACTTGAATACTATAAAGTGCCGGCTTTTATTAAGGAAGAAAAACCTGATCTTCCAAATAAAATTCGTCCAATCTTTAGAGATCAATCCGATTTATCCAGTGGTAAATTAAAAAAAGAAATAGAGAAAGCCCTCAAGGTATCTCAGTATCTGATTGTAGTGTGTTCTCCCAATGCCTCAAAGAGTGATTGGGTTTCAGATGAGGTTGAATTATTTATAAAAACCGGACGCGAAGATTTTATTATCCCATTTATTGTGGATGGAACCCCTAATTCTCCCATTCCCGAAGAGGAATGTTTTCCAATGGCTTTGCGACAATTAAATGGCGATAAAGAAATATTAGGAATAAATGTTAATGAAATCGGGAAAGAAGCGGCATTTATTAAGGTGGTGGCTCGACTTTTTAATGTAAAATTCGATTCTCTTTGGAAGAGACATGAAAAGGAAAAGAGGAAACAAAAAATAAGAAAAATTTTCCTGCTTTCCTTATTTATTGCGTTTTTAATCGGTATAATTGTTTATATCTCTATCTTACTTTTTAAATCAGAAAAAGAAAATGGGAAAGTATTGTCGAGTCAAATATATGCGAATCTTGAAGACATAGGAGGTGAAAAAGCGACTTCTGAACTTATAAAGATAATGAATGAGAAGCCATATTCTCCGGAAATCGAGAGAGGAATTAGATATAGTCTTTTGTCACCCAAAAGAGTAGTGGTGGATGATCTAGATCTTGATTTTATTGATTGTATACCTTCTTCAAATAATTTTTTTGGAATTAATTTATTTAAGTTATACCTTATAGAAAGAACCACAGGTAATATTTTATATTCTGAACCATTTAATAAGATGTTTAGTAAAATAAAAAAAATTGGAGATGATATTTTTTTTGAGAGCGGAGGGAAAATTTCACGAATCTCGGTCAATGTAGATAGGATATATAAGGAGGATGAATGGTTGTCATTGAAAGAGTATTTATTTGATTTTGACATTCTCATGAGACCGGACCAACCCAACACCATAGCATTATTTACCAAAGATAATGTGATAAAAATAATTACCAAAAATGATACCATTTTATTACCTACAAAAGAGAATAATTATGGAGGAAAACTCACTTTTAGTAAACAGAAACCAGTTATATTTATTAGTGACGGAAAAATAAATAATTTCAATGAAGGATATATTTTTTGCTATGATTATAAGGATCAAAAGACAGTTTGGAAGAATAACGTGGGAGTTCGGATAGATAAATTTTTACCGATAAATAACGAATCACAACTCCTGGTATTAGGTCGTGACAATATAATAAGGATTTTAAATAGTCAAAACGGGGACTTATTAAAAGAATATGATCCATCTTTCGCAGGTGGAAAAATTTTAATTAAAGATTTTTGTCTTTCTGCCAATGAAAGATTTTTATATTATGGTTTGAGTGATGGAAATGTTTATAAATTAGATTTGGATAATGATGAGTCGTCCTTTATTTTTTCTACTGATAGATTCACTGTGAGTGCTATGGATCTCAGTAATGATGGGGAGGATTTAATAGTGTCTACAGATAAAAACACTTATGTCTGCTCTTTGAGAAATTATGTCCATAACGAAAATATTAAAAGTACCGGGATTGAAGGCGTTAACGATTTATTGATGACTAAAGACGGGGAACATTTGATAATGCCCTCCTATAGAAGTCCCATCTATATTTACTCTTTAAAAGATGATTCCTTGCACTATATTAGAAATCCAAAGTTAAACAGTTTGATATTCTCTTCAAAATTATTAGACCCTTCTTTAGCAAAAATAGAATGTTTTGACCAAATTATCTTTAATAATTTGACTGACTCCCTGTTGAAAGACAAAATAGAATCTAAATATGAAAATGCAAGAGTTTCAGAAAATGGTAATTTAATATGCCTTATAGATGGAAGTAATAATTTTTGTATTTTTGATAAAAAGAAAAAACAAATAGTATTGGATTCAGAAAAATTTAAATTTGCTCAACCGGATTTCAGAATACATGAGAGTTTTATTGATGAAAATAAAAATCAGATTATTATACCGGTCAAAAAGAACAAGACTGAGAGTGGAATGGTAATGATTGATATCAATACAGGAAAAATAAAGAAACAAATATATGAGAACTTTCCTATGTATATCGATAATATACTGACAAGCCCGGACAAAAAATATTTAATTGTTGTAGGATCTGATTATAAGATGTTAGATAACAATCACATATATATTTTTAAATATGATAACCTGTCATTTCTTTATAAAAAGAGATTAGAAGATAAAATATATTCCATAGATATCTCACCAGACTCTCGTTATTTTGTCACATCTCAATATATGGGTGTTGTGAGATTTTGGGATTTAGTGTCCGGATTGGAAATTTCACCTGCAATTCAACTGGATATGTATATTATAAATTTAAAATGGAGTGATGATTCTGAGAAAATATATTTATGCGACTATGATGGGAATATAAGCACGATAAGTTTTGAGTCTTGGGATTCAATAAAAAAAGCACTCTCCTTCAGGAAAGGCTTATGAAAGAACTTTGTCGTATCCTTTCGAAATATTCCGTTTCTTAATTCCATTAGATAAAAATTTATATAAACTATTACTTTTCACTGGTCAGACAGACAGTTTGGAATAAATTGTTCCAGAGAAGACCCTGACTACATTGTCCATCCCACAATTTTTGTAGAAATTTAGGTGCCCGAATGTCATGCAGATTTAAAAACATCCAATCCTATCATTAGATTTTGATGGGATTGGACGTTTTTTGCTGATATAAAAACTGATATAAAATCAGAAGTCTTTGCGGAGGGTTATCAAGCAAGCTTCCACGTTTGTTTTGATGCGGTCGGCCAGATCGGTTTCGTCTGCCTTGTGGAATTTGTGCCCTGTGATGTGTTCGTAAAGTTCGATATATCTTTCTGAAACACTTTCTATGAATTCAGGTGTCATTTCCGGAACTTTCTGTCCCTCCTTACCCATGAAGCTATTCTCTATCAACCATTGACGCACGAATTCCTTGCTGAGTTGCCTCTGAGGTTCTCCTTTTTCAAATCTTTCCTCATATCCCTCAGAATAGAAATAACGAGAAGAATCCGGGGTGTGTACTTCATCGATAAGCAAAACTTTTCCGTCACGGATTCCGAACTCATATTTAGTGTCAACTAAAAGAAGTCCCTTCTCTTTTGCCATCTTTGTGCCTAATGCAAAAAGCTTACGGGTGTAGTCTTCCATCACCTTGTAATGCTCTTCGGTAACCAAACCTTGGGCGATAATTTCCTCACGGGAGATATTCTCGTCATGACCTTCGGCTGCTTTGGTGGTGGGAGTGATAATTGGTTCCGGGAATCTCTCGTTCTCGCGCATCCCGTCAGGAAGTTTCACACCGCAAATCTCTCTGGCTCCGGCCTTATATTCACGCCAGGCGCTACCGGTGAGGTAACCTCGAATTATCATCTCCACCGGAACACCTTCAGCTTTCAAACCGACAGTTGCCATAGGATCGGGCACAGCCATCTTCCAGTTTGGAACGATATCTGCTGAAGCATCCAGGAAATATGCCGCTATCTGATTGAGAACCTGTCCTTTGTAAGGGATTCCTTCGGGAAGGATAACATCGAAGGCCGAAATACGGTCGGTGGCAACCATCACCATTAGGTCGTTGCCTATTGTGTATACGTCACGAACTTTTCCGTGATAAACGGCAGTTTGATTCGGGAAGTTGAAATCAGTCTTAGTTAGGGTGGTTGACATGTTTAAAGTTGAAAGGTTAAAATTTAGTGTTAAGGGTTCAGTGTGCAAAATTAGTGAAATTACCTCAATAACTTCCCTCACATTGGGAACAATAACGACTCAAGTACCAAAAACAACAGCTTGGTAAATTAATCTGAAGTAAACACATATTCGGAAGCGATACTTTCAATCGCTACTTCGTCAGGTTCCCAACGGCCCGGATCATTCACACTCATTTTCACCAAGTCCATCATAGGATAGTAATCACAATTCGGAAGATCGTTTTCCGGATCGGCGATATCCATGCTCCAGTCCGTGGTGTTTATTTCCAGTTGGACATCATCCCCATAACTTTCTTCACCGTCGATATATTCCTCAACGGTTTCTCTGATTCTTTTGGTAAATTCTTCAGTATTCATTCTTTCCTTGGTTTATGGTTGATTTTTTATTGTTGTAAAGATAGGTAAAATTCTGCAATTTGACGGCGAATTAAAAATTGTCTAATTTTGCGATTACAAATGAAGACAATCCTGATAATAATAGCCGGGATGGCCGACCTTCCCGATCCCCTTACACTCAAAGAGACTCCTTTGGTGATGGGTCATATTCCCTCTTTAGATATTTTGGCCCGTAGAGGCGAAATGACTTCTTTCCCAACAATTACAGAACCTCATGAGATTTCCCATAAAAATGCTTTACTGTCGGTATTAGGGTATGATCTTGACAGAGGGGAGCCATCAGTGGAGGAACTGATGGAATTCGGGCTTGACAATTCACTTCCGTTGACCCAATATTCTTCCCTATGTCCCTTTGTTTTGCCGGGATTTTCAGGCCATGGCGTATGTGTCACTACATCAGCCTGGGTAAGAGGAGTGGCCAAATGTGCGTTCCTCAAACCAATCGACATTTATTCCCCCGGGTCTTCAGATGCCGAGATTTTGGAAGCGGTTGCAAAATTGGCTTGCGACGCGTTGCCCAACAATGAGTTTGTATTGGTGTATGTGGATTCCCCACTGAAGGTTTCGTTGCGGGGCGATTATGAGGGAAAGATTAAGGCTTTGGAGCAGATCGACCGCCATCTCATCACGCCTATAGCCGACTATGTATGGAAATCGGATTTGATGATAAATATGGCTGTCACCACAGATCTTGTCACTCCCTGGCATCGTAGACGACCCACTAAAATGAGCGTGCCTTTAATCCTTTATTTCAATAATCATGATTGGGACGGCGATCCTGAGCAAAGTTTCACCGAAGTACAGGCTATGCTTAACGAAAGAAACCTTAATTCACCTTCCGACCTTATGAGATATCTCTGCAACTTCAACGTTTCGGAAGAAGAGGAAGGAGAGTAGGATTTATAAGTATTAAACAGTAAGTGTTAAACAGTAAGTGATAAAAATAAACCGTAAGAAATAAACAGAAAGGGTTAAACAGAGGGGGAGAGATTATAAAAAATCAGGAAGTCATATCAATGTAGAGTTCGAGTGCTTCCTTCATTTCGGATTGGGTAGGGATACAATTTATTTCAGGTTCGCCAATTTCTTGAAGTAAGGTGAAGGCAGGTTCGCCATAAGTACGGTTTTTTTTGTCGGAGTTCATTTTATTCACAACCTTCTCCATATCTTCACACCTCATAAGGGACGTGCCATAATAGGCTTTCAAAAATCTGCGGTATTGATCCAACTCGTAAGATTCAAATCCCAATTTGATATGACTCAGTAACAAAGCCACAAGAATACCGTGGGCCACTGCTTTTCCATGTGTCACGGGATTACCTTCCCCCATTCTCAGACTCTCGAAGGCATGTCCGGCAGTGTGGCCTAAATTCAATACTTTCCTCAATCCTTTTTCATTGGGATCCTGGGCCACAACATCATCCTTGATGCAAACGCATTTCTCTACTGCTTTTCCAAGTTTTGGCATATCATCCACCACATTGTCAAGGTCATAGAGATGAAGATAGAATTCCTTGTCGCTGAATAATGCTGTCTTAATCATTTCGGCATAACCCGACAACAATTCTTCCCGACTGAGACTCTTGAAAGGGGTTGCTGAGATAATCACTTTCGAGGGCATGTGGAAAGCACCTATTTCATTTTTTAATCCTCGAAAGTTAATACCGGTTTTTCCTCCCGTGGCGGCGTCCACCGCTCCCAACAATGTTGTTGGGAAATTCACAGTTCGGAGGCCTCGTTTATATGCAGAAGCAGCGAACCCTCCGATGTCGGTCACTACTCCTCCTCCAATATTCAGCACGACACTACGGCGTGTAGCTCCGGATTCCTCCAATTTATCCCATATTTCAGTGACAGTTTCGAGATTTTTCCCCTCCTCACCGGGAGTAATGGCTATCGTCGGGGAGGAATTTACAATCTTAGAATCAGCAAGCAACGGCAAGACAATTTTATGCACATTGCGGTCGGTCACCAAAACCACCTTATCGGCATCGAGTGCTTCCATGGTGCTGTCGATAGCGGCAGCCGGGTTAAGTGTCAAATAGTTTTCAGCCATTGTGCAAAAGTTTTCATATCGGGGAAAATCAAGTCGGCACCTTCCTTCTCAAATTCGGAAGCAGGAATGGGACCTGTGGTCACAGCTATGGTAAAACAACCTGAAGCTTTCCCTGATCTTACTCCGAGTGGTGCATTCTCAATTACGATTGCTTCCTGAGGAGAAACCCCGGCTTTTTCAAGACCACGCAAATATGGTTCGGGATGGGGTTTCCCGTGGTTGACATCCAGGGCAGTGACCCGTCTTTCTTTTGGAAAAAATCCCGGATAATCGATGTCTATACCATCAAGCAGAGAGCTCTGTGCCGAACCCGTCACCAATATGGTGTTCAACCCTTTTTCCTTCAATGCCTCCAGCATCTCAGATGCACCGGGCATCATTTTTTTCTCTCCGCAATTCTTGAACTTCTCGGATTTCTTGGCATAGAGAGCCTTCCTTTCTTCGGGAGTAGTGTCGCGGTTTAGTTCCCTTTTAAGTATCATGCCGATGGTGTCAGCTCCGGTCATCCCCTCGTAAAGATAGTATTCTTCCGGATTGCTGTTGATGACTCCAAGTTCCAGAAACAGCTGATGCCAGGCATTCGCATGAAATGGCATTGAATCATACAGCACACCGTCCATATCCACAAGCGCCGCCTTGATACCTTCCGGTAATTTTCTTTCAATCTTTTTGCTCATTACTTCCCCCGATGCTATAATTATAAACTACTTACTGTTTATTGCTTAAAACTTAAAACTTAAAACTTAAAACTTAATACTTAATACTTTATACTTAAATTACTCCTTAATTCCACCCTCATACCTTGCCGCTTCCTGCACAAACAATAGCCATCCATGTTTGAGATAAGCCATTATATTCACATTGAGTTTCGCAGCCGGATCCATTGACACCATTTCCGCTTTGTAATCGTTGATATGTGTGCCACCAAGTTTTACTTCCGGGTGTTTGAATTTCCCGGTCAAACTTACTCCGAAAGGCAAATGGAAAGGAGATTTTTCAAGTGCCAGATGATAATACATATCCCCGGCGGTGTTGTTCACGCCGGCTATTCCTAATTGATATCCTGCGAATTGAATCTTGAAAGGATTGATCTGTAGCAAATTGTCATGGAAACCGCCGGTGATGTCCATATTATGGATCCTGATAGGTTCGTCGCCTTCAATAAGCATAAGATGTGTTATTTTTTCTATCTTCCCTTGTCTGGCAAACTGCAAGTCGCTTCCTTTTATTTCGAAATTTGCTTTAAGAGATTCCGAATCCATAAACATATCGGGATACATCTGGAAATGACAATCGATAATGGCATTTATTTCACCTGTGAAATCCTGTATTTCCGGAGTTTTTTTCACCAATGAAGGGAAAACTTTATAGAAAGGAGAGAAATTGAAATCCTTTACATTGGCGTTAAGGTCCATGAAGATATTTTCAAGACGTGTGGTGGAGTAGGTCCAGTCTACTACAGCAGTGCAATAAGGTGCCCCTACCGTGAGTTTGCTCAAAGTAGCGGCTCCATTCTTCACTATGATGTCAGTGGATAACGGAGAGAAAGTATATTCCATATATTCAGCTGACTGGGAACGAAGACGGATGTTTGCGTCGATGTTTCGGGGAATGGCAACACATATGGAGTCGCCGGCAGTGAAAGGTGTCATGGGAGGCACATAAAACACACTGTCTTTGTTCTCTCCTTGCGCCAACTGTGCCCCATAATATCCCCATGCCAGTTGATTAATGTTTACGTTGGCGAAATCTATGTCAACCGAAGCTTGTAGCGGAGTGGCGCTATAATTGGTCATGAAGGGTTTCAGTCCGATCACTTCGCCTCCCATAGAGAAGGAAGTATTTGCCAGGTTGATTTTACCTGCTGTAAATTCCACTTTGTTTAAATCGGAAGAGATGCCGATGTTTGAAAGTTTTACAGGATAGAGGTAATCAGGGCTTTGGAAATTGCCTGCATCCATCGACATATCTGCATCAAGAGTCAGCAAATTCATCGCAGTCTGTAGAATACCTCCACCGCTGTATTCCAATACCAAGGGTGTATGTGATATTCGAGAGGCTATAAGTGCATCTTCACCGGGTGTCGTGGCGTTGACTGTGGTATAATTTCCCGATGATCCATTCGAATTCAATTTCCCCCTTGCATTCAATGATATATTGGTAGCATTGAAGGATGTTGCGCCTTCTTTAAATGCGAAATTTCCTGCTTTCATCAATAAGGTTCCTGATGGATCCGGAGTGCCTGCCACTGTATCCATTGCATCCAGATTCATCTTTAAATCAGCAATCAATACATTTATTCCGGATGAAATAGTGGATAATGTATCGGCATTGAAATCAAAGGCAAGCTTGGTGCCTTGATAATTGGATAGAGGGTATTCAGGAATTTGGGCCTTATAATCGCTCTTTAAGTTTTTAACTTTCACCTTTCCGGTGGTTGGTGATTTAAGGTCGAGTGTATGGCAAACAAGATCTCCCGAAAGTTCCAAATCTTTAAAACCGTCTTTTCCCAAATTTAAAGCCTTACCCTCAAACTTCACATCCCCTTTCAAGAGACCGGCTATCTTTATCCCCGAATTTGGTATAAGATACGACAAGGATTTCATTAATGTGCTGCTGAAACTCACCTTCCCGTCGAAATCCTGTACTTCACCTAAAAGGTTATTGAGCGTTGCAGTTCCCGCCATTGATATTCCTTCTCCATTCAATCGCAATTCTTTGATAAAAATCTCGTTTTCATCGGTATTTTTAGGATCGAAATTACAAATTGTCTCAAGGTAAACATCATCTGCCTCCACCCGCTTTTCCTTGGGTGGCATATACACCAGATTCGCGTCATTGATTTTTACTGAAGCCTTCACCGGAGGCATATTTTCAAATGAGAGTTGATTGACGGAGCTCTTGTCCATATGAAAGGGAGAAAGCAAAGATAAGGTCAAGTCCAAAGGAAGAATTCCTGACAGACCTTGCGGAAGGGTCACTAATTCTAAAATTTGCTGCGGCAGATAAGTCAATAATGTGAATATATCATCTATCCTCACATTTATTTCTGCATTTTGAAGATCTATGCCATTTTGGTTAGCGTAAGCTTCTCCCTTAATATCCAATGCCAGTCCCGCCAAGGCTAAGGTAAGGTCATAAAGTTTCACCGACAATGAGGGTAAATCCATGAGCACTCCGCTTTTGAATTTTACCGGAACTTTTGCCGGAAGAGAAAAATCCCGATATCTGCCATCCACAATACCTTCGAATCCAATTGTGTAATTCTTTTCTTTCCCTCCGGTGAGGTAAAAGGATTCCACTTCCACTTTTGCTGTGACATCATTTTGCAAAGAGAAGAAATCCAGGTCAATGGGTGCCGATACTCTAACTTCAGAGATATCGATTTCAGGTATCTTGGTTTTCTTCGGCAATGGAGGAGCGATATTGAAATTGCTGACACTATCGTTCACTATCACTATGTTTACCTTAGGTTGCTCAATCTCAATATCTCTCAGTTTCAATTTGTCATGGAGCAAACTATGCACATTCACTTGTCCTTTCACCGTTGCCACCGAGGCTAAAAAATAGGAATTCGGGGGCAATGAATCCAACAGTTGTGGATCTAACCCTTCAAGGCTTTTGGAAATCACAGTGAGAGAATCTATTTCAAACTGGAGCCAAGGATAAGAATGAAAAAGTTTGTAATCAAGTTTCCCTATTTTTAAGTCGGCTTTCAGATATTTCGCGGCTTCGTCTTCAATCAATCGAGTCACATAAGCCGGACTGACGTGATAAGAAATTATCCACAAAGCTATACCTGCCAACACTACAAGGACTCCTATACACCAGCAAAATACTTTTAGGGCTGTGATCCAGGGATTTCTTTTTTTCGGTTTCAATCCCCTCGAAGAGTCTGTGCCTGCGTTTTGTGAATAGTATTTGGCCATCTGTTAATTGCTTTCAATGGTTTACAGTGACGTGGAAGCAACCGGTTTTCCTTTCAAATTTCACCAGGCATTTCCCTTGCTGTCTCAGATCCTGAAGCACCTCTGCCAAAAGATTCTTGAGATCTCCTTGGTTAATTTGTCTGTTTTCATCCATACAATAGAAATTCACATAGGAGATGTCGAAGGTAGTGGCATATTGGTGCGTTGAGGAATCTGTAGCGTTGATGTTAACCCTTCTTAATCTTCCAACGGATTCAGGGGTCCTTAAGAGGCTTGTCACTTTGATTTTGTAGCTGTCGCCCCCGCGGTTATGTAGGGAATCTATAAAATTTTTTCCGATTTCATCGAGTAAAATCGCTGCTTCTGGCACTAAATATGGAATGGAATGTCTCAGTGAATCTATTTTATAATATTGATTGCTGTTCACTTTCACGATGGGTCTTTTCATAAAATAGGCAGAACCCAGATCGCTGATAGGTTCTATACCTAATCTTCTGGCTGCATCAAGTTGCAGTAAGTTGCTGTCATTAAAAACTTGTGACAAGGGACCGATATTTCTAACAGGAATACTCCTGACTCCATACACCGGTGGAAGATTCGTTTTCTCGACATTTGATTGTGTGAATTGTTCTTCCGTTTGCACCTCTTCAGCCTTGTCCACTTTTTCTTCGGTTTTGTCGCCGCAAGAAATCAACAGGGAGATTAGAGTGATTGATATTAAAAAAGACGCTCTTTTAATCATACTGCAAAATTAGCAAACCCTTTTCACGTTTACAATATAAACGTTATCCATAAATATGAGGAGATTTAAGAAACCTAATCTTTTAGTGCTGATCATTCTGGCTATTGCAATGGGTGTTGTGTGCGGTTGGTTTTTCAATGAACCGCTTACCAGAATATTTCTGACTTTCAATTCCCTGTTCAGCAATTTCTTGGGATTTTGTATCCCATTGATAATTTTGGGTTTTGTAGCTCCGGCAATCGCGGATTTAGGGAAACAAGCCGGTAAAATGCTCCTTTTTACGGTTTGTCTGGCATATGGAGTAACATTAAGCGCAGGTTTCTTGAGTTATTTTGTAAGTGATAGCTTATTTCCTTCATTCATTGATTCCGCGCAGATTGACTCTTCGATAGAACAATCTTCCCACCTTGCACCCTATTTTTCAATCAATATACCACCTCTATTTGACATAATGTCGGCGTTGGTTCTGGCGTTTTTGGTTGGTATCGGATTGACCCGAATAAAATCGGAAAAGAATTCGCTCAAAAATATGCTTGAGGAGTTTCGTGACATTGTTTCTTGGGTTATTGCTAAAATCATAGTTCCTCTTCTTCCTTTGTACATTTTCGGTATATTCCTGAAAATGTCGGTCACCGGAGAGGTTAATTCCATTTTATCGGATTTCTATAAAATAATCCTTGTGATATTTGCGCTTCATTTGGTTTGGCTTGTTGCATTATATTTGGGAGGATCACTTTTTTCAAAAGGGGAGAAAAATCCTGTTAAATTGCTATGGACGATGCTTCCGGCATATTTCACGGCTTTGGGTACATCTTCTTCGGCGGCCACTATCCCGGTTACATTACGCCAAACCATCAAGATGGGAGTGGATGAGGATGTTGCCGGTTTTACAGTGCCCCTATGTGCCACGATAGACTTGTCGGGAAGCGCATTGAAGATTGTTTCCTGTGCCGTGGCATTAATGCTAATGAAGGGAATGCCTTATGATTTCGGGATGTTTGCATATTTTGTAGGTATGTTGGGAGTTGCGTTGGTAGCCGCTCCCGGCGTTCCGGGAGGTTCCATAATGGCAGCAGTGGGAATTCTGACCTCAATACTTGGTTTCACCGATAGTGATTGTGCACTCATGATAGCCCTTTATATAGCCATGGACAGTTTCGGCACAGCCTGCAATGTCACGGGGGATGGTGCCATCGCCTTAGTTGTCGACCGATTCTTTGGTAAAAAATCAAGCGGTGTCGCGGTCCCAAATTTGCAATAAATTCTTACTTAAATAAGGGAAAGAGAGATTCTAAAAAATTGATATATAGACAAATAGTAAAAGGGTAAACTTACTTTGAATTTTACTTGAAATATTGTTGTCTTTCTAACTTCCTTATTTTCAAAATATTATTTTATAATTTTGCACGGAATAATTTTAAGTTTTTGAATTTAAAATTGCTCTATTAAGAAATCTGTTAGCTTTTTATCATGTTCAATTTATGATTTTTTTCATGTATTAGAACCATGAAAGGAAATTTTTTAGTTGGTTAAGGTAGAAATATTTTGTGAAAAATGCTGATGCCTTGAAACAGTAGCCTGGATGTGACATCCCGGCTCTGTTTCATTTTTATCATTAAATTTTACTAATTTTGAGGTCTTTAGGAATTAATCCGGATTAATTATGAGTAAAAATTTATCCCATTGGGGCTCTTTTGTGGCATCTATTGTCATCATATTGACATGTTTTGGCCATCAGGCAGCCTGTTCAAAAAAGGATGTAAATAAAAATACCCCTTCCAATATATTAGTTCTTGATTCTCTCATGAACCACATAGACGATTTTACTTTAGACCGTCTGACACGTATCGAGGAGATCAAGCAGAAGAGACGAGTCGCCAAGTCTATTTCGGAGAAATATCTTTACGACAATCTTCTATTTGAAAATTTTTACACGTTAAACGCCGATTCAGCCCTTTTATATGTGAACAAATGCATTAAGAAAGCAACTAAAGCCGGCAACAAGGAATGGTGTACTCAAAGCCGGATTAATAAGGCCAGTCTTTTGACTGCTACAGGATTGCTTATGGGTGCTCTCGATATTATGAACGAAATCAACACCAATGATCTCAGTAAAGGGCAATTGATTGAATATTATGGTCAGATGGTGGATCTCTACAGGCACTTGGGTAATTTTATAGGGAAACCCAATAATCCATACTATGTCACCGAAAGGATTTATAAAGATTCAGTTATGAAACTGATTGAACCCTCTCATCCGGAATATTTATGGTATAAGGGATGGGATATAATGGGTACCCAACAAAATCCTGACTCAATAATCGATGCTCTGAAAGAAAGGCTCGAAAATTCAAAACTCAATGAACGTAAGGACGCAAGAGAAGC
Source organism: Muribaculaceae bacterium (assembly GCA_022510405.1). Taxonomy (GTDB): domain Bacteria; phylum Bacteroidota; class Bacteroidia; order Bacteroidales; family Muribaculaceae; genus Lepagella. The sequence goes on along the minus strand of JAFLTP010000002.1, from coordinate 98,110 downwards.
GTATCTACTGGCTAAACTTTACGAGAAAAAGGGTGATGTATCCAACTATGAGCAGTATATGGCTCTTTCCGCAATTGTGGATGTGAAAATTGCAAATGCAGAGATCGCATCGATGGAGGAACTTGCCCGGACTCTCTTTGACAATGGCAACGGCGATGTGGATAGGGCATATCGTTATATAAACTATAGCCTCGACAAATCGTTGAGTTATCCCAACCGTAACCGTGCTTTCGGTATTCTGGAGTTGATGGGTGAAATCAATACGGCATATCAGCAGCAGTTCCAAAACAATCAAAAGCGAACTAATGTTTTTCTTGTGCTTTTTTGTGTGTTGGCATTTTTCCTGCTTCTTTCCATTTTCGGTATTTTTAGACGAAACCGTAAATTTAAACGGCAAGGAAAGGATTTGGCAATGGCCAACAATCAACTACAAACAAAAGTGAAAGCGCTTTCTGAGGCAGAAAAGCAACTTAACGACTTGAACAATCAACTGATAGATTTGAATCGTGACCTTAAGCAAAAGAATGCTCAACTTTACGAAGCCAATTTTGTAAAGGAAGAGTATATAGGATATGTATTTAAAATGTGTTCAGGTTACATTGATCAGATAGAAGACTTCAAAAAGACCGTCTACCTGAAAGCCATGAAAAAGCAATGGGAGGATTTGGAAAATCTCACTTCAGATCTGGATATGAAAGATGAGGTGAAAGAGTTTTACCAGGCATTCGACACAATCTTCCTCAATCTATATCCAAACTTTGTAAGCGATTTCAATGCTTTGCTAAAGCCTGACAAACAGATTGTGCTTAAAGAGGGAGAACTTTTGAACATGGAACTCAGAATATATGCTTTGGTGAGACTCGGCATCACTGACAGTGTGAAAATCGCCGACTTCCTCCATTGTGCTCCTCAGACAGTCTACAATTATCGACTTCGTGCCCGCTCACGCACAACTTATTCAAAACAAGAGTTTATGGATAATGTTAAATCCATAGGGAACTTTTTGGGTAAAGAAGATAATGACAGCAATATAGTGGCTAAAACATAGTCCGTAGAGGTATTTCATTATAGATTAAAATGCTGTAAACCTAATTTTAACATAATTTGGGAAGACTTGTTTCTATAAATGAATACAATTCAGTAGTTTTGCAATCATGGTCTTGACTTTTATATTAATTTAGAAAGTGCTATCAATTAACCCTAAACTATGAAAAAATTTTTACCGATTTCACTCTTTATGATTATCCCGGGTGCTATATGTGCCCAAGAATCAGTAGCTCCTACAATTCTTTCAGAAATCTTTGCCCAGAAAGTCAGTCCCAATGGGAAGTATATTATGGCCCAGGATTTCACGGCAAGCGCCATCCTTTATGATATGGAAAATGGGAAACAGCTTTTATATGAAGCTTATTATCCGGGTAATGGCAACTGTGTGTCAAATAATGGTATAATGGTAGGTCAGGATATGGCCACACAGTTAGGCTCGATAATGGTCAATGGCACTGCTTCTGTTCCACGAGTGCTTAATGGTCAATATCAAAGCACATTGGATGCCATAACCCCGGATGGTTCCAGAGCTTGTGGATGGATTCAGAACACAAGGTCGGGGCTATTGCAGATCCCTTTCTATTGTGATATAGATGAAAACGGGAATGCATTGGAGCCAGAGGCTCTTCCTTTCCCTCCAAAAGATTTGTTAGGTGACACTCCCCAGTTTGCAACCGCCACTTACATAAGCGATGACGGCAAGACAATAGCCGGAATCGTAAGGGATGGAACAGGTTTTATCAGCTATCCGATAGTTTATACCCAGGATGAGAAAGGAGATTGGAGCTATGTATGTCCGTCGGAACCTCTCTTCAATCCTGAGCATCTTGAGATTCCATCTTACCCCGATTATGAAGACCTCTGCTTACCTGATCCTCCGAAAATCACGGATTATATGTCGGAAGAGATGAAAAAGGAATGGGAAGCAGCGATGGCAGAATATGAAGCGACAGGCGATGAGTATCTTGATCCCTGGACACATGTAGAAGACTATACCGGAGAACTGGGTTATGAAGAATATACAGAAGATTCCTTGGAATATTATAAGGAAGCCAACAAACTATTGTCGGAAGCCATAGATGAGTATTGGAAGAAAATGGCTAAAATATCTAAATATGCACGTTTTGCTCCCAATATGGCACTTAGTCCGGATGGGAAAACTTTGATGGCAGCTTTAGGAATTTCCGACGATGAATATCTATCAGATGAATCAACAGGTTATATTACATATAAATTTGACCTCTCTTCCGGTGAATACTCGGAAATTATATCAGAATATGATACCTTGATACCAACCCAGGTGATGGACGACGGAACCTTTGTGGCAATCGGTGCTCCCAATTCCCTTTTGGCATACAGGAGTTACATTGTATTGCCGGGAACAACAGAATTTATTTCTTTCGATCAATATATTGAAGACACAAATCCACAATATTTGTCATGGGTTAACAATAATCTTGACTTTTTTGGTAGTGGAGTGGTTTCCGGTATCCTTTCATTCAGTAAGGACATGTCGGTCATTGTGGGAGGACTTCTATTCAATGAAATGATGTCTTATGTAATTACCGATGCCAATGCCGGTATGGAAAAGATTATGCTTCCGGAATCAGAGATCTATAAGATTTATAATCTTTCAGGGATACCGGTTCTCTCAACCAAGGATAAGACTGAAATTACCCATCTTCCAAAAGGAATTTATATCATTAACGGAAAGAAAATCAAATTATAATTTCTAAAATTTATATTTATGAAGAAAACATTTACTACATTGGCTGCATTCATGCTGCTTTCAAGTGTGTCCATTCCGGCCCGGGCACAGGATTTCGTAGTGCCTGAACCGACTTTCACTATTCCTTTGGGAGGAGAGGCTGAACTTTTATATAATATGTTTCAGGTAACTTGGGGTTACTATGGGTTGATTGACAATGTAGGGGAGGACCCCATCACTTGTACACTTACAAAACCATCAGGCGAAGTAAAAACAGTAAATGGTATTATAACTGATGCCAACATGGAAGGGACTCAGGAAGGAAAGGCTCCGACTTATGTAGATAATGCCCTTATGTTCAGAAATTTTATGTCACTGAATGATGACATGCAGTTGATTCAGGAATATGGCACATATAAGGTAAATATTCCGGCCGGGGTTGTGCTCGTGAATGGTGTGGAAAATCCTGAAGCCAATCTTGAATTTACAATAATCGGCCTCCAGGAAGAGGCTTATATGCCAAAAGCAGAGATGGTTTATCCAGCTTCTCCATATACTTCTTATGCATTTTCTCTTATGATGAACTGGGAGGATCAAGAAATCTCTTTTGTAGAGGAAGGTGTCGAGAAAGTAACACTTGATGCAGACCTTGATGGTAAGCCGGTAGGATGCTCAGCTTCAATTCAACAAGTGGAAGGCGGTAATGAAGATGGTACCGGCATGTTCACTATGCAGGTTCTTAACATAGTATTTGACGATGTCCTTTCTTACACTCAAGGTACATATCTTACGGTGCAGATACCGGCAGGATTGGTTACCAATGGTACAGAAATAAACGAGGCTCAAGATGTTGAACTTTACCTTTATCCACAAATAGAAGGAAAATTCTCTCCTGAAGGTGGCGCTTCACTGAATTCAGACGAAGCTTTTGTCACAGTGACATGGGAAGGTATAGAACTTCAATCTCTTCAAGGGAATAAGTTGACAGCAAGAAACATATCTGCCAATACTGATGAAGAAGTTGAGGTGTCGTTCGGAGAAGGTGCTTCAATTACTATAGACCTTACCACATTGGAGGAAGGTAAATACGAAATCATAATTCCTGAAGCATTTGTCACTATACTGATCAAAGCGGGCCTTGCGGTGGATGATTATGCCATCAATTCCGAAATGTATCAAGAATACACAATATTAAAGGGAAGTGGGGGAATTGAAAATATACCTGCTGAAAACGGCATCTTTGATGTCTATTCTATAGATGGAAAAAGCATCGTGAAATCCGGTGATGCATCAGCAGTAGAAGCACTTGGCAAAGGCATTTATGTCATTAACGGCAAAAAAGTTATAATAAAATAAATTTTTCAGCGAAATTTATTTTATAGGAGTTAAAAATCAGTAAATTTGCATTTTGAGAAGTGAGTTGAGCATTCTCAACTCACTTTCTTTTAGCCAATTTATTGGTTTAATGCTATTGACCTAAATACCCCACAGACGCGGTGATGACTTGATCCGTCTTATAACTCTCGATCTTTCCGGCGGTGTGGAAAACGGTACGTTCAATTTCGAAAAACTTTAACATAAGATATGAAGAAACTTCTTATAAGTGTTTCCGTTCTTCTCGGCATTTTCACCGGGAAGGCGGAAACGCCTGTTTATTTAGACGACTCTAAACCTATTGAGGAAAGAGTAGAGGATGCCTTGTCGAGAATGACTTTGCGTGAAAAGATCAACCTTATTCACGCTCAGTCGAAATTCAGTGCTCCGGGTGTTCCACGTCTTGGTATCGCAGAAATCTGGTGTACTGACGGACCAATGGGTGTGCGTCCTGAAGTGCTATGGGATGAATGGGAACAAGCAGGATGGACCAACGACTCTTGCACCGCCTTCCCTTCATTGACAGCACTTGCTGCTACTTGGAATCCGGAAATGGCCCTCCTTTATGGCAAGAGTATAGGGGAAGAGGCTCGTTTCCGCAATAAAAGCGTGCTTTTGGGCCCTGGTATTAATGTCTATCGTACCCCTCTTAATGGCCGTAATTTCGAATATATGGGTGAAGATCCCTATCTGATTTCGGAAATGGTAGTGCCTTATGTTCAGGGTGTGCAAAGCAACGGTGTTGCCGCCTGTGTGAAACATTTTGCGCTCAATAACAATGAAATCAACCGTCACACTTCCAATCCTATATTGGATGACCGTACCCTCTATGAGATTTACCTGCCCGGTTTCAAGGTTGCGGCAACAGAAGGCGATGCATGGAGTTTCATGGGTGGTTACAATCTTTTCCGGGGAGAACACGCAAGCTATAATCCCATATTGATGAACCAGATCCTAAAGGGAGAATGGGATTGGGACGGCGTTGTGATCTCCGACTGGGGAGCAGTGCATGACACTGCCACTGCAGTTTCAGGAGGTCTCGATATGGAATTCGGGAGTTGGACAAATGGGCTTACCAATGGCGCCAGCAACGCTTACGACAATTATTTCCTTGCACAACCCTATCTCGAAGGTATCCAAAACGGCACCTATTCTGAGGATGAATTGAACGACAAGGTGAGAAGGGTGCTCCGTCTTACATTCCGCACAGCTATGAACCGTAATCGTCCATGGGGTGCAATGAACAGCGACGAGCATATAGCAGCAGCACGTGAAATTGGGCAAGAGGGCATTGTACTTCTAAAGAACGACAATCATCTTCTTCCCATAGATACTGATAAAACAAAGAAAATAGCCGTGATAGGCGAGAATGCAATCAAGAAAATGACTGTGGGAGGGGGCTCTTCCTCTCTCAAGGCCAGATATGAAATAACGCCTCTTGAAGGCTTGAAAAAACGATTTGGCGATGAGGCTGAAATCGTTTATGCCCGCGGTTACGTAGGTGATCCTTCAGGTAGTTATAACGGTGTTTCTACCGGTCAGGACCTCACAGACAACAGAAGCCCGGAAGAACTCACAGCTGAAGCTATTCAGGTGGCAAAGGATGCCGATATGGTCATATTTATAGGGGGTCTCAACAAGAGCGATCATCAGGATGCAGAAGATTCCGATCGGGAAACCCTCGCTCTTCCATATGGACAGGATGAATTGATTACTTCGATTGTAAAGGCAAACCCGAATCTTGTGGTTCTCAATATCAGCGGTACAGGTGTTGCCATGCCTTGGGTCAAAGAGGTTCCCGCCATTCTTCAAGGTTGGTATCTTGGTAATGAAACGGGTAACGCACTCGCATCTGTTTTGGCAGGCGACGTGAACCCAAGTGGAAAACTTCCTTATACTTATTATTCATCGCTTGATCAAGTCGGAGCGCATGCCGAAGGTGAGTATCCGGGTCACAAAAGTGTCGATGCACTCGGCAACGAAGTTATGGATATTCCTTACAACGAAGGAATCTATGTGGGATATAGATATATCGACAAGAATAAGTTGAAACCTACCTTCCCCTTCGGTCATGGTCTTAGCTATACTGATTTTGAATATGGCAAGGCAACTGCACCTAAAGTTTTCGCAAAAGGTGATGACAAGATTGAGGTGGTTGTTCCTGTCACCAACACCGGAAACCATAAGGGGAAAGAAACAGTTCAACTCTATGTGCGAGATGTTAAATCAAGCGTCGACCGCCCTTATAAAGAACTCAAGGGCTTTAAGAAAGTGGAATTAAATCCCGGTGAAACTAAAGATGTGAAATTCCTGCTCGATCGTAGCGCACTCAGCTATTTCGATGCCGACAAACACCAATGGGTTATGGAACCCGGGGATTTCGAGGTTCTTATCGGAACTTCATCGGCTGACATTCGATCCAAAACTTCTTTCAAAGCCGAATAAAATGAGGGAGGACTCCAAGTCCTCCCGTTTTAATTCCGTATGATTCTTAATTTTTTATACAGTAGCTCTTCTGCCTATTTTTAATATCTCATCTATTTTAACTAATTTAGCCTTCCGAAAAAATCATAACTGAATAAAAATGAAACTCTTCATTGTCGGCTACATGGCCTCTGGCAAAACTACTTTCGGAAAAGCCCTGGCTGAAAAACTCGGCACACGCTTCATCGACCTTGATCAATATATAGAAGAGAATACTTCTAAAACAATTTCTCAAATTTTTGCCGAGAATGGAGAGGAAGGATTTCGGGAAATTGAAAAGGAATTTCTTCACAAGGCTGTGGATTCTGAGCAGGATGTCGTCTTGGCTTGCGGTGGAGGAACCCCATGTTTCTTCGACAATATGAGTTTTCTCAATGGCCAGGGAGTCACAGTTTTCCTGGAAACTTCCATACCAGTGCTAATATCCCGACTTATCGAAGAAAATCATAAGAGGCCGATTATGGCGGGTAAGTCGGATGAGGAAATCCGACAAAAAGTGCTTTCCCAACTATGCGACCGACTCCCTCACTATCTGGAGGCCAAAATGAAATGGCATGGCGATGACCTTAATACTTTAGAAGAAATTAATGAAAACGTTGAGAGTTTCGTATCTTCTTATCCTTCCATTTTCAGATAAGATTTTAACTTAAATATTTTCCCCTCTTGCACTTTCCGGGCCTTTTCCTTATCTTTGCTTAACAGAAGGAGACAGATTTGATGTTCTGTCGATCTATTCCCTCCTTAAGATCCACCATGAGCGATAAGACTACCTCCGATTTTGATCTTCAAACCAAGCTGCAGCCCGTTGAAACCGACATTATGGATGCTTCAATGACTTTAGGGCTTGTAGGTAACTATTCCGACACTGATGAGACAAGATTCCTGCTCACTCCCGAAGGGTCAGGCCTCCTCACATCATCCGGAATCAGAGTGTTGATGGAAAAAGGAGCGGCTACCGACATCAGTTTTCCCGATTCAAGTTATCGCGAATTTGGTGTCAATATTGTCTCACGTTCAGAGGCTCTCAAAGCTGATGTGGTGCTATCATATCGTCCCCTTCATGCCCATGATATCCACAAAATGAAGAAGGGAGCCGCTCTGCTCACTATGATGGGAGCATCTTTGTTTGATGTAAATGTTATCAAGGCTCTTTTGGATAAGGAGATTACATGCGGTTGTCTCGACAATTTCTTGAGCCATAATGATGAGCCCGTTTTCGCTAACATTGTGGATGAAATAGATGGCCGAGGATCTATTGTCTATGCTCAGGAATATCTTTCCTACTTGGGAGGCGGTAAAGGTGTGCTTTTGGCAGGGGTTGCAGGAATAAATCCTTGCGAGGTGCTTATTATCGGTGACGGTACGGTGGTGTATTCTGCTGCTAAGGCTGCGTTGGCTGCCGGAGCCTTCGTAACTTTGATGAACAATGACATCTCTGCTCTTCAGGTTGCGAAACAGGTTTGTGGTGAAAACTTAAACACCATCGCCATACATCCGCGCGTGCTTTTCAATCGTGTGAAAAGTGCCGATGTGATCCTCATAGGAGAATGTACCCGACCTTTCGAATTCCCGAAAAATCTTTCTCCGGCTCTTAAGGATTCCGTTTATTTGCTTAACTTCCAGGAAACACATCCTTCAATATCTGTGCCACGCACTGTGGCAATGGCTCTTTCTAACGTCATTGTAAATTTCTTCGACGAAGTGATCGTGAAAGGTGGTCTCATTCATATGATCGGTACAACCCCCGGTGTTCAGGCCGGTATGGTAACTTTCCACGGTAAGTTGGTGGATAAACTAATCGGTTCTTTCCTGAATCTCCCCAGTGTCGACATCAAAGTGATGCTGGCAGCCACCAACTAACTTATACTTTAATCTCTAACTCTCCCACCGTACGCCTACTCTTATCCATATAATCAGCAACAACCGTTGGGGAGGTATCGAACGGTATGCCCTTGATATCTGCCGCCATTTCAAAGCCTCAGGTTGGAATGTCGTAGCCCTTACTCGGGATGCCAAGGCAGTGGATGATATGTTCCAGAAACATGATATTGATCTGGTTCATGCGCCTCTACAAGGTTTCTATGACTTTTATTCGGTAAATATTCTTTCAAAATATCTCAAGGAGATTGATGGCCCTGTGGTGCTGCATGTGCACGGATTCCGGGATGGATTCACGGCTTTGGCCGCAAGGAAGCTTTCTGGGAAAAAGGATGTAAAGGTTATTATGACTCGTCACAAGGTGAGACGTGCTGTAGATTCTTGGCCTCTAAGGATTATTTACCGTAATCTTGATGCCCTGATTTTTGTGTCTCGGGCCGCGCGTGACCGATTCATGTCAACTTGGCACAATCGCCTTGTCCCCATCAAAGCCGACAGAATACATGTTATCCACAACAGCCTCAATATCCCGGAGGCACTCTATACTCCTCCATCTTCCAACAGGCCTCTCACCGCGATGTTTCACGGACCTTTGAAACCCGGAAAGGGGCTTGAAATCCTTATCGATGCGATGACTATGCTCAAAGGGAAAAGGATTAGGCTTAGAATCGTGGGTAGCGGAACTCCCGATTTCGTCGACCGACTAAGAAGAAGAGCCATCTCAAGAGGGGTGATGGAAATGATAGATTGGCATAAACACACCGACGACCCACTTCCTTTTATAAACGATTGTGACTTCGGGGTGCTACCCTCTGTCGATGAGGAAGCATTCGGTCTCGCCAACATTGAATATATGTCAGTCGGTCGCCCTCAGATTTCCTCTTCAAATGGTGCCCAACCCGAATATTTGACCGATGGCTGGGAAGGTATTCTGATACCCCCTGCCAATCCATCATTCCTTGCCGAAAGCATTATAAAACTTGCTTCCGACCCGGAACTACGTATCAAAATGGGTAAACGGGCATTTCAAACCTTTACAGAACGCCTCTCTTGGCAGCACTTCATTCTTCCCCTAACTCAAATATACCTGTCCTGAATTATTCCAATAGAGCTTCGAGAATAACGGTGTCTCCCGGAATTGTCATAACATCATATTCAAAATAATCGTTCTCACTCTCTGCTTCCTTTAAATTTTCACCTTTAAGTGGAACTTTACTCCTTATTCTCAAAATTCCGCCGTTGTGTGATTTTATAACTGCACCGCTCAATCTGTTTTCTTTCCAGTTTGCGGAAACTTCGAATCCACCTCTGGCTTTTAATCCTGAGAACGAACCATCCGCCCACGATGCAGGGAGTGCAGGGAGTAAATGTACCGCACCATCGTGACTTTGTATCAACATCTCGGCAACTCCTGATGTATAACCGAAATTCCCGTCGATCTGAAACGGTGGATGGGCATCAAATAGGTTGGGATAAAGTTTATCTTTGAAGAGGTTGTTAATGATCAATTGGGCATGGTTTCCGTCCAACATTCGAGCCCATAGGTTGATTTTCCAGCCTATCGACCATCCTGTGGCTTCATCTCCACGTTGAATGAGAGTAGTCCTTATGGCTTCGAATAATTCCGGTGTGGAATTGGGTGTGATCTGGGATGAAGGGTAAAGGCCATATGCATGCGAGATATGACGGTGTTGGTCAGTGGGGTCATCAAGATCTTCCAGCCATTCCTGCAGCTGACCGTATTTCCCGATTTGCATAGGCGGGATACTATCTATGCGGTTAGAAAGTTTTTCCCGGAATTCCTTGTCTATATCCAATACTTCGGCCGCTTGATAAGTTTGGGATAAAAGATCATAAATCAATTGGTTGTCCATGGTGCATCCGGCCACAACCGATGCTTTGCCGTCGTGACCATCTTTCCTGTTGGGACCATGTTCGGGTGACACCGATGGACTCATCACCATCCAGCCGGTGTCTGGATCTACAATCATGCTGTCAAGATAAAATTCCGAGGCTCCCTTCATGACGGGATAATATCTTTCAAGAAATTCTTTGTCACCACTATATAGATAGTGTTGCCACAAATGTGTGACTAACCAGGCACCCCCATTGGGCCACATACCCCAATAAGCACCGTCAACAGGACCCGCGGAACGCCATAAATCAGTGTTATGGTGTAGCACCCATCCATTCGAACCATACATTTCCTGTGCAACCGGACGCCCGGTATCGGAGAGGTCCTCCAACATCTTGAACAATGGTTCCTGACATTCGCTGAGATTTGTCACCTCTGCAGGCCAATAATTCATCTCGGTGTTGATGTTCACCGTATATTTGCTGTCCCATGGTGCATATTTTTGGTCATTCCATATCCCTTGTAGATTTGCAGGCTGTCCTCCCGGTTGGGATGAAGAGATCAACAGGTATCTTCCATATTGGAACAATAAGGCCATCAAATCCTTGTCTTCATTAACTTCGAAATTTTGCAGACGTTTATCAGTTGGAACTGTTGAAAGGTCATTGCCTCCCAAATCCAAGGTAACTCTGTCAAATTGTTCTTTATATTTTTGGATATGGTTTTTCTTTAGAGTGTCATAGGAATTTTTACGTGCTTGTTGCAAGGCTGACATGGCCTTATCCTCAGCATTCCCGTTCACATTTTTATAATCCTCGAAGTTTGTGGCGGAGGTGATGTATATTTCCACCTCGTCGGCATTGCATATAAACAATTTGTTGTCAGCCTCTTTTAATTCTCCACCTTTTGGGATGAATTGAAAGTAGGTCACATCCTTCAACGCTCCTTCAATCCCTTCATGGTCATATCCGGCCACTGTAAGTTTTATCGTGTTGGTGTCAGGAATTTCTGAACTGTATTCAAGTGGAGAATCCACACTTGCTGAAAAAGAGATGGCCTCAGGTGTATCAGCCCATAATTTTATTACTATTACATCATCCGTGAGGGAGGCAAGCATTTCACGATGGTATTGTTTTCCTTCAAATTCATAATCCACCGACGCTATTGCTTCTGAAATATCAAGTTTTCTCTTATAGTTTTTATGGTCGTTATGATTGAATTCCAGTATCAGATTTCCCACCGGAAGATATGGCATACCATTTGGACCTTTGAAAAAGACAGAGTCACAAAGATCCTGTGCCTCCTTGTTCTTCCCGTCAAAAATAAGTTGCCTTATTTTCCCCAGATACTTTGAACTTCCCGGATTAACCTTGTTATATGGCCCTCCTGCCCAGAAGGTCTCTTCATTAAGCTGAATGATTTCCTTGTTGGGTGAGCCATAAATCATAGCTCCCAGATGTGAATTCCCTATCGGCAAAGCCTCCACCCATTCTTTAGCCGGAGTTTCATACCATAAAGACAGATCATTCTGACCCGCCATTCCAAGCCAGCAAATTAATGCGATCACTAAACAATTATATCTCATAAATTTTATAGGATTTTTGATTTCATCTCATCTAAAATAATTTCGGGAGATATGGGAATATATTTGGGAAAACGTCCCGTGAACATAAGATCTAAAATATCCCAATATAATTCCATTTGATAATTTTGCAAATTTAACAAAAAACTTCTTTTGGGTAATTTGGGTCAATTCATTGGGTATTTTGTACAACCCCCAATATACATGACAATAGGTATGAAATCTTCTTTTAGAGAAATTTAGGTATTTTCTTGGGGAAAAAATCTATCTTTTTTGATTAATTGATGGATTAAAAACGGGCGTCTTTGTTCTTTACAAAAAAATTGGGGCACGGACACTAATTTTTTGTAAATTTGCATTGTCATGATTCTTATCACCGGTGGAGGCGGAATGTTGGGTCAATATCTAAGGGAGCAATTTCAAAACGAGAAAATTGCTTCACTTGGTCTGCGGCCTGATTCCGATTTTAGGGTCGACCTAACCAAAGAAACACCGGATTTCGGGAACACAAGATTTGAAACGGTAATCCACACCGCCGGTACGGAAAATGAAGAAATGACAATGGAGTTAAACCTTGAAGGTACGAAACGGCTCCTTGCGGCGCTTGAACAAAATCCTCCAAGTCACTTCGTTTTCATAAGCTCTTATCAAGTTTACAGTCGTGACGCCGGTGAAAATATTGATGAGGATACCCAAACATGGGCTACCACCGGAGCCGGGAAATCGAAAGCTCTTGCTGAACAATATATAAAAGACTGGTGTCAAACCCGAGACATCACACTCTGTATTATACGTCCGGCACGTATGTTCGGAAATGGTGTGAAAGGTGAGTCTTTGCAACTTTTCAACGACGCCCTCGCCGGAAAATATATCCACATCCGCGGCAACGATGCTAAAATTAGCCTTGTCTGTGCACATGATGTGGCACGTGGCATCAAAAACATTTATAAGCACGGAGGTATATATAATGCCGCCGATAATAATCCCGTTCAATTCATAGATATGGTGGAAGCCATGACAGCCAACGCCGGCGCAAAAAAACGGATGACACATCTGCCTGCCGACTGGGCCGAATGGTTGTGGAGGCTCGCCAAATGGGTTCCTTCAATCCACCGGAATCTGGCTCCCAATATTGTGGAGGCGCGAATGAAAACACTAACCCTCAACGGTTCAAAATTCGCTGAAACATCCGGTATCAAATATTTCGACACTATATCTGTGATAGAACATACAAATAAAAATTATCCCTACTCCGAAGGAGTTGTGACCTCCAAAATGCCTGTTCATGAAGCTTGACAAGATATCAGATTTCGTATCAAATATAGGTGCTTCCATGGCTTCCGTGGTAAAGGTGTTGTTGCTGTCAAAAGGAGCGTCCTTATCAAGTGAAGAGGGCAAAGGGAAGGAATTGGTGATTATGGGCAACGGGCCATCCTTGCGGCAAACAATAGATGATGAGTTCGATTGGCTGATAAGCCATGATTTAATGGCTGTTAATTTCGCCGCGCTCTCTCCCGAATTCCACAGACTGAGACCACGTTATTTTATCTTGGCAGACGGCCATTTCTTTAATGCATTGGATAAAGATCCCAACGTAAGAAAATTTTGGAATAGCTTAGGCAACGTGAGTTGGGATATGACTCTGTTGATCCCTTCCAAATTCAAGCATATGGTGAAGCCTTTGATAATGGATACTCATGGAATCAAACTAAGATATTACAACCTTACTCCTGTGGAAGGTTTCAAATGGCTCTCACATTTTTTCTATTCCGCCGGATTAGGAATGCCACGTCCACGCAACGTGCTTATTCCTGCAATTATGGAAGGAATAAGATTGGGGTACTCCAAGATTTTCATTTGTGGTGCCGACCATTCATGGACCAAAACCCTGGATGTCGACAATGAAAACTTCGTTGTAAGTATCCAGCCACATTTTTATGAAGACAATGAAGAGGAGCACAAAAGGGTTAGAGAAACTTATAAAGGATTGAGGCTTCATGATGTGCTTGGCAGCATGGTGGTGGCTTTCCGAAGCTATTGGAAGATAGCGGCCTATGCCAAAAAGAAAAACATCGAAATCATAAACGCCACCCCGGGCTCCATGATCGATGCCTTCAAAAGGAAGTTTTGAGTTGTAAGTTTTAAGTTTTGAGCCGTAAATACTAACTTTGCATTCTCACAATCCACAACTCTCCGGATGAAAGACCTTTTCATGTTTCTACGCCGTTTTGCGGCGCCATACAAATGGAATATAGTTGGAAGTGTGTTCTTCAACTTCCTCACTATGTTCCTTACGGTCTTTTCTTTTGCTTTCATAATGCCTATCTTGAGAATTCTCTTCAACCTCGATACCACAAGTTATGTCTGGAAAGATTGGAGCGACGGGCAATTCCAGGATGTCTTGATAAACAATTTCTATTGGTTCGTAACCCAAATGATCGGCAGGATGGGAGCTACCGCCACACTTGCCATAATGGCAGCCGCATTGATAGTGGCTACATTGATGAAGGTGATGGCTGCTTACATGAGCGATTATTGTGTAATCCCTATGCGTAACGGTGTAGTTGCTGATATCCGCAATCAGATGTACACCAAAATAGTTTCCCTTCCAATCGGTTTTTATTCTCATGAACGGAAAGGCGACATAATGTCTCGCCTGCTTGGTGATGTAGGCGAAATCGAGGCTTCTGTAGCTGCCAGTCTCGCAGGATTAGTGAAGAACCCTATCCAGATAATCGGTTATTTATTCGTGATGGTGGTCTTAAGCTGGAAACTTACTGTTTTTGTTTTCATCCTTCTGCCAATAGCAGGCTGGATAATGGGTACGGTTGGTAAAAAACTCAAGGCTGCATCACTTGACGCACAAAATATGCTCGGCACAATCCTATCCACCGCTGAAGAAACTATTGGAGGTCTGAAGGTGGTGAAGGCTTTCAACGCCGAAAAGCATATGGAGAACGTGTTTGAAAGGGAAACCGGAGAATACAAACGTCTTTCAGACTCCATTCAACGAAGATGGAGCCTGGCCCACCCCATGAGTGAATTCCTCGGCACTATTGCCGTGGCAGTAGTCCTATGGTTCGGTGGTGCCATAATCATTAGCGGAGAAACTTCTATTGATGCTCCGGGATTTATCTACTATATGGTGATTTTCTACAGTATTATCAATCCGGCAAAGGAATTGACTAAGGTGGGTTACACCATCCGCAAGGGTATGGCTGCTCTACAAAGGGTCGACAAAATTCTCAATGCCGAAAATCCCATAAAGGACCCTAATGATCCTGTCAAGATGCCCGAAGATTTGAAAGAGGGGGGTAGTGTGGTCTTCAAGGATGTAAGTTTCAGCTATGATGGCGAACGATATGTGCTTCAGGATATTAACTTGGAGATAAAGGCCGGACAGACGGTTGCTTTGGTAGGACAATCCGGTTCCGGTAAATCCACTTTGGTGGATCTTATTCCCCGCTTCTGGGATGTGGCTCATGGAGAAGTCTGCGTCGAGAATCATCGGGTGAGTGATTATACGGTAGAAGACCTAAGGAGTACGATGGGAATAGTGAACCAAGAGCCTATTCTCTTTAATGATACCATTTTCAATAACATAGCTTTCGGTTCTCCGGACGCAACTAAGGAAGAGGTGGAAGAAGCGGCTAAGATCGCCAACGCATATGAATTTATAATCGATACGGAAAACGGATTCCAGACCATGGCGGGCGATCGAGGAAGCCGTTTCTCGGGGGGCCAACGCCAAAGAATCAGTATTGCGCGTGCTGTCTTGAAAAATCCTCCGATTCTGATCCTGGATGAAGCAACTTCCGCACTCGACACTGAAAGCGAACGCCTTGTGCAGGAAGCTTTGGAAAGATTGATGAAAAACCGTACCACTATTGTGGTGGCGCATCGCCTCTCCACAATTGTAAATGCGGATCTGATTTGTGTGATGCAGGATGGGAAGATAGTGGAACGTGGAACACATCATGAGTTGCTAAAACACAATGGGGTCTACAAGCATCTTGTCGAGATGCAATCACTTTCCGAAGTCCATTGAGTCCACTCGGAATTGTAACATGGATAACTTTAGAAAAAATAATGAAAAATATAGCGATTTTTGTTTCTGGTGATGGTAATGCCACCGAAAGGGTTGTCAAATTATTTAACGAGGGCAACCGAGTGCATACAGTACTGGTAGTTATGGATGATTCTGCCACCGGATTGATGGATAGATTGAAAGACGAGGATGTGACTCTTCTTCATATCCCTGATGCGGAATGGCATTCCCACACCGAAGAGATCGTGGCTTTATTGAAAGACAAAGAGGTGAAGTTGTTGGTGCTCGATAATTTCGATGAGGTAATCTTCGATGAAATAATGGAAACCACCAATGGAGATCTTATAAGACTTACTTCCTATGAACAGGCACCCCGTGAAGTGGTGGCCGCTTTGGAGGCTGACTTAAGGAAACCAGCGGAAGATATTAAAACCGAGGAACCGGAAACCGAACAGAATCCTACTCCGGAATCGGAATGGGCCGATGCACTCAAAATTCAATTCACTCCTCCCAAGGTTCCCAATACTCCTCCGGATGTTCCCGACCGGAAACCCAATCCTAATCCAAATTCTGATTTTAATCCTAAACAATTTTCGGGTTGGAATCCAAATAGCAATCAAATGCACTCCGGATTTTCACGCACTCCTTTCGGTAGAGGCGCAGAGGGTCCGGATGGTTCCGAACCTATGCCCTCCACATATCTTATATGGTCGATCCTCGTAACCGTATTCTGCTGTTTCATTCCGGGAATTATAGCCATTATTTTTTCCTCAATGGTGAGTTCCAAATATTATGCCGGAGACATAGAAGGTTCAAGAAGAGCCTCGCGTCAGGCTGAAATCTGGATTATCGTTTCCGTAGTGCTCGGCGTTCTGGCTGCAACCCTGTATCTGCCTTTCATGCTAATCGGCGGCTGACGACTGGTAATCATTATATCTTCCAATAAGAGGAACCATAAGCCAAATGATTCTTTTAAAATCAAACAGATTGTATTGGATAGCCGGTGTCTCTCTTTTCCTGCTGTTCTATTTCATTTTCGACCCTCTTAAATACGGTTGGATGCCTCAGTGCTTTTTTCATAAAGTAACAGGTCTACAATGTATGGGATGCGGAAGTCAAAGGGTTGTCCATGCCCTCCTTCACGCTGATATTTCCGGTGCTATTCGTGCAAATGCACTGCTGGTGTTTTCCATCCCCTTCCTAATCTTCCTTCTCTGGCTCGAATTCTCTCGTAAATCCCATCCCTCACTCTATCGGAAAGTCCATTCCCTTCCCCTTATAATAGTAGTATCAGCCATACTCATCGCATGGCTGATACTCCGCAATATTCTTAACATTTAGGCAGGATGACCTCCTTCTTGTCCTCCTAACCAACGAGAGGACCGGAAATTCCTCTCGCTTATCACTTCATATGTGTTGTAATCGACTTTGGTAACGATTCCTTATTCACCATCACTGAAAGAGTTTTTTCCAAGAAATAAGGTTCCGATACATACAAGAAACCATCGTAAAGTTGATTGGTATCCCATGAATTCTTCACCTTGTAATATCTGTTGCCTTCCTGATCTATAGCCGTACCCACTATCACCATGCCATGATCATCGGTTGTTTCATAATTGTCGAAGGTCTTTTGACGCGACTCTTGTGTCACCTTTCTTTCCTTCACCGGGCCCTTGATTTTATATGTGGCAGCCTCTCTATCCTTATCCGAAAGTTGAACCCATCTTGAGAGCTCGGTACCTTCCAAATCAGCTCCCGTCTTCTTTTCGGGCAGCAATGCAAAGCCGTTTCGCCATTGGAAACCACCCTCAGAAACATCGGCACTCCAACACACGGTGTATCCGTTTTCCAAGGCTGTATCAACCGCTTCCTTCAATTCATCCATCGGCACATTGAAGCTTTCAGCCCATGTCCAATTGTCAGGAATTTCTATCGCAAAATTTTCATAGAATGGATGATGGGTATAACTTGTCAGTGAAATAAAGTCATCACCCTTGATTCCCAATTCGCGAGCATATGATTGGGGTGTATAAGTCTTACCGTTCACAACAAATGTTTCCGGGGCTGAGCCAAGATAAGCATCCAAGATACCTATAAATCCCGGCAACCATGCTGTTGACAGTCGTTTGTTAGGATTTTTCATCAATGCATCAAGATAAGCCTTGAGCACCCCTTCCATCTCATAGTGCATATGTTTTTCCTCGCCATAATTTAAGCCGGGATATACATTTTCAGGTACAATTCCATAATTGTCTGCAGCATAAAATACATCCGAAGCGGCTCCGCCTTGGGCAAAATTCGTCACCCCATTGGTCCTGACATATTTTTTCGCCTTGTCGATATAGCAATTTCTTACTGTCCACATTTCCGACAAATCCAATTCCGGACCTCCTCTTCTCAAAATATCTTCCTCCACAAACGAAGTGCCTGCAAAACTCCAGCATGTGCCCGATTTGTTCTGGTCTTTTACTGAGGTAGTGGGATTAACTTTCACATCTGTGAATTTAAAGCCGGTTGAATCCGGCACCACAATTTCCGGATCGGGATCCGGAGCTGTTTTCCCGGTCGCAAATGCCACTGTCGGCACCAAAAGAATTCCTAAAATTAATTTCTTCATAATATCAAGTCAGTTATGTTTCAATTCCTTTTTGCAAATATAATACAATTTGTTAAATTTGCGAGATAAGATATGGAGCTTGGCTCAATACCATCGATTTAACGATAACCTTAAAATTAAAACAAAATGAAGAAAATTTTCCCGATTTTCGGGCTGATCGGAGCACTCTTCTGTTCAGCTTGCGGAAACAAGAACAAAGCCACAGACGCTACAACTGAAGAACGTGATTCCACCTATACCCAGGTGAAACATCCCGATTGGAGCCGCAATGCAGTAATCTACGAAGTCAATCTTCGCCAGTTCACAAATGAAGGTACCATCAACGCCTTTTCCGAGCAACTTCCCCGTCTCAAAGACCTTGGAGTTGACATCCTTTGGTTTATGCCAATCAATCCAATCAGCGAAAAAGATCGCAAGGGTTCTCTGGGTAGCTATTATGCCGTGAAAAACTATAAAGAATTCAATCCTGAATTCGGTACTCTCGATGAATTCAAGGCCACAGTGAAGAAAGCTCAAGAAATGGGTATGAAAGTTATCCTTGACTGGGTTCCCAACCATTCAGGCCGTGACAATATTTGGGTTGACCTTCATCCCGATTGGTATGAAAAAGATTCTTTGGGCAATATGAAAGGTGTCTATGATTGGACCGACGTTTATGTATTCGATTATTCAAATCCTGAAATGCGTAAGGGTATGATCGATGCAATGAAATTCTGGCTCGTTGATGTTGGTGTCAACGGTTTCCGTTGCGACGTGGCTATGGAAGTACCCACCGATTTCTGGAACGATGCCCGCAAAGAACTCCAAGCCGTGGCTCCTGAAATCTTTATGCTTGCAGAAGCTACAGTGCCCGAACTCCAGCAACTCGCATTCGACATGGGCTATAACTGGCCACTCAAAGACCTCTTCAGCCAGATTGCCGCTACTTCCGGACAATATCATTTTGTAGGTGAAAACGGTGAAATCCGTGAATTCCCGGAAACTCACGCTATCGCCATCAACAACCTTCTCGCACAACAATTTGAAGATTTCCCGAAAGACACATATCTCATGAATATGATTACCAATCACGACCTCAATTCATGGGAAGGCACAGAATTCGAACGTCTCGGCGACCTTACAAATGCGTTCGCAGTTCTTACCTATACTCTTCCTGGCATGCCTCTTATCTACACTGGACAGGAAACAGGTTTGAACCGTGCTCTCAAGTTCTTTGATAAAGACGTTCCTCCATCTTGGGAACCTCGCAATGAATATTTCACTTTCTATCAGAAGCTCAACAACCTTAAACACACCCAGGCTGCACTTTCAGCCGGTATGGACGGTGGTGAACTCGTAAGTTATGAAACTTCAAGTCCCGACCTATATGTGTTCTGTCGTGAAAGAGAAGGTTCAAAGGTGATGACATTGGTAAACCTCGGTACCGGTGAACTCCCGGTTGAATTCACATCAAAGAACCGTCCTGACATCCGCGGCATGAAGAACTACTTCACTGAGGAAGACGCCCTCATACCCGAAACAATGAAGCAGGGCGAATACATCGTGTTCGTGAATAAGTAATATTGGGAGTTGTAAGTTTTAAGTTATAAGTTGTAAGAGACTAATAGGTTAAACCTTACCACTCACAACTTAAACCTTACCACTCACAACTCATAACTTACCACTCACAACTCAAAAACTCATAGAATTGGTCTTGTTTGCGCAAGGCCATTCTACAAATTATGGCGGGTAAAACACAATTCGGTAGCAAAGTTGGACTGATTGCTGCAACGGTTGGCTCTGCAGTTGGACTTGGCAACGTATGGAGATTCCCGGCAGAAACCCAAGCCAACGGTGGTGCCGCTTTTCTGATTATTTATATCATTTGCGTCATTCTCTTAGGCATTCCCGTAATGCTCGCTGAATTCTCTTTGGGCCGTGGCACCGGAAGAGACAGCGTATCTTCATTCAAGAAACTCGCTCCTCGTAAAAAATGGTGGATCGGTGGTGCGATTGCTATTTTGGCTTCCTATCTAATACTTTCTTTTTATATCGTTGTGGCCGGATGGACCCTTGAGTATTTCTGGCAATCTCTCACAGGTGAGCTATATGCCGGCATTGGAACTGAAGGAATGGAACTGAATTTCCGTCATCAACTTGAAAGATATGTAGGAGGAGCATGGGAACCGTTGATCGCCACTTACGTAATTATTGCAATCAATATTTTTGTACTGCTTAACGGAGTGCAGAAAGGTATTGAGAAAATGAGCAATATAATGATGCCAATTTTATTTTTATTGTTGGTTTTCTTTTGTATCGCATCCCTTACCTTGCCTAAGGCATCCGAGGGATTGAAATTTTTCTACAGTCCGGATTTCTCCAAAATAACTGCCTCCACCGTTGTGAATGCTTTGGGACAGGCATTCTTCTCTTTGTCATTGGGAATGGGCATACTGATCACATATGCGGCTTACTATCCCAAGAAAACAAACTTGGTGCAAACCGCTACCACGGTCTCCGCTCTCGACCTCACCGTTGCCTTGTTGATGGGAATGATAATTTTCCCGGCCGTGATGAGTTTCGGTCTGGACGGGGAATCTTTGGAGGGGGCCACGTTGGTGTTTGTAACCCTTCCGGAGGTGTTTGCATCAATGCCTTTCACCCGGTTTTGGTCAATGTTGTTTTTCTTGCTTCTGCTTGTGGCAGCTGTCACTTCCACCATAGCTCTTGCGGAAGTTTCAATCGCCTTTGTGGCCGAGAAATTCAGGAAGAAAAGAAAGGTAGCCTGTTTTATCGTCATGTTACCTTTAATTGGATTAAGCAGTATTTGTTCATTGTCTCAGGGTCCACTATCCCATATCAAGATTTTATCGATGAATATTTTTGATTTCCTCGACACAGTGGCCACCAACTTAATGCTACCAACTGCCGCCATCATCACATGTGTGTTTTTGGGATGGATAGTACCTAAGAACTTCCTGAGAAAAGAATTGACCAATAAGGGCAAGATCAATCGGCAAGTGGCCACAGCAATAACCTGGATGATAAAATATGTCTCACCCGTGTTGATTGCTATTGTTTTGTGTGCAAAATTCCTGAACTGAATGTTCCCCAAATAGAGGAATTGATACCATTTTACCCACTTTTACAACTCTGCCTCAGAAACACTTTGCATAAGGCAATAAATTCATTAATTTTGCAGTTAGACCATTGACGCTTTAATTATAAATTTCGGTATTAGATTATAACTCTAAAGAAGTATTTCTGGTACAATATATTATTTCACTGATATGACAAGAAGAAATATACTTGTGGCATTTTTGCTAAGTTTCGCTATATGCTCTTTTGCAATGACCGACCAACAAGTGGTGGATTTCATAAAACAACAGGCCGCTGCCGGCAAAACTGAACAGGAAATCGGTAAAATGTTGCTTGCGAGAGGAGTCACCCCTGCACAAGCGCAAAGAATAAAACAAAAGTATCAGAATGAGATCGAGGCAGAAACTTCGGGTTCAGGATCAAAAACCAGCAATTCACGATTGAGAAACTCAGCGAATAGCACCCAGAACCAAAATGCCAACCAAATGCAGAATCAGAGGCAGGGGCAGACACAGAATCAGAAGCAAGGCCAAATGCAGAATCAAATGCAACTGCAAGGGCAGATGCAGAATCAAATGCAACTGGGTCAAATGCAGTATCCTTATATGGGAGAGCAGTCGCCTTATATCGAGTATGATTATGAAATGGAAGAAGAGGATCAGAATGAAAGAACCATCTTCGGTCATAATGTTTTCAGTTCTCGAGGACTCACTTTTGAACCGAGTGAAAATCTGGCAACCCCTCAAAATTATGTTTTAGGCCCCGGTGATGAGGTGATTATCGATATTTGGGGTGCAAATGAAGATCATATACGCGAATTCATATCTCCCGAAGGAAGCATAATGATAGATCAAATTGGTCCTGTTTATCTTAATGGTTTGAATATTAATCAAGCGAATAGTCATGTCAAAAATACATTTGCAAAGAAATACGCAGGCATGAGTGATGAGGAAACTGATATCCAAGTCACTTTAGGACAAGTCCGTACCATTCAGGTAGATATTTTAGGGGAGGTAGCTACTCCGGGCACTTACCGCCTCTCTCCCTTCTCCACAGTATTTAATGGTCTCTATAATGCAGGAGGAATCAATGATATAGGTACTTTGCGTAATATCCAGGTGCTTCGTAATGGCAAAATGATTGCCGGTGTGGATGTCTATGATTATCTGTTTGAAGGTAAGAGTGAAGGCAACATCCGCCTCCAGGAAGGGGATGTGATAATTGTGCCTCCATATGAACAATTGGTCAATGTGGAAGGCAACGTCAAAAGACCGATGTATTATGAAATCAAACCGAACGAAACCGTACAAGATCTGTTGAAATATGCCGGAGGATTCACCGGTGAGGCATATTCGGATGTGCTGATTCTTTCTCGTCAGGCAGGAACTCAAAATGAACTCTATAATATCCAGAGCGGAGAATTCGACACCTATCGTCTCAAAGATGGAGACTTACTCACCATTGGAACCATATTGGACCGTTACACAAATCGTGTTGAAGTACAAGGGGCCGTATTCCGTCCGGGCATGTATGCAATCAGCTCCAATATGCAGACAATCGGGCAACTAATCTCAACTGCAGAAGGACTCACAGAAGACGCTTACAGAGGTAGAGCTCTATTATATAGGGAAGGTCCTGAACTTCAACTTCAGGTGATGGCTGTCGATTTAAATAATATTCTTAACGGGACCGAACCGGATATAGCACTTCGCCCCAACGACATGCTGGTGATTTCAAGTATTCAGGAATTGGAATCTAAAGGAGCACTGACTATCAACGGTCAGGTATTGGATCCCGGTTCGTATCCATATGCTGAAAACACCACAGTGGAGGATTTGATTATTCAGGCCGGAGGTTTGTTGGAAGGTGCTTCAACTGCCAGAGTAGATATCGCTCGTAGAATTATAGACCCTACCTCCATGCAACCTACCCAACAGCTTGCTGAGATCTTTTCTGTTTCTATCGAAAACGGATTAGGTGTTAGGAATGGTCAAAATTTCGAGCTTAAACCATATGATGTTGTGACAGTGAGAACTTCTCCCGGATATGAGGAGCAAGCTTTTGTGACAATAAAAGGAGAGACACTTTTCCAAGGAGAATTTGCATTGCAAAAAAGAAACGAAAGACTCACCGATATTATCAAAAGGGCTGGTGGTATTTTGGAAGACGCATATATTAGGGGAGCACACTTAGAAAGAAGACTTACAGAAGACGAAGCCCAAGCCCGTAAGGAAGCCCTTAAATTTGCAATGGCAAATAGCGGAGAAAACCAAAATGACTCTATAGATGTAAGCAAAATTGATTTGGGTACAGTATATAACGTCGGAATCGATTTGGAAAAAGCGTTGGCCAATCCCGGAAGTACATTCGATTTGGTGCTTCAAGATGGAGATATGTTATTTATACCTCAGCAACAGAGCACTGTCAAAATTTCAGGAGATGTAATGTTCCCCAATACTGTGGTGTATGAAGAAGGTAAGAAACTGAAACATTATATAAACCAGGCGGGTGGTTACGGTCAAAGGGCTAAAAAGAACAAGGCTTTCATTGTATATATGAATGGAACCGTGGCACAAGCAAAACGCAATACCCCCATCGAACCCGGATGTCAGATCATAGTTCCGACCAAACCTGAAAATGGAGGTGTGGATTGGAGTAAGGTTCTTTCTCTCACAACAAGTGTAGGTTCCCTTGCCACAATGGCCGCTACAATCTACAGCATTTTCAAATAAATCCTTTAATCACAGAAACTATGGCTAATAATATAGAAGAACAAGAATTAAAGGACCAAGAAAATCCCCAAAACGAAGAGAAAGAGATAGATCTTCTTGAACTCTTTTATAAACTTTGGTCGCAAAAGAAACTTTTGCTTATTTGGTGTATGTGGGGAGCGATTGCCGGTTTGATAATCGCCTTCAGTATCCCTCGGGAATACACAGCCACCGTTAAATTGGCACCCGAAGTAAAAACCACGGGAAAAACCATGTCAGGAGGATTAAGCGCGCTTGCAAATTTGGCAGGTATATCCACGGCCGGCAATGCGGGCACAGACGCTATGTATCCCCAGCTATATCCGGATATAGTAGGTTCTGTTCCTTTCTTAACCAGTCTTTTCGATGTTCCGGTTACAGACAAGGATGGTAACAAGTACACCGTCAAGGAATATTTGATGGATGAAACAAGCGGTCCCTGGTGGGGTGTTGTATTAAGTTTGCCAGGCAAAGTGATCGGTTTGTTTAGGAGCAGTGATGATGATAAAAATGGAGAACATACACTCAATAATTTTAAATTGACTCCCCAGGAAGACAAACTTGTGGAGGCATTGAGAAGCAGGGTTACGGCCAGTGTAGACCAAAAAACCAGTGTCATTACTATAAATTCTCAAATGCAAGATCCTGTAGTGTCTGCTATCCTTGTGGATACGGTAGTTTCACGCCTGCGAGATTATATCACGGATTACAGGACTGACAAATCACGCCAAGATCTTGATTATGCATTGAAACTTAATGACGAGGCCCAGCAAGAATACTATAATGCGCAGCAACGTTTGGCGGATTATACCGACCGGAACCAAAATCTTGCTACTCAATCTGCCAGAATTACAAGAGAACGCCTCGAGAATGAAGCCTCTTTAGCCTTCAATCTTTATAATGAGACATCACTTCAGGTGCAGAATGCTAAATCAAAAGTGCAGGAAACCACTCCGGT
The DNA here is from genome assembly GCA_022510405.1 of Muribaculaceae bacterium. Classification (GTDB taxonomy): domain Bacteria; phylum Bacteroidota; class Bacteroidia; order Bacteroidales; family Muribaculaceae; genus Lepagella. The sequence goes on along the minus strand of JAFLTP010000002.1, from coordinate 72,731 downwards.
CTATACCGAAATTACGCCTGCTACAGTTCCATTGAGACCCACCTCGCCGAGAAAAGGCTTGATTTTAGGTGGTTTTATTTTCTTGGCTTTTGTGGCTTGTGCAGCCTGGATTTTATTCGGAAAGCCCCTTGTGAGTGAATACAAATTAAAAGCACAGGCATTGAAAGAGGAAGAATCCAACCAAAAGAAAGAGGAGAAGAAAGAAGAGAATTTCAAAGATACTGAAAAGAAATAGGATGAGACTCATGCGTCTATTCCAATTTTCGGTATTCCTTTTCATAATGACAGTTTGCCTTGCATCTTCTCAGCAAGGAAATAATACTGAATCTGATATCATATTCGACGTATTGAATATGTTTGATACAATTCCGGAACCGGCGGATACGGTTTCGGATTTTGTTATTGTATATGGTGACTATGAGGGAAAGGGAAGGAACAAAATGTCATCCGACATTATGAACGTGGTAAGAACTTTTTATGCTCCCAAGAATCAGGATATAGATAAGACCCAAAGTGTTTTGGACTATTTGGAAAATGCATATAGTGAACATGATTACCATGAATCGGGAAGTTGGGTGAAGGACTACCCAAATTATAGAAGATATTTTCCATATCAGGGTGAACTTCCAACTTTTACCAGTAAAGATTTTGTGAATCCGATTTCCGGGAAAATTACCTCAGGATATGGGTATAGGGTCAACCGTCACAGAAATCATTACGGTATTGACATTGCGATAAATATCGGTGATACGATAAAATGTGCCTTACCGGGCGTGGTCACAAGAATAGGATATGAAAGGGGCGGTTATGGGAATTATGTGGTAGTTGCCCATTATGGGGATATGGAGACTATTTATGCCCACTTGAATAGTGCCATAGCAAATCCGGGTCAAAAAATTTTATCAGGAGAGGCAATTGGTTTAGGAGGCTCCACTGGAAACTCCACAGGACCACATCTACATTTTGAAACCAGGTTGAAAGGAATGCCTATAAATCCTTTCACCTGGTTCAATTTATATTTCGACAGGGGAGTAGAGAGTAGTGAGTAGAGAGCGGGGAATCAAATTAGATTAATTTTTCATTAATTTGATTTTTAGGTCATAATTCTCTGCTCTAAGTTTTTCTAATTCCCTTCGGTAGTTATCTATTTCTTTTCTTAAATTATCGTTCTCGATTGAAAGGGTGTCATTACGAGTCATAAGGGCATCATTCCTATTATAGAGAAGATCTATTTTATGTTGAAGGTCTTCGATCTGTTCATGATGGTCATGATGGTGATGCTCGTTTTCTTCACTGTGGGCCTGCTTATGGAAACGACTTAACAATTGATTGAACAAATCGCTGTCGGTCATTTCTGTTACCTTTTTCTCTTCAGTTTCCGGTTTTCTATCCATGATATACTCTGAAAGGTTTTCAATACCGAAAACCTCACGAAGTTTCTCTTCCTTCTCTATGGGGAGTGGACTTTTGCCATTTTCAATAGCCGAAAGGAAACTTTGAGTGATTTGCAAAAGGTTTGCAAGTTCACTTTGGCTCATTCCGTTTTCTTTGCGAAGCCTTGTTATGTCGTAGCGTGGCATAGGAAGAATTCTTGACTTAGAGTTAACAACTTACAATACCCTTCCTTTACTCCTCTGCCGGAGCCTGGTCGATAAGATCCATGAACTCATCGAGTTTTGGAGTGATGATGATTTCTGTGCGGCGGTTGCGTTGTTTTCCCATTTCGGAATCATTATCGGTGACAGGATTGTATTCTCCCCGACCGGCAGCTGACAAACGTGAAGGATTGATACCGAAATCATTTTGAAGCACTTGAACTACAGAAGACGCGCGAAGAGCCGAAAGGTCCCAATTGTTGCGTATATTTGTCTTTGAAATAGGAACATTGTCTGTGTTGCCTTCCACCAATACATCGAAATCTTTGAAATCCTTAAGTATTTTTGCTATCTTTTCCAAAGTCTGTTTTGCCTGTGAGCTAACCTCATAACTTCCGCTCTTGAAAAGCATATTGTCTGATAAAGATATGTAAACTACACCTTTCAATACCTTAACATCTACATCCCTCAGTTCATCGGTATTGAGGGAACGAGTGAGTTTATTTGTAAGGGCTATATTGAGAGAGTCAGACTTTGATTTGGCATCTACCAGCTGTTTGATATATTTATTGGAGGCATTGATTTCATCCACAAGTTTAGAGATGTTGACATTGCCTTGACTATTTTGCTCCATACTTTTAGCAAGAGCGTTCTTCACGTCGGTAAGGTCGGAGCGGAGTTGTGAATTTATAGAGTTGGCATTTTCCAATTGAGTCTGGAGATTGCGTACATCGGAATTACAACTTAAGAGATCGTCGCGGGTGCTTCCATACATCAACTCCATTTCATTATACTTTTCCTGCAGTTGCGCATATTTTTTGTTAGAGACACAACCTGTTGACAAGAAAGCCAACAAAAGAACAGAGATTCCAAAAGATTTAATTTTCATATTTTCGTTTTTTAATTATTCAAAATTAATATTCTTTCCCAAATTATTCTAACTCAAGATCCAAATTCAGTAGTTTGCAACATAACCATATACTTTAGACAGAGATTGCTCCCAGAAGTTAAATTTGAGTTTATTAATACTTGTAGCTTTCTTAGAGCCATTTTTTATATCTGAAAAACCAATAAGTGAGCAAAGTTACAAACACCATTAATATTATGGCGAAGATATACCCGGCCGGTAGTATCCAACCGTTAGGAGCTTTCCATATCCAATCGAGTTCCGGCATCAATTTAAAGTTCATGCCATAAATAGAAGCGATGAGAGTAGGAGGCATGAAAATCACGGCTGCCACCGAAAGTATCTTTACGATTTCGTTTTGCTCGATATTGATAAGACCCATAGCCGTGTCTTGAAGATAGTCGAGCCTTGCGAAACTGATATCACCGTGGCTTATCAACGACTCGGCGTCTTTGGTCATAAGACTGATACGAGTTTCGGAACCTGAGGGGAATTTTTTTGAACGAGAAATACCGTTGATCACTCTTTCAATATCATATACATCTTCTCGCAGAGCGGTGGATTTTTCCTGCAATTCGTTTATTCTATGAAGGATGGCCTTATCGATATTGGTGCTGGATGTAATCACTTTAGAAAGACGTGTGATTTCACGAGTCACAAGTTCCTCCATATCGGCGTCATAATCAATGAAAGCTTCGAGAATTGTCATGAAGATGCCATAACCTGTTTCGTTTTGGTCGGGTCTCAAACTCATTCTTCTAACCACGTCGGAGAGTGCAGAAAGTTTTTGTTGATGATATGACAACAACAACCCCTCATTGGTTATCACAAAGGAAACCGGTTCTGTATCGTAAGTTTTACCTTTGTCAATATAATAGTTTGTGTTTACGAAGATATCCTTCAGTGTCTCGGAATACTTTGAGGTGGTTTCAATCTCAGTGGCTTGTTGCCGTGTCAGCAAATGTATCGACAATAGTTTTTCCAATTCTTCTTTTTCTTCATTGGAAGGAGCTGTCAAATCGATCCACAATAAATCTGACAAATTTAATTTTGCCACTTGTTGCGATGTTACCTCTGTTTCTATTTTATTCTCTTCCCTGTAATAGACCGTAACCATTGATCAAACAACCTATGGATAAAAAGTTCTGCTTCCACAATTCATACAAAATTAAAAACTAAAGTTTATAACTGCAAACCGATATCAATATAATTAAGTTATTTTGTTTACTTTTGCCTAAACAATATCCGGATATGAATGAAGTACATCTGATTGTGGCTATAGGAGAGGATGGGGCCATAGGAAAAAATGGCGACTTGATTTGGAAAATTTCAGATGATCTGAAGAGATTCAAAACCTTGACTATGGGTCACCCTGTGATAATGGGGAGAAAAACTTGGGATTCATTGCCAAAGAAACCCTTGACGGGACGAAGGAATATCATTGTGACCCGACAGAAGGATTTTCAAGCTCCTGGAGCTGAAGCCGTGAATTCAATAGAAGAAGCTTTACGCATCACTGAAAACGAGAAGCCTTTTGTTATGGGAGGAGCTGAAATTTATAATGCGTTTCTACCCTATGTGAATATATTGGACCTCACCAAAGTAGATGCAAAATGTGAAGTTGCGGATGCCTTTTTGCAATTGGAACTTTCTTCCGGTTGGGAACTCATTGAAGAATCAGAAAAGAAAACTACTCCCGAAGGAGTGAACTACCATTATCAAACCTTTAGAAGAATACGATAGAGCCCAATTCTTTTGTATTAACCGGGGATAGGCTTTTCACAATCTATTTTAAACGCTTACCACTCCTTTAATGGGAGGCCAGGGATTATAACCCTCGAGATGGAAATCATCGTATTTAAAATCGAAGATATTTTTTACTTCCGGGTTAATAATCATTTTTGGTAAAGGCCGGGGATCTCTCAAGAGTTGTTCCTCCACTTGTGCCAAATGATTGAGATAGATATGGGCATCGCCTAATGTATGTATGAAATCCCCCGGCTGAAGGTCGCAAACCTGCGCCATCATCATCGTGAGAAGAGCGTAGCTCGCTATATTGAAAGGCACGCCTAAGAAACAATCGGCGCTTCGTTGATATAGTTGTAAGGATAATTTTCCCTCACTGACATAAAATTGGAAGAAACAATGGCATGGAGGCAGATTCATATTATCGATGTCTGCCACATTCCAAGAGCTCACAATAATCCTTCGGGAATCGGGATTGGTTTTGATGGTGTGCACCGCTTCGGCAATCTGGTCGATATATCCGCCTTTATAATCGGGCCAAGAACGCCATTGATAACCATAAATATGCCCCAAAGAACCATCCGGATCTGCCCATTCATTCCAAATTCTTACACCGTTCTGCTGCAGATACTTCACATTTGTGTCTCCGGCCAAGAACCATAACAATTCATGTATAATGCTTTTTAGATGTACTTTCTTGGTAGTGACCAGAGGAAATCCTTTTGAAAGGTCGAATCTCATTTGATAACCGAAAGTAGATATCGTGCCGGTGCCGGTCCGGTCATTTTTTACGACACCATATTTAAGGATATGTCGAAGGAGGTCTTGATAGGTGGTCATGAGTTATTAGTTTAGCTTTGTGCTTTGGCTTGGGTAGTGGGGTTCATAAGGGGTGTGATACGGCGATTGCGATTGATTTGATAACGTATTGCATCGTTGGGACAAACATGTCCGCAATCGAAACATCTTACACATCTGGAATTGTCGACGTGACGTGACACAACTTTAATACATTGGGAAGGGCAAATGTCTTCGCATTTCATGCAATTGATGCACCTGTCGGGATCTATTTCTATGTGATATAAAGTATAGTTGCTTAAACATCCCAAGGCTGTGCCGATGGGACAAATATCCGTGCAGAACCCGCGTCCGGTAAAAAGAGCTACAATCAACAAAAGGATAGCCGAAACCACTCCGGCAATTATACCGGAAGTGACACCCACTCCGAGTCTTATCCATTCCAATTTTTCGGCCGACGGATGCATATCTCCACAAATATTCCGCATAATGCTCCAAGGTTCTATCCAAAAAGGCACCGCAGCCACTCCAGCAATTATACAGAAAATATAGGCACCCAAAATATAGAATCTCATTTTGGAGCCCGGACGATAACTGTATGGTTTATTGAGTGGCTTAATCAGTTTCCTGCCTTTGCTGAATATGGCCTGGAGGGTTCCTACGGGACAGACGGTGGAGCAATATACTCTTCCCAAGAAAAGAGTAATCACAAACCACACGATGATGGCACCTAATGAAAATGAGATGGAGGAGGGGATTATCTGAAATTTTTCAACGAATTTGAGCGCATGGTGCACCGGAAACCCGATTGCAAGATAAGCCGCGGCGCCTAAAAAGAAGAGCACCGCCAGGCAAATCCTGATTATGCGGAGTTCCTTCATATTCCATCAACGACGAGATTGAGCACGTTTTTGCTGCTCTCGAAGCATTGCCTGCTGTTGTTTCTGCATTTCTTCGAGTCGAGCCATGAATCCGCTTTTCTTTTTCGGTTTCTTGGCGTTTTCTGCCATTTTCTTCTTCACGTCTTCCTCTTTGATCACATAGCGGAATGCGTAGGTCTGTGCAATTGTGATGAGAAGTGAAAGGAAATAGTAGTAAGAAAGGCCGGCAGCATAATTATTGAAGAAAATCATGAAGAAGATGGGCATCAGATACATCATCCACTTCATGCCGGGCATCTGGTTGGCAGATGTCTGCATATTGATTTTTGTGTAGACGATGTTGGTGATGGTCATCAAGAGACAGAACAAAGAAATATGATTTCCGAAATAATCGGTGATCAATGGAATGTGACCGCTCCAAGAGATGATTGCGTCTGGTGCGGCAAGGTCATGAGCCCAAAGGAAACTTTGACCACGAAGTTCAATTGCCGACGGGAAGAATGTGAACATCGCGAAAAGAATAGGCATCTGGAGAAGCATCGGTAAGCATCCCGACATTGGGTTTGCACCTGCCTTGCTGTAAAGAGCCATCATTTTCTGCTGACGCACCATTGCGTTTTGTTGTCCCGGATATTTTTCGTTGATTTCCTTCATTTGAGGTTGAAGCAATCTCATCACCGCCTGACTCTTGTAACTCTTATATGTGAGCGGGAAGAGCACAAGCTTGATGAAGAAAGTCATCACCAGGATCACGATACCATAATTTGAAATGAAAGAACCCAAGAAATTGAAAATCGGTATGATTACCCCGGTGTTAATCCAACGGAACACAGACCATCCGAGAGGGATGAGACGCGTAAGATTCAAATCTTCGTCAGCAACCGTCTGATGGTCGAGCGAAGAGAGAAGCGGATAAAGGTTCGGTCCGATGAACAGAGAGAATTTAGCGGGCACTGCAGCTTGCCAGTCATAGTCGTTCACAACAGCCTGAGCCGTGAAATCCTTAAGATAATAAGGACGGTCTTTCAATACTTTTGATTCAAAATCTGCAGTATTGAAAGGACGGTCGGAAATCAAAACCGATGAGAAGAACTGGTTTTTGAATCCTATCCAACGTATCTTGTTTTGTCTGTCTTCAGAATCATTTTTGTTCTCTGAAAGATTTTCCACGGAACCTCCGGCAAATTTGTAATAAAGGGCTGAGTTTCTTTCCTCAAACATTTTGCCTTTCTCCTGGCGCATAAGTTCCTGATGCCAATCCACACCGAGATTACGGTTATTGCTCTCGATATAAGGAGACATATTTTTCTGTACTACTCTCATTCCGATAACATAGGAATCACCTTTAGGGAGGGTATATTCGATCCCCCAATAAGCATCCTCAGCGATGGGAAGAGACATCAAGACAGTTGTGTCGTTTAGGATCTGAGGCTGGAAATAAAGGTCGCCTGTGGCTATTTCCTGAGTCAACGGAATCTGGAATTGAAATGTGTTGGTGCCTTTTTCAAATATCACAACTTTCTCCTTACGCTTCTTGGTTTCGTCGGGAGTATATTCTGTGTCATATTTTTTCAATTCGGCTCGGGTGACAGTTCCCGATTTTGAACTTAATTCCAGCGCAAGCACATCATTTTCCATCTTTACGATGGTATCTGTTCCGGTAAGGAAAGGGGCAAATTTACCATATTTGCCGATTTCTGAAGAGGCTTCTCTAACTATTTCAATAGCCTTTCTTTGCTGTGCGGCAGTCATTTTAGACAGATCGGCTTCCTCAACTTCATTCCAATCGAGTGCTACACCATCCACAATTACTGTCCCTGTAACGTTTTTGCCGTCGGTAGTCAGGTTTACCACTCCGTTGGAATAGTTCATCAAGGTGGCGCTGTCATTTGTTGCTATAGGGTTCCCATGGTCGGTGATATTTCTGACCAGCCATTTCATTTCGGAAGGAGAAAGCGAATCAATCGCGGCCACTGGAACAGTGGCAGGGATAGTGTTTTCAATTTCTTCATCAGGAATTTCAATTTTGTCTTTAGGAGCGAACCACATGAAGCCGAAGAATACGGCAGCCATTAAGATAAGACCTATTATGGTGTTTTTATCCATTTATCAGGAGTGTTAGGTTTAGTTGTGAGTAGTGAGTTTTAAGTGTCGGACTCATTGGCTTTCGATAAGCAACTTAAAGCCACAATATTCAAATTGCAAAATTAACTACAATCGTTGAAAATAGAAAATTAAAAAAGGCCCTCATCTCATTCATAGGAAAGGGCCTTGTAGGTTAGGATTGGTTATTTGAAGAGTTTGGGCGCGAATTCTGTAAGATATATTCGCCAGTTTTTCCAGATGTGACCATCGGGAGATTCGTAATATTCGTAGGGATAATTGTTGGCATCAAGGATCTCACGGAATTTCACATTGTCGTTGTAAAGGAAATCTTTGTCTCCGATAGCGATGTAATATAACTTAGGGTTCTTCTCAAACTGGGTTTTGAGTTTGCCTTCGAAATCTTGATAAACCGGAGCTTGGTCTCTTCCTTCGAATGGGAATATGGCTGCAGAGAACAAGCCCACATAATCGAACATATCGGGATATAATTTTGAGGTGTGGAGAGAATGGAAACCGCCCATAGATAAACCGGCTATCGCTCTGTGAGCCTTGTCCGCTTTAGTGCGATAGTGTTTGTCAACATAGTTGACAACATCCGGGAAGGAGGTTTCGAATTCACCGGCATTCATTCGGGAAACATCCATGGTCGGTTGAATGAAACCTTCGGAGGTTTCGCCGGGTGCGGCTTCCTGTGAAGGATTACCGTTGGTCATTACCACGATCATTGGTGCGGCTTTCCCCTCCGCGATAAGATTGTCTAAGATCTGAGCTGTTCTTCCGAGCGCGATCCAAGCTTCCTCATCTCCGCCGGCTCCATGGAGAAGATAGAAAACCGGGTAGGATTCGTTGCTGTCTTCATAACCTGCCGGAGTATATATTGTCATACGACGTTTTTTGTTCAGGCCGGGGCTAGCGTACCAAACTCTGGATACGGTGCCGTGAGGCACATCGTTTACTTTATAGTTATGGGCACGAGAATCAGGTTCATCTATCAGGAAAATATTGGTGACTGTTGCCACATCGCGGTTCATGTAGACGTTTGCCGGATCCATCATTCTCAAAGAATCTACTGCGAAAGAATACATATAGAGTTCCGGGGCCAAAGGTGCAGGAGTAGTGTATTCCCACACACCGTTTCCGTTTTTTGTAAGATTGGCAACTCCTGGTACATCCTGTTTGCCGAAAGGAGTATCGATAGATACTGGAGGTAGAAAATCTCCTGTTACGGTTACCTCGTTAGCTTTAGGGGCATAGAGCCGGAAAGTTACGGTGTTGTCAGGGTTGATTTCGGGCGACTTTACCTGTGCTGCGCCGAATAGAGCCTGTTGGGCGTGCATTCCGAAAAATGTGATAGAAAGCATGCTAAGAAAAAGAAATTTTTTCATGAGTATTTAATTTTACTTTTGTGCGAAATTAAAGATTAAATTTCAAATAATTGAGATTTGATATTTTAATGTTCAACCTATTGGAGGAGGCGGCGTGAACGGGATGAGAGTGTGTGTCGTTGGGTAGGAGGAAGGGAGTTGTAAAAATGGAGCCATTGCTGACGACGGTCCGTAATGAGGGAGTCGAGATTGTGGGAAGAGGTCAGTAATCTGGATTGTCCGGTAGATTGGTAAATAGATTCAAGGAGATTGATGAATTCCTTGCCTTCGTAGAATGTGGAATCACTTACTGTGAAAGTGCCCGGAAGAAGGATATCATAAGGATAAAATTTCTCTATCGCATCAATTATTCTGAGTGGAAGAATGGTGTCACCAAAATTTAGAAGTTGATTGGCGGCAATGATAAGTTCCCCACGATATCTGACAGATCGGTCTGCAATTACCGGATCTACATAATGAGGTTTTATGTTCAGGTTTTCAAGTTTTGACAATTCACGTTCCACTGAAATTTGCAAAGCCTGCATTGCGTCATCGTAAGACAAACCGGGAGCATAAATCTTACCGAAGAGCGCAGGGAGGAGAATTGAATCGAGAGGCTCATAGAAAGAATGGTCTATGAGGGAAGGGAAGAAGAGTGTCGAGTGCTTAGAGTCAATTGCTGAATGTTGAGAAATAAGATCAAGGAGCATGAGAGATTTGAAGGAGAGGTAAGAGCTTCCTTTGGTGAAATCATGGAGATTGAGAATATGGGTGTCGCCGTTTCCTTTTTCAACGACAATTAAGGAAGAGGGCCATTCCGGTGGAGTTCCTTCCGCTTTATACAAAGTGTTGAGAGCTGTTTCCAGTGGGATTGGTTTGGATATGGAATCAGCCGGAATTTTTGTAAGAATAAATTTACCATATGCGATCTCCGGGGAGGTGGCGACTGTGGTAAGGCCTTTTGGTCCCTGTTTTTTAAGATTTATAACATAAGATGGCAAAGAAAGGTAGGATATATCTACGGGGGTATGGCCTTCTCCCATACCGAGTACTTCGGTAGCATACCAGAGCGGGAAAGTGGAGTTGTCGCCATGGGAGAAAATTATGGAAGGAAGTTCGAAATCCAACAAAGAAGAAGCGTAGAAAGTGGGTTCGTAACGATTTCTCCGGTCATGGTCATCAAAATTTTCAAGAGCCATGAGGGTTGCCGGTGACACTGTTACAATAGCACAAATTAATACAGCCAATTTTTTAGATTTTAAAAGGAGTATCCATCTTGCGATGCAACTCAGGCCTGCAGCAATCCATATGGAAAAAGCCATATATGACCCTAAGAAAGTATAGTCACGTTCCCGGGGTTCACCGGGATCTTGATTTAGGTACGCCACAATTGCAAGACCTGTCATTAGAAAGAAAACCGAAAATAGAGTAAGGTTCCTTCTGCTTTGTCGGTTACCACATGCGAGCCAAATAATTCCGAGAATTCCTAAGATAAATGGTATCCCGAAATAAACGTTGTATCCTTTATTTTCTTTGAGAACTTCTGAGGGATAAACCTCAGTGTCTCCAATGAGAGAATTGTCAATGAAAGAAAAGCCTGTTACGAAATTTCCATGTTCGATTTCTCCGTTGGAATGAAAGTCATTTTGTCGACCGATGAAATTCCAGAAAAGGTATCTGAAATACATATAGTAGGCCTGATAGGATATAAAATATTTAAGATTTTGGTAATAAGTTGGTCGATATGAAAACACAGGCGTCCGTTCTCCCCACATATCCAATCTGGGGAGAGGATTTCCATTAGAGTCGAGAGTTTCGGAAATAGGGATTTTTTCCATATTCTCTTCAGTCATACCTCCCCAGTCGGCATAAGCGAGACGGTCTGAAGAGTTTCCGGAGGTCATTCTCGGGAACCACATATTTAGTTCGGGAGTGAGTACTTGGGAGAATTTATAGTCGGAGAGAAGGTAACCTTTCTGCGAATCAAGAATTATTTGATTGGAAACGGAGTCACGATGAGAAAGCATACCGCTTCGATAACCGAGTGAGGCCCCTGGCATCACAGGTTGATAAATCGGTTTTTCTTTTTTGAGGAGATATTTGGAATATCGAGGATGCCCGTTTACAAAAGTTTCTTCAAACATAGGGCGACTATAAGGCGTTCGTCCATAAATAAGTGGAGAGGAGGTATATTGGTCGCGGTTGATATAGGAAGCCAGAGCGAAAATATTGTCAGGTGAGCCTTCGTTCATGGGAGGTGCGGCTTGGGCACGGATGAGGATAATGAAGAAAGAGGAGAAGGCAAGAAGAAAAGTGCCTATTGCCAAAGGAAAAACACCAAACGTAAAACGTCGAGTACCGAGTGCCAAAAGCAAAACACCGAGAAATAGGAGGATAAAGAAGAGGAAGATGCCGGAATTATAGGGAAGAGAGAGGGTGTTGACTGCAAAAAGTTCGAAACTTTGGGCACCGAAAAGGATACCTGGCATAAAACACAGCAAAATCAAACCCAAGAAAACGCAGGATGACAATAACCAAAACCAAACCTTGATGGGAACAATTCTTTGTGGATATCTTTTGTATAGGATTATTAAGGCAAAAACAGGGATTAGAAGGAGATTCAATTGATGAACACCCAAAGACAATCCTGTAAGATATACGAGTAGAACCAATAGACGCGTTTGACGAGCCCTTGATTTTTCCCACCACCAAAGCATCATAATCCATAGGGATAGAGCGGTAAGGAAAGTAGACATTGCATATACCTCAGCCTCCACAGCAGAAAACCAGGCTGAGTCGCAGAATGCGAAACAAAGGGATGCACCTATGGAGATGAAGATTGGGGATATAATGTCTTGTAGCCTTGTGGTCTTGTAGTCTTGTAGTTTTGAAGATTGGAAGAGGAAGCAAGTCGCGAGGCAGATGATACGGCATAAGAAAAAAACTGCGAAAGCCATGAAAGCACCGCTACACAGATTTATTACATATGCGTGGTATTCGGGTGCAAAAGGAATTGTGGTTACCCTCATTGCGAGCATCCAGACGGGGTTACCGGGAGGATGTCCGATTTCCATTTTGGAAGCTATGGTGACATATTCCGGACAATCCCAATACGAGACACCCGGATCGGCGGTTATCCAATAAAGTGTGAGAGAAATAGCGAAAGAGATCCAGGAAGAAATCGCAACAGGCAATCTGAAGCTTCTGAGGGGAGAGAAAGAGGAATCAGACATTGAAATTTACCTTGTGATCCCTTTGTCGAGCAGATGGTGTTTCACCATCATACGAACGGAAGTGGGCAATATGCCCACGAAGAAAATAGAGAACCGGTTAAGCCATCCGTTAATGTATTGTTTTTTCTTCCTCATCATTTTTTTGACGGCTTTTCGCGCGAATTTTTCCGGAGTCTGCAAAACCCCGATAGAAACAGCGAACTTTTGCCATTTTTTAGGTAGTCCGAAAAGGTCAGTGGCGATTCCTCCGGGACAAGCCACAGTGACACCGACACCATATTCCTTCATTTCATAATGAAGAGCCCGAGAGAAAACCCTGATGTAGGATTTGGTGGAAGAATACATTGCAAGACCCGGCATCGGCATCCAGCATGACATGCTGCTCATATTGAGCATATATCCCGAGCCGAGTGGTTTCCTTTTGCTCACAAACCATTGGGAAAGGAGGGTTACAGCTCTGACATGAAGATCGATGAATGTTTCGATCTTTCGGGTTTCGGTATCGGGTATAGGTTTGAAAGAGAATATGCCGGCGTTGTTGATCAGGATATCGGGGAAGATGGAATTCTTGGAGCAGAACTCATCGATTTGGGATATGAAAGAGTCGGAGGTTAGATCGAGGTTAAGTGACAAGTGCACAGTGCCGTAATCCGATTTTAAAGAGCCAAGGGCATCCTGGAGGCGTTCTTTAGAGATGTCAAGAAGGATAAGTTTGCAACCATAGGATGCGAGAACCTTTGCGAACTCAAGACCTATACCGCCGGCCCCTCCGGTGACAAGCGCTGTAAGGCCTGTTAAATCATTCTTATCTTTCTTTCTCACAACTTAAAACTCACAACTTACCTTTTCTGATTTTTTCGATTTCCTTGCAGATGCCTTTCGGGAGATTCTCCATATGGTTGTAGCAAGCCATCTCCTTGGAATACATTCTCGCTATGCAGTAGTTTAGATGTTCACAACCGGATTTATGATTGTCATCTTTCTGCATTTTATTGACGAAATCAGGGTCATTGAGTAGGGCACGTCCCATCTGTAAGAATTCAAAACCTTCATCATCGATAATTTTGTCGGCATCTTCACGGCTTGTTACGCCACCCACATACACCAAAGGCATATTCAACTCCTTACGGAACAAACGGGCCTGATCAAGGAAATATAGGGGTTTGAAATCATGAGAAGGCACCATCATACCACCGAACATTCTCACGGCATATTTCAGCCAGGGTTGACTCATATAGTGGGTCATGGTGTGGATAGGCATTTTCCCACGCATCACATACATAGGAGCCTTGCTTACGAAACCGCCGGAAAGCACAAGAGCATGGGCTCCCGATTTTTCCAATTCCTTCGCCACCATAATGCACTCCTCTTCCTGGAGACCGGATTTGAAGCCGTCGTTCATATTTATTTTCACCAGAACCCCCATGTCTGAACCCGCTGCCTTCATAACCTCTTCCATACATTCACGCATAAACCTCATGCGTGAATCCAGGTCGCCTCCATATTCATCATGACGATGGTTGGTGTAGGGAGAAAGGAACTGGGATATGAGATAACCGTGACCGGCATGCACTTCCACACAATCGAACCCGGCATCACGTGCTGTGTTGACAGCATCTCCGAAATATTTCGCTATCTGTTTGAGTTCGTCCTTTTTAAGTCCTCTCACAAATGTAGGGGAATATAGATTGAAACCGGTAGAGGCCCCTACGGGTGTACCACCTGCAGTGGATCTATGGGTCATATTTCCGCAATGTCCAATCTGTATAGATGCCTTCGCGCCATTCGCATGAATTTCATCCGTGATATCCCTTAGGGAACCCACAATTTCCGGTCGAAGCCAAAGTTGGGTGTCGAAAGATAGCGCGGATCTGCAGATACCGGCATAAGCGATGGTGGTCATGCCCACACCCCCTTTAGCCACAGATACATGATAATCTTTTAAAGCTTGGGTAGGATTATTGTCTTTACCCATACCCTCAAAGGCCGCACTCCTGATTGTGCGGTTTCGAAGTTCTATAGGACCGATGCTTGCGGATGTGAAAAGTTTTTTATTTTCAGACATTTATCGAAATCAATAAAGGAAAGGAATTATAAAACGGCGTCCCAGAGAGGAGTATTGGTCTCCGAATTCGTTGCAATATTTTTTATGTATGGCTCGGGCACGCGGTGCAAGGTTTGCAAATGTCCAGAGTACGAAAACTACACCGGCTATCGACCAGGTAAGTATGGCGAAACCTATCCATTCCACTGTTTCTCCGAAATAATTCGCAGATGCCACATACTTATACATGCCCTTGTTGGGTATGTAATGCTTGGAATCACCGGGGGCACGCAAAGAACGGATCACATGGTCGGAATGGAGATTGATGGCCATGCCGATGAAGAAAATTATTGTGCCAAGGAAAAACAGAGGCGACAAAAGCCATGATGGTGTATACAGATCTGTGGGTGAGAGATAGAACAGCCAACCCCCGATCATATAGGCGTTGATTGCGTTGAACACCATCCCCATAAGGATGATTACCCACGGCATTCTGTTTTTACCCCGGATGAGGAAAGGGAAGATGAAAGTGCGTTGGAAATAATGGAGTTCAAAAAGTGCGCCCATCACGCAAGGCGCCAGATTCCCGCCCCGAGGACTTAAAGCCCATATCACGGCCATGCAGGCAAAGGCCGGAAGTTCCATAATAAACCAACCAAGTCGGTTGTTGACCGAAGGTCCCCATTTTTTGTTGCCCATCATTCCATAACCGGCATTCACTCTGTGAAGCGCAATAAAGACAATAACGGCCAGAACTGCCATTACAGTCAGCACGATATAGTAGCCGGTTGGATGGAACAGATTTTCCATGGTTCAAAATTAGATAAAAACGAGAGAACTCCCAAACGGATATTCAAACCATGCAAAGTTATAAAAAATTAGTTAAATTTGCATGATTAACCTTTTGAAGACTATGTCGGAAGAAATTCAAACGGGCGGAGTGCGGCCCGACGTTATAAACTATGACGATGTGGCCGAGGCCATACCGAAACTTGCCAAGTATCCGAAGTTGGTGAACTGGTTTTTGCGCGTAATCGCCATGGATAAAATCAACCAGACTCATGGAAGATATTGCCATCGCTTAGGTGTTGATTTTGCCACTGCTTTGGCTGAACAGGAATATAAATGGAATATCATAACAGATAATTATGAAGTTCTACAACAATTCAAAACCGGACCCTTCATCACAGTGAGCAATCATCCCATTGGAAGTTATGACGGAATTATACTACTCCATCTTGTAGGAAAGGTGAGACCGGATTATAAGGTGATGGTAAATCTTATCCTCAACCGCCTGCAGGCCATGAGACCCGGTTTTATTGCTGTTGACCCGCAGAAGAGCGATGACCATGAGAAACGAAAAATCACCCTTCATGGCATGCGAGAAGCCATCAAGCATGTAAAGGAAGGCCATCCGTTGGGATTTTTCCCGGCCGGTGCAATTTCGAATGTAGACTGGAAATTGGATATATCCGACCGTCCCTGGCAAGAAGTCATCATCAGGCTTATAAGACAAATGCAGGTGCCGGTGATTCCGATATATTTTCATTGTAAGAATTCCACATTCTGTAACATACTGGGTAGAGTCGACTGGAGATTAAGAACCCTAAGGTTGCCAAGAGAATTGTTTGCTTCCTATTATAAGACAGTGAGAGTTTCCTTCGGAGAACCGATTTCCGTTGAGGAGCAGAATAAATATGAAACCTTGCAGGAACTTGGGGACTTCTTGAGAAAGAAGACATATGAGTTGAGTGGAAAACAATAAACAACACAATAAGTGAAATAGCTAAGTTGTTGATTAATAGATGGATGATATAAATAAAGTAAAGCAGAGATTTTCAATAATAGGGAATTCGCCGGCATTGCTGGAGGCTATAGGTAGAGCCGTGAAAGTGGCGCCCATAGATTTGTCGGTGCTGGTGACAGGTGAGAGCGGCAGCGGCAAGGAATTCTTTCCGAAGATTATACATCAGTATGGAGCGCGAAAACATAAGAAATATATTGCGGTGAACTGCGGTGCTATCCCTGAGGGTACCATTGATTCAGAATTGTTCGGGCATGAAAAAGGAAGTTTCACCGGCGCAATAAGTACCCGTAAGGGATATTTTGAAGAAGCTGACGGTGGTACCATTTTCTTGGATGAAGTGGCTGAGCTTCCTTTGACCACTCAGGCAAGACTTCTTAGGGTGCTGGAGACAGGTGAGTTTTTGAAAGTGGGTTCTTCAGTGGTTCAAAAGACAGATATAAGGATAGTGGCCGCCACGAATGTGGATTTGCTTAAGGCTGTGGAAAAAGGAAAATTCCGTGAGGACTTGTACTATCGTCTCTCAACGGTAGTAATCAATGTACCGCCTCTCCATGACCGAGGTGATGACGTGATATTACTTGCGAGAAAATTTGCTGCCGACTTTGCTGAGAAATATGTGATGCCCGGTATCACTTTTTCAGAGGATGCCCAACGTGCCATGTTGCTTTACCGTTGGCCTGGAAATGTGAGGCAACTGAAGAATATAGTGGAACAACTTGCGTTATTTAATGCAGGAGAGGAGATAGACCGTCACACTTTGTTGCATCTTTTGCCGATGGATTATTCCGGTAATTCTTCGTTGGTGCCTTCAGGTGCGGAGCATAAATACGAAGCCGAACGGGAAATGTTGTGGCAACTTATATATGGTCTGCGCAACGAGATAACGGAACTCAACAGGAAGGTTTCGGCCCTCCAAGGTGAAAAGTCACCGATCCTCCAACCCGAACCGGTTCAATCCCTGATAAAATATGAGCCGCCGAAAGAGGCTACACCGGATGTGACAGGTGTTTCGCCATTGGAACAGGCAGAAAAGGATACTATAGTTGCGGCTTTAAAAAAGAACAATGGTAATAAGAAAGTCACTGCTGAGGAATTGAATATTAGCCAAAGGACACTCTATAGGAAAATTCATGAGCTCGGGATAGAGTAGGGTTTAGAGTTTAAAGTTGAAAGTTTAAAGTTGAAAGAAGGTTAGTAATTGAATATTTTGAATATATTGGGAAGATATATTGGGAAGATAAGCAAATTAATTTGGGCGATACCGCTGATGGTGGTGTTGCAGGGGTGTATACCGTCGTATAAATTCAATGGTTCGGCGCTCAATTATGATATCTATAAGACGATAGACATAACGGAATTCCCGATACGGGCTGCTTTGGTTTATCCCCCCTTGCAACAGACATTCGAAAACAAATTGCTGGATACAGTGACACGTCAGACCCGATTGCAGGAAATCGACGGGAATGCCGACCTGGAAATGACCGGAGAGATCACGGGATATTCTTTGTCGCCTCAGAGCGTGGGAGAAGATGCGTATGCAACAGAGACGCGCCTCACCATCACAGTGAGAGTGAAATACACCGATACCAAAAACCCAAGCAACGACATAGACCAGTCTTTCTCGGCCTACAGGCAATTCTCAAGCACTTTGATGTTGACCGATGTTCAGGACGACCTATGCAATGAGATATGCGATGAGTTGGTTAATCTCATATTCAACGCTACCTTAGGAAATTGGTAAGATGAAATATCCGTATTACATAGTGCCGCAGGTTGAGGAATATCGTGGACTGGAGCCGAGTTCCGAAGAAGCCAAGAAATTGGGAAGATTTATTGCCGCCAATGTTGGGGATTATGCGTCCCTCCGATTGATCTTGGGCATAGATCCACCGGAGTTTGCAAGGTTTTATCCAGATATGGAAACCACAACGCCTACAACCCTTGACACGATAGATTCATTTTTGGACAAATTCGGTAAGAATCTGCCGGAGCAATCGTTTGAAGCCGGTTTTGGAGGCTATGTCCTGGAAGAAGATAATGTGGCGGAAGAATCGGATGGTCTGAAATCAGAGGTGCAGAAATTAGTTGACGAAAATTTTGGAACACCTGAAATAAAAGAAACAAAATCTGAAGTGGTGAACAAAGATCAATCCTGCTTGGAAGATTCTACAGAAGAAATTTCACCCTTGGCCAGACTCATAAAAGGCAGGCATTACACCGAGGCTATTGAATTTATAGAGAGCCAAAATTTGAATAATCCGGAAAAAAGTATTTATTTTGCACACCAAATCCGTTTTTTGAAGAAACTGAAGGCGGTAGAAAATTTTAGAAACAAAACCCAAGGCTGAATACTCGGCCGCAAAACAGCAAAAAAATGTATATATTCCTCAGTATTCTAATCGTATTGGCATGCGTCTTGTTGATAGGTGCCGTGCTTATTCAAAAATCCAAAGGGGGCGGCTTGGCCTCTGATTATTCCCAAGGTAACCAATATTTAGGTTATAGAAAGACCACAGATTTTATCGAGAAGGCCACCTGGAGTTTGGCGGTGTTTATCTGTGTCATCAGCATCTTAGCATCCTTTACAATTACAAAACCGGCTTCAAAATCCGCTATCTCAGTAAATCCGGTAGAAACCACAGTTCCGGCTCCTGCTCCTATAAGCGTGCCGGCAGAATAAGTTTTAATTAATTTTTAATAAAATTAAGAATTAAGCTTTTAATACTTATTAAATAGAAAGATACTATCATCATAATCAAAACGAAGCTCCCTAAAGGGGGCTTTTGTTTTAAAGTTCAATTTGTGTATATGGAAATGTTTTTTTACTTTTGTGAATAGGAATAAAAGTATTTGCAATAATTGGGAGTCCAACTTGCTTTTTCGAAAGTGAAGAAACTTTGAAAGCGAATAAACTTTATTTCGAAAAGGAAGTCTTATAATTATACCATGAACACACGCCGGCTCCGGCCGGAGGCTTTAATTCTACCGAACAGGGAAAATGAAAGCCAAACACCTATTTTAACCCTTAAATCATTAAGTAAGACTTAATTAAAAGGATTGAGACTCGATATGAAAAAATTGTTTTTATTGGCATTATTGCTCTTAGGAGTGCAATATGCATCAGCACAGTTGCCATCAGTGCAACTCAAAGACGTAAACGGCAAAACTATTGATACCGCAACTTTAAGCAACGATGGTAAGCCTTTTGTAATAAGTTTTTTTGCCACATGGTGTAAGCCATGTCTTCGGGAGCTTCGTGCCATCAATGAATATTACGCTGATTGGCAAGATGAAACCGGCATGAAACTTATAGCCATATCCACTGATGAGGCTCAGAATGTTCACAAGGTGAAACCGTTGGTCGACAGCGAAGGTTTTGAATATGATGTATTACTTGATTCCAATCAAGATTTCCAAAGGGCCATGGGTATTCAGATGATCCCTTATGTGATGATCATAGATGGCGACGGCACCATTGTTGAAACCCGTAACGGATATACCGACGGAAGTGAGAACCATATCATTGAAAAGATTCGTGAGTTGACACTCGATTAGCAAGAGTGTATTAACTCGGAAAAGATTCAACACCAAACGAACCAACTAACCTACGTCAAAACGGTGAAAGCTCTAAAGCCCTTTATCCTAAGCATGTCTCTGATCGGGGGGTTGTATGGATTCGCAGACCCTAATGAGGCTCCGGCAGAGAGTGGAGAAGAATATGTATATATTCCGACAGAAACCTCCGGTAGAAACAGTGACGTTTATGAATATGTCGGCACGAAAAAGAAAGTGCAGACTGTGACTGTGCATGGAAGTGTCCAGGCAGATGTGCTCTTCCCGGAGACTGATGTCGAAATCGGCACCGAGACTTATAAGGAAAAAATCCTCGGAAATCTCTATGGGGACGTAGCTTTATACAGCAAATATTTTGATGCGGGATTAAGAGTGGAATATTTGGAGCACCCTTTGCCGGGCTATGAACCTGATTTCAAGGGGTGGGGAGTACCTAATATTTATGTCAAAGGAAAGATCAAGAATTTTGAACTTACCGTAGGAGATTTCTACGAACAATTCGGCAGTGGTTTTATCCTTCGTACATATGAAGACAGGAGTCTCGGCATCGACAATTCCATAAGAGGAGGAAGATTCAGTACAAAGAATCTCCGGGGCATGAGATTCACAGTGCTCGGTGGTGTACAGAGAAGATTCTGGGAATGGAGCCTCAAGAGCCAGATTTATGGAGCCGACGCAGAAATATATATAGACCAATTGAGCCAGAAACTCACCGACAAGGCAGTGAGTTGGACCTTAGGAGCTTCTTATGTTTTGAAATATGAACGTGACGAGGACATTTATGTTCCGGGAGTGGACTATAAATTGAAATTGCCGACTCATGTGAGTGCCTTTGATGTCAGGACATTGTTTGGCAAAAATGGCTGGAATTTCTTGGCTGAATACGCTTGGAAGAGTCAAGACCCCTCTTATTTCAACAATTATACCTATCCTCATGGAGATGCTATAATGTTGTCGGGTTCTTATTCCAGAAGTGGGCTTGGCGCATTGTTGCAGGTGAAGAGAAGCGAGAACATGTCTTTCCGGTCAAGAAGGTCGGAAAGCGAAGGAGCTACATACATCAACAACTTGCCCCCATTTGCCTACCAGAGCACATATGCTTTAGCGTCTCTTTATCCCTATGCCACGCAGGACGCACCGGGTGAATGGGCGTTCCAGGCACAGTTCAATTACCGTTTCCCCCGCAGAACAGCATTGGGCGGTAAATACGGCACAATGATAAAGATAAACGCTGCGTTGATAAAGGGCCTAAGAAGATATGGAACAGATCTTTTCGAAGGTTCACAATATGGCACTAACGGCGGTCACACCTCTTTCTTCAAGATGGGAGAGACCTATTATCGTGACATCAACGTGCAGATTGAGAAGAGGGTGGTGAGAGACCTTATCTTGGATTTCACCTACGTCAACCAACTTTACAACCAGACAGTGGTGGAAGGACACGGCGGAAATATCCATTCCAATATCTTCATATTGGAAGGAAAGTGGACGATGTCGAAGAAAGTCACAGCAAGATGGGAACTTCAATACCTCTCCACCAAGCAGGATGAAAAAGACTGGGCTTATGGTTTGGCAGAAGTATCAGTGCTTCCTTACCTGATGTTCTCTTTGAGTGATATGTGGAACTGTGGCGGCACAGGAACTCATTATTACATGGCTTCGGTGACCGCGAATTATAAGTCCAACCGCCTTATGATCGGATATGGCAGAACAAGAGCCGGATACAATTGCTCGGGCGGTGTCTGCAGATATGTGCCGGCTTTCAGAGGTGTGCAGATTTCATATAATTATAATTTCTAATCCTAATCAAAACGAATCGAGATGAAAAAGTTCTTATTACTAATAGCAACATTCCCCTTCCTAATAGCGTGTGACAATATAGACGAGAAAGACAGATATATCCAGGTTGAAAACCGTCCCTTAGAGAGAAAAGTATTATTGGAGGAATTCACGGGCCAGAATTGTGTGAATTGTCCCGATGCCCACGCAGTTATAGAAAAACTTGAGGAACAATTCGGGGAAAACCTGGTGGTGGTGAGCATCCATGCAGGTTCATTCGGCATTTCCTCTGAAATGGGAGGACTTATGCAGGAAGAAGGTAATATCTATGCCGATCATTGGCGTATCAACGCATATCCATGTGGCGTGATAGACAGGAACAGCGGTGTCTTGAATTTTGACCAATGGTCAACTGTGATAAGAAAAGACGGCTTATATCCGGCCAACATGGAAATGGACTTGAATGCCGAACTTTCTGAAGACGGCACTAAGATTAATATCACCACCGATTTGGTTTCTGACGGGGCTGTAAAGGGAGCCTTACAGTTGTGGGTGGTAGAAAATGGGATAGAGGGTTACCAGAGAGATGGCGACATAAGAAGATATGACTACATCCACAACAATGTATTCAGGGCGTGTGTCAATGGAGAATGGGGAGAAGAGATAGATATGGTGAATGGTGACACGGAACATTTCTACAACTCCATAGAAGTTGTCAGCGGCCAGGAAGAAGAGATCAATGATTGGAATGTTAATAATCTTTACATTGTGGGTTTTGTCTATAATGATTCGGGAGTAGTCGTTGTTAACAAATGTAAAATCGAGTGATTTATAGAATTTTAATGTTTACTTTGAGTAATTAAAAGGCTAAAGATTACCATAAAAAAGATAAAAAACAGAATAAAAAACAATAAAACACTATAAGCTATGAAGAAATTTTTACTTGCTACATTGGTTGCAACCGGAGTGATAGTTCCGATGGCTGCACAGGAAATCCAATTCCAAACCGCTGACGGAGAGAATATAACAGGAACAACATATGTCTTCGAAGGACAGGAAATGTACCCCCAAGGTAAAAACAATACAATAGTTTCTATAGATCCAAATATATATTTGGTTTCGGATGTGGATGTAGTTGTCAACGTTCAGGCATCTTCGAATATTAGTGTGAGATTATGTGCAGGTGGGCAATGTGAAGAAGGTTTAAATCCCCTTAAACAGAATGTTAATTTAACCGGTGGACAAAAATTGAATTTGAGATTTGATTATGAGGAAACAATTCTCAACTCAGAAAAGGACAGTTATCAGGCACCGGCCATCGAGACAGTATTAACTGCATGGCTTGTAGACGATCCTTCTTCTGTTGTGAGTGTGACTGTTAAAATGGGTGATGTCGGAGCCGGTGTTGAAACTATTGTCGCAGAGGACAACTCAGTGATTTTCAACGGAAGTTCTCTAACTTACGATGTGACAGGATCATCTCAACTCAGCATGTATAGCCTTAGCGGAAAGACTGTTTTCAACCAAACAGTAAACGGTAATGGTACTGTGGGTCTTGAAGGCCTTCCAAAAGGTATCTATCTTTATCGTTTGACCAATAAGAATGGTAAGGCGGTTAAATCAGCTAAAATTATTATCAAGTAACAAGACAAAAAAATGAAAAAACTCCTCTTCACAATATTTGGATTAGGTGCATTTTTAGGTGCCAGCGCCGGAATAGAAGTCCCGCAACTTGAAAGGGCGATTCCGGGAACCCAAACTGTCAACAAAAACGACGTAAAAAGAATAATAGGAGGCAGAAATCAGCAACCTATATTGACACGCACAGGTGAAAACACTTATGAATTTGCTTATTGTGCCGGTATCGGACAGGCATTTGGCTATGGAGCCCAATATGCAGGATATGTGTTGGAAGAAGCCATAGAGGTTCCTACATACATGGCTAAAGGTTGGGAAGGTATGAAAATAACCAAAGTGTATATAGCACTGGGTTATACCACCAATAAGGATGTAAATGTCTTTATTGCCACCGATTTGGAAGGAGAGGCTGAGGTGTTTCAACCGGCAAAACTTAAATATAATGCAATAAGTTTCGACTCCTCCGGCCAAGGCAGTGTCGACCAGATATGGAACGAAGTGGAATTGGAAGAACCTTACACCATAGATGGAAACCCTTTCTATGTGGGTTTTCAGAATAAATTGACTAATGGAAGCTGTTTCCCAATTTGCGTCGATATGCTATACTCAGACTGGGAATTGGGAGATAATGTAGGTCTTTCTGTAGGAGCAAACGGATCAATGCAATATCAACATATAGGGGAATTATATGGAAACCTATGTATAAAGTTTGAGATGGAGGGTGAAATGACAGCCCAACAAGATGCATTGCCCGGCGCTTTGTTCCCAGATGAATTGGTACTTAGTGGTAATGAATTCTCTGCCGGATTCACACTTCTCAATATAGGAGAACAAACCATTACCGATATGGATGTTACCTATCTTATAGATGGAGAGGAAGTCACCGACCTTAAGGTAAAAATGTATGGTCAGGGTAATGGCGGTGTGGAATTCGGC
Organism: Muribaculaceae bacterium; assembly: GCA_022510405.1. Classification (GTDB taxonomy): domain Bacteria; phylum Bacteroidota; class Bacteroidia; order Bacteroidales; family Muribaculaceae; genus Lepagella. Next base: position 48,324 of record JAFLTP010000002.1, on the reverse strand, counting down.
AAACTGGGATATGTGGAAATTAGCGCCAAGGCCCCGACAAATGTCCAAGGTATCAATCTGCCGGTGGTATTCACCATCAACAATTTGAAATATGGTGATGAAACAGTAGAATTTGGAGAACCTTTAAGGGCTTTTATGTCTGTAGTTCCTGAAACCTATAAAAAAGCTATAGTTGCTGAAGAGTTTACTGGCACTTGGTGCGGCTGGTGTCCTCGAGGCATAGTGGGAATGGAGTATATGAGAGAAAAATATGGTGATAAAGATTTCATAGGAATTGCTGTTCATTACAATGACTTGATGGAATCTTCCACCTATGTTCCCGTAAACAACTATTATTCTATGGGCTCATGGCCAAGTGCAGTGATGAATAGGATGGGATATTTCGATCCAAGTGTTGAAACTTTGGAGGAATATTATGCAGCCTACAGTGAAATACCAACTTATGTGAAAGCGGGAGTTGATGCATTGTATAATGAGGAAACAGAAGAAATCACAGCAACAGCAACACTCCATTTTGCGGCAGAACAGACTGATGCCGATTATTCATTGGCTTTTGCAGTGACTGAGAATAATGTGGGTCCATACACTCAGACTAATTATTTCTCTGGTGGTGGCAACGGTGAATTGGAAGGCTGGAGCGATCGAGGATCACAGGTTTCAACCCTTTATGAAATGGTTGCCCGTTACATAGACAGTGCCTTCGGTATTGAAAACAGTGTGCCCACCTATATCGAGGGAGACAAAGACTATGACTACACAGTTACAATTTCAGTTGAGGATATAATCAAAAATATCGACGAAGCCGATGCTGAAATAGATATCAATAACTGTTATGTGATTGCCTTGTTGTTGAATAATCAGACCGGAGAGATAGTGACAGGAGCACAAATGAGCCTGAAAGGTCAAGCCGGAGTTGAAGGTATCATAGCAGATCCTTCCAAAGGCAATATCAGAGTTTACAATCCCCAGGGAATAAAAGTGCTTGAGACTCAAGATGCTACCCAGCTAAATTCTCTACCGAAGGGTATCTATATTATCAACGGGAAGAAGATTGCTCTTTAATTAACAGGAAATAAATTTAAGGTTGGGTGTATTATATAACATCCAACCTTAAATTTCCAAAACGTTCATCTCATTAACCCTCAGTCAACATTAACCACCAATCATGAAAAGAATATTTATAAGTCTGTCCATATTGGCATTATCAGTATCAGGAGTCTGTGCTCAAACTGAAGAAGAGGCTTTGGTGTTTGGCTATTGTGGAACCTATTCTTCTTCGTTGGGGTCAACAGATGTTAAAGTAACTGAAGAGAAGGCCGCCATAGAAATTCCCGGAGAATTAGCCAAGACTTGGATGGGTGCATCACTTACCAAGGTTAATATCGGTTATGGAAAATCTTCCGAGAAGGAGGTGACGGTATTTCTTTCAAAATCGCTTGAAACTGAGCCTTTTTATACCCAGACTGCCACAATGTCTGTGGAAGGTGGTTGGAATTTGGTGGTACTTGATACTCCTTACACCATCACTGACGAAGGATTTTTCGTGGGTTATTCCACAAAGGTTAATTCCACATCCGACAAACCTATCGGTATGGATAACATTAAAACAAGCAATCCCTACGGCAGTTATGTCAACACATATAATGAATGGGAAGAGGTGGGCAAGTTCTATGGGAGTGTATGCCTGCGGATATCAATGGTTGGAGATAATCTTCCACAAAACTCAGTAGAAACTTCGGCACTTCAGTTACCGGCTTTGGTAGAAAAGGGAGAACCATTTTATGCAGAATTCAAGATATTCAACGATGGAGTCAAGACTGTTAATGACATTACAGTGGATTGCTTGATTGATGGTTTGCCGGTAGAAAATCCACAGGTGACATTGGAAGAGGGACCCGTTAAATCCGGAGACGTGGGTATGGTAAAAGTTAGCAACCTGGTCAGCAATGAAACGGGCAAAGATCTATCGGTGGTGATCGAAGTCAAGGAAGTTAATTCCCAAAAGGAAGAATCCTATATAGACAATAAGGTGCAGGGTACTGTAGATTGTGCCGAAAAGACCTATCGTCAGGAAATGGCTGTAGAGGAGTTCACCGGCACTTGGTGTGGATGGTGCCCCATCGGTCTTGTTGGTATGGCATATATGAAGGAAAATTATGGCAGTGACGGATTCAATGGCATTGCCGTGCATAACGGGGATCCGATGCAGGTGCCTTCTTATTCAAGTTTTGCCACCACATTCAGCCAAGGACAATATCCGAGTGCTATGATCAACCGGTCGGTTTTCATACTTGAACCTTCGATAGAGGTATTGTCGGAATATTATATGGAGATTACCAAATTCCCCACATATGCCGGTGTGGTTTCATTGGAAGCAGTCTATCTGCCTGGCGACGATGAAAAACCCGGAGAGGTCAATGTCTCTTCCGGAGTGGAATTTTCATTCGATGAAGCAGATGCACAGTATGCCATGGCATATGTGATAGTGGAGGATAACGTTGGCCCATACACCCAGACAAATTATTTTAGCGGTACAGATGAACTGGAAGGATGGAGCAATAAGCCGGGCAAAGTTGAAGACACCTATTACAATGAAGTGGCTCGTTTGATCGACACTACATATGGAATAGAAGGAAGCGTCCCCGCAACAATAACCGCTAATACGGTATATTCATATCAAACCGCATTGAGTTGCCAAGATGTAGAAAATATTTCCGAGTGTGAGGTAATAGCTTTATTGCTTGATAAATCTACAGGGATGGTAGTCAACTCTGCCAAGACAAAGATATCAAACACCAATGCCGGAGTAGATTCCGTTAAAAATGAAGATGGGAAAACCATGGTTTATAATCTTCAAGGACTTAAGGTGTTGGAAACGGATGACACCACTCAAATAAGAAATCTTAAGAAAGGTATTTACATCATAAACGGGAAGAAGGTGATTTTATAAAAAATTGACTTCCTAATCTGATTAATAACAAGCACAATTAAAAATTATGATGAAAATGAGAAGGAGATTGATAGTTGAAACTGGGCTTCTGTTATCTTTTTTAGCAATGAATGCCGAAGGTGTAGAGCCTAAGTATGAAACCGGCGTGTATGTACTCAAGATGTCTCCCAATGGGAAATGGATGGGCAGCAGAGCAGGTGATGCGAGTGTCTACAACTTTGAAACAGGCGAAAATATTTATCATAGCCCATGTTTTCTCGGACTGGGTAATGCCGTAGCCAATAATGGAATGGCTGTGGGTGAGGCTAACGATATAGGAGCCTTGTTTTATAAGGGGAAAACATATTTCCCCGAGAGTATAGGAGGTGACAAATATTGGTTCTGCGACCTTAACGCTATAACACCGGATGGGAAATATATTGCCGGAATCCTTAATAATACTAAGAGAGACGGTGTCTCATATGTGCCATTTATTGCCACAGTTAATGAAAGCGGCGAAGTGGGAGATCCTTTCATTCTGCCATATCCAAAGATGGATTTCTTCGGGGCGGCTCCGCAGTTTGTGACCGCCGTTTGGATCAGTGACGATGCAAAGACAGTGGTGGGTCAGGTTCAAGACTGGAGGGGAATGTTCTCCTATCCGATATACTTCAAACAGGATGAAAAGGGTGAATGGACATATGGATTGCCTACGGAGTCTCAGTTTAATCCCACCGGAATCGATATACCTGTGAACCCATGGCTTAGCGAACCACCGTATCCGGAACCGGCAGACTTTATGAACGGAGCCCGCAAGGATGCCTATCTGGCAGATTTCGAAGCTTACAGTACAGGAATGGGTGCATATCCCTATCCTCAGGATTATATGCTCGAAGAAGAGTTTGCAAAATATGCCGAGGCTGTGGAAGAATATAACAATTGGTACTATGGCCACGAACAGGATATAAAGGATTATATCGCCATATATCAAGAAGTTTTAAAGACTACCCAATCATTCGGATCAAACGATATGGCATTGCATCCATCGGGTGATTATTTCTTTATGCGAGGAGGCGTGGAAGATGAAAACGGTGACATGGTCAGCGGGATTTATAAGTTCAGCACAATCGATGACTCTATTGAAACCATCAAATGTCCTCAGGGAGGGTTCTTCCCTCATCAAGTGTTGTCTGACGGCACATTATTGATTACAAAAGGGATAGAAAACGTGCCTACAACATATATACTGCTACCAGATAGCGAGGAATTCATAACGTTGCAAGAATATTTTGCTGAAAGTTATCCTGAAATTTCTGAATGGCTTGACAAAAAGGTGCCCGGTGGAACCGGTGTGGTACTTATGAGCGAAGATAAGAAAATTATTACCGGAGCTTTGGTGCCGGATCAATTGGCAGATTTTGATTATGACAACAGTCCGTTCTTTTACAGCACATATTTCATTAATTTAAACGATACGGGAAGCGTGGAATCACTGGTATCTGATCCTGAAAACGGGGTTTATACTGTGTATGGACTCAATGGAATAAAGGTGATGGAAACCAAAGATGCGACGGAATTAAATAAACTGGATAAAGGAATATATATTGTTAACGGAAATAAAATCATAAAGAAATGAGAAAAAGCATTCTATTAGCAGCAAGTCTTTTGGCTTCAGTTTCATGTTTTGCACAGGAAAGCGTGGAGCCGGAATTGGTTCCCGGAGTTTATGCATTGAAGATTTCGCCCAACGGAAAATGGGTTGGCAGTATGGCAGGCGATGGCAGCCTTTACAATACTGAAACCGGAGATAACACATATTACAGTGGTATCATTTTAGGACTCGGAAATGCAGTAGCCGACAATGGTATGGCTGTGGGAGATATGAACGATGTAGGAGCTCTTTTATATAATGGCAAGACTTCATTTCCTCCTACAATAGCTGATAAATTCTGGTTTTGTGATTTCAATTCCATTACACCGGATGCGACGCGTATTTGTGGAATCCTGAACAACCCGATTGTTAACCAGAATAATGAAGATAGAGAAGAATATTATACAATGTATGTGCCTTTTGTGGCCGATATAGACGCTGACGGAAATGTCGGAGAGCCAATTATCTTGCCTTATCCGGAGGTTGACTTCTTTGGAGTAGCTCCTGAATATATCACAGCCGTATGGATGAGTCGTGACGGAAAAACAATTGTCGGGGAAGTATTAGACGGAAGAGGACAATACTCTTATCCTATTTATTTCACAGAAGACGAGAAAGGAGAATGGAATTATGAACTCCCTTCAAAGTCACTGTTTAATCCCACAGGGATTGACCTACCAAAGAATCCATGGGCAGAGCAGCCTCCTTACCCCAATCCGGAAGATTTCATGAGCGGCCAAAAGAAGACGGCTTATTTGGAGGCATATCAGGCATATGTATCAGGCGAAAGTGAAATAATGCCTGATCCGGAAGAATATATGAACCCCACTCAACTAAAGGAATATGAAGAAGCTATTGTAAGTTACAACCAATGGTTCTACGGACAGGGTCAAGCCATTGCTGATTATATAAAGATTTATAACGAGGTGCTTAAAACAAGTCCTACTTTTAGTGGTAATGAACTTACTATTGAACCTTCAGGCGAATACCTTATGATACGTGGAGGCTTGACAGATGACAATTTTGATATTATAAGTAAGATTTATAAATTCGGAATTACTAATGATGAAATTCAGGAAATTGAAACTCCTACCAAAGAATATTATCCTTCCATGATACTTCCTGATGGAACATTAATCATTACAAAAGGACTTGAATATGTTCCTAATTCATATATCATGCTTCCTGATTCCAATGAATTCATTACTTTACAAGAATACTTGGAACCCGAATATCCTGAGATTGCCGAATGGCTTGATGCTGAAGTGCCCGGAGGAACTGGTGTGGTAAGTATGAACGATGACAGGACTATCATCACCGGTGCCTTGATCCCTGACCAGTTGGCGGATTCCGACTATGCAAACGGGGGGTATTATTACAACACTTACTTCATACTTTTAGGAAATGCCGGAGTGGAATCCATTGTGGATAATGCAACAGATGGAATCTACAAGGTATATGATCTTAATGGCGTGAAAGTGATGGAAACAAAAGATGCTTCCGTTGTGAATAATTTGCCTAAAGGGATATATATCATAAACGGTAAAAAAATACTCAAATAATAATTATTGGGAAGAGAAAGTAAAAGAATTTGATTTAAAATACTCTGAAAAACCTGCCCCTCCTAATAATAAAATGGAGGGACAGGATTCAAAGTAAATAATGTGAATGGTCAAATATTTCAAATATAATCAATAATAATCAGAGAAAAATTTCGTATATAGTATAAAACCAAACAGTTAATGTTATGAAAAAAACCTTTACATTTACAAAGCTCGCAATGGGTCTCTTGATTTTTGGAGCAGGTGTAGCTTCTGCTTCTGCGGAGAACACATTGGAGATGGGCAAGGTCTATTCAGGGTTAAGTGCTTCCGATCCTTTGGAAGGTACTTTTACTGCTGATTCAAATGGTACTCTTTATGTTTACCAGACTGGCTCTTTTGATTCTCATCTATTTAAGTCGGCCGATGATCATTCAGAATCCAATTGGATTATTAGTGACGGATATACACAAAAATTAAATGTGTATACATTGCCTTATGTTTTGTCTGAAGGTCAGACCGTTTATTTCTATGGTCCCTCAGGTCAATATGACACTCTTTCTGCAGTGGAGTTTTCCTGGGAACCAAACGAACAGGGATTGGCTATAATTACAGAGGATGTACCTTTCACGGCATACGATGAGGTAATGGAGTATACCCCTGCCACAGACGGAGTACTTACAATCGCCGCCACAACTTATTATCAGTTCAATTGGGCATCTCCTGCCGGTGCAGGTCTCTTGTTTTCAGATATGGCACTCAATCAAAAAGTTGAGCTACAATACGTAGGAAATGAGTCTGAGACTGAATCCTCTTTAACTCATTATTCAACACCTGTTACAGGAGGCACCACTTACTATTTCTACAACAATTTGGTTCGTAATTGTGAATTTACATTCTCCTTGGCAGAGCTTACAGGTGTCGCTATTGTTGAAGTGACTCCAACTCCAGGAATGTCTTTTGACTATGAAGGTGACTATGGAGCCGGAGTATTGTTGTCATTCGATCCGGTAAATGTAAAATTCGACCACGCTTATATAACTTATACTCCCGTTGGTAAAACTGAATCAGTCACTGAAGAACTTATAAATGAAGAAGGCCAGATAGGTGAAAACGGACAATATGAGTATACCAATAATATGTGGAAATTCCAGGCTGTTTCACTTTATTTTGCGAAAGCTGCTAATGGGACAGAATTAACACTCACTCTCACGAATGTTAACTACAATGGAATTCTATTAACTGAGTCTACTCTTGATAATGATGCCGTAATTGTTAAAGAGGGTGATCTGTCTATCACATGGATGCGTCCGGAAGTAGATATGTATATCGTAGAACAATCTTGGCCGGAAGTTGTGTATAGCTCATCAGCAAAGGGCGACAAAGCTATGATCGCAACTATCACTTTCAATGAGGAGGTAATTTCCAAGCCAAGTGCAAGCATGGTGTTCGGCAACCAGTATTGGGGATCCGGATCAGCCGGAGATAATCCTGACCCGGGAATGGATTTGCCATGTACTGTGGATGGAGCCACTGTGACTGTAGACATGAGTGGAATTGATTTCGGGGCACTATATAGTACCGGAAGCAAAACTTATAATAGCATTACAGTATTCATTGGTAATATAGTTGGAGCTGACGGTCAAAAATTCATTGACTCCAATCCCGGTATAGCCGAATGGCTCACCTACCAAAATACTCCGGCGCCTGATGGTCCTTCATCTGTAAGCGCCCTTGAAAAGGATATGGAATCAAATGAAGTTTATAATCTCAATGGCGTGAAAATTGACAATCCTGCCAATTTGTCAAAGGGAATTTATATCATTAGTGGTAAAAAAGTAGTGATAAAATAAATCGACAAAAAGAGGATGTTTTAAAACATCCTCTTTTTCTCAAAATAAAATTTGTTTATTGAAAAATTTTGTTATAAGCGAAATTTTCGGTAAATTTGAAGAAACAATTACTATTTATTAACTAACAAGTGTTTTTTATGAGAAAATTTACTTTAGCATTGGCCGTTGCAGCGATGACAGCAGGCGCAGCAATGGCTCAGGAGTATACTTTGAATCCTGAACCGGGCGTGGTTAAGGATCTTCAAGGTATCACGGTTACTTTCGCAGAAAATGTTTCTTTCGTTGAAAACAACAAAATGCCTGTTGCTGTCCTCGAAAACACTACAACAGGAACTTCTTATCAGTGCGTGGATCCCGATCGTAACACATACGCTACCGAAGGTACTGAATACAAACTTACTTTCATCCAGGAAGGTGAAGAAGAAGCTGACGAGGTAATCATCGAACCGGGCGATTATACTCTTACAATCGTAGGAATGTACATCGGCGAATTGTTCAACGCAGAAGGAGAAGCTCAAGACGTTGAATGGCTTGACCCGATCACTGTTGAATACTCTATCGAATATCCGGCTCCTTACACTCTCAGCCCGGCTGCTGGTGTCGCTACTGATCTTCAGGGTATCGTTCTCGATTTCACATCTGAAAAGGTAGGTTTCTATGACAATAGCCGTATGGCCAACGCCGTTCTTGAGAACCTTACAACAGGTAGCATATACAATGGTGAAGCTAACCTCAATCCTAAGGCAGAAAGTGAGGGTTCCCAATACAATCTCGTATTCTTAGGTGAAGATGATGAAGAAGCTCCAGAAACAATTAAGGAACCGGGTGAATATGTTCTCACAGTTCGCGGTATGTTTGTAGGTGAAGGTGAAGATGCTGAATCACTTCCGGCAATCATAGCTAAATATACTATCGAATATCCCGTAGCTTACGCTCTTGATCCTGCTGACGGTGTTGTTTCCAACCTCCAAGGTATCAAACTTACATTTGCTGATGACGTTGTTTCATTCTACGACAACAACAAAATGCCTGTAGCAGTTCTTGAAAACACAACTTCTGGTGAGGTATACAATTGCTATGAAGCTGAACGCAATACCTTTGCAGAAGCAGCAAGCCAATACGTGTTCTACTTCCTTGACGAAGAAGAGGAAGAATTAATTGACTTCTCTAACCTCCCGGGTAACTACAAACTCACTATCCGTGGTATGTATGTAGGTGAAGGTGAAGATGCAGAATCACTTCCGGTTATCACTACTAATTATACAATTGAATATCCTATAGCTTACGAACTCACTCCTGCTGCTGACTCAACAGTTGAAAACCTTCAGGGTATTGTACTTTCATTCGAAAATGATGTTGTTTCCTTCTACGAAAACAACAAGATGGCTGTAGCAGTTCTTGAAAACAATAATACAGGTGTTGTATATGTTTGCAATGAACCGGATCGCAACACCTTTGCAGAAGCAGCAAGCGCATATCAATTCAAGTTCATGGATGAAGATGATGACGTTCTTGAAGCTATCAACGTTCCCGGTAGCTATACTCTCACAATCCGTGGTATGTATGTAGAAGAAGGTGAAGAAAAAGTTGATCTCCCGAACATCGTAGTTAATTATACAATCGCTTATCCGGTAGCTTACAACCTTGAGCCGGCTAACGGTGCCGTATTAAGCGAAATCACTGAAGTTGTTCTTGATTTCTATGCTAACAATAATATTGATTTCATAGGTGGCAATAGGGCTGCAGCAGTTATCACAAACGGTGCATTAGGTGACGACGAAATAGTATTCACTTGCGAATATCCTACAAGAAACACTAAAGCAGAAAGCGATGGATCAGTTTGGGAATTCAAGTTCGTTAACGCTGCCGATGAAAATGAAGATGTTGTAGCTATCAACGAACCCGGTATGTACTATCTCACAATCAATGGTTTCGCAACAGTTATAGAAGGTGAAGGTGAAGAGGCAGAAGAGGAAATTGATTCTATGCTCCCCACTATCGCAGCTGTTTACTATGTAGACGGTGAACCTAACGAGGGCGATACTTCAAAGGTTGTTGACTTGACATCTCCGGAAGGTGTATACAATGTATACTCAATCAACGGTACTCACGTTGTTAAGAATGGTAGCGTAGATGCTCTCAAGGCTCTTGGTAAGGGTATCTATGTAATCAACGGTCACAAAGTGGTTATCAAATAAGATAGCGAGTCTTAAAAATTCTATAATATAAAAGGGATGCTTCAGAGCATCCCTTTTTTACATACAATACTTTTTATGCTTCGAGACATAGAAAGTTTATAAAATAAAAAAAGGAGGCTCAAACCTCCTTTTTTCTGTTGGCTTACCAAGATTCGAACTTGGACAGGCAGAACCAAAATCTGTAGTGCTACCATTACACCATAAGCCAATACCGCTTTGTGAGTGCAAAGTTAAGGATTTATGTTTAAAGTGCAAAGTTTATTTGAAAAAATTTGAAAATTGTAGAGTAAAACACTATTGGTTTGGAATTTGTTAATAAATTAGAGTAAAAATAAAATATAGCCATGGCATCAAACAATAGTGACAATATTCTTCAAGACGCAACACAAAGCGAATATAAATATGGATTCACCAGCGATATTGCAACAGATATAGTAGCCCCAGGACTGAATGAAGACGTGATCCGTTTCATATCTGAAAAGAAAGGTGAACCTGAATGGCTTCTTGATTTCAGACTAAAGGCCTACCGATATTGGCTGACACTAAAGATGCCCCATTGGGCACATCTTAATATCCCTCACATCGATTACCAGGCTATCTCATATTATGCTGCGCCAAAAAAGAAAGAGCTGAAGAAGAGTATGGATGAAGTTGACCCCGAACTCGTGGAAACTTTCAATAAACTCGGAATATCACTGGAAGAACAGAAACAATTGGCAGGGGTGGCAGTGGATGCCGTGATGGATTCTGTGAGTGTAAAGACCACTCACAGAGAGAAACTGGCTGAATTGGGAGTCATTTTCTGTTCATTCTCAGAAGCTGTGAAAGATTATCCCGATTTGGTGAAAAAGTATTTAGGTACGGTTGTAAGTTATAGAGACAATTTTTTCGCCGCACTTAATTCGGCTGTATTTTCGGATGGCTCCTTCGTATATATTCCCAAAGGCGTGAGATGCCCGATGGAATTGAGCACCTATTTCCGAATCAACGCAGCGGGCACCGGTCAGTTTGAAAGGACATTGATAGTTGCCGATGATGACGCTTATGTAAGTTATCTGGAAGGATGTACCGCTCCGATGCGTGACGAGAATCAGCTTCATGCCGCCATAGTGGAAATTATCTGCGAAGAGAGAGCTGAGGTGAAATATAGCACCGTGCAGAACTGGTATGCCGGTGACAAGGAAGGCAATGGCGGTATATACAATTTTGTGACAAAACGTGGATTATGTCGGGGTTATAAATCCAAAATATCCTGGACTCAGGTTGAGACCGGGAGTGCCATAACATGGAAATATCCATCCTGTATCCTCAAAGGAGAGGAGAGTGTAGGTGAGTTCTATTCGGTGGCAGTGACCAACAATATGCAGCAAGCGGACACGGGTACCAAAATGATACATGTAGGGAAAAATTCACGAAGTACAATTGTCAGTAAAGGGATTTCTGCAGGTAAGAGCCAGAATTCCTATAGAGGACTGGTGAGAGTTGATGAAAAAGCTACCGGTTGTCGCAATTATACGCAATGTGATTCGTTATTAATGGGAAATGAATGTGGAGCTCACACCTTCCCTTATATCGATGTAAGGAATTCGAGCAGTACGGTTGAGCATGAAGCGACAACATCAAAAATAAACGAAGCACAATTGTTTTATTGCCGTCAAAGAGGAATTCCGATGGAAGAGGCTGTAGCATTGATAGTTAACGGATATGCCAAAGAAGTTATGAATAAATTGCCGATGGAATTTGCAGTTGAGGCACAGAAATTGCTACAGATAACTTTGGAGGGATCGGTTGGATAAGGATAAAGTGATAAGCTATAAGGTTTAGGGGATGAGAGAAAAAGTTTAGAGGAAATTGGAATGAACGAAAGGAATGTAATTATAGACAATGTTGATCCTCAGATATTCTACGGGGTCAACAACAATAATGTGAACCTGATCCGTAATCTTTTTCCGAAATTGCGGATGGCTGCACGTGGGAACGTGCTGAGGGTGATAGGAGAAGATTCAGAGACTTTGGAGTTCGAGAAGAAAATCAAGGAATTGGAAACCTACGCTTCTAAATATAATAAACTCCCCGAAGATGTGATCATAGATGTCATAAAGGGAGAACCACCCAAGCCTATTAATTCAGAGGGGGTCATCATATTCGGTCAAAACGGTAAACCCATCAGTCCACGGAATGGAAATCAGGCAAAGATGGTGAGAAGTTTCGCTCAAAACGGTCTTACCTTCGCGTTGGGACCGGCAGGAACCGGAAAAACCTACATAGCCATAGCATTGGCGGTACAGGCTTTGAAGAATAAGGCATGTAAAAGGATAATATTGTCGCGACCGGCGGTTGAAGCCGGAGAAAAACTCGGATTCTTGCCTGGAGATATGAAAGACAAGATAGATCCGTATCTGCGACCGTTGTATGACGCTCTTGAGGATATGATACCCCAGTTGAAACTGAAGGAATATATGGAAAGCGATGTGATCCAGATAGCACCTCTGGCGTTTATGCGTGGACGTACACTTAACGATGCGGTGATAATCCTTGATGAGGCACAGAACACCACGAAACATCAAATGAAAATGTTCCTGACCCGTATGGGCATGAACAGCCGAATGATTGTGACAGGAGACCTTACTCAGGTAGACCTTCCCCATACTATGCAAAGCGGCCTTCTGCAGGCTATGAGAATACTTAAAGGAGTGGAAGGAATCGGGGTGATTGAATATGGAAAGAAGGATATAGTTAGGCATCCATTGGTGCAACGAATAGTGGATGCTTACGAAAAACGGGAGCAAGAGGAAGAAGATATCCCCTCCACTGTAACTACTAAACCCTAAACTTTTAAAGAGGATATTAAAATGGCTAAGACAGGAGATAGGGTGAGATTTTTGAATGCCACCGGTGGTGGCGTGATCACCCGGATTGACGGAAAGACAGCATATGTGGAGGATGAGGATGGATTCGAGTCTCCCATACTTTTGAAAGATGTGGTCGTGGTATTGCCCGCAGGTCATGAAACGGCCGTAAAGGGGAGCAAGATATTGTTCGACCAAAAAGCGTTTGACGCAGGAAGAAAAACCGATGAACCTAAAAAGCCGGAACCTGTTGCGGAAGAACCCCCTATTAAGGAGGAGCCGATAGAGGAGACCAAACACGGAGACGTCCCGAATATCGTTTTGGCTTTCGAACCGGATAATGTCAAGAGACTGTCGACGACCCGTTTCACCGGAGTATTGGTGAATGATTCGAATTATTATCTGGATTTCACTTTTTTGAAGCGTTCCACAGAAGACCGGGGCTGGGAATTAGTTTTCACCGGCACTGTCAATCCAAATGAACTTATGGATCTGGTGGTGCTCACTCATGAAGATCTACCCGATTATGGAAGAGTGGCATTGCAGGCTATTGTTTACAAGAAGGATAAGGTGTTTTCAATGATACCGCCTTTGAGTGTGACCAGAAAGATTGACCTTACCAAATTTCATAAGCTTCATTGTTTTCGTGAAAGCAAATATTTCGATGATCAGGTATTGGAATTCCCTTTGGTGAGCGCCGGAGAATCTGTGACTCAACTGGAGGTGGATGCGGATAAACTGGAAGCCGGGTTAAAAAGCGTTCCTGACAAAGATCTGGCAAAGGAACTTTCAAAGAAATATAAAACCGAAAGTGGATTGGCACATAAAAATGTATCAGCTCAGACAAGCCCCTTTAAGAAACTCCCGTTGATAGAAATTGATCTCCATATTGGAGAACTTACCGATACCTTGACAGGTATGGAACCCAAAGATATGCTTGAGATGCAACTTGGAGAGGTGAGAAAGACTATGAACGCCCATTCAAAAAGGATAGGTCAGAAGATAGTATTTATCCATGGCAAAGGAGAAGGTGTGCTTAGAAAAGCGGTTCTCGACCTTTTGAAAAAAGAATTTCCTAAAGCTGAACTCCAGGATGCCTCATTCCGTGAATATGGTTTCGGTGCCACTTTGGTAACAGTGCATTGAGGTTTAGGGGTGAAAGATAAGGGATAAGAGCATATTTGTTAAATGGTTGCCTTTTGTTGCATAAACGGAAGGCAATCATTAATTTTACATTGAGAAATAAACCAGTAAATACCAACTTAAAATTTATAACATGAAGAAAATTTACTTTTCAACATTATTGACTATGATTTTCTGTGTGCTGGGGTTAAACGCACAGACAATATATTCAGTTCCATCTCCCCTCCAGTTGTCTTCTCAAGATGTCAAAATCTATTTTAATGCTACTGGTACCCCCTTTGAAGGTGCGTCTGCCACAACCAAGCTTTACGCACATACCGGCTATGACACTACTACGTCGCAATGGAACGCTGCGCCCAATTGGAGTACTAATTCAGAAAAATACCAATTGCAGTATGTTTCCCAGAACCTATGGATGCTTTATGTAGGTAATCTACGGGATTTCTATAACATACCGGTATCCACCACAAACGTTATAGGTTTAGAATTTGTAATCCGTAGTTCAGACGGCAAACAGCAGACAAGTCCGGATATCTTTCTACAAGTATATGAAGAGGGACTTCAGGTTACATTGACTTCAAATGCTAATCCTATCATAACCCCCGAGACTGCTTATGTGAAATTTACTGTTTCGGCCAGTCAGAATGCCGATCTTTCAATCACAGTCAACAGTGAGACAATCGCAACGGTTTCCAACGCCATGACATTGGATAAGGAATATCTATTCCCGGAACCGGGAGATTACACTGTGGTTGCCACTGCCACAGCAAATGGAGAAACTGTAAGTGAATCCATGTCTATTACATTTGTTTCAGATGCTAAGCAAGTGGATTACCCCGGGGGTACGCCAATAATGGGTCCTGTTAAGAATTCAGACGGTAGTGTTACTTTCTGTTTCGGTGCTCCACAAAAGGAACAAGTTCTCCTTGTCGGTTCGTGGAATGATTATGCCTATACCAGCTCCCAGGCTATGAATTATCAGGATACCGAAAATGGTCGTTATTTCTGGACCACAGTCAATGGTCTGGACAATGACACAATGTATTGCTATTTCTATATTGTAGACGGAGGTGAATACTTTGTGGGTGACCCATATGCCCGTCTTGTGCTTGATCCATACAACGATAAATATCTTGACACCAATGTCTTTCCCAATCTTCCTGAATATCCGACAGAGGCAGTTAATGGTCAGAATGTCCCGGTGGCTATCTATCAGGGTTCTATCAATGATTATGATTGGGTGGTGACAGATTTCGTAGGGCCCGATCCTTCTAACCTTATCATCTATGAAATGTTGTTCCGCGATTTCACCGGTACGGAAGGTCAGGCAAAGGGTAACGGAACAGTGCAACTTGCCATTGAAAAATTCGATTACTTAAAGAGTTTGGGTGTGAATGCCATAGAGCTACTTCCTATAATGGAATTCAACGGTAACATGTCATGGGGTTACAATCCTAACTTCTATTTCGCCGTTGACAAAGCCTATGGAACTCCGGATGACTATAAGGAATTCATTGATTTGTGCCACCAAAACGGTATGGCTGTCATACTTGACATGGTGTTCAACCAGAGCGATGGTCTCCATCCATGGTATCAGATGTATCAACCGGGCAAGAATCCTTTCTATAATCTGAACGCTCCCCATGCCTATAGCGTATTGAACGACTGGAACCAGGGAATGCCGATGGTACAGGAGCAATGGGCCGACGTTATAAGATATTGGCTCGAGGAATATAAGTTCGATGGTTTCCGTTTCGACCTCGTAAAGGGACTTGGTTTGAATGAGTCATATGCCAACAATGGTGACGCCGCAACAAATGATTATAATGCAAGCCGCGTAGCGGAAATGCGTTATCTCCAGGAAGTGATTTTGAGTGTCAATCCCAATGGATATTGTATAAATGAAAATCTTGCTTATGCCAAGGAAGAGAATGAGATGGCTGAAACCGGTATGCTCAACTGGGCCAATGTGAACGATGCGGCATGTCAGTTTGCGATGGGTTATTCTCAAGACAGCAACATGAACCGTCTTTACGCGCCACGAGACAGCAGAACCTGGGGCTCGACTGTATCCTATCTCGAAAGCCATGACGAGCAAAGACTTGCCTACAAACAGGACAAATGGGGCGAGACAGGAGTACAGGGTAACGTACAGAACAGTATGTGGCGTTGCGGATCTGCTGCAGCTCAAATGATAATGTCACCGGGAGCACATATGATCTGGCAATTCTCAGAACTTGGTAATGCACAGAACACCAAAAATAATGATGGTGGCAACAATACAGACCCGAAAATTGTGAATTGGAGCTTGCTTGACAATCCTTATCATAAAGGACTTTATGAAAATTATTGCCAGCTTATAGATGTAAGATTAAGCAACCCGGAGATGTTTACAAAGGATGTGCCTTTCACCATCAATTGTAATTCATCCAACTGGAATAACGGCAGGTCTTTGAGCTCAGTGTACGGTGATCTTGAACTCTACACCTTGGTTAATCCGAATATTACCGGGAATTTAACAATGTCCGTTGACTTCTTAAGTGCCAATAATGATAATTATATGATTCTTACAAAATCATATGGCAGTCAACCGAGTTTTGATGCTGCCGCAAAAACAGTTACTGTTCCGGCCAATTGCTATGTTGTGATTGGTAGTGCGAGCCTCACACCTGCCGGAGTGAAATCCATCATCAGCGATAGCGTTGTAAATCCTTTGAAAGCACATGGTGGCCACGGAGAAGTTATTGTTGATTATGCTGAAGGAATCGCAAGCGTCTACTCTCTCGATGGTAAAGTTATCGGTCAGGTATCAGGTCAAGGAAGTGTATCCGTTTCCTCCGGTATTTATATCGTAAAGAGTGGCAAAGATTCCCTAAAAGTAATTGTGAAATAACAATCCTAAGATCCTAACATCGATTTTCTTTCTATATGATAAAAAATTTAATATCTATAGCATTTGCCCTCCTTGCTGTGGGGGCAAATGCTCAACAAACCACATGTGTGATTTATCCTGAATCGCTTGAGAAGGCCGGTATTATAGATTCTTATAAATCAAGGATCAGTGGTGGAGTAGTATTTGGTGATGGTCCTGCCGGAACTATTGCAACAGCCTATGAAGATGAATGGGGTATGATGTCTCCCTCAGGTTCATATAAGAATGTTAGAATAGATAAAGTAAATTATACTCTCAACTATGGAGTGGTAGGTAACACTAATCCTGTTTTCACCAACTATGCTTCCGGAGTGATGTCGGCCGGAGCGGTTTTCGAGATTTCTCCGGTTAGAAGTGGTTGGTTGACCCTATTCGCAAGAATTAATCCTAACAAACAATATGTGGTGTTTGAGGGTGAGACCGGTGCAGTGGCTTATACCTTAGGATACTCAAATGGCAGTGACAAGATATTTTATTCTCTTCCAAGTAAGGACAATTATTATATAGATTTCAATGCCGATGATGCCTCGAAGTATTTTATGCCGGTCGGAGGTGAAATCGGTTCAAATGCAGTAAAACCTCTGTTCCCAAGTATAGTCTACGGATACGCCCCAGAAGATGAATGGGGTAGAGCTTCTCTAAAAGACAACACGGGGTTTCTGACCTTCCGAGTAGAGGCAGGTAGAAAATATTATTTCTCAGCACTCGGCTCAAAAGTTCCATGTGGCCCTTATGTTATAACCGAAAGAGATGAAATGCCGATAGTGACATTCTTGGCTACAGAAGAACTTCCCGAAGTGACTTTTGACCCCAATGATTTGGGTTCTGGTGTAATTCCCGGAGAAGGACCTGGTGATAATCCGGAAGATAATCCCGGAGAAGAACCGGGAGATAACCCGGACGAAGGACTTATTGATAACCTGCCTGATGACTTTGATCCTAACAGAATTACTTGCGAGGCCACGGCCGAATCACTACGGATTGCAGGTTTTGAAATGGAAAGGATGCCAAAAGAGGGCAGACTGGTTTTCGCCAAAGGAGCTGCAGGCACACTTGCGACAGCTTATCCTGACGAATGGCGCATTTTCATGCCATGCGGTGCATATAAAAATGTAAGAGTAAATGATGTGGATTTAACACTCGAGTATGGTGTGGTAGGCAACAGTAACCCATATTTCCCAAATTATGCACAAGGTTTTTCCGATGGTGCTGCATTCGTGATCACTCCTACAAAAGATGGCTGGGTGACATTATTCACAAGATTGAATCCCAACAAGCCTTATATGATAACGGAGGGTTCGTCAGGTCCTATGTCTTATACCTTGGGTTGGTCGGATGGTAGTCAGATGATTTATTATACTCTTCCTTCCGATTCCGAAGACTATTATATTGACTTCAATGCAGGAGATGCTTCAACTTATTTTACACCACAACCCGGAGGTGCTCCGGATGAAGTCAGACCCCAATATCCTTGGGTGGTTGCCGGTATGGGGGAAGCTCCAAGAGAAAACACCGGTTTCATTACTTTCCGAGTTAAGGCAGGGGAATCTTATTATTTCGGGGCATACGGTTCAAAAGCCCCTTGTGGTTCCTTTGTGTTGACTGAAGGCGATGAACGGCCTACAGTGACATTCTTTGCCACCGAATCTCTTCCCGGAGTGACCTTTGATCCCAATTATATGGGTTCCGGAGAGGTTCCAGACGATAATCCGGGCGAACAACCAGATGATAACCCGGAAGTTAAACCGGACTTAGGATCTATTGATAACTTGCCCGATAATTTTGATCCGGATCGGATGACATGTGAAGCTACGTTTGAATCACTTGAGTTAGCCGGGTTTGTGTCAGAGGGAAAGATACCTATCGAGGGTCGGGTTGTATTCGCCAAGGGAGCAGTGGGTACAATTGCCACTGCCTACCCTGACAATTGGGGTATCAATGCTCCACGCGGATCCTATCAGAATGTAAAGGTAGGAGATGTGGATTTAACCCTCTCTTATGGTGCTGTAGGTGACTGGAATCCTACTTTCACAAACTATGCCGGAGGAGTTATGTCGGCCGGTGCGGTTTTCGAGATCACGCCTACCAAGGACGGATGGTTGACACTGTTCACAAAAATGAATCCCAACAAACAATATGTCGTATTTGAGGGTAAAGATAAACCGTTGGCTTATACATTGGGATATTCCAACGGAACAGAAAAGATTTATTACACTCTGCCTCACGATGAAAATTATCTGATAGACTTCGAGGACTATGTGGTTGCGGGGCATGAACTTGAATTTTACTATGATGACACGCCCAAATATTCTTATTTTGTTGGCGCTGGGGGTGAGCTTGGCTCCGATGAAGTAAAACCTAATTTCCCGTGGAAAGTTGCAGGTATGAACGAGCCCAGTAGTGATAACAACGGTTTCTTGACTTTCCCTGTTTCCGCCGGTAAGACTTATTATTTCGGATCGCTTGGTTCAAAAGCCACTTGTGGTTCGTTTGTTTTGACAGAAAGCGATGAAATGCCGACAGTGACATTCCTTGCTACAGAAGACCATCCCACAGTGGTTTTTGATCCTAATGATATGGGATCCGTTGTGAAGCCTGACGAAAAACCTGAAGAGAAACCTGATGATGAACCTGAATTTGAACCGGGTGATGCACCCGAAATGGACTTAAATCCGGATAGGATGATATGTGAGGCTACAGAGGAATCTTTAGCTGCCGCCGGTTTAGTTAAAGGTGATAAATTGGAGATAAATAGTGGGGTAATTTTTGCAGAAGGTAAAGCCGGTACAATGGCCACCGCTTTTGATGACAATTGGGGTATCACCCCGGCTTATGGATCTTATAGATATGTAAGAGTGGGAGACACAGACCTGGTTCTATCTGATGGCGCTGCCGGTAACAGCAATCCTGGCTTCTACACCTATTTAACGGGATTTGAATATGGTAGTGTAGTTGAAATTGTTCCGGAGAAAGATGGTTGGGTGACTGTGTTTACAAAAATGAGAGCCAACAAACAGTATGTTGTAATGGATGGATTGAGAGGTCCGATGTCTTACACCTTGGGTTGGTCGAATGGGAAACAGAAGATCCATTATACTCTTCCGAGAAATGAATATTATTGGATTGATTTCTATGCTCAGGATGCCTATTCTTATTTTATACCATTTGGGGATAGGCCGGAAGAAGTAAGACCCCAATTCCCTTATGTTGTCGCCGGAATGGATGAAAATCCGGGTGATGATACCGGTTTCTTGACTTTCAATGTATTGGCAGGGGTTAGTTATTATTTAGGAGCTATAGGAACCAAAGTTCCTTGTGGTGCCTTTGTATTGACTGAAGCAGAAGAGGAACCGGAAGTAACTTTCCTTGCCCATGGAACTTTCCCCGAAGTTACATTTACTCCCATGTATTCCGACACCAATGAAGAACCGGGAGACGAACAACCCGGAGACGAAGAAGAGGTTCAACCAGGAGATGATCCCGAAGATAATCCCGGAGAAGAACCTGGCGATGATCCTGAAGATAATCCCGGAGAAGAACCGGATGATGCAGGTGTGGAAGGTATATACGCTACTCAGGATGAGGATAACATTCCCGTTTATAATATTATGGGACAGCAAGTTGGTCCCAATGCCAAAGGTCTCCTCATCAAAAACGGTAAGAAATTCATCCGACGATAAGCAGAAATATTTCTTAGATAATATACCATCTCAAATTCCCTTAGATTTACTTGCTTAATCAAGCAATCTAAGCATTAATCGAGGAAGCAGAGCTCTTCTGCTTCCTCTCGTTGTTTTATAAGGACATATTTTTTAAATTTGTAAAAAGTTCTTTTGATTATGGTAGCCGGGAAATTAAAGGGATTTTATCTCTTGATTTTCATATTTAATTTTTTATCAGTCTTCTCGCAAGAAAAGATTACTCCCACACATGACCAAAAGATGTGGGTAGAATCTTTCAAGATTGAAGAGATGGACCCAACTGCAATTCGTGAAGGTACTAAAAAAATAGATCAGAATGGGGAGGTGAGCGCTTTGATTAAGATTGAAACCACACAAAAAGGTTTTCAATTTGATGCGGGTAGCCTGGGAGTAGTTGCAGTGGAACCACAAAATACTGAACATCCTGCCGAAATATGGCTATATTTACCCAGAGGGGTAAAAAACTTAATAATTCAACACCCAATTTTGGGCAGAATACCATTTTCTTATGAAAAGAGATTAGAAGAAGGTAAAACTTACAGGATGAAACTCACTACCAATGAAGTGAATCAATTGGTGACAGATTATGATAACGAAAAAGAATTTGTTTTTGATATTTATCCTCCGGATGCAACTCTTTATATAAATGGAATAATTATTGATAAACAGCAAAATGGCCATTATGTGCAACATTTGCCTTTTGGTAATAAGCATTATAGAGTGGTGGCAGATAATTATCATCCGGAAGAGGGGGATATAGAAATAAATGATAATCCGAACAACACTAAAAAGGAGATTATTTTAAAACAAGCTTTCGGTTATTTAAATATCCCCGGGGGAAATGATTTGGATGGGGCAGAGGTATTTTTGGATTCAAAACAATTAGGTAGAATTCCTATTAAGGATTTCCCTATCAAAAGTGGCAACCATCAACTATTAATAAACCAGAAATTGTACAAACCTTATTCTGTCAATATTGAAGTGACTGACAGCGGTACAGTAAATTTAAATCCATCCTTAAATCCCAATTATGCTTATGTAGATTTTCTTATAAGTGATCCGGAAGTTACAATTTATGATAATGGTGAACTTCTCCAATTTTTAAACAACAAGCTCACCACCCGCTTGGAAGAAGGAAGACACACAATAGAGGTAAAGAAACCTTCTCATGCAACAACAACAAAAATTATCGAGGTCCAGACCGGGATAAGACAAAGCGTAGGATTGGAGTCACCCCATCCACTATATGGATATATAACCTTAAACAGTTCACCAAAAGGAGCATCAGTGTATCTTAATGATAAATTTGAGGGAATAACACCGATAAATAATAAAAGAATATTGATAGGGAATTATAAGGTTACATTTGAATTGAAAGGATATAAGAGCGAAGAAAGGAATCTAATCGTGGAAAAAGATAAATCAGGCGAATTAGATGTGCACTTAAATGGTTATTGCTCGTCAACATTACATACTTATCCTTCTAACGCTTCTGTATATATCAACGGCAGATACTCCGGAACCTCTCCCTATAGATTTGACCTTTTCACAGGTAATTACAATATTTCAATTCAAAAAGATGGTTACTTGGATTACTCTAAGAATATGGACTTGAGTGCCAATACTCCTGACCTTAATATCAAACTTCGAAAAAATTTAATAAAGAAAAATTCCTGCTACTTGCAGGCTGGCTATAATATTGTTGGCTTAAGTGGGATAAACGTAGGTCTTGGAGGTTATATCCAAAATATGAACATAGAGGCTAATTATATTCAAGGGTTAGGCAAAAGCGAAACCATATATTGGAATTATACCGGTCATCCCGAATACCCGGACATGGCTACTTATACTCCATGGGGGATGGACTTGAAATTAGGTTATGGTTTTAGCTTTGCCGGACGCTTTAGAATAACTCCACAAGTAGGAATACAAATGGTGAAACTAAAAGAAAGCGACGCGACTGAGGTAATAGCCAATGGAGCAAGTGCAGCAAGTATTCCTATTGGAGCAAGATTTGAGGTATTATTAATTAATCATTTAGGCATATCTGTCATGCCACAATATAAGTTGAATGTAAGTAAATCTGAAGCTTACAAATTACTCATGGACGCTTCTAAAAAAATCAAAGGCTTTTCAGAGGGTTTTGGACTAAATGTAAGTCTTAATGTATTTTTTTAATTAAGGTTCCCCTATGGAGAAGTTGTTAAAAAATCCATTGTCTATACTCATTATCCTATTGATATATTTAACGGGATGTAAAGATGTGCAGTCGTTAGAGGAAGGAAGATACCCATCTTTAACACCAAGATATTTATCAATAATTCCTAATTCTTTCAGTGTCTATAACGGAAATTCAGCCACTGAAGATTTTTATGTGGAAACACTTTCAAGTTCTTGGAAATTCGAAAATTATCCTTCTTGGGTAACCATTGATCCCACATCGGGGGACTCTTCGGAGAATGGAACTTTGGAAATCAGTGAAAACGATACATCGGAACCAAGATCAACATATTTTTATTTAAGATCGAATGCTGAAGATTGGAATTATGAACAAAGTGTTTATGTCTCTCAACAAGGAAACACTCCATATGTGAATCTTGAAGAAACAAGCTTGGAATTCAGTGGAAGTTATGAAACGCAAATTATTGTAGTAAAATCAAATTGTGAATGGGAGGCTTCTACAAATCAGAATTGGGTAACTTTACAAAAGGGAGAAAACGGCAATTCATTGTCAATATCGGTTGAAGAAAATCCATCCTCTTCTTACAGGAATGCAATTGTGTATCTAAGTTATGAAAACAAAACTTATGCTAATATACACTTGACCCAATTCCCGTCAGAAATCACAGTATCAGATCTATCCCTTGATTTCGAAAATACTGCTTCAAGATATTCCATTTCAATTGTGTCGGAAAGCAAATGGGAGGCGATTGTTTCAGACAGTTGGATTCAGGTCGATCCATCAGAGGGTGGTGCGGGAGAATTACAAGTTAATATAGAAGTTTCACAAAATGGATCAGTTAATGAACGTATAGGTTATGTCACAATTCTGACCGGCAATGAAAGTCGACTTCAAATAAAAATTATTCAAAAAGGTTTATATCTTGAAACCGATTCTGTGCTTTCTTTTTCATCTCGAGCATCTTCTGAAACCATTACAATAAAAAGCAACATATCCTGGGAACTAAAATCAAAACCGGAATGGATTACCGTTAACCCAGCGTCAGGGACAGGAAATACACAGGTTACAATTGCAGTTGAAGAAAATCCTTTAGTAAATTCACGCAATGGGGAAATAGTCTGGACATCTCCGGGTTTAGATATTTCATATATAACAAGTGTGATGCAATCAGGACAAACCCTGACTCCGGGTTCCTCTGTCTTGGAATTTAGCGATAAAGGAGGAACGCAGACATTGGAAATTACGGCTGATGGAGAATGGACTTCTAATGTTAGTCAAGACTGGATATCCGTTAGTCCGCAATCAGGAAAGGGAGATACCGCAGTCACAGTGTCAGTTGAAGAGAATCCAACTGAACAAGACCGTACAGGAGAAATCACATATTATTTCGGAGAGAAAGAAATTAAAGTTATAGTTTCACAACAATCAAAATATTTTGAAATTGCCGGTGATTCTTTCACATTTGACTCAAAAGGGGGGAGCCATAGCCTGGATTTAGGAACTAATCAGCAATGGTCAGCCACAATAGAAGGACAAGGAGTTTCCTCATGGTTGAGCCTTTCTAAATATTCAGGTGAAGGAGAAGATACAATCAATATAGTGGTTGCACCAAATCCATCCTTAAAATCTCGTGAGGCAGTGATAATCTTTACACCTAAATTTTCACAAGGATTAAAGATAAATGTGCATCAAGCCGGAATGTATCTTAGAGTTTCCACAACACGTATCTCTTTCTTTTCAAAAGGTGGAGAATCGACTCCGGTTTATGTTGAAACTGATGGAAATTATTCCTTATCAACGGAAACTCCGTGGATTTCTTTGAAAGAAAATGAAAATAATAGTTTCTTAGTTATAGCTGAAGAAAACGAATCTTCAGATTCTCGTGAAGGAAGTGTGGTTGTGACCTTGCAAGGATTATCAGAGGGATCTTATTCCATTTCAATTCCTGTGACTCAAGTAGGATATGGAGGGTCTTTTATAATTGAAGGTTATCCTGGCGACCAAAATTGGAATGATGTTAAAAATGGAGATTTATCGATTAAAATAATTGGTTACACAACAGATAAAAATTGGAATAATGATTCACATAATTCATTAAACATATCTATTGAAGGATTCGGGAATGAAGAAAATTGGACTACCAAATCGGAAGGTTCCCTCAATCTAAATGTAGTTGATTATTCCTCTGAACAAAATTGGACAAATAAATAAATATTAAAATATTTTTGAACCATGCATAAAATAATAAACATCAATTTAGTTGCATTATTGACTTTCATTTTATTGGGCTGTAGTTCGGAGTCGGATATACTAAATGATCCGGACGATGCATTGCAGCCGGAACCTAAGACTTGTAGGTTGACGATGGAAATTACTAAGTCCAATTTTTCTGATGAACCGGAAACACGTTCTGCGGAAGAATGGAAAAATGGAGACACGGTGTATCTTATATTTGATACATCAAATGGCACCACATATGGGGATGCGGTGTATAATAACGGATCTTGGCAACTCACCTATTTTGGCAGTTTAGTGACAGGTGCCACTACAAAATGTTTAGCAGTGTATGTCGACAATCCCGGTTCAGAAATGGGTTCAGTTATAGTTTTGAATTCCGCATCATGTATTTATGAAGATTCTGAAGCTGATTATATATATGACGGAGGGGATTTAACCGTGTCAGCAACACTTTCTCCTAAAACAGGAAGAATAAGATTTCAGGGTGAAAACAACAAGAAGTTGAATCTATATGGAATATCCTGCTACACGGCATTTGATACATCCAACGGGAATTATACGTTAACATCAGATATGTTATCTATGCAAGTTGAGGGTACATATACGGATTATATTTACGGTATGTTTACTGATTCGGAAGAACCCAGAGTAAACGTTATCTATTCAGATGCAGCATTCACCAAGCAATTTAGTAACACCATATATAAGGCAGGCGAAAGCGGATATGTAGATCTTCCTACGGTTTCTTCCCATAGTGGTTGGAGAAATCATGCAGTTTTCAACATAAATGGTGTTGACTTAGTGATGATACCGGTAGAATATGAAGAAGGAAATTTCTTGTTGGCAGAAACAGAAACAACAGAAGAATTATACTATGCCGTGACGCAACAAGGAGAATCAAGCTTGTTGCCAAAATCCGGTCTTAGTAGTACTGATTGGAATTCATTTTGCACGACATTATATAAAAACTATAGATTAAATTTTAGGGTTCCCACGCTCAAAGAATGGCAGTTTGCATTTAAGGGAGGCAATAAATCCCAAGGATTTACTTATTCCGGTAGTAATAATATTTATGATGTTGCTTGGTTTAATGGAAATTCTGATGGACAGAAACATCCGGTTAAACAATTACTTCCCAATGAACTTGGTTTTTATGACATGAGTGGGAATATATGGGAAGCGGTACAAAATTATTCTTATTATGGAGGATATTACAATTCATCCGCATCAGAATGTACTGCTTCTTCATATGTTTATTCATCCCCAAATGGTCTACGGCTTGCCATTTCCAACAACTGAGTGAATTATTAAATGAGAAATATATTTTTAACTTTTTTATTTTTATTATTAATTATTCCTTCCTATTCTCAAACTTGGGAACAGGTGGTTAACAGTCCCCAGTATCTATATGGGGAAGGTTGGGGTGTGACTGTTGCTGAAGCGGATAAACAGGCTTTAAATGACCTTATCAGCAAAATCACAGTTAATGTGGAGGGGACAACCACAATAACCGAGAATGAAAGAAACATAAACGGAAATATTGATGCTACAACAAATTTCGGTTCAATAGTGAAAACTTATTCACAGGCAACCCTTAACAACACCGAAAAGGTTATATTGGAAAATGAACCTGAGGCCCATGTGGGCAGATGGATTAAAAGAAGTGAAATAAATAAACTGTTTGAACTCCGAAAACTTAAAATTAAGGATTATGTCCAGTCGGCTGTTAATGCTGAAAGGGCGGGTAAAATTGATGTAGCATTAAAGGATTATTACTGGGCTCTTTCTTTACTTCAATCTCTCCAATATCCCGACGGGATGACTTTTCAAACAGAAGAAGGAGATGAAGTGGTGCTTATGACATGGATACCAAGACAGATGAATGAGATTTTTTCCAATCTGGATAGTTCATATGTTAAAAAGAATGGTGATGATATCGAAATATTTATTACTTATAAAGGTTTGCCGGTAAATTCCATTGATTATACATATTTCGATGGAAGTGATTGGGGAAATATCTACAGTGCAAAAGATGGTGTCGGAATAGTAGAGATGGCATCAGGCAATCAAAATGAGAATTATCAGTTGAAATATGAATATGAATATAAAGGGGAGGCACATATAGATAAAGATGTTGAAGCAGTCTTGGAGTCTATCAAAACAATTCCAATGAGAAATGCTTATCAATCATTCAAAAAGAATGATGATATCCGGATGAACTCACATTCAAAAAATTCAAACTCTTTTTCTAAACTTTCTCAAGAAAAAATAAGTAAACCTAAAGAGTTTCAAGCTTCTTCAGAAACCAAGGATGTAATTGATAAAATTATAAAAAGTATTGTAGAAAAAAACTATGATAATGTAAAATCTTATTTCACTCCTTATGGTTATGACATCTATGAAAGGTTACTTAAATATGGGAAAGCAAAAGTGGTGGGAACTCCGGATGTGAAATTTTACGAAGATAATGGGACTGTTTATGCCCGAGGTCTTCAGCTGTCGTTTTCTTTTGCAAGCGGAATGAGGAAGTCTTTTGTTGAAGATATTGTCTTTACATTTAATAAAGAAGGATTGATTGACAATCTTTCCTTCGGTTTAGGGAAAACAGCTGAAGATGATATTCTTGGGAAAGGATTTTGGGATGAAAAGGCAAGATTTGCGATCATGAATTTCTTAGAAAATTATCAAACTGCCTATGCTTTAAAACGGTTGGATTATATAGAAACTATTTTTGACGATAATGCCGTGATAATAACCGGAGCAGTAGTGTATAGACAAAATCAGCCTTTGAATGGGGAAATAAATGGAATCCAATTTGGAGGGGATATCATTAAATACAATCGCCACACAAAGGATTCATATTTGAAGGCTCTTAAAAGAAGTTTTGAAGGTAAAGAATATATCAATCTTCGTTTTGCGGATAATGAAGTTCGGAAACTCGGGAAGGGAGGAGAAGTTTATGCCATCCAGATTTCTCAAGAATACTATTCTTCAAATTATGGAGATAAAGGATATTTGTTTTTGATGGTCGACATCAATGACCCGGCCAATCCAATAATAAAAGTTAGGACATGGCAGCCGGAAAAGGATCCTGATTTTGGTGTATACGGACCGGAAGATTTTATGTGATCCAATGTTCTTGTAATAATAAAAAGTAAACCCTAAAAGTTTTTTGGTCTAACTTTTAGGGTTCACTTCATTTTTAATGTGTCCTCATCTTAAGGTAAGATAGATTATTTTTTGGAAACGATCTTGGCTGTGTCTTGTGCTATCATGAGTTCTTCGTCGGTTGGGATAACGACAACATGAACCTTTGAATCTTTACCGGAGATTTCGATTTCCTTGCCTCTTGTCTTGTTTGCTTCTGCATCGAATGTCACGCCAAGATATGCGAATTGCTTGCAGATAGCCTCGCGTGTACTGATCTGATTTTCTCCTACGCCACCAGTAAATACGATAACATCCACACCACCAAGCACAGCAACGTATGCACCGATGTATTTGATGATACGGTATTCATACATTTCAAGAGCAAGTTTAGCTTTATCGTCACCACTGAGAATAGCTGCCTCAACATCACGCATGTCACTTGATTTACCGGAAACACCAAGCACACCGCTCTGCTTGTTTACCAACTTGCTTAGACCGGCAGCGTCAAGGTTCTCGCGTTCCATGATGTAGATCAATGCACCCGGATCGACATCACCGGAACGAGTTCCCATCATAAGGCCTTCAGTGGGAGTGAGGCCCATGGAAGTGTCGACACTCACGCCATCACGGATGGCTGTTATGCTGCCACCGTTGCCGATATGACATGTAATGATTCTTTGTTTTTCATATGGAAGTCCTAAGAATTCACAGGCACGTTTAGAAACATAACGATGGCTTGTTCCGTGGAAACCGTAACGACGTACACCATATTTTTCATAAAGTTCATATGGCAAGGCATACATATAAGCCTTAGCCGGCATAGTCTGATGGAAAGCGGTGTCGAACACAGCCACCTGAGGTACATTCGGAATCAGGGATTCCACAGCTTCGATGCCGGTGACATTTGCCGGATTGTGAAGAGGAGCGACACTGTAGGCTTCCTTCACTTTCTTGATAACATCAGGAGTGATGAGTACGGATTCGCTGAAGTCTTCCATACCGTGAACCACGCGGTGACCCACAGCTTCAATTTCATCAAGATTCTTGACCACTCCATTCTTAGGATCTGTGAGCAGGTCAAGGATATTTTTCACAGCCTCTTTGGCTGTCGGCATCGGAACATAGATGGTTTCCTTCTCGCCGTCAGGTTTTTTGAATTTCAAGAAAGAATCGGGAAGACCGATCTTTTCCACTCCACCTTCCGCCAGAACTTTCTTGGTGTCGGAATCGATAAGTTTATATTTCACACTGCTGCTACCGCAGTTCAAAACCAATATCTTCATAGTTGTGAGTTTTAAGTTTTAAGTTGTAAGTTTTGAGTTT
The DNA here is from genome assembly GCA_022510405.1 of Muribaculaceae bacterium. Classification (GTDB taxonomy): domain Bacteria; phylum Bacteroidota; class Bacteroidia; order Bacteroidales; family Muribaculaceae; genus Lepagella. Next base: position 18,634 of record JAFLTP010000002.1, on the reverse strand, counting down.
GAAGTATCTCTAAACTCTAAACCCGAAACAATCAAAGACCCTTATCGCCGATGGCCTGGTTGCAGGTCACAATTATAGTGTTTACGATATCTTCAACTGTTGCACCGCGAGAAAGATCATTAACAGGAGCAGCGAGTCCTTGGAGGATCGGTCCTACGGCACCGGCACCTGCAAGACGTTGCACAAGCTTGTAAGCGATGTTTCCTGTTTCGAGCGACGGGAATATAAGCGTGTTAGCTTTTCCGGCAACCTCACTGTCGGGAGCTTTAAGTTTACCAACTGAAGGAACTATAGCTGCATCGCTCTGTAGTTCACCATCGAGTTTCAGGCTTGGATCAAGTTTATGAGCGATTTCCAATGCCTCTTTCACTTTGTCAACTTTCGGATGGCTTGCGCTGCCCTTTGTGGAGAAGCTTAACATAGCCACAACGGGGTCGAGTCCTGCAATATCCTTGGTGGTTTTAGCAGTCGCAATAGCGATTTGAGCCAATTCTTCAGCAGACGGGTCGGGAATTACGGCACAGTCGGCAAACACAAGCATATGGTTCTCACCGAAGTTTACATTTTCCGGAAGCAACATGATGAATGCACCGCTCACCACAGAAATGCCGGGTTTGGTTTTGAGAACCTGGAAAGCAGCTCTCAACACACTGGAAGTGGGACTCAATGCTCCTGCCACCATTGCGTCGGCATCGCCGTTTTTGATGAGAAGGCAACCCAGATAAAGAGGATTTTTAACAGTGTATTTGGCATCCTGAAGAGTCACACCCTTTGATTTGCGGAGTTCATAGAAAAGTTCCGCATATTTGTCAGTGCTTTTAGGATCGTCGCAATCAATGAATTCTGCTTCGCCGATACGTGACAAGCCTAAATTTGCGGCTTCCTTAAGAATTTCCTCTTTTTTACCAACGAAAATAACATTAGCAGCTTTCTTTTCGATAATTTGTTCGGCTGCCATGAGTGTACGAGGTTCGGTTGATTCCGGGAGCACAAGACGCTGGGGATGTTCTTGAGCTTTTTTAGTTAGACGTTCGAAAAGTGTCATGGTATATATTTGTTGTTAAAGATAATTAGTGTTCAGTAGCTATGTTAGCCATTGTAGCTTTAGTAACTATGCCAGCTGCGTGATAAGTGGAAACGTTATTTGCAAATTTAGTGAAAAGATTTTTTGATGCATAGTAAATTAGGTTATTTTTGGTTTTAATCAAACACAATAAGCGTTTTTTAGTGATGAAATTTGGAAAAATGACAAAAAGGTTTTACCTTTGCACCGCGATTAACAGCGATGGCCCATTCGTCTATCGGTTAGGACGAGAGATTTTCATTCTCTAAAGAGCAGTTCGACTCTGCTATGGGCTACCAAAATAAAGTTTAAAGTGAAAAAGTTGAAAGTTTAGAAGAGTTGAAACTTACAACTTAAAAACAGAAAACTTACAATAAAAGAAACAATATTCAAGATGGCAAATCATAAATCATCACTCAAAAGAATCCGTCAAGCAGAAAAGAGGAGACTTGAGAACCGCTATTGGGCAAAGACAGCAAGAAACGCTGTGAGAAAAATCCGCAAGATGACTGACAAGAAAGAAGCACAAGAAGCCTACAACAAAGTGAGCGCATTGTTGCAACGTCTTGGCAGAAAGAACATCATCTCAAAGAACAAGGCAGCCAATCTTTGCAGCGGTCTTGAACACTACATCAATAAACTCGCATAATAATAGTTGGTCCATTCGTCTATCGGTTAGGACGAGAGATTTTCATTCTCTAAAGAGCAGTTCGACTCTGCTATGGACTACCAACAATAATCTGTGAAGGCCGGCGGCTAAAAAGTCCCGGTCTTTATATTTTAAATACCCTTTTATACGTTATAAGGTTAAGAAGGAATTGAAAGGTTAGAAAAGGTGATTATAAGGTTATAAATTTAAGGGTCAAAAAGGTTTAAAAGAAAAACAACATGAGCAAGCAAAAATTTTCCCTATCCTATTTAAATGAAGATGACCGTGCATATGGTCTTGCCGGTATGATGGTGGCGCTTGCCAACCTTGACGCCATGGATAGAGTGGCTACAATCACTATCGACACCGAGGGCCCCATGGTGGAGTTCTCCCATGAATATTACTTTTCCGGATCTCCTTCCATATCACCGAAATCTACTTGGGACAATCTTGTGTCGAACCTGCATATCACGACATCAATGATTATGGGAAATATACTCGCCAGAACCATGGTGAGACTCAAGGAGGACGCGCCTCAAGATGTAATGAAGGAAGTGTATACCCAGGTGGAAGAAGAGGGAAGGGACACCTGTTCGCTCGAGAACGACGAGATAGAAAATCTTTATAACCATGCCTTGAATCGGGCGATGCGTCTTTTCAGAAACCCGAGAGTTCATCCGGCAATCGAGGAGTTTGCCAGAGTACTTTCATTGAAACGTTCCCTGTCAGGCAGGGAGGTTATGGATGAACTGCATCTTTTGCAATTGATATAGGATTAGGGTTTAGAGATAGATCCAAACTCACAACTCGCAACATAAATAATAATGTTGGATTTTATAAATTGGAATGCGAGCCCTGAGGTTTTTTCCTGGGGTTCTTTTGCCGTGAGATGGTATGGCCTGGCTTTTGCGGTAGGCTTTATAATAGGCTATAATATAGTGGCGAAGATGTTCAAGCATGAGGGAGCTCCTGAAAAATGGCTTGGCATCCTGCTGGCATATGTAGTTGTTGCAACCATTATCGGTGCCCGTTTGGGACATGTATTCTTCTATGAATGGGATTATTATTCCCAACATCTTTCCGAGATCCCTAAGGTATGGAACGGAGGTTTGGCATCCCATGGAGGCACGATTGCAATTATTATAGCAGTGTTCTTGTTTTCATGGTTTGTAACCAAAAAGCCGGCTTCCTGGACATTCGACAAACTTGTGATAGCAATAGCCTTGGTGGGAGGATTGATTCGCCTTGGAAATCTCATGAACAGTGAGATATATGGAGGTGAAACCGATTTGCCATGGGGATTCGTATTTGAGAGAAACGGGGAAACGGTGCCGAAACATCCAACACAGATTTACGAGGCGACTTGTTATTTTATACTCTTTGCTGTGCTGATGTGGATGTATTGGAAAAAGAATGCCGAAGAAAGGCCATATCTTATTACAGGTGTATTCTTTATAGGGATTTTCCTTCCACGATTCTTTATCGAATATATCAAGAACGTACAGGTGGATTGGGAGAATGAGATGATTGCAAACTATGGCATCAATCAGGGCCAGTTGTTAAGTATTCCATTTGTTCTGTTAGGATGCGCATTGGTGGTATATGCGATGGTTAGACCCAAAGAGCATTTCTCATTCCCGAATAAATATGCCGAAGAACTCGAAAAGGAAAAGCCACACCGTTATATCCGTAAAAGATAATCCTGAGAGGCTAAAGATTTAAAGAGTTACTTTGCCTTTAATGATTTGTTTGCCACGGTCGATACTGAAAACACAGGCCACGATTGCAAAACCTAAAGCGACCCAGAGACAAATCGATACTGATTGTTTCACTGATACCACAAGTGCGAAAATAATCGAGACTAAGGTAGAACCGAAAGTCTGACCCGTGAGACGTGCAGTGCTTTGCATACCTCCTGCCGCACCTGTTCTCTCCACCGGTGTTGCCATCACCATAACAATATTGTTGGGGGTCTGGAAAAAACCGAATCCAATACCGCAAATTGCCATTCTCCAAATAATATCCCATTCATTCGCATTCACGGGAATAAGTACAAGGGATACCAGTCCTATCATAAAGAGAGTCATACCGAAAGCGGCTGTAAAGGCAGCGTTATGTTTTTCGATCCATCGAGCCGCCAATGGAGAGATGATCATTGTCGCCAACGGCCAGGGAGTCATCACCAATCCCGTGTTTAATTCAGAAAATTTCAACACAGATAGAAATAAGAACGGCAACGCAATCATCGTAAGGTTCTGGGCAATGAAAGAACTTGTGGAGGTGAGTATGCTTGTGGAATAAAGGCGTATTCTAAAAAGATCGATAGGAAACATCGGTCTTTTGCTTCTAAATTCCTTTCTCACATATACAAATCCAATTATCAGGGCAATTGCCAACATTATGACGCTTACAAGAGTAAATCCCGGTTCTGTAATGTTTCCCAAAGAATAGAACAAAAGTCCGAAAAAAAGAATATTCAGGAAGCTTCCTTTCCAATCCAAATGGGGATCGGCAGGAGGATTGGGATTCTTAGGCAATGTTTTTATTCCAATAAAGAAAGCGATAATCCCGAAAGGAAGATTTATCAGGAATAGCCAGTGCCAGGTTGAGATGGACATTATCCAACCAGCGAGACTCGGTCCGGCGGCTGTGGCTATAGAAATGAACATGGCGTTTAATGCGAGACCTCTTCCAAGGATACTTCTGGGATAGATGGTTCTGGTGAGAGCCACGTTAACACTCATTACTCCGGCAGCCCCTATGGCCTGGATACCACGGGAAATCAGGAGCATAATGAAATTTTGAGACAGGGCACATAATCCGGAACCTACGGTGAATACTACCAATCCGATTATGAAATTTCTTTTATAACTGTATTGATCACCGATGGAAGCCAGGGGAAGCAACAGCATGACTATAATCAACTGATAGATGGTCACTATCCATACTGTAGCCGATTCCGATACCTGGAACTCAGTTCCAATTACAGGAAGGGCCACATTGACCAAAGAGACATCAAGCACCGTCATCACCAACAAAATGATGATGGATATGATGGCGACATATTTTCTAATGTCAAGTTTCTCTCCCGGCATCCTTGTTATGCCATATGATAAATAAGGGGTTTCCTATTCGAAAGCCCCTTTAGTGTTATACGATTAATTTGAGATTTCCGTGAGCGTTAATACGATATTTATGAGAGATACCGTTTGTATCGTTGGTCACCTCAAACACGCAATCTTCAGGGTTTACTTCCAGATTTGCATTTTCAACAGAGTCTCTTACAGCCTCATCTAAAGTGTGGTATCCCGTTTTGGTGGATTTGTAAAGACATTTATCCTCGGGTCCATAAATAGTGACGGTCACCTCGTCATCACGTTTTAATAAATCAGTTTCCATATCATTCACATTTTTGATAAAACTTAGATAAATGATGGTAATTACATTATTAACCATCATCTATTTATTAAACGAGAATCTCCCCCTCAAGGTTGACTAAATTCTTTTGTTATTCGAGGAGGCCGACTGAGCGGAGGTAATCTATGCGATTGATACGATATTGTGTTTTGGCTTCTATCAGGTTGGAATAGGAAGAATGCCATTGGCTCTGAGCCTCCAATAAATCAGTGAGAGTCATCAGCCCATGTTCATATTGATCCTGCATCATGTCCAGGTTCTGTTGAGCCTCCGAAAAGGCTTTTTCTGCACTTTCTATCAATTCCAAACCGTCAGTGTAATTGCTATATGCCTGATGGGCCTGAAGTTCCATCAGTTTTCTGTTTTTTTCTAAAGAAAGTTCTGCATTCTCTATCTCAATCTTGGCCTTTTTAACCTTTTTGTAACCTTCACCCCAATGGAAGATAGGAACCGAAAGAGAAACAGCGCCAACGAATCCGTTGTAATTCATAGTGGAAGTGTAGGGATAATAATTACCGTCGGGACCCTCCACCATACTTTTCATTTTCATGTTTCCGAATGCGTTCCAACCTAACTGCAAGCCAATCATCGGCAGATAATCGGAAAGCACCATCTTAACGTCATATTTCTTGGCCTCAATATTTTTTTGTGCCAAATGAAGTTCCGGTCTTGAATCAATACCTGCGAAACTTCCAGGTTGTGAAACGTTGTCTTCAAGATTTTCGGTAGGGATTATGGGTTCTGATTCTTGGGTTCCTATTATCCGGCAAAGTGCAAGACGACATAAATCAGCGCCCGATTGAGCTTGCCGGAGCCTGTATTGAAGTTCGGACCTTCGGGTCTCCACTCTTGTGACGCTTAATTGAGTAGTCAATCCCAATTCGAAGGCTGAACGTGTATAATCATATATGGAATCCAATTGAGTCATATATGAATTAATCATATCAATTTTTGAGAGAACAGCCACATACATCCAATAACTTTTCTCAGCCTCTGCCAACACATCCATCCGAGTGGCCTCCAATTGTTCCTTGGCTACATCCTGCCCTACTTTTGCCAATTTGTTTGCATTGATTATCTTTCCACCGGTGTAGATGGGTTGGGTCAGGCTGAATCCTGCAAGATAAACCCCTCGCATCTGCATATCCATCATACCGGCCATCGAAGGATCAGGTGTGAGATAAAAGGCTCCTCCCATACCGTCAATCTTGGGAAGGTAAGCTGTCTTCGCGACACCCTTATCGAGATTGGATTGATTCACTCGGTTTTGAGCAATTCTCATGTCTTCATCGGTCTGTAATGCCATTTCCTTGCAATCCTTTAGAGAAAGTTCTAAAGAATAAGAATCGACATCAGCCAACAAAAGGAGACAGAAGAATAAGAATATCTTGATTTTCATATATTCTGAGGTTTTACCTTGAAAAATATTGAATAGAGAACCGGCAGGAAAAGCAATGTGACGAGAGTGCCTATCAGGAGGCCACCTATAACAGTCACTGCAAGCGGTCCGTACATAGGATCTGAAACCAAAGGCAACATACCTGCCACAGTGGTAAGAGAGGCGAGTAACACCGGTCTTACCCTGGAAAGAGTGGCGTGGACTATCGCAGGATATAGATCCCATTTTTGCACAGTGTTCAATGCATTGATCTCATCCACCAGCACGATTGCGTTTTTAATCATCATACCCACGAGTCCCATCAACCCTAAAATGGCCAGGAACGTGAATGGTGTATTTGTAAGCAATAAAGCAGGAACAATTCCGCACAATACAAACGGGAAGCAAAGGAGAATAACGGCAAGTTTTTTCCAATTGTTGAAGAGGAGGAGCAATACCACCAAAAGGATGACTATCATGACAGGTAAATTCTGAAACACTTTGCCCATTGCCTCATCGGAGGTTTCATTTTCACCCACCCATCTCATCTTATATCCTTTGGGAATCGGTATGTTCTCGATTTCCTTTTTTACAGATTTCAAAAGTTTGTCGGGAGTGGCATCCGTATTAAAAGGATCGGGGTCACATTCCACCTGGATGGCTCTCTCCCCGTTATATCTGCTGATGAGAGATTCCTCCCACACGGTTGAGATACTGTCGATACAATTTGCAAGAGTGGTGACCCTTCCCATTTTTGCCTGGATATCTTCGGGCGAAACAGCTCCAGACATTAATCCTCTAAGTTCCGTGGCAGATACATTGGCATTTACCATCGACCAAACCGGAGCCGATGACAAATCTTCCAGTCTTGAACCATCGGAATTCCTGACCACGATATTGATTGGTACTAAATTTTCATGGTCGGAAATCACCCCAACCGTATACCCGTCGGTAGCCGCCTGAATGGAATTACCGACGTCTGAACGGTTAACCCCGGCTCTTGCAGCAGATTGAGATGAATAAGCTATGGAAATCTGCCTTGAAGGAGCATCCCAACTGTTTTGAACCGTGTAAGGATCCACGTAAGGAGAGGCTTTCATAATAGCCTCAGCCTGATCGCTTAATTCACGCAACACTTTTGGATCAGGACCGATAAATTCCACTTCCACAAGATGAGATGATGAAACCGAGAAATTATATTTTCTTGAGCGAATATACGCATCGGGAGCGATCGCCCTTAATTTCCGGGTCATTTCTTTCGATAGTCTCTGCACGGCATGGAAGTCGGTGCAATCTATGATGAATTCAGCGTAGTTGTCTCCACCCTCGGGAATAGGACGCACAAGACAATATCTGCCGGGAGCTCCTCCCATACTTATGGCTACGTTCTTGATATCCTTGTCCTGCATTAGAGAATCGGAAAGTTGGAACATTCTTTCCCTCACCGAACGGGGATTGCTTTCCGCCGGATAGTAACATTCCATCACGAACTGGTTGTAGTCGAAATCGGGGAAGAAAACATTCCTTACCAACAGCACTGAACTTCCTGCGGCACAAAGAAGCAGCACACCGAATGTCACGGTCCACCACTTGTGACCGATCAACCATTCCACAAGTTTCTTAACTTGTTTCTCTATGGGACTGAGTTTGGGTTGCTCGGCGATATCTTTTTGGATATTTTTAGGGTCCAGCCATTTGTCGGCACAAACAGGCACTTGTATCAAAGCGAGGAGCCAGCTAACCAGAAGGCTGACACAAACCACGAGGAAAAGGTCGCCGGCAAATTCACCCACCGTACCTGTTGTCAGGAAAATAGGCAGGAAGGTTGCGGCGGCAATTATAGTTGCTCCTAAAAGTGGCAAAGCCGTCTGTCGCCCAATCCTTGTGAGATACTCTTTCTTAGGCAATCCTTTTTCACGGTCTTTCATGATACCGTCCATTATCACCACAGCATTATCCACCAGCATACCCATTGCGATTATGAAGGCTCCAAGTGAGATTCTCTGTAAAGTGGTGCCCAAAGATGATAAAATAGGGAAGGAGAGGGCCACTGTCAAAATCAACCCCAAACCGATAATGATTCCCGAACGCCATCCCATAGCCAACATCAACACGAATATGACTATCAGGATTGACTCTATAAGGTTGATCATGAAAGAAGACATCGCCGCATTAACCTGATCCGGCTGGAAGAAAATCTTATCTATAGAAATCCCGACGGGAAATTCTGTAAATACTTCAGCAACTTTTTGATCCACCAGTTTTCCAACGTCCGGAACTACCGCACTGCTTTCGAGGGCCACCAAAAGTGTCAAGGCTTTATTCCCGTTCAGATAAAAAGAACCTGTTTGAGATTCATCCATATGTCGGCTAACTTTAGCCAGATCTCCCAGTCTCACTTTCTTTCCGTCAGGAAGATTCAATATGAGATCAGATATCTCCTCAACGGAGCTTGCACCATCTGTTACTTCGACAGATAGGCGGTCATCACCATTCTCAACTTTCCCGGCATCGATGGGCTTTGTCACCGATTGGAGAGCCTGTGCCACCAGCATCGGGAGGTTGCCGTTGTTCTTTATTTGTTCCGGGGTGAAAGAAATATCTATAACTTCCCTTTGAGTCCCGCCGATATTTACCCTCTTGACACCTTTTATCGGCAGGATTTCCCTTTTCAAGGTTTTGGCATATTCTTCCAATTCACCATACTCATAATCAGGACCGCTCAAGGCATAGAAAATGCCGTAGACATCCATCATATCATCGATAACTATGGGAGACATTACACCCGGAGGCAGCATCATTTCGACATCACCCACTTTACGTCTCACCATGTCGAAATGCTGTTCAATCTCCTGCATGGGAGTTTCATATTCAAACTCCACTTGAATGAGGGCTTGTCCCTGTTTTACAGTGCTTGATATTTTTCTGACGTTGGGCAAAGTGCGAAGTTGTTCTTCCACCACTTTCACCACGTCTTTTTCTACCCTTTCGGTATTGGCACCGGGATAGAGAATAACCACGGAGGCTTGTTTTACAGTGACAGCAGGATCTTCAAGTTTGGGCATTCGGATATAAGCCAGAACCCCCATTAGGATAATCAGCACAAGGAATGACCAGAACAGAGTCTGGCGTCGCATGAAGAAATTAGTTACCTTTTCCATTCTTCACCGACTTATTTAGATTTCAAAGGATTTGAGACTACATTCACTTTTTCTCCCTCTTTGAGTTGCTTCACACCTGTGGAAACAATCTTTTCGTTGCCTGATAATCCGGAAACCATACTGTTTTTTCCGATGGGTTGACCGATAACATTTATCTGTCTCCTGGCTAATGTGGAATCATTTTCATTGAAAATCCATACATATGTAACTCCGTTATCATCAAATATAGACCTTGATGGAATCAAAGACTCACCCTCGACTTCGTTGTTCATCTCGATAGTGACAGATATGTTCATTCCGGTGGTCAACTCCTTCTTATAGGTAGAAGGGATATCAAGTTTCATATGATAAAGCTGGTTGTTGTCAGCGTCAGGGGTAAAACTTACTATTTTTAAGGGAATGGGATTCGACACATTAGGAACAGTGCCATACGCATCTTTTATTTCATTCCTATCCAGATACACCTGCAAAGGAAGGTCAACAGAGACTTCGAGTTGGGTGTCATCCGTGATTTTATAAATAGGTGTTCCGGCATCTACGAGTTCTCCGGGTTGCATATATTTGAAAGTGACAAATCCATCAGAAGGGGAGTACAATTTAGTATATCCCAATTTGTTTTTCGCCATATCGAGCTGGAGTTTTAGTTGCTCGAACCCGGCTTCAAATTTTTCATAATCGTTTGGTGCGACATTGTGACGGGCATACATCTCGTCCATTCTTTTCTTCTCAGCTTGCATCTGTTGGAACTGTACCTGCAATTGATTCACGCCTATTTGGTAGTCTGTGTCATCAAGCGAAGCCAATAGTTGACCTTTTCTAACCCTGTCACCTTCTTTGGCATTTAGTGACAAGAGTTTTCCGCCTGTCATGAATGCGGCATTAACACTTTTACCTTCCTCCACAACGCCCGAGTAGTTCCTTGAGGAGGTTTGACCGGTAGCCTCCACTTCAGAAAGAATCACGTTATGAAAAACTTGTTCTTTGGTATTTGGTTCTTTGGAGCAGCTTATAAAGGTAAAGCCTGAAAAAGCAGCTGCCAAGACAATAGCATAACCGAAAAATCTCATTATCGTTTGATAGTTAAGCAAATTTGATAGTGCAAATTTACATTATAATGATGAAAAATGCAGATATTTGGGAAATAAGGTTTTCTAAGAAAAAGGTAAGAGGCTCCCGAAGAATCCAGGTGGATTCTTCAAGAGCCTCTTATATGATGATTTGCTTATTGAAAATCATATCTGAGTGGGATTGTATGGCTAATGGCTGCATCAGCCGTGGGGTTGGGTCTAGTAGTCTGGTAGTCTAGTAGTCTAGCAGACTACTAGATCCAATCCTAATGGGGTTTGAATCAGCCAGAGGATTCCATATGCTACAAGTCTGACGGAAAAGCATACGGAAACCAATTGGATATCAACCAATTAGCCCTGCCGCTTCGGGGACCCTGATATTTTTGAGCCCGACACGCACCAGAATTCCCCTGAGGGACAGCTGATTGGAAAGTGTAAAGTGTAAAGTTTAAAGTTTAAAGTTTAAATAAGGTTAGCTTATGCTTTAAATACTTTAAACCGGCCACTTCGCTGTGGTTAATCTTGTTTGACCGTTTTGAAATACCTGCAGATGTTCCTTTGGGAAAGTTTAAAGTTGAAAGTTTAAAGTTTAAATTGGCTTTAAACATTCAGGGACAACGGGCAGGATTCCTCCCGGGAATTCATGCGGCAGTTTGTCAACGATGTCATGGTGTCCGTATCAAATAGCTTATATAGCTAATTTAGCTTTTATAGCTTTTATAGATTATATAAGTTCTATAACTTTTAGCTTAGATAGCTTTTATAGCTGCTTTGATAACAGTCGTGCTCTCTTGCACTGCATCTTTGGGAAGGGAACAGCGAAGATTCCATCCTAAGCCGGACTTTATACCGGCCCCGGGCACTGTTTCCTTCAAGACGGTATGCAAAATTATATCATGTGAAAAATAGGTGCGTGTTATCTTTCCCAAAGTATGGAAAAATTTTTTCGCACCTTGTGCGAAACACAGCAAAGGCAAACTTTTCGCCAGAATGGACAGGAAAGGGATATATAAATCTATGAATATCGCACCCTGTGCGAAACACAGCAAAGGCAAACTTTTTCCCCCAGAATGGACAGGAAACGGATATATTAATCTATAAATAACGGGATCTTGTACGAGAAACAGCTAAGGCAAACTTAATTACTTGCCACCTCATCTCTTACGAGGATGGGAAAACCGATTTGAGTATGAACTAACTCCGGGTAAGATGGGGAAAGGTGACAAAGGATTGGGTCGTTCCGTTAATATTTTGAATATACCTTAGGAATCAATGGTTTGGAGGATAGAGATTTTGGAATTGGGTAGGGGATTTGAAGAATGAGGATTCTGCGGCATACCAATGGATGGCTTCGAGTGGGAGTCCTTGGGTCCAGAGGGAGTATAGATATGTAGGGTTTGCATTTGGGAAGTGAGGTAATTTTTTTCGATTTTTAAATTTCATGAGATTCTTATAGAAAAGAATCTTATCTTCGGGGAAGTCGAACTTATACATGTTATAATGGTTATGGTGCCAAGGTATGGACATATAGTTGAATCCTGAAATGTTTTCTTGTGCAAACATGAATTCCTGACGCAAGAACCGGTTACGTTTCAAGGGACCGGCTTCCATGATAATCGCGGAATCATTGGAATTAGGTATAACGGGGAATGTAGCCTGAATTACTTTATTGGCAGAGAATTTTCCTGAATCATTCCATTTGTGCAAGTCATTAAAAAATAGAAAAGAAAAATCGAGAGAACGGCATCTCTCTGGGTGAGATGCACTTGTGAACCAAAATTTGGATTTGGTTGTAGGTTGAAAGATGGATGATGATATTCCTGTTTTTTTGAATTTAAAGTGAGGGAAATGGGAATTATCTTTCAAATTGAGAAAGAATTCTTTGTTAAGACGGGAATCACTTTCAGAATGTGAAACGATCATGACATTGGAATTTGGTTTGCCATATTCCTTGAACCAGATTACAAAAAGATTAAGGATTGCAGAGATATCCTGTTGAGAGTTTTTACGGATAATGATTCTGGTTGGTTTACCGGACCACCGGATTGACTGTAGTTCACTTAGGAGAGACCGGAATTCTTTGAAAGGAATCTGAGAAGGGTATTTATGACCTATCCAGTAAAGGAAATCATATTTCAAACGAATATTCTTAAAGGTTGCGAACAGTTGAGAGACTGAATGGAAATTAGAGTTGAAGAAACGAGAACGTAAGAATTTTGAAAGGGAACGAGCATCAATGAGTTTTTGAATCAATGGGATGGATTTCATAGATGTAGGAAGGTATGCTTTTTTCATACCGTTTACACTTAAAAGGAAACGGTTGGGGTCTTGAGGGTCACCGAAAGCAGGGTTGATGAGGGCAAAGAATTTTTTAAGACGTTTTGAATTTTCGTGGAGGATTTGGGGAGAGTTCATAATGGAAACATAGATAAGAGAGATGAAAAGCAAAGTTAGATTATATGCGAAATAGGGAAATGTTATCTTTACCAATTTGAAGAAAAAATTAGCACTATGGAAATCTCCTCCATAGGGAGGGATTTTGGTGAATCTGTTAGGGAGGCAAAGATTAAGGGAATAGATTTTTCAGTTAAAACTGAAAAACCGGAGACAAACGCACTTTGGAATTCCCGTTGTTTAGAACTTTGAAAAAGTTCTTCCCATTGTTTTAGGACTTTGAAAAAGTTCTTGCCATCTCTTTTTGCTTGAAAGCTGAAGTTGTCAGGATTGTTTTTTATATGTGAGGGCTGCTAAAACACAAAGAACCAAGGCATAACCGAACAGTGCAAGGTATTGAATCCACAATTCAGAAACTGATGTGCCTTTCAAATATACGGACCGCATTATTTCAATGAAATATCTTGGAGGGACACCATAAGTTATTATCTGTGCCCATTCCGGCATTGAGGCGATAGGAGTAAACAAGCCTCCCATCAATTGAAACACTATGATAAAGGCAAACATTACAAAAATACTCTGGAGCATCGTAGAGGAACCGTTGGCAATGACAACTCCAAGTCCCGACATCAACAATGTGAAAAGAATAGTGGCAAGGTAAACAGCCAATACATTTCCAACGGGCCATAGACCATAAACGAATCCTCCCACCAAAATCCCTACTGTTATAACCAATAAACCTATAACCCAGAAGGGAATAAGTTTGGAGAGTACGAAAGTCAGTTTGCCCACAGGTGTGACATTCATAGCTTCTATTGTTCCTGTTTCTTTTTCGCTTACGAGATTAAGGGTGGGTAAAAAGCCACAAATGATTATTAACAAGACAACCATAAGTGCCGGTATCATATAATTCTTGAAATTAAGCGTAGGGTTATAACGGTTTATCACACTTATTTCCGGAATCACGATGTTAGGATTTTCTTGCTCTCTCCATTGAGTCAGAGTGCCGACTACAGATTGAGCCACATACTGGGCTCCAAGCATTCCTTTTGTAGCGTTCACACCATTGGCTTCAATATCCAATTGACCGGAATTTGAGGTTATATTTTTTGAATAATCATAAGGTATGGTAAAAAGAACATCAGCCTTCCCATCTTCTACTATTTTCAATGCTTGGGAGTGACTGTCTTCAATTGCCTCAACTTTCAAGTATCCGTTATGGCTTATATCGCTGATTATTCTTCTTGAAAGTTGAGAACGGTCATTATCAACGATAACAACATTCACGTTTTTTACATCAAGGTTTGCAATCAAAGGAAGGACAAGCATCACCATCAAAGGCATCATGATGACAATCTTTGGAATTATAGGATTCCGTTTCATCAACAAAATCTCTTTCCTCAGCAAGGCGGCTAAAATTCTAATCTGCATGGCTCACTTCCTTTTATTGAAATTTTTAACCGCTATTGCCATTATGAATATAGTCATTCCTGCAAGAATCACAATGTCTTCCCAAATCATCCAAAGTTCCAGTTGCTGGATCAACAGCCTTCGCATAGCATCAATATACCATCTGGCAGGAATTATACATGAAATCCATTGAAGGATAGCCGGCATATTGTCAATCGGGAAAATCATACCTGAAAGCATGATCACAGGCAACATGAATGCAACGGCTGAAACTATAAGTGCCGTCAGCTGAGTATTTACTATTGTTGAAACAAGCAGACCTATTGACAACGACAGCACAACATAAAGCAATGAAACCCATATCACATTCAGGACACTGCTTGAAAAAGGAATTCCCAAAACAGTATAGGAAATGGCAAGCATTACACCGAGAATAATGCATGAAAGGAGAAAGTATGGAACAAGTTTTCCGAATATGATTGTCCTTGGCTTTATCGGTGAAACCAATAAAAGACTCATTGTGCCATTCTCCTTTTCGCCAACAATAGACACCGATGTCATAATGGCACAGATCAGGATAAAAATCATTCCGAGAATACCGGGTACGAAATTATAGGAACTCTTTAATTGAGGGTTATATAGAGTTCTGATCAAGACATTAGAAGACACCTGTTGTCGGTTCAATATGTTTTGAATGTAAACGGTAGCTGTCTGTGCTGTGGTGGTGTTTGAGGCATCCACAATTATCTGTGAGGTCAGATTCCCTTTGTCAGTTTTCAAATAAACGGCAGCATCAGTCTTTCCGGCTCTCAACATCTCCTCAACCTCATAGGAACCTACAAGCCCCATAAAATCAAAATATTCATTTATTTGAAATTCCTGAAGAATATTTCTGACTTCATCTGTAAAATTCTCTGTTACCGCAACTACTTTAACTTTATTCACTTCAGTGGATATGGCAAAGCCGAACAGCAGAAGCAGAGCCAACGGCATGACAAGTGTTATGACAACAGTTCTGGTGTCACGCAACACATGAAGTGTCTCTTTCTTTATGAGAGATTGTATAATAGCCATCCTATTCAGTTCTCTTGGCTTGCGATGCCACTTTGCGGAAAACTTCATCCATGGTTTCAGCATGAAATTCTTGTTTCAAGCCCTCGGGAGAATTTAGGGCTGCAACCTTTCCGTCTACCATTATTGATATCCTGTTGCAATATTCAGCCTCATCAAGATAATGGGTTGTGACAAAAACTGTCATTCCTTTGGAGGAAACCTCATAAATCAGTTCCCAGAATTTTCGTCTGGTAATAGGATCCACCCCTCCTGTCGGTTCGTCAAGAAAAACAACTGCAGGGTTATGCATCGTGGCGACCGAAAATGCAAGTTTCTGTTTCCAACCAACAGGGATATCCTTTACCAACGTTTTTTCCATTCCTTCCATATCAAGATAGGAATAAAGCCGAGAAGATTGCTCCTTAATTTCCTTATTGGACATTCCGTATATTGTGCAGAAAAGACGTATGTTTTCAGCAACAGTCAGATTCTCATAAAGTGAAAATTTCTGACTCATATACCCGATATGTTTCTTCACATCCTCCGATTGGGTGATTATGTCATATCCATCAACCTTACCGTCTCCGGAAGTGGGATAGCTGAGACCGCACAACATTCTCATTGCTGTGGTTTTACCGGCTCCATTGGCTCCTAAGAAACCGAAAATCTCTCCCTTCCTGACATCAAAGGAAATATGGTCGACAGCTGTGAAATTGCCGAATTTCTTGGTAAGATCCTTAACTGATATCACTATCTCATTGCGTGTCATTTTGCATCAGTTTTATGAAGAGGTCTTCGATTGTGGCATGAGCCGGATAAATCTTCACATCTTTCAACCCTTTCTTCCGGAGTATCTCTATGGTTGATTCGGGTGAAAAATCCTTTTCGGCTACAATATGTAGGGTAGCTCCAAATGTGTAACATTCCTTCACTCCTTGGATTTCCCTTAATTCGGTCAGGAGTCGGAATATATCATCTGCCGAGGCATTATAAAGAATCTCGCCGATTGATTCTGCCAATTTATCGGGTGTATTTACCGCCAAAATATGACCGTTATTGATCATGGCAATTCTTTCACACAATTTTGCTTCATCCATATATGAAGTGGAAACGAGTATCGTGATTCCATGTTTCCTAAGATCCGAAAGCATATCCCAGAATTCACTTCTTGAAACAGCATCGACTCCTGTAGTAGGTTCATCAAGGAGCAATACCTTCGGACGATGAATCAAAGCACAACTTAATGCCAGTTTCTGTTTCATTCCACCTGAGAGGTTTCCCGCCAATCTATTCGGAAACTGTTCAAGCTGTTTATATATTGGAGCGATAAGGTCAAAATTTGTCTTTATATTTACTCCAAATAAAGAAGCAAAGAATTCAAGGTTTTCTTTCACTGTAAGATCCTGATAAAGCGAGAATTTTTCTGGCATATAGCCGATTTCGGTGCGAAGCTTTCTATAATCCTTCACCACATCCAGACCTGTCATAGCAGCATTTCCGGAATCCGGAAGAAGAAGTGTGGCAAGAATTTTAAAGAGTGTAGATTTACCGGCTCCGTCCGGTCCGATAAGACCGAAGAGTTCACCTTCATCCACTGTGAAGCTTACACCGTCAAGAGCTTTTGTCTTGCCGTAGCTTTTGGTTATATCCGATATGACAATCCCTTCATTCATAAGCGGACTTCTCCGTATTGTCCTAATTTCAGTCTTCCGTCATTCCTAACTGCAATCTTTACGGCATAAACCAGGTTGGCTCTTGAATCCTTGGTCTGTATAGATTTGGGAGTGAATTCACTTTCATCTGAAATCCAGGTTATGGTACCGGGATATTCAAACTGCTCATCTCCTCCGAAATCAGCAATGACAGTCACCTCCTGACCAAGCTTCAGGTTTGCCAACTGGTCACAGGTGAAATAACTTCGGAGGTAAATATTCTCCATGTCGGCTATCTTGTAAAGCGGTTTGCCGGGAGTGGCATATTCGCCGGGTTCCGCATATTTTATCAATACTGTACCGGACAAAGGAGATTTTATTATACATTTCTCTATCTGCTCCCTTATTTGCTCGGTCTGGAAATATATTGCTTCGGAATTGTCATTAATGGAAGTCTTGCTTTTATTAAGGGAGGATAATAAAGCCTCGAGTTGACCTTGTAGTGTTTTCAGATAAGCCACGGCATCATCATAGGTCTTTTGGGTTGTAGCTCCATCTTCAAGTAATCTTCCGAATCTTGCACATTCCTGCTCTTGGTGTACAATCTGGCTTCTAAGAGCAGCTGCCTGTGCAGAAATATCGGGGCTACTGCTCTCAGCTGACTTCCGTTGACTCATCAACTGCTTTAATTGGATTGAAAACATTGTGGTGTCAACCTGTGCTATCAATTCACCTTTTGTAACTGAGTCTCCTTCAACAACGGGCATTGATTCAATTTTTCCGGTTGTCTCAGCTGAAACCGTTACAGTGGTTGCCTCAAAGATACCTGTGGCATCATAGCTATCTTTCTTATGACATGAAAATAAAGTCAGGAGAATCGGGAGTATGTATAATATCTTTTTCATTGGTTGAGAGTGTTCTTAAGGTTGTAAATCTGTTGGATATATTGAATCTCATGGAGTTTGGCAGTAAGTCTGGCAATATTCTCATCAGTGATTTTAGAGAGCAATGCAGTTGCATCAATTATTCCGTTTCTGAGCTGAGATTCAGCCGCTTTTCTTACATTTTGCCTTAATTCTATGATTTCTTCATCATCTTCCATGACTTTTTTCAGTCCTTCTATTGCTTCCAAGTCTTTTTCAGTCTGAAGATTGGAATTGAAAAGGAAGATTTCTCTTTCAATTTCTATATTGCTTAAATCCAAGTCTATCTTATTGAGACGGTTCTTTTTTGTATAGAAAGAATCTATATTCCAAGATGCCTTGACTCCCGCCAAAATATTGAAGGACAAATCCCTTGTCATCATACTTTTGAAATAATCGAACCCGGGATAACCGTAATATGCCTGAGCAAACAAACCAATCTTGGGCATTAACGTAGCGTTAATAAG
>JAFLTP010000019.1 GCA_022510405.1 Muribaculaceae bacterium | reverse complement strand
AAATTGAATCTTTTGGAGACTCTTTGTATAAGGAATCTAATTTAAACCAGTCGGATTCATTCATGGCTTGAGCAATTCTCTCATTCCAAGTTTGAGAGAAAGTGTTTAATAACCCTATAAATATTAGATTGAATAATAGAATGACCTTCTTCATTATTTGACATGAAAATTTAATTTACAAAGTTCGTCATTATAAATGAAATCGGAGAGAACATTTGTTCCCTCTATTCGATTTTTAAAATAAAAATCTTCATTCCGGCGGTGATCTTAGATGGCTTCGCCACCGAGCACCAGACTGGCTTGTTACCTCACTTCGTTTTGCACAAGCCATCTGACGTTCTCTTCAAGCTTACCGCGATTTCACGTTGCTCAATTGTTCCCTCCGACCATTATATCTGAGATTTAAGTTATTTTTTCAGACGTCTCAGATGCTGCGGTGTGATATTAAGGTAAGAGGCGATATCTTTGAGTTGGAAAATCTCAAATAACTGAGGACAACGATTCAACAGCTTTTCGTATCGCTCTTTAGGACTTAATGCATATAATTCTATATGACGATTATAGATGTCATAGAATACAGCTTCTAATGTTTCATTGATACAGTGCTTAATTTGACTGTCCTCCCTGATTAATTCTTTTATCTTTTCTGATGAAATACAATATAACTCGGATTCGGTATTTACTATTACTGACCATTCAGATGGAATATTTTTCAGGCAGTATGGGAAACTGGCGGCAAATCCTCCCACAGTTTCAAGCCCGATTACCTTCTCCTTGTCATCAGTGGTGTAGACAACATACTTTAAGGAACCTTTTGTAATGAACCCGATATATTTTGCAACTTCACCTATACAGATGAATTCATCTCCTTTGCGGAAATGACGAAGCTCTCCATGCTTTATGCATAGGTCCTTCCACATTTCAGAATTAATCCCGTCAAGATATGTATTGAACTCACTGATCATATCTATTTCCTTATACAGACTACAAAATTAAGAATAAAGAAATTAATGGGCTCAATTTCGCCCTTTTTTATTTCTCTATTTCATGTCCCGCCAAAGGTCCCGGTGCCTATAGGCTCCATCCTTCACAATAACAACTTCATCCTTGCGTTAATTGCCAAAGACACTTATTTTATTTAAATTTGCATCCTGATTTAAAATCATATTTATAGCCGATAACCGGCTATGATTCCAAATATCGAATTTAAATACAAAACTTGATGATAAAAATAACTTTTCCCGACGGCAACGTCCGCGAATATGATAACGGGGTAACCCCTTTCCAGGTGGCTGAAAGCATTTCGCCCCGTTTCGCTTCCGACGTCCTCGCAGCTCACGTTAATGGCGAAAAATGGGATATTTCACGACCAATAAATGAAGACGCTTCAATTGAACTTTTCAAATGGGATGACGAAGAAGGCAAGCATGCTTTCTGGCACTCTTCGGCCCACCTTCTTGCTGAAGCTCTGCAAGAATTGTACCCCGGAGTGAAATTCGGTATCGGTCCCGCAATCGAAAATGGTTTCTATTACGACGTAGACCTTGGCGATAAAAAGATCTCATCAGAAGACTTCGACAAAATCGAAAAGAAAATGATGGAAATCGTTAGCCGAAAACAAGACATAATACGAAGCGATATTTCTAAACAGGATGCCCTCAAGATGTTTGGCGACCGTGGTGAAGTCTATAAATGTGAACTTATAAGCGAACTTGCCGACGGCACAATCACCACTTATTCCCAAGGTGGTTTCACCGACCTATGCCGTGGCCCACACCTTCCAAACATGTCTCCCATCAAAGCTGCCAAAGTGATGAGCATCGCAGGTGCTTACTGGCGTGGCGATGAGAAAAGAGACCAGCTTACACGTGTATACGGTATCACTTTCCCCAAGAAAAAGATGCTCGACGATTATCTTGCCCTGCTTGAGGAAGCTAAAAAACGTGACCACCGTAAACTCGGTAAGGAAATGGAACTATTCACTTTCTCTCAAACAGTGGGACAAGGTCTGCCTCTTTGGTTGCCAAAAGGTGCTGCCTTGCGCGACCGTCTCGAACAGTTCCTCCGTAAAATCCAGAAAAAAGCCGGTTATCAACAAGTTATTACTCCACATATAGGTAACAAGAACCTTTATGTGACATCCGGACACTGGGCAAAATACGGTAAGGATTCTTTCCAACCTATAAAGACTCCGGAAGAAGGCGAGGAATATATGCTCAAACCAATGAACTGTCCTCACCACTGCGAAATTTATAAGTCAAGTCCGAGAAGTTACCGCGACCTTCCATTGCGACTCGCGGAATTCGGCACCGTTTACCGCTACGAACAAAGCGGTGAACTTCACGGTCTCACCCGTGTGCGCGGATTCACTCAAGACGACGCCCATATCTTCTGTACTCCCGACCAGATCAAAGGAGAGTTCCTGAAGGTGATGGATATTATCCTTTATATCTTCAAGGCTCTTGATTTCAAAGATTTCGAAGCTCAGATCTCCCTTCGCGATCCCAACAATAAAGAAAAATATATCGGTAGCGACGAAAATTGGGAGAAAGCTCAGAACGCCATAATCGAGGCTTGCGAAGAAAAGGGACTTAAGGCTAAGCAGGTTGAAGGCGAGGCTGCATTTTATGGTCCCAAACTCGACTTCATGGTGAAAGACGCAATCGGGCGTCGCTGGCAATTGGGTACAATTCAGGTGGACTACAATCTCCCGGAAAGATTCGACCTTGAATTCACCGGCAGCGACAACCAAAAACACCGTCCAGTAATGATCCACCGTGCTCCTTTCGGTTCAATGGAACGTTTCGTCGCTGTGCTCCTCGAACATACCGCAGGCAAACTCCCTCTCTGGCTAATCCCGGAACAAGCCGTGGTGCTTCCTATAAGCGAGAAGTTCAACGAATACGCTCAAAAAGTGGTCAAAGAACTCGATGAACAAGGAATCAGAGCTTTTGTGGACGACCGTAATGAGAAAATCGGAAAGAAAATTCGTGATAACGAACTCAAAAAAGTGCCTTATTTGCTCATAGTTGGTGAAAAAGAAGCACAAAATGACGAAGTTTCCGTAAGAAAACAAGGCGAAGGAGATAAAGGTTCAATGAAAATCATTAACTTTGCCTCACATTTGAATGATGAGATTCAAAATATGATTGGTTAAACTAAAAACAAGATTTACCCTTAAAAGGACTTAATGGAAAAAAAACCACAATTTACAGGGCCAAAAAGACCGTCAGGACCCAACAATAATCGTCCCGGACAGCCAACAGACCAAGCTGACCGTCAACGTCGCGGAAACAACGACCGCAACAGTAAAGACCCTTACCGTGTGAATGAAGCTATCACTGCTCGGGAGGTCAGACTTGTCGGCGACAATGTGGAACAAGGTATTTACCCTCTAAATAAAGCCCTTGATATTGCCAGAGATCTTGAGTTAGACCTCATTGAAATCTCCCCGAATGCAGAGCCGCCCGTTTGCCGTGTGCTTGATTACCAGAAATTCTTGTATCAGCAACGCAAACGCCTTAAGGAGCAAAAGCAAAAAGCTGCAAAAGTGGTGGTCAAAGAAATCAGGTTCGGACCTCAAACCGACGACCATGATTACAACTTCAAACTTAAGCATGCTATCGGGTTCCTAAAGGAAGGTTCCAAAGTCAAAGCTTATGTATTCTTCCGGGGACGTTCTATCCTTTTCAAGGAACAAGGGGAAGTGCTTCTTCTTCGTTTCGCCAACGACCTGGAAGAATATGGAAAAGTGGAGATGATGCCCGTGCTCGAAGGAAAGAGAATGACTATTATGATTTCTCCTATCAAGCAGGGACAGAAAAAAGAAAACAAAGAGAATAAAGAAAACAAAGAAAAATAAGTAGACCGTAGGCACCAAGTGCCGAGGTAATTTTTAAACAACTAAATTTTTTAATCAAATGCCAAAGGTAAAGACCAATGCCGCGTCTAAGAAGCGTTTCGCGCTCACCGGCACAGGGAAAATCAAAAGGAAACACGCTTATCATAGCCACATCCTCACTAAGAAGTCTAAAAAACGTAAGAGAAATCTCGACCACACCACTCTCGTGTCGGAAGCTAACTCTAAACAAATTCGTAACCTTCTTAACCTCAGATAAGAGGGAGGTAATTAGCCAGTCAATGGCTATAAATAAGATTTCCTTTTAACAAATTTATTAACCGGACCTACAGCCGATAAGAGCAATAATTGATGAGCCGCTGTAGTCCAAAAACAAAACTAAAATGCCAAGATCAGTAAACCACGTTGCCTCAAGGGCAAAGAGAAAGAAAATATTGAAGCTCACACGAGGTTACTTCGGTAGCCGCAGAAATGTGTGGACCGTTGCCAAGAACACTTGGGAAAAAGGTCTTACTTACGCTTACCGCGACCGCAAACAAAAGAAACGCAATTTCCGCGCTCTCTGGATTCAAAGAATCAATGCTGCTGCGCGTATGGAGGGTCTTTCTTATTCCCAACTTATGGGACTCATTCATAAGGCCGGTATCGAAATCAACCGTAAGGTACTCGCTGACCTCGCAATGAACAACCCTGCCGCGTTCAAGGCTATCGTTGACAAAGTGAAATAAATCAAATTGTCATAATTAGAAATTTTTAATTACAGAAACGCGTCATAGGGATATGATGCGTTTCTTTTTTATTTTCACTGATTCTTCATTACCATCAATTCACTAATAGCCGTTATATTAGTGTCTCATTTCCCTTTTTTAACTAATTTTCTTGGAATTAATCTGTAACTTTGCATTATGCGAAAAGGTTTCTTCAATAATCTAAAATATCTTTTTCTTTATTCTATCTTTCTGCTGTCTTGCTTGCTACCTATCGGCATGAAGGCTCAAATAAATGCTGAGCAGGTTCTCACCATAGGAAGAAACGTGCTTTCCATGGACGATTATATGCTTGCAATTCAATATTTCAATCAGGCTATAAAGGCAAAACCTTATCTCGCTGATCCTTATTTCTTCAGGGCGTTGGCAAAACTAAACCTCGATGATTATGCCGGTGCGGAAGCCGATTGTGATATGGCTATCCTCAACAATAAGTTCAAGACAGAGGCCTATAAACTCCGAGGTTTTGCTCGACAGGTGCAAGGTAAGGATTCTCTTGCAGTGGAAGACTACAATATCGGCCTTTCTTACAATCCTCTCGACAAAAATTTCCTTTTCTACAAGGCTCTTGCCCTCACGGAACTAAAGAAATATGACGAAGCTGATTCCACATTCAATATTCTTCTACGTCAGTATCCGCGTTTCGACAGCGGTTTCACCGCGAGAGCCCGACTGGAATTGGAAAGAAACGACACCACAGCGGCTCTCGACGATATTGAAAGAGCCCTTTCTATCTCTAAGGCCGAAATAAATCCTTATCTGATGAAAGCGGAGATTTTCTGGAAACGGCAGGATTGGCCAAATGCTGCATCGGCTATCGATGCCGCCATTAGATTGAGACCCGAACTACCCGATCTTTATGTCAACCGGGCTTTCGTAAGATATAATTCAGATGACTTCTTCGGTGCTATGAGCGATTACAACTATGCCATTGAAATCGATCCGGACAACAGTGCAGCGTATTTCAACCGTGGTCTTCTGCGTTATGAAGTAAAAGACCTGGAAAAGGCCGAACAAGATATGAGCCAGGTAGTGAGGCTTAATCCTGAAAATGTTCACGCTTATTTCAATCGTGGTCTCATAGAGCTGGAGGAAGAGAAGTATAAAGAAGCCCTTGCTGACTTCAGGATTATTGAAAAGAGATATCCCCGCTTCTATCCAATTTATTATGCCATGGCGGAAGCGGAAAGAAATTTGGGCAACAACCGACAGGCCGCTTTCCTGATCCATAAAGGAGAGGAACTGGTGGAGGGTTATGTCCACGACCCGGAAAAGAATCCCCTCGACCGCCCCGCTATCGCTGCCTCACAGACTCATTCTGTAAATAGAAATGGTGAGGATGAAGACGAATCTGAAACGGAAGTGATGGAACGATTCAACCATCTTGTCACTATTTCTCAAGCCACTGACCAAAACCTTTCCTACAATGAAAAAATCAAGGGACGTGTGCAAGACAGAAATGTAAACGTGGAGATGGAACCATCATATGCCCTTACACTCGCTGTGCCGGAAGAGTCTCTCAAATCTCTCTCAAATTACTTCAGAGAACTCGACGACCTCAACCAAATGAGGATCCTGAACCACACCATTTATCTGAGTCCGGGACTCGAATCTACAAACTATGGAGACATGATGACAGAACTCTTCGACATCAGTTCGCAACTCCGTGCCGGGAAGGGTGTCAATATGCGTCCCGCCGATTATCTATTGTTGGGAATTACCGAAACAATGCTGAGAAACTATCCCTCGGCTCTCGAAAATCTTGATGCCGCAATAGCTTCCAATCCTCAGTTCACCGTGGCCTTTATGGCTCGGGGATATGCCCGGTATGCCAATGCCATCTCTGATCTGAAAATAGCAAATGAAAATAAAAACGAGGAAGAGGCTTTTTTAGACCGAAATATTTACACAGCCCTTCTTCAGGAAGCTTTGGCTGATTATGACAAGGTGCTAAGTCTTAATCCACGTGTGGTGTATGCCTGGTTCAACAAAGGAAATATCTATTATGAGGCACAAGACTACACCTCTGCAATGCAAGCCTATTCCGAGGCTATAAAAATAGATCCCGAATTCGGTGAGGCATACTTCAATCGAGGTTTGGCCTACCTGAATTCGGGAAATAAGGCTCAAGCGTTTGCGGATCTTTCTAAAGCGGGAGAACTGGGTGTTATCCCTTCTTACAATATCCTGAAACGTATGAAATAAAAAAGAATTTATCCTTATACCTTAAAAGAAAAGCAGGCTAAAAGCCTGCTTTTGTTTATGCTTCTGCTTTTGCTTGTGCTCCACGCGCTGCTCTTGTGAGCTGTACGGCGCAAACCACTGCATTCTTGGCGTTCATCAATTCAAGACCATCGAAATGAAGGTCACCTACCTGGATACTCTTGCCAAGTCCAAGATTGTCTACATTGATAACCAATCTTTCCGGTATCTGATCATAGATAGCTTTAACTTTAAGTTTTCTCATTGAAAGTTGAAGCTTACCACCGGCCTTCACACCTTCTGCGTGACCTTCAATCTTAACCGGTACTTCCATTACTATCGGTTTTTCAGGTCCCACTTCAAGGAAATCGATGTGGAGAACAGTATCTTTCACCGGTTGGAATTGGAGTTCCTTCATCACTGCCTTACGGTTTTCACCATTCAAGGTCATGTCGATTTCGAAAATGTCAGGAGTATAGATAAGTTTCCTTACGTCTTCTTCTTTTACAGCAATGTCTGTAGTGATGACACCACGGTTCTTTTTGATGTGCTTGTCAGCAACCTTTCTTCCTTTGGAATCTTTCACTACATCGATTTCTACGATTCTTTCACCCGGTTTGAGAGTGCCGCTGTAAGGAAGATCAACAATCTTGCCACCGTTTAAAACTGCAGGAATCTTACCCTCCGCACGGAGCGCCTTGAGAGACTTTTTACCAACTTCCGGACGAGCCTCTACGTTTAATGCAAATTTTTTCATTGTTTTGTGTTACTCAAAATAAGTTATTACAAATTTCCCATCACACGAGATTATGCCTTTGTTTCCAAAAGCATCGCAAAATTACCTATATTTATTCTTATACGCAATAGGAGCGGAGACCCTCGACCTCCTTATGCATTTAGGAGAGAATGTTTCCCGCCTCCTTATTGGCTGTGGGAGGTATTTCACATTGTTATCTTACAGGCAAATTATATACCCGTTTCTTAATTCAATATCAAATACGAAAATTCTATCCCTTTTGTGGCGGAGTAAACTCTTGCAAACTGTTTGACAAAGTTGATTGATGAAACACTGGGCTTCTTTCCCGTCTTCTCAAATTCTCCGCCATAGGAAACGTGAGCGGAATCGTTTACCATAGGCAGGTATTATTTAAAATATCTTTTTCTGTTGTGGTTTATAAACAAAAAACGCAATAAACCGAGGTTTATTGCGTCTCTTTAATCTTATTCGAAATTAAATTCTACCTATCCAAGATCACTTATCCCTTCTTAGGCTGTTAACACTATTTCCTTTTCGCTTGCCATTCTGCGCAGATTGAGAATTGCATACCTCATCCGTCCCAATGCGGTGTTGATGCTCACGCCGGTCATCTCTGCTATCTCCTTGAACGAGAGATTTTGATAATATCTCATATTCAAAACTTCTCTCTGAAGAGGGGGAAGTTCTTTGATAAGATGTTTCACATCCTCTCTTATCTGGTCGGACACCAATACATCTTCGATTGTTGCCTCGCAAAGTTCCTTACGGTTGAGAACATCCACTTCTTCGAGATCCGCACTCTGATGATTTTCAGATTTTTCCTGACGGAAATAATCGATTATCAGATTGTGGGCGATGCGGGATATCCATGCCGGAAACTTTCCGTTTTCTGTATATCTACCCTGTTTGATTGTAAGAATCGCCTTCACAAAGGTCTCCTGGAAAATATCATTCGCGATATCTTCATTCTTCACTATACGCAGGATATAGTTGAAAACCCTTTCCTGATGTCTCTTTAATAAAATGTCGAATGCTTCGTTTTTCCCCTCTGCGTAAGCTTTGACCAATTGCTCATCGGTCAGTTTGGTTCTTTTTGCCATCCTTGTTAATCTTGATTGTTGCGTAAAGTCTTTTCGATAGGCAGATGATGGTTTAGTTGTTACTTGTTTGGTTGAAAAATTGTTTACTTTAATAAGGTCCGATTGTTTTTTTCGTTTTGGTATGCAAAATTATTCAAATTCCTTTCCAAACCCAAACAAATCATTGTTAAAAATATTTAATCTCACAATAAAAACGACATGGTCTTCCATCCATTTTCTTCTGTTTCCTTACATAGTCTCAATCCTTTTTTCTCGGCTTCCTCCATAATTCTATCCCTGTCTGTGGTCAAAAATCCGCTAAGGAATATCTTCCCTCCCGGTTTCAATTTAGCCACATACTTCGCTAAATTTCCGGTGATTACATTAAGGTTGATATTCGCTAAAAAGATATCTGCGGGCTCAAGATTTGCAAGTTCTTTATCATCCCCTACTCTCCAATCAATCTCCTCTTTATTCAATCCTCCGTTCTCTTTGGCATTTTCTATCGCGAATTCGTCTATGTCTATTCCCACAGTTTTCCCTGCACCCAATTTCTTAGCCAATATTGCCAAAATTCCTGTACCCGTGCCCATATCGATCACAGTTTTGTCGTTGAGTGGCTCTTCGAGAAGCATCTTCGACATTCCGGCAGTGGTGGCATGATGTCCCGTTCCGAATGCCATCTTGGGATCGATTATAATCTCGATAGGAACATCCGGGAAAGATTCATGAAACGATGACCTTATAACCAATTTGTCGGCTATATGTATAGGTTGGAAATAATTCTGTTCCCATTCTTTGTTCCAGTCCTCTCCTTCTATCTCTGTCTCGGTCATTTTCAACTCTGCCGGGATCGGAAAGTCGACAAGGATTTCCTCAACAGCTTGCCTGTTATACTTATCTTTCCTGACGTAAGCAGTAAGCCCCGCAGCATCCGGCTCGAAAGTCTCGAATTCTACCTCGGCCAAAAATGCCGCCAACAAATCTGTTATATTCTCATCACAAGGATTAGCCTCAATCCTAACCGCTACATAATCATACATATCCTCTTTTCTCCTCTTAATCTATATATAACCTCTAGTGCTCTTTCTCCTCTGTACTCTATTCTAATTCTTATTTATGTTCTCAGCCTTCTGCGTCGTCAAATAAACATTAGATATTTTAGCAGAACTTTTAGGATCTGGATATTCTTCTCCATAATCTCCATTTCCGTAAAGATTGATTTGAGTTGTCCCCACTAAAACCTCTTTATTCCTAAATCGGTTTAAATCTATTGCAAAGGTTCCATTCCCATCTATTTTGAAGATTTCATTTTCAGATATTTTAAATAATATGTTTATTGAAGAACCTACAATCAAATATACATCTTTTGCCTTATTGGATGCGGTGAAATTTTCAATCTTAAATACTAAAGAATTATATTTTAAACAATCATAAACCCTTATATTATTGTAAAAAGAATTTGATAGAATAGTTAAATAAGTATCCTCTCTAGGGCCAACAGACCATGATAGAAGGTAATTATTATTCCAATCCATTCGTAGATAACCTTCTCCTTTACCATTAGTAACATTAAAATAATTTTGTTCTAATGGTAAACTTTCTATCTCTCCTTCCTCTCCTTCATTTCCATCGTCCCAATCATCCACTATTGGAGCAGGGTCTAACTTAATCTCTATATTTCCACTATTGCCATCCTTGATATTTGCAGTAAAAGAATATGACTTCCCTTCTTCAAACGTAACATTATTGCTCAATGTCAGGGTATATTGCTTTTCATTAATCAACTTAATTGTAAATAATACCGTTCCTCCAGAAACTTTTTGAGGCACAACAACCGCATAAGCTTTTTTTTCTGAGTCCAATCCTGAAACTGCAGTTATATCATTGGGCTCCCCTATTGCCTCTACCCCCAATTTTCCGGTCGAAGGATTAAACGATATACTTGTCCTCGTATTATTTACTATTACATTTGCTCCATTGAAATTCTTCTTTACCTCCTCATCCAAATTTATATTCAATTGAATCCTCGCCAATTTATGCTTGAAAGTCAAATTCACAGGCTCTTGGTCAAGAGTCACCTTATCTATCTTTTCCCCCTCAGCATACAATAAATCGCTTGCTAAATATCCTTCTTCCCTACTTTGATCGGTCGCTACGGTAAAATCATATTCATTATAATATTCATTCCAATTAGAATTATATGGAGCATAGGCAACAATCTTCACATTCTCTGTATTCTCCTGGGCAGACATCTCCTCAGAGGCTGCTTTCAATTCCCCATTCTGATTTACTGAATATTCATTATTATTCCCATTGGTTATAGTCGAATCTTCTCCCATAAACACACCGAACGCTCCAACAGTATTCCCATTCTGCAATGTGGTTTGATTGATATTTCCCTCATTCGTCCTCGTCTCAATCCCATTGACAAAAAGCCGTATTACCCTTTCCCCTATTTCTTGCCTTTCTACCTCCTTCTCTTCTCCACACGAATTCAAAGCAACGGTCAGAATAATTCCAATTATAGCATAATAAACTTTATTTCTCACAATATTGTCTTACTTTTATGTTTATAGGTTTCAACTCCTAAATTATCATTAATTTTCAAACTACACAAACTTATCATCATTTCTATTTTTATTTTCTTTATTTTTGCAATATAAAAACCTCCAAAGAATTTGAGTCTCGATGGTCAATTAGATATCTCCCTACTTTTCAACCTCGGAGAGTTCAATTATATAACCTCGGTCTGGAAACCTATAACTATACTGATATCCGAATTAAAAACCAACTAACATTATTTCTTAATCTATGGTAAATACTAACTTTTTTAATCGATTGATTTGTTTTCTTATCATATTTGGAAACATTTCTTTTATTTCGGCAAATGTAGCTTACCAAAAAATCGGTGACCTATATTATAATCTTGACACTTCCACACTAACCGCTGAAGTTACTTACGAAGAGTTTCAAAAATATACTAACTATAAGGATCTCACTTCCGTCGACATACCTTCCACAGTGTCTTGGGATGGAATAACCTACTACGTTAAGTCAATTGGCCGATATGCCTTCTATAGGTCAACATCTCTTAAATTTGTTTCAGTTCAAGTGGGTGTCGAAGAAATAAAAACTTTGGCTTTCAATGAATGTTCTTCTCTTTCTTCAATAATTTTACCCGATGGCCTTAAAGAAATAGAAGATTATGCATTCCAAAGATGCAACTCATTATCTCATGTTGTTCTTCCTGATGGTCTGGTCTCCTTGGGAAACAGAGTGTTTCAAGACTGCAGTTCTCTCACCTCAATCGAGTTCCCTGCTACTATAAAAAACATCGGTCAGGCAATTTTCCTTAATAATCCACCATCAGAAATTTATTTACATAATATCGCTGAATGGTGTTCAATCAATACTGAAACTCCGGTTTTCAATAATGTTAGTAGAGTGTTCCTAAACGGAGAGGAAATTAAACAACTAAATATTCCTTCCGGGGTATCAATCATTAATTACAATACTTTTTCTGATCTTCAGTGTGTTAATTCAGTCTCTTTCCCTAAATCACTGAAACAAATCAATGGAATGGCTTTCTATAATTGTAAGTTCAATAAAATTACTGTGGAAAGTTTGGATGATTGGTTTAATGTGGATTTCCTTGCCGATCCTTATATATCGATATTCTTAAATAATGCGGAATTATACGAGAATAATCAACTTATAACTGAATTGGATTTCCCCGATAATGTTTCCAGATTGACTCATTATTTATTTGCAGGAATTTCTTCCATTAAATCATTACGTTTTAACGATAATCTCTCTTCAATAGGTCCTTATTCTTTTTACGGATGCAAAGGATTACAATCCTTGGAGTTGCCCGGCAACCTGGCTTCCTTAGGAGCAGGGTCATTTGCTAATTGTGATAATCTGTATTCCTTATCCATTCAAAGAGGGGATAATATCTTGAAAATTACAAATGCGGCTTTCAATGGTACCCCGATTAAAGAATTGATTCTTGATAAGAATGTTTCCTCTGATGGATTATCTGATTTAACCAGCTTAAAATCTGTAACTATAGGTGAAAATGTCACTGATTGTACGGCCCTTAAATGGAATGCTTACTCAGATTTGGAATCTGTTACATGTCTGGCCCTTAATCCACCTGCGAGCCAACCTTTTACAGAAACCCAATATAAAAACCTTAAAATCTCAGTTCCGGAAAATTCTTTAGAAGTATATAAAATTAATGAAATTTGGGGTTCTTTTTGGGCTACTATGCCTACACAAATAGTATTGGACCAATCTGGTCTCAATTTAGTGCCGGGTCAAAAAGTCGCTCTCACTGCTACAATCATTCCTTCCGACACTTCCTACCCTCAAATCTATTGGTCGTCTTCTAATGTTGAGATAGTTACTGTAGATGACACCGGACTTGTCTCTGCTATTGCTCCTGGACAAGCTAAAATTACCGCTTCTACCATAAATAACCTTTCTGCCGATTGTGTTATTACTGTTAATAAGGTTCCAACTGAAATAAAATTAAACGTAGATAACGTTACTCTTGATATAAATGAACCTTTCCAACTTTCCGCTACCGTTCTACCGGAAGGTTGTATCGAGAGTGATGTATTGTGGGAATCAGATAATCCCGACATTTTGATTGTTGAGGATGGATTATTAAAACCTTTGGCAGCTGGAAGTGCAGTTGTAACGGCTTACACTAAAAATGATGTGAAAGCAATTTGCAATGTAATTATTCTTGATGAAATTTTCTCTGTTAGTTTTGAACCTGAAACAATAGAGTTATATCCCGGTCAATCCCTCCAATTATCTTGGTCGGTGAAGGCACAACATGTGTCGGCAAATGATATATCCCTAAGTGTAGAAAACACAAATATAGCTTTCCTGGATGAGGAGCATCAATTGAAGGCAATACGCACTGGAGAAACTTCAATTTTAGCTTATTATGATAACATACAAGTGGCTGAATGTAAAGTGAAGATAATTAAACCTGAAATTTATATCAGCAACACAGAGAATTATGTTTTATATTACACTTCCTTTTCGCTTTCTAATCTAAAAATTGAACATTCCGACGACATCGAAATCTCTGATATAAAATGGAAGGTTTCTGGCCCTATCTCCGATTGGTGGTATTATGAAGACACTCAGACCATAAGTTTTTTATATCATAGTATAACTGTTACTGTGTACGCATCATGCTTGGTTAACAATCATTGGATTGATACAAATAAAGCTTACATATATTCAAAACCTGTAGTCATTTCCACTCCGGATAATATTGAAATAGGTGTTAATACCTACGCTTCCATAAAGGCTGAAATCAAGAAAGAAGATAATCTTACTCCAATAAATTTATCTTGCAAAAGCTCCGACAATGAAATAGTGTCAGTGGTTGATGTAACCGATTTTTATCAAACTTGTAAAATAGTAGGTAAAAAAGCGGGCCTAGCCACTGTAACATCCACCGTTTATGGAGGAGCAACTGATAATACTTTAGTTACTGTAAAAGATTGGGACGGCCCCGAAGGTGTAAATTTAAATTACCAAGAGTACACTCTGCCGGTTGGTGATTATTTTTATTTGAAAAAGGAACTCATCAACTCGGAATTTTCTAACGTGATTGAAGAATGGACTTCTTCCAACCCCGATTGTGTCACAGTAGATGAAGGTAAAGTCACAGCCGTAGCCCCGGGTAAAGCCACTGTCACGGTATCATATTTCAATGGGGTAAAGGCTTCATGTGAAGTCAATGTGA
Source organism: Muribaculaceae bacterium (assembly GCA_022510405.1). GTDB lineage: Bacteria > Bacteroidota > Bacteroidia > Bacteroidales > Muribaculaceae > Lepagella. Next base: position 42,077 of record JAFLTP010000019.1, on the reverse strand, counting down.
TAAAATATGCTGAAAATCTTTCCATCAACACTGATGAAGCGCAATTGGAAGTGGGAGGGTCTTTGCAACTTGAAGCTTTCCTGGAACCCGACGATGTTACGGAAACTAATATTGAATGGTATTCAAATGAACCCGAAATTGCAATTATCGACGAGACTGGTTTAGTGACAGCTATAAGTACCGGGGAAGCACATATTTGGGCAACATATAAGGCACCATCTACCTATTTAACTGTAGGTTGCGTTATCACTGTTGTAAAGTATGCGGATAAACTTTCAATCAATATTGAAGAAGCACAATTGGAAGTGGGAGGGTCTTTGCAACTTGAAGCTTTCCTGGAACCCGAAGATGTTACGGAAACTAATGTTGAATGGTATTCAAATAATCGAGGTGTCGCCTATGTAGATCAAAATGGCAACGTAACGGCCTACAGCCCTGGAGAAGCACATATTACGGCTCGTTATAGAACTGCTATATCACAATTAGAGGCAACGTGCGTTGTCAATGTTGTCAATGATGCAGGGATTGAACAAATATTTAGTTCAAACAAATCTATAAGTATCTATAATATTTCAGGCGTGTTGATTAAGAAAGATATAACTCCGGATGAGTTAAAGAAACTTTCCAAAGGTATATATATAATCAAAACAGAAACCCAGACCTTTAAAATTGAAAAATAAAATAGATGCCGGACATTAATTGTCCGGCATCATTCTTTTTAACGTTTTTCTTTAATAGAAATTTCTACTTAAAACTCAATCCAAAAGGGTATTTTATTTCAATTTCGGATCATTTTGTAAGAGCCACTGGGCAATCTGCACAGCGTTCAAGGCAGCACCTTTCTTGATTTGGTCACCCACTACCCAGAAACTGAGTCCGCAGGGATCAGCCAAATCTTTTCGCAACCTTCCTACATAAACAGGATCCTCACCGGAAATGTCGAGAGGCATCGGATACTTCTTGTCAGCAGGCACATCTTTCATAACCACGCCAGGTGCATTTTCCAAGGCTTTCCTTACAGCTTCAAGTTCCAATGGTTTCTCAGTTGACAACCAGATCGCCTCGCTGTGTGCACGCATCACCGGTACTCTCACACAAGTGGCGCTCACCTGTATCTTGTCGGAATGCATGATTTTGCGAGTCTCGTTATACATCTTCATTTCCTCCTTGGTGTAACCATTCTCCATGAAAACATCCACTTGAGGTATGATGTTATAGGCCAACTGGAACGGGAACTTTTCAATCGTGGGTTCTTTTCCTTCAGCCAACTCTGCAAACTGTTTCTCAAGTTCCTTCATGGCCACTGCTCCTGCGCCGCTCGCTGCCTGGTAAGTGGAGACATGAACCTTCAGAATCGGAGACAGATCATTGATCGGCTTCAAGGCCACGACCATCTGGATGGTGGTACAATTCGGATTACCTATGATATTCCTGGGACGATTCAATGCATCTTCAGGATTTACCTCCGGCACTACCAATGGCACATCCGGATCCATCCTGAAAGCACTGCTGTTGTCAATCATCACTGTTCCATTTTTTGTGATGATATCAGCATATTCTTTCGACGTTCCGGCCCCGGCTGAAGTAAAGGCTATGTCTACTCCGCTGAAATCAGAGTCATGGCTTAAAAGTTCCACCTTTACCTTCTTGCCCCTGAATTCATATTCCTTACCGGCACTTCTCTCGGAACCGAACAGTCTAAGATTGTCGATCGGGAATTTTTGTTCGTCAAGCACTCTCAAAAGTTCCTGACCTACCGCACCACTGGCACCAACTATTGCTACATTCATTATTATTGGTGTCCTGAGGTTGATACTTCTTTGTTGATTTTCTTTACAAGTCCCTGAAGCACTGAGCCCGGTCCCACTTCAATGAATTCGGTCGCACCGTCCTCTATCATTGACTGGATATCCTGAGTCCATCTCACCGGAGCTGTCAACTGTTTGATAAGGTTCTCTTTAATTTCTTTTGGATCAGTGTGAGGTTTGCCGTCTACGTTCTGATAAACCGGGCATACGGGAGTTTTGAATTCAGCTGCCTCGATAGCCTCCGCCAATTCATCTTCCGCCGGTTTCATCAACGGAGAATGGAACGCTCCGCCCACTTTCAGTTTCAAAGCCCTCTTGGCACCTGCAGCAAGCAATTTCTCACATGCAGCATCTACGCCCTCATGAGTACCTGAAATCACCAGCTGACCCGGACAGTTATAATTTGCCGGCGCCACAACATGGTCGATCGAAGCACAGATTTCCTCCACTTTTTCATCCGGCAACGCCAAAACAGCCGCCATGGTGGAAGGAGCTGCCTCACATGCCTTCTGCATCGCCTGTGCTCTCTTTGACACCAGTTTGAGCCCTTCTTCGAAAGACAATGCACCTGCTGCTACCAATGCAGAGAATTCACCGAGTGAATGACCCGCTACCATGTCAGGTTTGAAGTTATCACCAAGGCTCTTCGCCAAAATCACACTATGTAAGAATATTGCAGGTTGTGTAACCTTAGTCTGTTTCAAATCGTCTTCGGTACCGTTGAACATCAAATCAGTGATTCGGAAACCAAGAATTTCATTTGCTTTTTCAAAGAGGGCCTTTGCCTCTTCATTGTTGTCGTAGAGATCTTTTCCCATCCCTACGAATTGCGCTCCCTGACCGGGAAATACATAAGCTTTTTTCATAGTTGCTTATTATTTTGTTTTTATTGTTTTTATTGTTTTTGTTGTTTTTATTGTTACTATCGAGTCTAATACTACTATGAATAGACTGATTAGGCTTTCACTTTCGCTCTGTTGGAATCCCAAATGAAATAGGCAATTAACAATACATATGCCGCGCATCCAAGAATTTGAGTTACTTCGAGTGATCCCGGTGTTTCATATTCAAATCCGCAGAATCTGGTGATTGCCGCGAACACTCCAAACAATGCACCTCCGGCTATCAATCCCGAGGCTATCAAAGTGCCCCTGTCTCTCCTTGCATCGTTGAGTTTCGGATCTTTTGAGGAATTACTTACGAAGTAGGCGATCGCACCACCCACAAGCATTGGTGAGTTAAGCGACAATGGTATGAACATTCCAAGGCAGAATGCAAGTGCCGGCACACCCAACCAGTTGAGTATGCAAGCTAAAATAGCTCCTATCATATATAGAATCCAGGGTGTGTCACCTCCCATCATCAAAGGTTCTATCACCTTCGCCATCGCGTTTGCCTGAGGTGCCACAAGCGCGTCGTCACCGGTAAATCCATAAACCTGGTTGAGCACCATGATCACACCACCTACAGTTGCTGCCGATACCAATGTTCCCAAGAACTTCCAACTCTCCTGTTTCTTAGGGGTAGATCCCAACCAATATCCGATCTTAAGGTCGGTTACAAATCCTCCGGCCATCGAAAGGGCCGTACAGACAACTCCACCTATAACCATAGATGCGACGATACCTGAAGTACCGCTAAGACCTATTGCAACAAATATAGCGGAGGCGATAATCAAGGTCATCAATGTCATACCCGACACCGGATTCGATCCTACAATGGCTATGGCATTAGCTGCTACAGTTGTAAACAAAAAAGCTATGATGGTCACAACGCCCCATGCCACTGCCGCCTGCCAGAAGGTATGAATTACTCCGAACCAGAAGAACAGCATCACTGCGATAAGTGCCAACACTATAAAGAATACGATGTGCTTCATGGAGATATCCATTTGCCATCTCTGTTCTTTGATGCCGCTTGTCTTACCTTTCAATTCCCTTCCGGCAAGTCCTACAGCCTGGGCTATGATCGGCCAGGATTTGATGATGCCGATTACACCTGCCATCGCGATACCGCCGATACCGATCAACCTCGCATAATTCTTGAATAATGCGTCGGGATCCATCGCCGCAAACTCCGGACTGCCATAAGTGCCCATCAATGGTATGATTATCCACCACACAAATATGGAACCGGCGAATATCACAAAAGCATATTTTAATCCCACAATGTATCCGAGACCCAACAGAGCGGCGCCGGTATTGCAACTCAACACAAGTTTTGCCTTTTCTGCCATCACCTGTCCCCAGGTAGCTGCTGTTGATTCAATCGTTTCAGCCCACCATCCGAAAGTGGCAACGATGTAGTCGTAGACACCACCTATCAAAGAGGCTATTATAAGAGTCTTAGCTTGTCCGCTGTTTTCCTCGCCGCTTCCCTGACCGGATATAAGCACCTGTGTCGTTGCTGTTGCCTCCGGGAAAGGATATTTTCCATGCATATCCTTCACGAAATATTTCCTGAAAGGAATAAAGAACAATATGCCTAAAATACCACCAAGCAGTGATGACAGGAAAATCTGATAGAATTCCACTGCGATGTCGGGATATGTGGCTTGCAATATGAACAGTGCCGGCAAAGTAAAGATGGCACCCGCCACTATAACTCCCGAACATGCTCCAATACTCTGGATTATCACATTCTGTCCCAAGGCATTCTTTTTGCCGAGTGCATTACTAAGGCCCACCGCGATGATAGCGATAGGGATAGCAGCTTCAAACACCTGGCCCACTTTCAATCCGAGATAGGCTGCGGCTGCGGAAAATACTATCGCCATTACAAGACCGGTGAATACTGAATACACAGTCACTTCCTTTTGATCGTGAGCCGGATGCATCACAGGATTATAGTTCTCGTCGGCTGCCAGTTCCCGAAACGCATTTTCAGGCAATCCGGTGGATGTATTCAGATTTTCTTCCAATTCGTTCATTTGTTAGTTAGATTTTTATAGGGTATGATACCCAATTTAATTTTAAAATCGGATACTTTCATTGATTACCAACTGCAAAAATAAACATTATCTCACTATTACTAAAATTTTCAGTAATTTTGCTCAAATTTTAAGGTAAAAAACTATCCAAATTTAAGGTAAAGAAATGAATGAAAATGTAATGTTGATGCGTCGTGCAAAGGCGCAACTCCAAGGAAAATGGGTGAATGTGGCTTTGGGTTCCCTTATTTATCTTGCCATAATGGCCATAGCAAGCTCCACTTCTTTGATCGAACTTATAGTCTATGGACCCCTCACTTTCGGTTACATCCTATACATCGCCTGCAACGTGGATACCAACGTCAACAATCTGAACCTCCTCTTCAAAGGTTTCGAAAGATTCGTCGACACCTTGGTTGCCGGCCTCCTTTTATCTTTGGCTGTCGGATTTGGAACACTACTTCTTATTGTTCCCGGCATTATCGTGGGCTGCGGACTTTCCATGACTTTCTTCATAATGGTCGACGACCCCAACATCTCCGGTATCGATGCACTCCAACAAAGCTGGAATATGATGAGTGGCCATAAGTGGGATTATTTCTGCCTCATGTTCCGTTTTATCGGTTGGATTTTGCTTTCTATCATCACATGCGGTATCGGTTTTATCTTCCTCGAACCCTATATGGTCGCCGCATCACAGAACTTCTACCGTAAACTTCGTTACGGCACTTACTAAAATATGTTAAAAAACATAATTGTTTAAACCATTGCAATTTCAGGTTATCTAAACTATAGACTAACCGCTATAATTCATGAATTTTAGATTTTTTCTTACCGCGACCCTCGTGGTACTTCCTTCTATCCTTTTTGCAAAAGGCAATATCACAGGTAAAGTAATCAATAAATCCACCGGGGAACCGATGGATTTTGTAACGGTTCAGCTTCTCGACGCTAAAGGGAAACCCCTCGCTATTGGTACTTCCTCCGATCTCGACGGCAATTTCATACTTCCCAATGTGGCCGACGGCAGTTATATCCTCAAGGTCTCTAATATCGGCAGTGTTGATCAGGAAAGACCCGTCACTATTGCCGGACAAAACATTGAGGTGCCAGATATCCGTCTCGCTGATGATGCAAAACTGCTGCAGGAAGTCGTGGTGGAAGGCGTGAAAAGCCAGATGAGATTCGAACTCGACCGAAAGGTTTTCCAAGTTGACGCAAATGTAACGGTGGCCGGTACTTCAGCCTCCGAACTGCTCGAATCAATCCCATCTGTGGAGGTAGATCAAGACGGTGAAGTCTCCTTGCGTGGCAACTCTTCTGTCACTATATGGATTAATGGTAAAGAATCGGGGCTTACTTCCGACAATCGTGCTCAAATTCTTGAACAAATTCCGGCTGAAACTATAGAACGTGTAGAGGTCATCACTAATCCGTCCGCAAAATATAGTCCGGAAGGAACTGCCGGTATTATCAACATCGTACTCAAGAAAGACCGCCGCGCAGGTTATTTCGGAAGCGCCGAACTTAGTGCCAACACTCGCGGAGGTGGAAATGCCGGTGTGAATTTCAACTACAACCACAGCAAGATTGATGCTTTCGCCGGCGTGGGATTCCGTATGAGAAGGAACACTGGCGGTTCTCTTATGAAACGAACCTACGACGAAGGCTATTTCACCAACTCCACCGGCGAAAGTCCCAACCGCGGCAACAATGTGTTCCTTCGTCTCGGCGGTACTTTCCATGCCACTGATCATGACGATATAAGTCTTAGCGGTTTCGGTATGTTCGGTCATAGCGACAACCGTAGCAACACTGACTACACTTCAAATCTCCCTTCAAGTTGGTATTCCAATATCAATCACAACAAGGGTCGTGGTGACATGAAAGGAGCTCATGTGGAGGCAAGCTACACACATAAGTGGAGCGACTACAATATCCTTGATTTCACCGGCTCTTTCAACTATTGGTCCATGGACAACTGGAGTTCTTATGAACAGGATATGGAATATAACTTCGACCCGGGACAGTATTCCTCTTACGATGAGGAAACCGGTGTATACCATAATGATATCTATCAGGAACAGGTGATGGATATGAACAACAAAGGTTGGGAGGTGAAGGTGGATTATGAAAACCGGTTCACCGACTGGATGAAATTTGAAACCGGCTACAACGGAAACTTTAATAAAGAGGATTCTCCTACCACCACCTATAAGGGCACATCTGTAAATGATATGGTTTTGAATCCCGGCCTTTACAACCGATTCATTTATCGTAATGATATCAATGCGTTGTATGCCACTTTGGGTGGTACCGTGAAAAAATTCAGTTATTCTGCCGGACTGAGGGCCGAGCAATGGATGGTCCATACCAAATCTCTCGGTTATCAGGAGGAACCTCAAAATCAGGCATGGTACAAGAAAAACAATTTCGCGCTATTTCCCTCCGTATTCCTGTCCCTCTCTTTGCCCTACGATAATGAAATGCAGATTAACTACACCCGTCGTCTCCAAAGACCCTGGGGCGGTCAGTTGAACTCTTTCAGGAATATTTCCGATCCCACCAACATTTCATATGGTAATCCGGAACTCCAGCCACAGTATTCAAACTCTTTTGAACTCAACTATCTTAAAAGCTGGACATGGCATATGATTAGTCTTTCGGCTTATCTGCGCACCACCAGCGGCATGACCAACCGTATCAGCTACCTTGAAGGGGACGTAATGTATTCTACTTGGGCTAACGTCGCTGACCAGACTAATTCCGGTTGCGAAATCGTATTGAAAGACAATTTCTTCAAAATCGTGGATCTCACCACCACAGTCAATCTTTACAACAACCATATCAGCGCATGGAAATATAATTTTGTCACCGAGAATAATAACGTAATTCCCCTTTCGGGTGACAAGCAGGATAGTTTTGCCTGGAGCGTACGTGCAATGTTAGGTGTCAAGATTCCTTGGTCTCTTTCTTTCCAGGCAAACGGTGGCTACAATTCCAGAAGACTTACTGCTCAGGGTTCCCGTGAAGGAGGATGGAGTGTAGATATCGGTCTCAGGAAAAATTTCGGCAACTGGTCTTTCTCTGTGAATTGCCGTGACCTGTTTGATTCCCGTAGGTTCAAGAGCACTACCAATGGTCCGTTGAACGATATGGGTGTTCCCACTTACTCTCAATATAGCGAACGTTGGAGAGGAGGTCGCACGGTTAGATTCACTCTCAAATACTCGTTTGGTAATATGGGTGGCAAAAACAACAAGAACGAGGGCGAGATTATCGACGGTTCCGGATACGGTGGTGGCGGTGAAATGGACATGTAATAAAGTTTTGAGTGTATATTTGATATCATAGAAAGAGCTGAACCTAATCATCAGCTCTTTTGTTTATTATATGAATCCCACCCATTCGTCAGCCTTCAAGGCCTGCTACCGGGTGCACTAACTTTAAACTTTACACTTTAAACTTTAAAAACATGATCGACCGCAGAACTTTTGTTAAGGCAATATCCGACCTGGTACAAGAATATATCGACAATTTCGACAGATTCGATGATAACCCGCAGATTCGTGTTAACCCCGAACTCCTTTATGTGGAGGCTATAGATGGCAGCGCGATGCTCGAAGGAATCGGTGATTCCGAAGAGGCTTTCGAGGATGCAGCCTATGCACAGGGCGACGAAACAATGAGCGCTTCAGATTTCCAGGAAAAGGAAGATCCCGACTTCTATCCTATCAAAGAATTATTGAAACCAACTGGTCCGAACACTTCTGTTCCCGACCTTGACAAAATTGAAAAAATAGCCGACGAATATTTCGAATAATATTCGTCGGTCATTTTTTTATAATACAGTTATTATCCAGTAGCTGATTTAACTTAAATTCGGCATCGGGCTCTAAATCTAATCCATATCCAATTCTACGAGGATTCCCGATATAGGATAATAGATATACGAGGAAATTGGCTTTTTACCAGCTGTTGTCAAGGCAGAGGCATAACATCCTAATTGGCCTCCGTAATAGCCAGCATAATGGGGATTTTCTTTTTCCAACACTCTTCCTCCCATAGGACAACTTTTGAAGTCTATCAATACTGTGCCCATTTCTGTTTCTAATGTCATATCTATGCTGCCGTTGAAAACTTGCCCATTAAGTTGATGACGGAAAGGCACCTCATGTTTATGATTAAGAATTCTGCCGTGAAGTTTCTCCATTGTCTCCATAAGATTCTGCCAAGCCCTTGAGATTTGTTGTGGATTGCTTAGGGAATCACTGAATCCATGTGCATGGGTAACTTTCTCAATCAATTCTTCGGAGGGTGTCAGGTGTTCAAACATTTGGAACACATGATGGATACAGTTACCCAAATCCGCTTCATCCATTCCTGCCGGCAATACATTGAAAGATATGCGCTGCTTGAAATCATAATGTTTCTTGATAGGTTTCAATCCTTCCACACTGCTTGGTGTAAAATCTCTTGTCGCAAAAGTTTTCAATTCCGAAGATAGGAAAGTATGCTCTTTCTTTGGGTCCGGCTTCTTTACCGGAGAATCCTCTGACACTGCCAAAGATTCAATTTGGAAATTATAGTTCTGTTTCAAATTATCCGATGAATCCGCATTTTTAATATTTGACACTTCAAGCCACTTGAAAGGATAATTCTTTTTCGACATTTCCACCAAAATCAAAGCATCGGATGCCCTGGTGAATGCCACATATAGGATGCGAGTTTCTTCAAGAATCTTCTCTTTCACCATTGATTCCATCTCTTCCTTGTTTTCTTCATTCATAAGAGCATTGGTGACGAAACGCGGAATGTTGGTATTGCCTTCACCATAAACATAGGGCAAAAGGGTGATATACACTTCCGGGAAAAGGTCCTTCAATGTCGGCTTAGTCGCTTTATGGAAATGCACCCCGAATACATCTTTTTTTATGAAATCCTTTAGATTTGAGGGATCCTCGAATGTATCCAGCAGAATAACATTTTTCCATTCCAGACCTTTGGATGAGTGTATCGTAAGAAGATTAACCCCATCAGGGTTACCGGGCACAATGATCTCTTCCTCGGAAATATAGGAACCCAAACCAGAAATCGTAGGTACGAATCCCAACCTTAAGGCACTTTCCTCATAACTTTCTGCAGCTGAAATTATGGTGTCGATGACTCTTTCGGCTTCATCACCGGTCACTATCTTTTTCGCCTCTTCATATACATTGGATTCAATCAATACGGATTCCACCAATTTTGCCACTGATTGATGGCGGTGTTTCTTACTGACTTTTAACACCCGGTCCACCAAAGGGATACTGTCAAGGAATTCCAAATGCCTTTTCCCTTCCTCATCAATGGAGGCAAGAACTTTCCCTATGATATTTTCTGTGTCATATCCGGGTTCTGTCAAGAATCCTATGGTGGCCTTTGCCAAGTGGTTGGTATCATTGTCCACAAGATTCAATATCGCGGAAACGAGTGGCCACACCTCCGATTCGGCTACACTCAAATTCTCACGATTTACAACCACTCCATTATCATCAAGCTTCTTAGCCAAGTCGTTCAAGGCATAACTTTTTCGAGCCAGCACAGCAATGTCGGATGGTTTTTCTCCCTTCTCTATCAGATCTTTTATACCGACTGTCACGGAATCAGGAGAGGAATCCTCCCATATCAAAAGAGACTTCTTGTCTTGGAGATCCTTTCTTTTGGGGTTCAATACCACTCTCTCTTCCGGGAGTTCATTGAAAGCGTCCTTGAACATTTTATTGCAACATTTCACAATAGATTCCACCGAACGGTATGAGGTGTCAAGCGTTTCTACCTTGTTGTTGTTTTCTTTTGAATTGTCAAGGATTTCCACAACTGTCTCCGTGAGTTCTGTATCCGACGCTCGGAAACCGTAGATAGCCTGCTTGTTATCCCCTACCCAGAATGATTCCTCAACAAGTTCAGACAATTTTCTGAATATTTTCACCTGTATCGGAGAGCAATCCTGGAATTCATCCACAAACACATATTTGAATTCTTTAGAGATCTCTTTTGACACCTCTTCATTCTCAAGCAACTCAAGGAAATATTTTTCCTGATCGTTGAAGTCAAGAAGGTTATGGTCTCTTTTGTATTTATCATACTCGGTTCTCCATCTTTCTGCAAGGTCAAACATTAGGTCGATGAATTTCTCCATCATCTCATAAACCTGAACAGACTGCCACACATTCCCGAATTTCTTTGCCTTGTTCACGATCTCAGAGAAATTCTCCTGCGTAGCCTTTGGGAGTTTTGTAGCGAATTTTTCAAATACAAGGTAATACGGAAAATTGGGATGACGCATTCCATCTTCCAATGTTTTGATCATATTCTTTCTTTCTTGAGAATTCAAAGCGGCCGGAAGATTCTTAAGCTCCTCGATAAAAGCCTTCAGTTCGTTTCCGGTCGGTAATTTATCGGGTGCGTTTTTGCTCACGAATGTTTTGAAAAATTCTTTTGACTCTCTCCTGCTTTTATCGAATGATACCACTGAATGGTTAGTGGCCATAGCGATGATTGTTTTCAAAGGCTTTTTCCAGAAGTTGTAATCATATTTTTCCCCTTTCGCACCGAAACCATATGTCTCCCTGATATCCATTTTGCGTACAAAATCCTTGAGAAATTTAATTTCCCCGGTTGTGGCCAAGGTGCTCAAAGATTGTGATTGATATAAAGAGGTATCTTTTTCAGCTATAGTGTCCAATGCAGGCGACAGTCCCAGGAAGAACCAGTATTTGCCTATAAGGTTCATCGCCACGCTATGGATGGTGCCGATCAAGGCATTGTCAAGTTGGGAAGCGGCCTCATAGAGACCGTTTTCATACAACACCTTCTTTGATTTTTCTTTAAAATCATTGGCAGCCTTCTTGGTGAAGGTGGTGAGGATTACTTGATCGGGTCTGACTTTTCCTTCTTTAATAAGGTCAGACAATACATGGGTGAGATAATAAGTCTTGCCGCTCCCGGCTCCCGCACTTTTATATTTTATATTTTTCATATGCCTTTAAAAATTCCGTATGCTGATAAACCATTCACTTTCTTAATCTCATCTTCATCAGGCGCCACCAATGGCAGAAGATCCTGTGCTACTGTATCAATATGATATTGGAGTTTTTCAAGAGGTCCGCCGTCGAAACCTTCCAAGGCTCCATTCAATATCTGCTGACGTCGATATCTATATGAGTTTACTATCTTAACAAACAGATGCGGTGTTGATGCTTGTCCAACAATTTTTATGTTGCTGCCTTTGAAATGTGAAGATCTGGTAACCAATTCTCCTTTTGGCATGAAGAAATATGCAGTGTATGAGTCCGGGTCTTCCGGAAGTCCTTTCAGCAACTCCGAATAAACCGCCAACTGCAACGACCGGTCGTTGTCAAGAAGTTTTCTATAATACCATCCTGTGCTCCACTTGAAATCAAACACTACTGATTTCCCGTCTTCATCCTCAAGAATCATATCCATGAATCCCGTTAAATCATTGCCTTCGTCATTTCCTTCGGTGATGCCTATAGACTTGGCTCTATTGCCCTCGCACTCCACCACTCTGAGATTATTGTTCTCTATGATGTCTATAAGATTTTCAAGACATTCCTGAAGTTGCATCTTGAAGATCTTTGTGTCAATGAGATTTTCCGGCAACATTAAAATGGCACCCGCCTCCGAAATTGCCGAATCAAACAATTGGTCATATTCTTTTTCAAGAATTGAAACAGGTTTCACATTTTCCTCGTTGCTTTTGTTAAATAAAGCGGCTATGACGTTATGTGCCACAGTACCTTTTGTTTGTTCCAAACCCGGCAGATTTGCCATACCCGCTGCCTTTATACCCAAAATCCTTTCAAAGAAGAAATCAAAGGGATTATAAATTATGCTGTCAAGCGATGAAGCGCTCATCACTTGCGGGAAGTTAATTTTTGAGGTGTCTGAAATCTTGAATTCCGGTAGATATTTTTTATTGTCAACCTTTTCAACAAGTTCTTCACTCACATCTAAGATTTCTATGGATGTAATGAATTCTTCAAGATTCTTGATCTGGCATTTCAATCGCAACAAGAGAGGATTGGCAGTAAGATCTTCCCCTCCCCTTTTATCGGCAAACGTGATGGTCAAAGAGTTTTCTGCCATTTGGAACGGCATCGTTTCAAGTATAGCCTTAACTTCTGTTTCCTTCTGAGGATCTGTGAATTTGGCATGATCTTTAATTTGATCCCTTTCTCCGGGAAGCAAAAATGAACATTCCGGCTCTGAAGAATTCATACCCTCGAGCCCAAGCCACAAAATATCCTCCGCAGGCATCGCGATGTCTCCCGGAGAAGTCACTACCTGTTCGCCGCCAATCATGGCCGGATATTGACGAAGTGAAACTTCCGGTATCACTTCATCACACCATTTTAGGAGGGTCCGGGCCTCTATTTCTTTATCCTCTCCGTGCATCAGCAATTGAAGGTTGCTAATGCCGTCAACCAATGCATTGAACTGACGCAAAAGAGCATCTTTGTCCTGTTCGTCTTTGAGATGGTGGGTAAATCTTGAAGCCCAGGATGAAAGAGCATCCAACGACTTTTGTAAATCTGATATGCTCTTTTTTCTATAAAAATATGGTATGAAGTGCTCGACTTGAGTAGTTCTCTCCCGGATTTTCTTTTTGGAAATCTCTTCTATTTTCTCCTCTTCATTTTTTGATGTCACATATTTCCCTGAAATGAAATCTTCCACTATTGCTTTGCTTCCCGGGTTATTATACCCACCGGTAGAAGCAACCTCTTCAGCAAGTGCGTAACGGAATTTTGCAGGTAATGGATTATAGGGAGACGAGAGCCATTCCACTATGTTGCGTATGTCCAAAGGCCGTAAATACAGGGTTATGATAAGTTTTAGCAATCCGGTGATCCTCGACCTGGTTATTATTTCAGATCCCGTGGCCGGTTTTCCATGCGCCTCGAGTCTGTTATCGAATGATTTATTGTCAGACACTATCCATAAGGCATTTTTCAACGGCGGCTTAACCACCAGATATTCCTCCTCTTCTTTCCTTGACTTAAATTCCAAGACACGGAAGGATGGGTCGTTGGAATTCAGGGTTATTTCTTTTTTGCCGTCCTTGTCATTCAGCAAGGATGCTATTTTGGCTAAATTACTTCCATCCTTGTGGTTTGATTGCTTATTTACCCTGACTTTAACTCCTTTCTTTTCCAGCACGTTGATCAATTCAAGTGGTAGGGAATGTAGCAGATGCTTCTCATACGGCAGTGATATTTCAATGTCGGAGAAACAATCTTCCGGCATTTTCTTCACTTCAGCTGTAACCTTTATCAAACGGTCGGCCAACCCGGGATAATCGAATTTCTGCTCTATAGCCGCCAATGCACCAAGACGTGACCTGCCTTCCTTAATTGAAAAATCCCAGCCGGCCATTCTTAAATCGTCCCTCCATTTCAACATCTGTTTTGCCATCGAAAGTTGGTTAAGGGAATAAGACTTATATAGTATGTTTTCCTTGTTGTCATCAAGCCATGGCTTCATGATCTCATACCACCGACACATTCTTCTGTTGAAGGATATTTCATGATGATAGATACCACATCTGTCTTCTAACAGTTTAACCAATCCGTCGGTTCCGACTACTGTCGAATCCATCATTATCAAATTCTGATGAACCGGAGCAATATAGACCGCTCCTTTCTTTTCGGGGAAATAATATACCAGCATATCTTAGTGGGATTAATAACGTAGCAAAAATAAATAAAACAAAAATATTAAGTTACCAATTATACGTATAAAAAGATTGCAACCAATATTTATCGGTCGCAATCTTTTATGATTATAGATCTTTTAAACTACAGGTTCATGGGATTAGCACTTGGTAGGCTATATATTCGCCTATAAAGGCCAGTATCATCAGTCCAAGACACCATGCCGCTATATTTTGCAAGGTTTTTCCGGCATAGGGATTGAACCTTCCGATATAAAGCCCGGCCAACTGGCAAAACACCATCATGAAGGCGAAGAATAAATCTATGAAGCTCCACCATTGCTGCCGGTATTGAAACGTGAAAATGATCACTATAACCACTATAAATAGGGCTATCCACGCAACAAGGGTCGACTGTAATGGATTTTTCATTATTCTTCAGCAGCAACCACTTCTGCCCCCAAGGCTTCTTCCATGGCCTCTTCGCTCTTGATGTTCGGAAGTTCAAGGCCGTAATGGTTCTTGGCGTCAAGTGCCTTGAGTGTCACACCAAGTATAAGGGCTAAAACTCCCAGACCGGCAAACACAAGCATTGGCACTGTATAATTGTAGTCCAACGGGTTCTCGACTCCGGGGTTGGTACCGGTCAAAACTGCCCCTATAATCATCGGGAATGCATAAAGACCGATATTTTGGATCCAGAAAATCACTGCATACGCTGAACCGAGTAGTTTGTTGTCAACCAACTTTGGAACTGATGGCCATAGAGATGCGGGAACCAATGAGAAACTGATACCTAAAAGTATGATGGCACCGTATGCCACGATTTCCGACTGGGTGGCTGGCAATACCAAAGCGAAGGTGAGGTGACAGATTATCATTAAAATCGCTCCGAAAATAAGCATCGTGGCTCCTTTGCCTTTCTTGTCGAGATAATTACCCAAAATCGGCGTTACTGCTGCAGCACCCAACGGGAACACAAAGAAAACGAATCCCGCTTCCTGAGCTGTCACGCCAAGGTTGCATTGTAGCATGTTGATCGCATATTTCTGGAACGGGAATATTGCCGAATAATAAAGCACGCATAGCAAAGACACGATCCAGAACACCTTCGAGGAGAAGATGTATTTCAGATCGGAAATCTTGAACGGGTCGTCCTTCTCTTCTCCGTTCGTACCCATCTCTGTCTCGAGTTTCTTATCCATGAAGGCATACACAATGAATGAAATGAGACCGATGAGAAGCAACAATACAGAGAATGCTACTGAACGTGAAACGCTGATGTTTCCGCCAAGTGTTGCGATAAAAGGAGAACCAAGCACCACGGCTGCCACTCCAACACGTGCAAGCGCCATCTCTGTACCCATTGCCAAAGCCATTTCCTTGCCTTGGAACCATTTCACGATACCTCTGGATACTGTGATACCTGCCATTTCACAACCGCAACCGAATATCATGAAACCGATTGCCGATAGCTTTGCGGAAGCCGGCATACCGTCGTAGAACGGAGTTATATTCCACCAGGTGTTGGGTAGATTCACGAAGTGGTCCATAAAATTGTATAGGCCACTGTTCTGGAACGCATCAGTCAATGCATAGTAATTTATGAAACCACCGGCAAACATCACCGAACCTGAGAGGATGGCAGTGAATCTCACGCCCATCTTGTCAAGGATGATACCGGCGAAAATCAGGAAGAACACGAATACATTGAGGAATGTTTCCGAACCGGCGAAACGTCCGTATGCATCCGGATCCCATCCTTTTGTGCTCTGAAGGTATTCCTGCAAGGGGGATAGGACGTCCACAAAGATATAAGCAAAAAACATTGCCCCTGCAAGCAAAATAAGTGCGGTCCATCTTGCCCAGGCCTTGTCACGCAAAAGCTCCGAGGCACTTCCGATGGCTGTTTTTTCGTTACTCATGTCGTAAAGTTAAGTCAGTTTGAAATCTATAAATAATTTAAGACAATTAGGATTCTTAGAAGAATCCCTCCCATTTGAAATGCAAAGTTAATAAAATTCCACCATTTATAACAACGCATCCCCTCCCCTCCTTATTTTGCATTGTCAATGTATTTGTTTTCGTACAATGTAAGCATAAAGCATAAAATCTATAAGAGATTTAGTGGTGTTAAGTTTGAGCTTAACGGCGGGTTGTAATGAGAGGTTAAATTGCGAAGAATAACTGAGGATCGATGAGATAGGTGAGGTAGTCTTGTAGTCGGTAGTCTGGTAGTCTGGTAGTCTAGTAGTCTGGGGGTCTGGTAGGCTTGTTGACCATGAGTAAAAGGGGGTTGGGAAGGGAATTTTTTGGAGGTAGAGACTATTTTTTAGACGCTTACATATTTTTTTAGTAACTTTGCAAAAATCTGAAAAATTTTATAGCGATATGATGAACGCTCAAGACATCAAAAACGGCACCTGCATCCGTCTGGACGGCCGTCTATACTTCTGCGTGGAATTCCTCCACGTGAAACCGGGTAAAGGAAACACTTTCATGCGTACAAAATTGAAAGATGTTGTAGACGGTCGTGTAATCGAACGTCGTTTCAACATCGGTGAAAAATTGGAAGACGTAAGAGTGGAACGCCGTCCTTATCAATATCTATATGCCGACGGTGGCGACGATATTTTTATGAACAATGAAACCTTCGAACAGGTGCCTATCAACAAAGAACTCGTTACAGGCTCTGAATTCATGAAAGAAGGTGACACAGTGGAAGTTGTAAGCGACGCTTCGACCGACACTGTTCTCTTCGCTGAAATGCCAGTGAAGACTGTATTGAAGGTGACATATACCGAACCGGGCCTCAAGGGGGACACAGCTACCAACACACTCAAACCGGCCACTGTGGAAACAGGAGCAACCGTGAGAGTGCCTCTCTTCATCAACGAAGGCGAACTCATCGAAGTTGACACCCGCACAGGCGACTATACCGGCAGGGTAAAGAGTTGATAAAGTTGAAAGTGTAAAGTTTAAAGTTTAAAGAAAGAAAGTTTAAACTTTAAATATGGAAGGATCCGCCAAGCCCACTTTTTCCATAATAGTGCCGGTGTACAACCGACCTCAGGAAGTGGATGAATTGGTGGAGAGTCTCGCCAAGCAGACCGACAAGGATTTCGAGCTTGTAATAGTGGAAGACGGCAGCACTGTCACTTGCAAAGAGCAAGCAGACAAGCGGCGAGACGAAATAAAAATAAAGTATTTCCATAAGACTAACGAAGGCAGAAGTATCGCCAGGAATTATGGATTGGAAAGGGCCGACGGAGATTTCTATATCTTCGTCGACTCTGATTGTATATTACCACCCGACTATATCGAATCGCTCAAGAAGAGCCTGAAAGAGAATCCCACCGATTGCTACGGGGGACCTGATGCAGCCCACGAATCATTTTCCGACGTGCAGAAAGCAATCAATTTTTCCATGACCTCTTTTTTCACCACCGGCGGCATACGAGGCGGCAAGAAAAGCATGGAGAAATTCACACCGCGCACATTCAACATGGGATTTTCAAAAGAGGTTTATGAAAAAGTGGGAGGATTCCGGGAAATGTTCAGCGAAGATATCGACATGAGCACCCGAATAAAAAATGCAGGTTTCAAGACGGTTCTATATCCGGAAGTAAAAGTCTTTCACAAGAGAAGGGTGGACTTCAAGAAATTCTGGAAACAGGTGCATGTATTCGGAATGTCACGCATAACGCTTCAACTTCTTTATCCGGGATCGATGAAACTCGTGCACTGGTTGCCGGCACTCTTCGTAATCTTCGGGTTGGGACTTGTGATAGCCTCTTTCTTCAATTATTGGTTTTTGATACCGTTAGTTG
This sequence comes from Muribaculaceae bacterium, assembly GCA_022510405.1. Classification (GTDB taxonomy): domain Bacteria; phylum Bacteroidota; class Bacteroidia; order Bacteroidales; family Muribaculaceae; genus Lepagella. The sequence goes on along the minus strand of JAFLTP010000019.1, from coordinate 23,792 downwards.
TTTATTTCGTAATATTGCTGATAGCGGCCTTGATTTCTACACGAAGTCCGAAAATCGCCCTTTTGGCCCTACCTGCCTCAGCCATTCAGTTAGGAGGATATGGAACAGGATTTATCCGGGCATATGTCTGGAAAATCCTCTTGCGCCATGGTCGCGACATAGATGACGAAATACAACGAAGAAAAGGTAAATAACCATGAACAAGGAATACCCTATCCCGGAAAAGATTGTCCGCACCGTAAAAGAAATGGACGAAGACCAGCAACCACGGGAAAAAGCGGAAAAATATGGCGTGGGGGTTCTTTCGATACCGGAACTTTGGGCAATAATCCTCCGTACGGGCACTCCCGGTTATCCGATCACCGAACTTTGCCGCGATATGATGCGCGACAATAACGGCTCGCTGCACAAACTCGAGCGTAGGACCAAACAGGAACTATGCGAAATGCGCGGCATCGGCAACATGAAAGCCATCCAGATCCTTTCCGTGATAGAACTTATAAAAAGGTATTTTCAAGAGGATATTCCGATCGAAGATCCGATACGTTCTTCCAATCAAATCTATGAACGTATGAGACATAAGATCGGCAATTTAGACCATGAGGAAATCTGGATGCTGGTGCTCAACCGACAAAACAAGGTGGTGAAGGAAATCAAGCTTACATCGGGCACTTCATCTTCCTCTGTTTTCGACCTTAAACAGGCCATAAAACTGGCGCTTCTCGAAAATGCCGAGGGTATGATACTATGCCACAACCATCCTTCGGGCACTCTCAAACCAAGTCCTCAAGACGATAAGCTGACCGCGGAACTGAAGGAGGGTTGCAAATTCATGAATATCCGATTCCTTGACCATGTAATCGTCACAGCCAACGGTTATTACAGTTACAATGATTCCTCAAGATTATAAGAACGCTCCCTTAAATTTTTAGAAAACTACGGACGGGGACGCCTTACAATAAATTGAAAAGGTATTTATAGAAAAGAATACGGCCACATCTTTCGTTGATGACGGATACTTCCAATTCACCGTTTTTTAGACTCTCAAGAAGTCTCTGATATTCCTTATCAATTTTCGACGGAGACAAAATCAAGTCGGCTCCTGCCTTTAGGGCCTCCTCCGCTAAGAATCCTTTTGCTCCCCCCATGTCGAAGGCATCGGTCAACACGAGTCCCCCGAATCCCATCTCCTCCCTGAGCAAGGAAGTGAGCATATCCATGGAAACCGTGGCCGCATTCCCGTCAGGATCCAAAGCCAAGGATTGTATGTGACCGGCCATGATACCGGTCAATCCTACGTTGACGTAATCCTTGAAAGGTTTCAAGTCGATTGAATCCAAAGCTGATATGTCCCTCTTAACTCTCGCCACCCCCTTGTGGGTATCGACGACAGTGCTTCCATGTCCCGGAAAATGCTTGGCCACACTTATGACACCACCGGATTCCAAACCCTTGGCATAAGCCACGCCAAAATCTGACACTATCTTTGGATTATCGCCGAATGATCTTTTGCCGATAACACCTCTGTTGAAATTAGTGATATCGACAACGGGACCCAAAACCATATTGATACCTACTTCCCGGCATTCTCCGGCTATTTTCAGACCGTAATCAAAAAGTTCGGTATCCTCAGCATCCTTTCCTATATTTCCATTCTTTGGATATGTGGGGGCATCCTCCAGACGCATACCCAAGCCCCATTCGGCATCAATGGCGATGAACAAAGGAATCTTGGCATCGTGACCCAATTCGGCCAATTCTTTGGCAGAGGAGAGATTCCCCTTCAACAACACAATGCCTCCTATATGATAGTCGTCGATGTATTTTTTATAGAGGGACAAAGTCGAGGCATCCGAACTGGCATAAATCGACGGCATGAAACATTGCCCTACCCTCTCCTCGAGGGTCATGGTGGTGAGCAACGAATCCGCCTTATCCCGGCAAATCTGCGTCCGGTCGCTCAACACGACCAAATCCTCCACCTCCTCTGGGGTGACTTCCCTCTCCTTTTTATGGCAAGACCCCAATAAAACGCACAAGGCGAGAATCAAAACCGATATCCGTGTCAATTCAGGTTTGACCATAACACCACAAACCTGCTACCCTGATCGGGGGCCACCTTCAATCCCAATTTCTGCCGGTTCTTTATCCACATCAAAATGGGGACCGAGACCTCCACATCATCTTCCCAGAATTTCCTATTGTTGGCAAGACTCACCAAGTCATCATTGCCTTCGGCGATATAATCTATTGTTGAAACAATATATTCCTTGTCGGGATCCATCTCTTTTTCATCAATCACCACCCTTACAAGATTACCTACCGAATCGGTGACAACCCTTACATTGTCGCTTACAGCCTCGCCACCTTTGGCGGCGCTAACCCTCATCGCCTCTATAATATCGGAACCTTTAACACCAATTATCACAATATGATTCGAGAAGGGATAAGTAGACAAAATCTGACCTTCGGTTATTTCACCAATGGGCATATGATGCCTTATTCCTCCGACATTCATTATCGACAAATCCACATCCGGAACGTCAACACCAACCGATTGCAATGAATCGACTAAAGATTTACCGTAATGATAACTGATATCTGCCGTGAGGTTGGGCAATCCACCTGTTCTTTCCTTCGCGAGTTCATAAGCCGAATAACCTATCACCACATTGTTGATTGAATCCACAGTCTCCCTAAACGGGCGGATAAATTCAATCATACGGGCATCCAAAATTTCCTGTGGAAATCTGTTGGTGACAGGGATAAGCTCGTAATCAACCATTTCGCCGCTCGCAAGAGGCAGTTGATCGAGATCTATAGTCAATTTACCCAAATATCTACCCTGTTTGCCTGTCTGCACCACTCTCACAGGTTTCCCATCCGTGTTGCCGATCAGTGACGGCGTCTCTTCAGGATTGTCAGGATCTATCAAAGTGTGTGAATGTCCGCCGATTATAAGATCTATATCCGAGGAAGACTCTGCCAAGTCGATATCGGAAGTCTTCGCATTCCCGGAAACATAACCTATATGGGAAACCACCACCACCAGGTCGCAACCTTCCTCATGCTTTAACTTAGCTGCCAACTCATTGGCAACGGGTATCACTTCCTTAAATTCACCGGCAATATTTTTCTGCGCGATAATGCTTGCCGGATCAATATTAATGCCTATGAAGCCTATTTTCTTTCCATCTATTTCACGTATGGCGTAAGGTTGGAACACACCCTCGAGTTCGGTTCCCGTGAAATCGTAATTGGCAGACAATGGAACACCTTTGGCAGCTTTATAATACTTCGCCAGCGATTCCATCCCATTGTCGAATTCATGGTTGCCCAGCACTCTTAAGTCATACCCCATCATATCCATCAGGGGATATTCCACGTCACCCTTGAAATACTTGAAATAGGTAGTGCCTTGCACCACGTCTCCGGCATCAACCAAAATCACATTCTTCTCCGCATTTTTCACGGAATCGATTATGGCTTTTCTTTGAAGCACCCCTCCGGTGCCGTCGGGAAGCGGGTCAATTGTGGAATGGGTGTCATTGGTATGGAGAATAACCAGCTTTTCAGCTGACGTTGCTCCACAAAAAGCCGCTGCTCCCAACAGAGGGAGCAGTGCCTTCTTTATAGATCTATATTTCATCAAGAAATTCTTTCTTAAATCTTAGAATACCGGTAACTTAATCCTCAATCAAATTATGCCCGTCCATATCAGCAGGTTGCGGCAAGTCCATGATATGAAGAATAGACGGGGCCACGTCAGCCAATTTACCGTTTTCCACCTTGGCATTCTTATTGCCGATATAGATGAATGGCACAGGATTCAAAGAGTGGGCAGTGTTGGGGCTGCCGTCCTGGTTAACCACATAGTCAGCGTTACCATGATCGGCAATAATAATGGCTTGATAACCGTGGGCCTTTGCAGCATCCACCACCTTGCCAACGCAAGTGTCGAGCGCGGCAACGGCTTTCTGCACAGCCTCATAAACTCCGGTGTGACCCACCATATCACCGTTGGCGAAGTTCACAACTATGAAATCATATTTTTCAGAGTCAATAGCGTCAACAAGCTTTTCTGTGACTTCCGGAGCGCTCATCTCGGGTTGCAAGTCATAGGTGGCAACCTTAGGTGATGGCACCAAAATTCTGTCCTCATTTTCGAATGGTTTTTCACGACCGCCGTTGAAGAAGAAAGTGACGTGAGCATATTTTTCAGTTTCGGCTATATGGAGCTGCTTCTTGCCATTGTTGGAGAGGTATTCGGAAAGGGTGTTTGGCACGTCGGATTTTGCAAACAGAATATGCACTCCCTTGAAAGCATCGTCATATGGAGTCATGCAATAGTACTGCAAATCAGGAATCGGGTTCATTCCGTCTTCTGAATGCTGTGTAAGCACTGTGGTAAGTTCTTTGGCGCGGTCATTACGATAATTGAAGAATATCACCACATGACCGGCACCGATTCTGCCATCCACATTGTCGTTGACGATCGGTTTCATAAATTCATCGGTGATTCCTTCGGCGTAATATTCCTCCACAGTTCCTATCACATTGTCGGAATGCTTTCCTTCGCCGTAGACAAGAAGATTGTAAGCCTCCTTGAGTCTTTCCCATCTTTTGTCTCTATCCATGGCATAATATCTTCCGATAACAGAAGCTATCACACCGGCACTCTTGTCGCAATGGTCTTTTATATCCTTGAGGAAACCTGCGCCGCTCTTGGGGTCGGTGTCACGACCATCCATAAAGCAATGCACGTAGACCTTGCTCAAGTCATAGGCTTTAGCAGTGTCACACAAAGCATAAAGATGGTCTAAGCTTGAATGCACTCCTCCGGCCGAGGCAAGACCCATGAAATGGATAGGCACGTTATGCTGCTTTGCATATTCGAAAGCCGACCTCACTTCGGGATTCTTTGCAAAGGAACCGTCGGCAATAGCCCTGTTGATTTTCACAAGGTCTTGATACACCACTCTTCCGGCACCGATATTCAAGTGACCTACCTCGGAGTTACCCATCTGTCCGTCAGGCAAACCGACGTTTTCACCGCTTGCCTGAAGTTCCGAATGAGGATATTCGGCCATCAAACTGTCCATATAAGGTGTCGGGGTATTGTAAATTGCATCCTCCTTACCATGGCTACCGATGCCATAGCCATCCAATATTATCAATAAAGCTTTCTGTGACATAGTGAATTTTGTTTATGCAAATATAACAAATTTATATTTAAAAAGATTGATATGTCGACTCAAAAAAAAAACCCGTTCAAAAGGAACGGGATTCGATTATCTCCATACAGGCCTGATTTAGGCTTCTGCAGTCTTCTTTACGCGGCGCTCTTTGATACGAGCCTTCTTACCTGTGAGTTTACGAAGGTAATAAAGTTTTGCACGACGAACTTTACCATATTTTGTTACTGTAACAGATTCGATAAACGGGGAATCCATCGGGAAAATTCTTTCCACACCCACTCCGTCGGAAATCTTTCTAACAGTAAACCTTTTCTTATCCTGGCTGCCGCTGATGCGAATCACAACGCCACGGTATTGCTGGATTCTTTCTTTGTTACCTTCTTTGATACGGTAAGCAACATTCACAGTGTCGCCCGGACCGAAATCATCGATTTGCTTCTTAGGAGTTGCAAAAGCCTCCTCAACTACTTTAATTAAGTCCATTTTTTTCTTATATAAATTCGTGATGTCGGCAATTTAACAAGCATCACTCATCTTGCCAGAGATTGCACAACTTGGGCGCAAAGTTACAAAAAAAAGTTGATGCTTACAACAACTCGTTTATATCCAGCCCTAAATTCAACAATATTGTGCTTGCACCCTTATGAGGCATCGCGAAAGCCACACCGGCCGAGAAAGATTTGACTTTGAACCCTGCACCAATAGAAAAACCGGACAGGAAGTGACGCTGATATGCAGCCATATCGCTGGCGGTCTTGTAATTATATCCCAAATTGATAAAAAATCTATCCGAGGGGGAATATTCTATTCCGAACACCAAATGCCTGAAGAAATTCCTGAAAAATCCGGGATCGGTAAGTTCTGTCACAGTGCCTTCCTCATGCACATAATAAGGCAGTCTCCATTTTGTGAGATGCCAGGCAGTGATGGAAAATGAGAACGATTCCTTGAAACCTTTTGAAATACCGAGTTGAACATCAAACGGCATCCTATCGTAATGGTCTTCAAAGCGTTTCAACTGTCCACCCATATTTTTGAGAACAAGACCCAAGGACAAGTCATGCACTTCGTCATAATAACATAAACCAAGGTCGGCGGCCATCGCGAATGCGGAGTATTGCTCATAGGCACTGTAAACCATCTTGACATTTATACCACCCCGCAGGCGATATGTGAAATCATGCGAATAGGTGCCCTCGGCCACTATATCCTGAGCAGTGAAAGTGCCGGTATAGGTTCCGTCATAATCATATCCCTGGAAATTACCATAATTAAGATAACGTATTCCGGCTGCCCAGGCTCCCCTTTCTCCGGCAGCCATACCGTATCTTACACTTGCGAAATTGGAACTGCCGTAATAGTGCATATATCCCACTTTCAATTCCTTATTGTTTTCAGGACCTATGAGAGCGGGGTTTTGCGCCGCAAGGTCGAGGTCGGAATGTATACTGGAAACATTGGCACCTCCCATACCCATAACATAACTGGAACTCGGGATTTCCAAAAAGTCGTATGCCGTGTTTCCACCCTGTGCCCGGGAAAGGACGGGGACCACCAAGCCAAGCAATATGCAACTATATTTCAATGACTTCAAAAAGTCTCTCATATTCTAATTTTTACGGAATTTCATTCATTCCCTATTCCATATAACGTTCATTCCCTCCATTCTATTGCATTCAAAGCAAAGGACCTTTCATCCTCCATGCATTTCATATTCTATTTATCTTATTTGTGAATAAATGCAAAACATTTATAAATAAATTAATAGTATATCCTTAATTTTTGGTTAGTTCCGTTTCATGGAATATATTTGCACCGAAAATAAATTTGTCCTTTAAAAAGGAGGTATAAAATTTTTATGAATATCCGTGCTTTGACACTCATTGCAGTCTCTGCATTTGCCATTGCAACAACACAAAACGTTTTTTCTCAGACTTGTAAAATCAAGTCATCAACCTCGATAAACGGGTGCACCGTATACACCGAGGTGTATGAATACGACTATGTGGAGCAAAAACCGGAATTTCCCGGTGGCAGAAATTCAATGATCAATTTCATCAACGCCACAAGAGAATATCCTTCGGAGGCATATGAAAACGGTATTGAAGGACGAGTGACCTGTGCTTTTGTCGTGAATCCTGACGGTAAAGTTTGCCATGTTCAAGTTCTAAGGGGCGTGGAATCAACTTTGAATCAGGAGGCCATACGGATCATTTCCCGGATGCCGGACTGGTCGCCCGGCAAAATAGCAGAGCAACCTGTTCCTACACGAGTTGTATGTTGCATTCCTTTTAGAAAATAAAAAAAGCCCCGAAAGGCTTTTTTATTTTTTATAATAGAATAAATTATCTCGTTTATTTCTTCCTTTTATTGATATAGTCTGCCAATGCTTTTGCATCCGAGCCGCCTACCACATATTGTCTTCCGTCTTTCAACTTGATTAGAACGGTATTGTCAGGTTTGCCATAGTAAGCGAAATAATCACCTATCTTCTCATCGTTGTATTTGCCCCAGCGGCCGAAGGATTTGATCGGAGCGCTGCCGAAAGCTTTCTTATTAGGATTCTTTGACACTTGATAAGGTTCAGCAGATTCTATTTCCGACATTTTTATTCTTCTTGATTTCAACGGACGACGTATTCTCACTTCATCATCGTCGGCATATACGTCGATCGGAGTATAGAACAATGTACAGATCCACCAGAAGAACAGGATACCGATAATGATCCAGAACCACCACCATCCACCCCAATTCCAGGTGCCATTGTCAACATAATTACTTTGGTAATTGTAGTCTCCCCACCCCCAGTCGGGCCAAAAACAGAAGAAACATAAAACGCAAATCAGTATAAACCAGATAATCGCGGTTCCTGAATAATCGTCGCTGTTGTAAGAAATCCTTTGTCTCATAGTCGTAAGTTTTTAATAAGTTGATTAATTTTTAATAAAAAGTTTTATACCTTATTAACACCAAACTAACGCAATAGTTTACTTTGAAGTGTTTTTATGCCACACATGAAAGAAAGCGGGATTTACCTGAAGTGTCAGGCAGGACAGAGATATCGTTGAAACCTTTTGATTCAAGAAGAGACTCGAGAGAATTGGCTGTGAGGGGGTTTATCTCGAAATAAAGTTTACCGCCGGGCACAAGAGAGGACTTGGCGATATCCGCTATCCTGGAATAGAATTCCAAAGGATTTTCATCTCTCACAAAAAGCGCTTCATGTGGTTCATAATCAAGCACATTCTTTTCCATAGTCAAAGCCTCCTTATCCATCACATAAGGTGGATTCGAAACTATGATATCATATTTTTGGGAGGGAGTCCAACTGAAAATATCGGCCTTAACCAATTCAATCTTGGTTTTCAGAGTCTCTGAATTTTCATTTGCAACCTCAATGGCCACGGGAGAGAAATCCACAGCCGTCACTTTAGAGAAAGGAAGATTTCTTGCCAAAGCGATTGCGATACAACCGCTCCCGGTGCATAAATCAAGAACCCGGAGGTCATCCCTATCCTTGTTTTCATCGATAATAAGGTCCACCAGTTCATCTGTTTCCGGCCTTGGAATTAAAACACCGGCTTTTATTTTGAGGTCCATCCCATGAAAACGGGCCTCACCGGTGATATACTGGATCGGCTCATGTTTGAGCAACCGTTGAAGTATATCTTCAATCTTTTCCTTTATATATGGCGACAATTCTTCATCCTGCCGGATGAGCATGTCGGTAAGCGACCATCCTTTAAGATAATGGAAAATGAGTCGGATGATTGCATCCGACTCATGTTTCCCATATATAGGATCCAGCGTTGTATGTAACTTTTTTAGAGTTTCCTTCATTTCTTTTGGTTTCTGTATTGAGGCAATAAAGGCACGGGATATTTCTCGAACAGGGTCTGCACTGCCTGTGCTATTCCCGTAAGATTCCTGAATTGGGAATCCCCGTTTTCAAGTATTGTGGCTACGGATGAAGAGAACAAGGCCAATTTATCCGCCATATCCACTATATCCATTGTGAGAACACCTTCTTTATATATACCGGTGACTACCTGAGCATTCGGATTCCAATAATAAGAACGAGGCATCATGAACCAAGGGGCGAAACCGGGGCCGGGACCAGGGCCTGGGCCATATGGAAACCAGTTCATTGGCGGAGGACCGATAGGTCCCGGAGGAGGTGCCAATGACGAAATAGGTTCTGTATACACTTCATTCTTCACGGTCAATCCGATATTGATCACTATAGGAGATGAAGGATCCTCCACATAACCTCTTTCCACCATCTGTTCTCTGATAGCGGCAGCGATATTGTAGTAGGTCACTAATTCCATACCGGGTGGCAATTTGCCCTCACCGGGAGTAATGATGCGGAAAGTATGGAAATCCGCAAGGTTCGCATTGTTATAGACTTCTGAATTCACCAACGAGAAAGTGCTGCATGAAGAAAGTCCCATAATCATGAGAACCGTCATTGCCAATAAACTTTTCTTAAATTTCATGATTGATAAAATTTTCATGATAAAACCTTGATAACTTTATAACAAAGTTTAAAGTTTAAAGTTTAAAGGGTAAATATAAAGTTTAAAGTTTAGAGGGTAAAGAGTAAAGTTTAAAGGGTAGAGTGTAAAGTTTAAAGTTTAAAGTTTAAAGTTTAAAGAGTAAAAGAGACGAGGGACCGGGATTCGGCACTTAACATCGGGAACTTGGTAGTTAGTACATGGAACCTATCCTTCGGAACTTGTCACTTGTCACTTGGAGAGAAATTTGTAACTTTGCAATTCTATAGAAGAATATAATATTTTATAATGTTTAGAAACGGATTCCGAGGTTTTGTGTCGCAGATGCCACCGGTGACTAAAAACCTTATCTTGATAAATGTGATAGTTTGGGCTGTTGAGGCCATTTTTCCGAAATTCGGCAACACAATCATCAGGGTGTTGGGACTACACTTCGTGGGAGCCTCACAATTCAACCCCATCCAGATTTTCACATATATGTTTGTGCATGCCTCCACCAATCCATGGCATCTTCTTTTCAATATGTTCTCTCTATGGATGTTCGGATCCATTCTTGAGAGAGTGTGGGGTTCCAAAAGATATATTTTCTACTATTTTGTTTGCGGTGTAGGAGCTGCCTTTGTTCAAGAAATAGTGTGGGCGTGCACCTGGATGCATGAATATGTTGATGGTATTGCGGCGCTCAACGGTCTGACATATTCCCATATGAAAGAGATTGTGGATCAGGCTGTGAGTCAGCATGAGGCCGGTTTTATGAATGCCATTACAGCTTTCAAGAATAATTTTGTCACCATCGGAGCCTCCGGCGCTGTTTACGGTCTGCTTTTAGGATATGCCTTTGTATTCCCGAACCAACCTCTTTATCTCTTCTTCATCCCCTATCCTATCAAGGCCAAATATATGATGATAGGTTACGGCTTGATAGAATTTTTCCTCGGGTTCAATGCCAACGACTCTGTGGCTCATTTCGCTCATTTGGGAGGTATGCTTTTCGGTATCATTATTCTCCTTTATTGGTGGAAGAAAGGCACATTGCGTGGAAGTTCATTCTACTAATTAATAGAATTTCAACGATTCCTGATGCTTGCCACCAAAATCCTGAGTCCTTTCTTTTTCCTGGCGATGAGAATCGTCTCTATTTTGGTGTATCTCGCCACTATAATAGCTGCATTTGGCGGAAGAGTGGATCCCGAGTATCTCACCTTTCCTTCGCTGTTATGTTTGGCACTTCCTTATTTTGCCATACTTTCAATAGTACTGATTATATTTTGGGCTTTGTGTCGGAAAATCATTTTCTGTGCATTAGGAATAGTGACTATAGTTATCTGTCTGACTCCATTAAGTGATGCTTTCCCTTTAGGGAGCGCAAGGAAACCAAGCGGCCGGGGAGAGACCTTCAAGGTGATATCATGGAATGTTCTCCACACTCAAGACATAATGCAACCCGATTATCCGGGCAACCGTGCCGTGGAATTTATGATAGAATCAGGGGCTGATGTGGTATGTCTCACAGAATTAAGGTATTTCAGTGAACATGAAATAAAAAATTTCACTCCTTCCCTGAGGGATTCCCTTTTCTCAGCTTATCCCTATAAGGCCGGGTTGAACTCAACCGATATTAAGGTTTTGTCAAAATTCCCGGTGGAACGAATGGATAAAATGAAATTGGACAATGGTTCTGATTGCCGATACGATCTTTTCAAAATTAATTTCCCGAATGATAAGATTTTAGTCGTGGCTATGGTTCATCTTTTTTCTTTCGGTCTATCCGAGGAAGAAAGAAATGTTGTGACGGAAATTAATTCTGTGGAGACAGCCAAAACCAGTATGAAGGAATTCAAGGGTTCCATACGTCAGAAACTACGACATGGCTTCCGGCAAAGGGCTGAAAACGCTACTGCTTTGAGAAGTGTTTTGGATGATATTCCTGCAGATATACCCTTGATTGTGTGCGGCGACTTTAACGATGTGCCCGCTTCATGGTCATACAATATCATAAGAGGTGACGACTTAAGGGATGCATATGCCGAGACCAATTTCGGTCCGGCCATAACGTATAATCTTCACGCGTTTTATTTCCATATAGACCAAATGCTCTATAGGGGACCACTGGAGGCTCTGGACCTTACTGTGGGGAAAATCAATTCTTCGGACCACTACCCTCTCATCGGTGAATTCCAATTCCAGCAATAGTAACCATATAAACTATATTAAAATAACAACACCAATAAAAACATTAACAACAACCCAACAATATGAAAATCTTTAAATTGGTTTTGGCAACCGCCTGTTGCCTGACCTTCACTCAAAAAATCATGGCAGAAGAACACCAAAATCCGTTCCTCACCCCTTACACCACTAAATATCAGATCCCTCCATTCGATCAGATAAAGGTGAGCGACTTCATACCAGCCATCAAGGCCGGAATTGAACAACAGAAACAGAACATATTTGCGATTACCGCTACAAGATCGGTTCCTGACTTCGACAATACGATAATGCCTTTGGAGAACCTCTCCCCTATCCTTGACAGGGTTGCCCAGGTTTTCTATCATTACGACGGAGCTCTTTCAACGGATGAATTCGCCCAGATGGCAGAGGAAGCCATTCCTTTGCTCAACGAGGCGGCCAATCAGGTGAACCTTGACGAACAACTTTTCAAGAAAATTAAGGATGTATACGACCGTCGTGATGAGATGGGACTCAATCCGGTACAAAAACGTGTAGTTGAAAAATATTACCGCGAGTTTGCTGAGCAGGGAGCTGCGCTACCTGAGGACAAAAAGAAGGAGCTTATAAAAGTGAACGATGAGCTTTCCAAACTTTTTATCCAATACAACAAGAATCTGCTCAACGCCACCAACAATTTCTTTGTTACGGTTTATGATCCTGCCGATCTGGCCGGTCTTCCTGAATCATCAGTGGCAATGGCAGCTGAAGAGGCCAAAGCGAAAGGTCTTGACGGACTTTGGGTTTTCACTCTCCATGCACCAAGCAGGTTGCCGGTGCTTCAATACTCACAAAACCGCGGTCTGCGTGAGGCCATCTACAAAGGTTATACAAGTTTGGCTTCCTATGGCGACAACAATAATTACCCTGTAATCGAAAAGATAGTGAAACTACGTGCCCAGAAAGCCAAAATCATGGGTTTCGACAATTTCGCACAGATGATGACATCAAGAGTAATGGCCGGTACTCCTGAAGCAGCCACCAATCTCTTACTACAGGTATTTGAACCGGCTGTGAAACGTAGCCATGAGGAAGTGGCAGATATGCAGGCTATCGTGGACGCAGAGGGTGGCAATTTCAAGATCGCACCTTGGGACTACTATTATTACGCAGAAAAAGTAAAGAAACAGAAATACGACCTCGATGAAAGCGAGGTGCGTCCTTATTTCTCTCTGGAGAATGTGCTCAACGGACTCTTCACGGCTGCAGAAAGACTTTACGGCATCAAGATGGTGGAAATTCCCGATGCACCTAAATGGATGGACGAAGTAACGGTGTATGATGTACAGGATGCCAAGACCGGCGAACATGTGGCTGTCTTTATGACCGACTATTTCCCGAGAGCCACCAAACGTCAGGGTGCTTGGATGGAACAGATGCAAAGTTCCGGATTATACGAGGATGGCAACCGTAGACCGATAGTATATAATATCGGCAACTTCACTCGTCCTGCCGGCGACACACCTGCTCTTCTAACAATTGATGAAGTAGAGACCACTTTCCATGAATTCGGTCACGCTCTCCAATCAATGTTGTCACAGGCGCCTTATCGTTCAATAGCCGGCACCAATGTGGATAGAGACTATGTGGAATTATGTTCCCAATTCAACGAACATTGGGCTTTCGCTCCGGAACTTCTAAAGGTTTATGCAAAACATTATAAGACAGGGGAAACAATTCCTGATGATTTGATTGAAAAACTGAACAATTCTTCAAAATTCAACCAAGGCTTTGTGGCTACCGAACTTGCCGGCGCCGCATTGCTTGATCTTGAATGGGGCCAGACTGACGGCGAGAATATAGATGTACCGGGATTCGAAGTGGCTGTGGCTGAAAAGATAGGTATGCCGGAAGAAATCACTTTCCGTTATCGTTCACCTTATTTCAAACATATATTCGGTGACGACGGCTATGCCTCCGGTTACTACACATATCTTTGGAGCCAGGTACTTGAGGCCGACGCATTCGAATTGTTTGAACAAAATGGTATTTTTGATCCGGAAACTGCCGCTAAATTCAAGGCCACCATCCTCGAAACAGGCGACACTGAAGACCCGATGGTGCTTTTCGAACGTTTCCGTGGCCACAAACCTGATGCTCACGCTCTTTTGAGACTCCGTGGTTTTGAAGAATAAAGAAACTTTTATGAAACGAGCCCTTCAACTCGCCCGCAACGGCGAGGGAAGGGTCTCGCCTAATCCTATGGTGGGAGCTGTCATTACTCATGGTGACAGAATCATAGGAGAGGGTTTCCATGCTTTCTATGGTGGACCACACGCGGAAGTCAATGCCATAAATTCCGTAAAGGATGAAGATAGGCCGCTTTTGAAAGAGTCCACAATTTACGTAACCTTAGAACCATGTGCCCATCATGGGAAAACACCACCTTGTGCCAACCTCATTGTCAACACCGGAATACCCAAGGTTGTAATTGGATCCCTTGACCCAAATCCTCTCGTGGCCGGGAAAGGTGTCCGGATTTTACAAGATGCGGGTATCATTGTGGAAAATGGTATTCTTGAAAAGGAATGCAAGGAACTGAAACATAAATTTATGAAGGCTCATACCGGGGAACTGCCTTGGATAACTCTAAAATGGGCTCAAAGCAGTGATGGTTTTATGGCAGCGGTTGATAAAGAGGGTTCGCCTATACCTGTAAAATTCTCTTCTTCGCTTTCTTCGGTTTGGATGCATCGCAAACGAGCAGGGTTTGATGCCATTATGGTAGGAGGAAACACAGATAGAATTGACAATCCTCAACTCACTGTAAGACTATGGGGTGGAAATTCTCCAAAAAAATATGTGGCTCATGAAATCGAAAACTTGAGAGAATTCTTAACCAAACTAAGGCAAGAAAATATCACAAGTCTGATGGTGGAAGGTGGCCCTACCCTTCTGAATTCTTTTATTAAGGAGGGTTTATATGATGAAATAAGGATTGAAACTTCTCCCTCTATGATTGGAAAGGGTCTGAAATCCCCGTGTTTACCGACAGATCTACAATTAAAAGAGAAAGAATTTTGTCGCAACAATTTAATCGAGACATATCGCAAAAGCCGTTAAAAAGCTCTAAAAATATCTCTCTTTTATAAAATGAGGCCTTGCAAGGCAATAAATTTAAACAAGAAATACTAAATTTGCAGTTTGTAAACATATAAAATTGAAAGCCTAACGCCCACCGACAATAAAAATATGTCATCCATTAAAATAAAACAACTGATTTTTTTTCAGGTATTGACAGCATTGTTGATATCTGCGGTTTCTTGCAACTCCAAATCCGAGGATGATGAAAATGAGATAGTTGTAACTCCTGCCATTATTGCCGTCAAGCAATTCCGTCTTCAAGCCAACGACAGTGTGCTTGCACATCTCGATTCAGTGGCTTTTTCAATCGACTTGAATACAGGGGTAATTTTCAATGCCGACTCTCTTCCCAAAGGCACCGATATTTCAAGATTGATCGCTTCAATCACATTCGCCAACACGATGACAAAGGCGGAACTCAAATTTTTAAAGGATAACGAAGAAGAAGTGACCGTCAATTATCTCACAAACCCGGAAGATACCATTGACTTTTCACATCCCGTTACCTTGGATGTAACAGCTCAAAATGGCGTGAACTCATTTACTTATCAAATAAGGGTTAACGTACACACCCAGGAGCCTGACACTTTGATTTGGGATAAGATTGCAACTACATCACTGCCGTCAAGATACCCGGATCCGGTTGCACAAAAGTCTGTATATCGCAATGAAACCACATACACATTAATTGAAGAATATAACGGGGAGTATACTTTATCTTGGTGCAGAGACCTAAATAAGGGCGAATGGACCAAAACCGATATGAAATTCGGATTTGAGCCAGCTATTGATAGTTTCACGTCCACACCTGACTCCTTCTGGTTATTAAGTATCACCGGCCACCTTTATTCTTCCGACAATATTGAAACATGGACAGATACCGGTGAGGAATGGGTTTCCATTTTAGGAGGTTATCAAAACTCGGTGTTAGGTATAAAATCTTCTGAAACAGGTTTGTTACATACCAAGTATCCTGCAGAAACAAATTATATGGATTCTCCGTTGGAAGAAGACTTCCCAGTAAATAATTCTTCTGCACTCGGGGTAATGGAAACGGAATGGGATCCCCAACCATTTGCAATATTGGCGGGTGGAGTAATGGCAGACGGGTTACCTACTTCTGCTGTATGGGCATATGACGGAACAAACTGGGCAATCATAAATGATTCGGTTCTTCCGGCAGTGGAAAAACCAATGATGGCCCGTTATATAGTGTATCGTGACACTCCATATATTTTCTTGAAGAGAGAAATGGATGTTTGGCTGTTTTTCGGCGGAGTAAACAAAGATGGAGAAATGAACCGCTCAGTTTATATGACATATGATAATGGCGTACATTGGAGTCTGGCACCTGATTTGATGCAATTGCCCGAATCATTGCCATCATTAGGAGGCGCTGATGTAATAGTAGCCGGTTATGATCTGTCGGCGGATCTTTCCGAGGCGTGGACCCCGGAGAAAATGACCAAAACCTCCCCATGGACGCGCACTTCCTATACTATTGACGGATATGACATCACATGGGTTTGCCCATATTTATATATTTTCGGTGGTTACCTCGAAGACAGTTCCCTTTCTTCAGTGATTTGGAGAGGGGTTTTGGCACGACTTGAATTTACTCCAAATATCTAAGATTTGAAAAGATTCACCATCATATCTATAGCCACAATCTATATCCTCTCTGAGGCGGTAACTCTCAGGGCTCAGGAGGATTATAGGTTTGATATGGGAGGCGGTGTAGGTATGACCGGATATTTGGGCGATGCCAACACCTCGACCCTTTTCCAACATCCATCGTGGGATGTGGAATTACTCTTCAGATATATCGCTACTACAAGATGGAATTTTAAAACCAATTTTTACGTAGGTGGTTTGGCCGGAGACTCCTCAAATATGACAAATGTATTTCCCCAAGAGGAAAGTTATAAGTTCTCCACCATATTTTATGAACTGTCCGAATTGGCGGAATTCCATTTTTTCAGTTACGGAATGGGCGAAACATATCAGCATCTGAAAAGATGGACCCCCTATATAGCCGGAGGATTGGGTGTGACGGCATGGAGTGTGCAAGGACACTCAGGAGCTGCATTCACCATCCCCTTTGGTATAGGATTTAAATACAAACCGTCGAAAAGACTTAACTTAGGCCTTGAGTTCCTGATGAAGAAGACTTTTACCGATAAATTGGACGGTCCGGACCTTCAGGATCCCTTGGGCATAAAAAGTTCCTTTATGAAGAATACCGATTGGTATTCCACCCTCACCTTCACAGTGAGTTACGAATTCAGCAAACGTTGTGCAACCTGCAATTATAAAGAGAGATAAGAATGGCATCACTCGAAGAAAAGATTTCACAATTGGATAAGAACCGGATTCCGGTGCATGTGGCTATGATTATGGACGGCAATGGCAGATGGGCCAAAAGTCGCGGATTTATCCGAAGCGACGGCCATGCTGAAGGTGTTTCCACAGTGCATCGTGTCACAAAATTCTCTTCTGATTTAGGCATTAAATATCTCACATTGTATGCCTTTTCCACCGAGAATTGGAACCGTCCTAAAGACGAGGTAGACACTCTTATGTACCTGATAGGATGGGCCATTGAGAGAGAATTGCCGGAACTTCTTGAAAACAATGTGAGAATACATCTGCTCGGAGATATTGAAAGGATACCGGAAGATGCCCGTGAACGTCTTTTCTATGCAAGAAACGCCACGGCTCATTGCACCGGATTGCAATTGAACATGTGCCTTAGTTACTCTTCGCGATGGGAAATTACGGAGGCAGCCCGAAAATTGGCAATCTTAGCTGCAGAGGGTAAATTAAACCCTGAAGAGATTTGCGAACAATCAATTTCCGATAATTTGACCACTGCCGGAATTCCTGATCCTGATTTGTTAATAAGGACGGGAGGAGAACATAGAATCTCCAATTATTTACTTTGGCAGATTGCATATAGTGAATTATACTTCACACCGGCATTATGGCCTGATTTTACCGACGAAGACTATGTTGATGCCCTTCTTGATTTCCAAAGCCGGGAAAGAAGGTTCGGTAAGACAAGCGACCAAGTGCAACACACCAACTAACCAAATATCGAATGAATCCATTATTTAAGATATCGGTTTTTCTAATTGCTTTTATCTCCACATTCGGCATCAGTGCACAAGATGCACCTGTTGTTGTGGACACTATTTACAACCCCGATATCATTTACTCCCCGATTCCAAAAGTATACGAAATTGCCGGTATTAAGGTGGAAGGAATAAACCATGTCGACGATTATATTGTAATTGCCAACTCAGGTCTGTCGATAGGTGAACGTGTCGAAGTGCCCGGTGCCATCCTCACCGCAGCCACAAAACGTTTGTGGCGTCAGGGTTTGTATTCAAGCGTTAAAATTTCAGCTGAAAAAATCGCCGGCGACAAAATCTGGCTTGTAATCAATCTTAAACAGCAACCCAGACTCACAGAATTGAGATTTGAGGGGGTCAAAGGAGGAGAAAAGAAGGATATCCAGGAAAGACTTGGCATGATCTCCGGACAGCAGATCACGCCCAATATCGTGGCACGCGCCACCCAGATCATAAAAGATTATTATGCCAACAAAGGATTCAAAAATGCCGATGTTCAGATAAACCAGGTAAACGATCTCTCCAAAGACAATCAAGTATTCCTGGATGTAAGGGTCAATAAGAACGGCAAGGTAAAGGTTCATAAAATTTATATATCGGGCAACGAAGTCCTCTCTGACAATAAGGTCAAAAGGGCAATGAAGAAAACAAATGAAAAGACGGATTTGCTAAAAATATTCAGTCAGAAAAAATTCGTTGACCAGGATTATAAAGACGATAAAAACAGAATTATAGAAAAATATAACTCATTAGGTTACCGTGATGCCCGGATAGTGAGCGACAGTGTTGTTAAATACGATGACAACAATGTGGATGTGTTCATTAAAGTGGAGGAAGGTAACAAGTATTACATCAGTGATATAAACTGGGTTGGTAATACCGTTTATTCCACAGATATTCTCAACAACATATTGGGAATTTATCCAGGAGATGTCTACAATCAGCCATTACTCGAAAAACGATTGAGAACCGATGACGATGCCGTAAGCAACTATTACCTTGATAATGGTTACTTGTTCTTTGAATTGGTTCCTATAGAAGAAAACATCAAAGGTGACAGCATAGCCCTTCAGATGAGGGTGATGGAAGGCCCCCAGGCAACCATAAACAAGGTGGTGATCAATGGTAACGACCAATTATTTGAGAAAGTGGTCAGGAGGGAGTTGAGAGTGCGACCCGGAGATCTATTCTCAAAGAGTGACCTGATGCGTTCAGCACGTGAAATTGCCACAACTGGTCACTTTAATCCGGAGAATATGGACATCAGACCCGAACCCAATGAAAACGACGGGACTGTTGATATCCTTTTCAATCTGGAGTCAAAGGCCAACGATAAAGTGCAGCTTTCATTCGGTTGGGGACAAACCGGTGTTACAGGCCAGGTATCCTTGTCATTCTCCAATTTCTCCATAAAGAACTTGTTCAATCCGGGTTCATATCGAGGTATTATACCCCGAGGCGATGGTCAGACATTCTCGATTTCGGCTCAAACCAACGCTAAATATTATCAAAGTTATTCTATTTCTTTCTTTGATCCTTGGTTTGGAGGTAAAAGACCGAATGCTCTCTCTTTCAGTGTAGACTATAGTCGATCTACCGGTATCAACTCAAGCTATTATAACAATACATGGTATAACTCCGGATATTATAATTCACTTTATTACGGAGGTTCCTACAACTATAACAATACGGGTTATTATTACCAGAATGCATACGACCCCAATAAAGTGCTCCAGATGGCGGGTGTGATGTTGGGATTCGGAACACGACTTTCCTGGCCTGACGATTATTTCCAATTCCAGGCTACATTATCCTACCGGTGGTATTATCTTAAGAATTGGGAATACCTTTATTACATGAACAACGGTGTTTCAAATTCATTGATGCTTGGATTGTCACTTTCAAGAACCAGTATCGACCAACCTATATATCCTCGTAGGGGGTCATCCTTCTCTTTGGATGTCACTCTAACACCTCCCGCATCTTTGTTCAGCGGCAAGAAGGATTGGAAGACATTGGCTGAACTCTCCGCGCGAACAAATACCGATACCGAACAGAGGGAAGCGGCAGCCAAAGAAATGTATAAATGGATTGAATACTGGAAGGTAAAATTCAAGAGCCGTACCTATACCCCACTCACTGACCCGGAAGGATCCTGGACCCTGGTGCTTATGACCCGTGCCGATTTCGGTTTGTTAGGTTCCTGGAACAAATACTTCAAAACACCGTTTGAAACATTCTACTTCGGTGGTGACGGTATGTCGGGAAGTTATACTTATGCCACAGAAACCATCGCAATGCGAGGTTATGAAAATGGACAATTCACACCTTGGGGTTACGAAGGTTATGCCTATGGCAGGTTCGGAATGGAACTCCACTTCCCATTTATGTTGCAGCCCAGCACCACCATATATGCCATTGCTTTTGCTGAGGCCGGTAATTGTTGGACCTCTGTAAAGGATTTCTCACCGTTCAATCTTAAGAGAAGTGCAGGTGTCGGTGTAAGACTTTACCTTTCTATGTTGGGAATGCTCGGTATAGACTGGGGTTATGGTTTCGATAAGGTGTGGGGAACAAGAGGCGGCAGCCAGATCCACTTCGTACTTGGTCAGGAATTCTGATGGTTTAGAGTTTGGTTTTAAGGGACTCTGGATTGAATTGAATTAACTTAACAATGTTAAACCATTTTTTCCGTTATTAGTCTAAGATAAAAAAGACTAAAGACTATGAGAAAAACAATATTGACTTTATGCCTTGTGGTTGGTGCAATTTGTGCCGCTTCGGCTCAAAAATTCGCTTTGATCGATATGGAATATATCTTAAAGAATATTCCAAGTTATGAAATGGCCAACGAACAGTTGAACCAAGTGTCTCAACGTTGGGAAAAGGAAGTAAATGAACTTTCCAAAGAGGCGGAGGCCATGTACAAAAACTATCAGAACGAAATGGTTTTCCTCACTGATGAACAAAAAAAGAAAAAGGAGGAAGAAATCGTATTGAAGGAAAAGGAAGTAACCGAAACCCGCTACAAATATTTTGGTCCGGAAGGTGAACTGTATAAAAAACGTCAAAGCCTTATGAAACCCATACAGGAAGATGTCTATAATGCAGTTAAAGCCGTTGCCGAGGAAAGAGGCTATCAAACCATTTTTGACCGTGCATCGTCACAAAGTATTGTTTTTGCATCTCCTAAAATCGATGTGAGCAATGAAGTACTGGCAAAATTGGGCTATTCCAAATAATTCAGTAATTTTGCACCATAAATTGAGTTTTTATTGTTTTTAGTTTTTATTGCCAATGAGGCGAAATAACAACAATAAAAACTATAACAACAAAAACAACACTAATAACTAACTTAAAAAATGATCAAGAAATTTTTATTGATTGCAGCATTAGTTCTTCCTATGTTCGCATTCGCACAGGAACTTAAAATCGGTATCGTAGACATTGAAGAAATCGTGCAAAAGCATCCCGATTATGCAGATTCCCAAGCTAAATATGTTGAATCAGCAAAGCAATATGAAGACACTTATATGAATCTTCAGGAAGAAATGAAGAGACTCTACGACGAATATAACGCACTCGGAGAAGACACTCCACAAACAATAAGAGAAAGAAAAGCTAAGAATCTTCAGGAACAACAAGTTAAGATAGGACAATTCGAACAGACTATCGAACAAGACCTTGCAAGAGTTCAGCAGGAATTATTGGCCCCTATTTATCAGAAGGTGCAAAATGCGATTCAATCAATCGGTCAGGAAGAAAATTTCTCCCTTATCCAACCCAAGATGAATCAATTTATCCTCTACTTTTCCGCTCCTGTACAGGATATCACCCCTCAGGTGAAAGCTAAATTAGGTATTAATTGAAAATAGGTGTTTTCGATTCCGGATATGGCGGCCTCACAATCCTTAAGGATATAAGAAAACGCCTTCCGCAATACGACTATCTATATCTCGGCGACAATGCCAGGAATCCATATGGTTCCAGATCGTTTGAGATAGTTTACGAATTTACATTACAGGCAGTGAAGGCACTCTTCCAAAGGGAGTGCCATCTTGTTATTCTTGCCTGCAACACTGCCTCCGCAAAGGCACTACGTTCTATCCAACAGAATAATTTGCCCAGCTTAGGCCCGACAAAAAGGGTATTGGGTGTTATTAGGCCCACCGTGGAAGTTCTGCCTGATTTCACTCACTCCAAACATGTCGGGCTACTTGCAACTCCGGGCACCGTTAAAAGTAATTCATATTCCCTTGAGCTTCAGAAATTGGCTCCCGAAGTAAAGATCACCGAACATGCATGCCCAATGTGGGTGCCAATTGTAGAAAACAACGAAATAGAATCGCCGGGTGCTGATTATTTTGTTAAAAAGGAGATAGATAATTTGATGAACAAAGATCCGGATATCGACACAGTGGTTTTAGGTTGTACCCATTATCCTTTGTTGGAAAATAAAATTCGAAAATATCTTCCCGAAACAGTAAAAATTCTTTGCCAGGGACCTGTAGTGGCCGATAGTCTCGCTGATTATTTGCAGAGGCATCCCGAGATAGAATCAAAACTTTCAAAAGGATCATCGATAAAATACCTCACCACCGAACATACCGAGAAATTTGATTCTTTGGCCTCTCTTTTCCTTGGAAAAGCAATTTCTTCACACACAATTTCGATACCCGACTAAATGGAAAAGGATACAAAAGATCTTGACGCATTAAAAAATTTACCTACACAAGAAGCCATATCAGCCTTGTCAGAATATATCTCATTGCACCCCGAGGATGACGAGGCTTTGACAATCAGGGGATTAAAATATTGGAGCCTCAACCAAAGAAAAGACGCCATCAATGATTATTTGACCGCACTCAAAATAAACCCGGAAAGCCGTGCCAAAATGGCTCTTCAGTTCGCTAATTCAGTACTGGATTTCTACAATAAAGATCTCCTTAATCCCTAAGCCGCTCTGCACCTGTCTCACTGTGGCATCAACATTATCATAAATTTGGGGGTAAGTCTCTAAATTCTCTTAGCACTTAATGTTAATGCTTATTCCTCAATGAGTTTCCCATGGAAACAACATCTTTCTTCCCGGAGCAGCCACTTCGTTAGATGAAGCTTTTTCATCCACAAAGTTATAATTCCTTACCCTACGAGCATAAAGCATCAAAGGTCGTTCATCTCCCCACCCTTGGTTGTAATTGCGGATATGCAGCATCACCAGACCTTGTATGTCTTTCATCGCAATTCTCAACTGGCTCATTAAATCAGCCATGTTTGATACCCTCTCCGATACAAAATTATAAATCGTTTGTCCGTTACGGGTTACTCTTGCAAAAATCTTGTCGCCAAAAGTAATGGATTTTGTCTTGTTCATAATGGTTTATTTTAATATTATTTATTCAGGTGCAAAATTAATCGGAACCACTGCCAATTTTAGGCAGTGTATTATTAAAAAAATCTAAATTCCCAAGAAGGATGCATTTTTTTTTCAAGAGCGGATAAAATCAAGTAAATTTGCACGTCAAAAAACGCAACAGTGTACCAAACACCCGGCTATATTTTGGCTGTCGCAGGAATGGTGGAATGGTAGACACGAAGGACTTAAAATCCTTTGGCCTTTACCGGCTGTG
>JAFLTP010000018.1 GCA_022510405.1 Muribaculaceae bacterium | reverse complement strand
TGCCTTATGATCCTTCGGATCCTGATGAGCCGCAGAACGCCTATATGTCGGTAGAGCTCAAGGTGCTTGCCTGGGCAAAACGAGACATCTCCGTCTCCTGGTAACCTTCTGGTTGTAGTAATTCAATAAAATTTCTTTGGGAAGACAGGAAGATTTGAAGACCATCTTCATTCCTGCCATCCCATTTGCTTTTTTCATACTCATTCCTTATCTTTGTGAAAAATAATTCTGTTTATGACTTCCGAGAAGGAAAAACACGTGATCCGTTTCGACTGGGCAATCAAGCGTTTGCTCCGGGACAAGGCGAACCCTGTTGTCCTCGAAGGTTTTCTTACGTCTCTTTTAGGTAAAGAGATAAAGATACTTGATTTTCTCGAAAGCGAAGGAAACAAGTACAGAGCGGACGAAAAAACCAACAGGGTAGATATTGTGGCAAAAGACGCATCGGGAGCTCGAATTTTAATTGAGGTGCAGAATGAGACTGAGAACGAGTATTTCCACCGTATACTTTTCGGAACCTCAAGGATGATTGTGGACCATATAAAGACGGGAGAAAGATACGACAAAGTTCCGAAGGTCTATAGCATCAATATAGTGTTCTTCGAACTTGGCAACAAGAGCGATTATGTTTACCACGGATTCACTGAATTTCTGGGTCTTCATAACAAACAACCCTTGCTTCTCAAAGACAGTATGAACAAGAAGTTCGAGGTTGCCAAACCGGGAGAGATTCTGCCTGAATACTATATCCTTATAGCCAAGGATTTCGACAAATGGAGCAAGACACCCCTCGACCAATGGATGTATTATCTGAGCACAAACATGATACCTGCTGACGCTGATGCCCCGGGTTTGCAGGAGGCAAGAGTACAACTCGATATAGACAATCTCAGCGATGAAGACAGGAACGCCTACTATAAACACCTTGACAATATGCGTTCACTTGTAAGCGCGGTAGAGAGTGCTTATGAAGACGGTGAATATGCCGGGTTCGACAAAGGATTACAAAAAGGTATTACAGAAGGACGAGTCGAAGGGGAGTTGAAAAAGTCGATTGATGTTGCCAAAACTGCCATCAATATGGGTTTTGACGACAAAGCAATTCAGAAATTATCCGGTCTTTCAATCGAGGAAATCCAAAAACTAAGATAATATCCGCACACTCTCTTACTTTCCTTTAAGAGACGCCACATTGCAATATTAAAGATCATTTTATATCGCCATTCCTAATAAGGAGTGGCGACATATTTTTATTGTTTTTCATATAACTTTCCCTTTTTTCTCTTTTGAAAAATATTTATTAAATTTGCTTTTAGTAAGAAATAATAAGAATTGACAGGTATCACGGCATTTTCAAAAAGGGTATGGAAACTTTATTACGAGGGTTTCAAGGGAATGACCATAGGCAAAACGTTGTGGCTTATTATTCTTGTGAAACTCTTTATTTTCTTCGTGGTCATGAAATTGCTTTTCTTCCCCAATATCCTGAAAACCAATTTCGACAATGATGAAGAAAGAGCCCAATATGTAAGGGAACAGCTGAGTAATTAGTTAACTGTAAAATTGTTAAGTATTAAACAATAAACATTAAACATTAAGTGAAGTTAGTAAATTCTTTACAACAACATCCCCAAACACATTAAAATTCCCAACAATAACAACAAAAACTCCAAAAACAACAACAATAACACCAATAACCACAACAAGCTCAACAACAACATAATTAACAACAACAACCTTAATAACAACTAACTATACCAACTCATGGACGATTTAATGACAGTGGTCGACTGGTCGAGATTGCAATTTGCGCTCACCGCCATTTACCATTGGCTTTTCGTACCCCTCACTCTCGGTCTCTCCCTGATTGTGGCGGTGATGGAAAGCATCTACCTTAAAACCAAATCCGAGAAATGGCTCGCCGCCACGAAGTTCTGGATGACCCTCTTCGGCATCAACTTTGCAATCGGTATAGCCACCGGTATAATCCTTGAATTTGAATTCGGTACCAACTGGAGCAACTACTCCTGGTTTGTAGGCGACATCTTTGGTGCGCCACTCGCTATCGAAGGTCTCGTGGCTTTCTTCATCGAGGCTACTTTCGTGGCAGTGATGTTCTTCGGATGGGGAAAGGTAAGCGAGAAATTCCATCTCGTATCCACCTGGATGACTTGGTTCGGCGCATCTGTTTCAGCCCTCTGGATTCTCGTGGCAAACGCCTGGATGCAATATCCCGTAGGTATGGAATTTGACCCGGGACAGATGAGAAACGTCATGAACAATTTCTGGGAACTCTTCTCGGGAATCGCCGTAAACAAATACCTTCACGCAGTGTTCTCCGGATGGGCTCTTGCCGGTGTCTTCGTAATCGGTGTGAGCGCCTGGTTCATGTATAAGAAACGCAACATTCCTTTCGCAGAACGTTCGATCAAAGTTGGTGGATGGATCGGCCTTATTGGTCTTCTCCTCACCATGTGGACCGGTGACGGTTCAGCAGTGGAGGTTACCAAACACCAACCGATGAAACTGGCCGCAATGGAAGGTCTTTACCACGGTCATGAATCAGCAGGTATTGTTGCAGCAGGTATAGTCAATCCCAACAAGACCTGGAATAATGATGAAGACGAATATCTCTTCGACATAACGGTGCCATATGGTTTGAGTATCCTCGCCAAGCATGACCTGCACGCTTACGTTCCAGGAATCGCCGATATAATCAAGGGTTACACAATTGACGAGAACGGTGATACTGTCAATACCGTAAGTTACGAGGAAAGAATCCGTCAGGGGAAACTTGCCCACGAAGCATTGAGAGCTTACGATGTGGCAAGATCCCAAAACGATGAAGCCGGTATGCTTAAGGCTGAAAACGAACTGAGACAGTATTATCCATATTTCGGTTACGGATATTTCGACAGCGTTGAGGAAGCCATCCCGCCTGTGGGTCTTACATTCACATCATTCCGTATAATGGTGTTCCTGGGAACCTACTTCCTTCTCTATTATGTAGCCGCATTGTTCTTTGTATATGCACGCAAAGACTGGCTCACAAACAAGAAGTGGCTGCAATGGATCGCAATGGTTTCAGTACCATTCATGTGGGTATGCTCCGAAGCCGGCTGGGCCGTTGCTGAAGTTGGCCGTCAACCCTGGACCGTGCAGGATCTCTTGCCCACCAAAGCAGCGATATCCGAGATTCAGGCAGGTTCCGTTATCCTAACATTCTGGCTCTTCGCCATCATATTCACGGTATTGCTTATCGCCGAGGTTAGCATCATGGTGAAACAGATCAACAAGAGATCGTTAACTAATTTGGAAATTGATTACGCTCATTGATAACAAATATTGATTATGGAATTGGAACATTTTCAAAATTATTGGTGGTGTCTTATCTCCGTTTTGGGAGGCCTGTTAGTATTCCTGCTCTTCGTGCAGGGAGGCCAGTCAATGCTCCTGACAACAAATTCTGACGCCAGAAAAGAACTCATAGTTAATTCAATGGGTAGGAAATGGGAATTGACCTTCACCACTTTGGTGGTGTTCGGAGGTGCCTTCTTCGCATCATTCCCTTTGTTTTATTCCACAAGTTTCGGTGGTGCGTATTGGCTCTGGATCCTCATACTATTCAGCTTTATCGTCCAGGCTGTAAGTTATGAATATAGAGGCAAACAAGGTAACGTTTACGGTACAAAGACCTATGATACATTCCTTTTCATTAACGGATGCGTAGGTTGTATACTTTTGGGCGTGGCTGTCTCCATGTTCTTCTTCGGAGCCGAATTCACTGTGACAAGAGGCAATCTTCTCGACACCCACAGCCCGGTGATTTCAAAGTGGTCACATTCTCACGGATTCGAAGCAATCTTCAATTGGAAAAACCTTGTGCTTGGAGTAGCCGTGCTCTTCCTCGCAAGAATGCAATCGTGTCTTTACATGATGAACAATATCGACGATGATGAATTCTTCAACACTTTAAAAAGCAAGGCACTCATCAACGGTGGTATCTTCGTGGTGTTCTTCCTTTGGTTCCTCACCATGCTTTGCACCGCAACCGGTTATGATGCCACTACAAACAACGATTTGACAGTGACAGCAACCGAAGAACCTTATAAATACTTCCACAACTTCACCCATATGTGGTGGACCGGTATGACTTTGGTAATCGGTGTGGTCTTAGTGTTGTTCGGTCTCATCAAATCAATATTCTCGAAACATTTCACAAAGGGTATCTGGTTCACCGGTGTTGGAACTTTCCTTGTGGTTGTGGCTCTATTCTGGGCAGCTGGATATGGCAACACGGCATTCTACCCCTCGTTGATCGATCCCGCTTCATCATTGACTATCAGAAACGCATCCTCATCGGAATTCACATTGATTGCCATGAGTTACGTGTCAATCGTGATTCCGTTCGTTTTGGGTTACATTGCATATGTATGGTGGTCGATGGACAAAAAGAAACTGACTATAGACGAGTTGGAGAACACCACCCATAAATATTGACCCGACATAAGGATTTTACCTTATGGGACAGTATCTGAGTCTGTTCGCAACATTTTTCAAGATCGGAGCCTTCACTTTCGGTGGAGGCTGGGCGATGATTTCAATCATCGAGAGAGAGATTGTAGACAAACATCATTGGATAGAAAGAGAAGAATTCCTGGATTTGCTGGCTGTGGCCCAGTCTCTTCCGGGAATTCTTGCCGTGAATATAGCCACTGCTGTGGGTGACAAAATTAGCGGAACAAAAGGAAGTATTGTGGCAGCAGCAGGTACTATTCTTCCTTCTTTTATTATCATCCTTGCCATCGCAATCTTCCTGACACCGGACATCATTAAGAACAATCGAGTGGTTTCGGCAATCTTTATGGGCATCCGACCTGCCGTAGTTGCTTTAATAATAGCTCCTGTCATCACCTCAGCAAAGGCTGCGAAACTGCAATGGAAAACAGTCTGGATTCCCTTTGTTGTGGCATTGCTGATATCCCTTGATTTAGGTCTGGTGTCCAATCCTATCTTCTTCATAGTGTTGGGAGGCTTAGGAGGTTTCCTATTCTGGTGGATACCAAAACGTAAAGTCTCCAAACTCTAAACTCTAAACTTTACTCTTTAAACTTTAAACTTTAAACTTTACCCGTGAACATCTACTGGCAACTTGTCTGGGCTTACATAAAGATAGGCATCTTCGGTTTCGGAGGTGGCTACGCAATGCTTTCGCTCGTGGAGAAGTCGGTGGTGTCACCCGGTTGGATTTCAGAGACAATGTTTACCGATATTGTCGCTATCTCCCAGATGACTCCCGGACCAATCGGTATCAATTCCGCCACATATATCGGTTATGTGGCTCCCGGAGAAGTGGATCCGAGTTTGTCGGGAATTGGTTGGGGACTTTTGGGTTCCTGTCTGGCTACTTTGGCTGTGGTGATTCCGAGTTTTATATTGGTTCTCTATAGTTCCCATTTCATCCGTAAACATAGCGAGAGCGGTGCCATAAAGGCTATATTTTCGGGTTTGAGACCTGTTATCGTAGGGTTGATAGCAGCAGCCGCGATAATGTTGATGAATGCCCCAAACTTCAATCCCAGAGGTATAAACTGGCAGTTGTGGACCAACATCGGCATTTGCGTCGCTGCTTTCTGTCTCGCATATTTCCCCATCAAATTGAAAAAGAAAAGCGTCAAGATACATCCCATCCTCATAATCGTCATAGCCGGCATCACCGGACTCATCCTCTACTATTAATGAAAGAAAGATATAAAGAGGCATTGGAATTTTTGTTCAGCCAATTGCCGATGTTTTCAAGAACCGGAGCCCCGGCTTATAAACCGGGATTGGACACAAGTATTGAATTGTCGAAATATTTCGACGATCCTCATAAAAAATTTAAATCTATCCATGTAGGAGGCACCAACGGCAAGGGGAGTACTTCTCATATGATAGCCTCAGTACTCCAGTCGCAAGGTTATAAAGTGGGACTTTATACTTCTCCACATCTTGTGGACTTCCGTGAACGTATGCGTATAAATGGTAAAATGATACCGGAAGAAAAGGTGGTGAAATTTGTAGACGATTGGAGAAATTCGGGATACGACGGCAAGCCTTCATTCTTTGAACTCACGATGATAATGGCATTCAATTGGTTTGCCGAAGAAAAGGTGGACTATGCCGTAATAGAAGTGGGTATGGGCGGACGTCTGGATTCCACAAATATCATAACACCTTTGCTTTCAGTCATTACCAATATCTCACATGACCACAACCAATTTTTAGGGAACACCCTTCAGGAGATTGCCTCCGAGAAAGCCGGAATAATCAAGAAAGGAGTGCCGGTGGTGATAGGGGAGACCCAAGAGGAAACTGAGAATGTGTTCAGAGAAAAGGCGAAAGAAGTGGGGACGGAGATAGTTTTTGGTGACAAATTCCAGGTGACGAGTTCCGAGAACCAAGACCCATTTGAGGGCATAAGGATGCCGTTGGGAGGAGATTACCAGAAAAAGAATTTGAGAACCGTTTTGACTTCCTTGCAGCAACTGAGAAAGTTGGGGATAGAAATCGGCGACAACGCCATAAAGGAGGGCATTGAGAAGGTGTGCGAGCAAACAGGATTGATGGGAAGATGGATGGTGATTAGTGATAAGGGATTAAATGAAGGTGATAAGGGTCCCATGGTGATTGCAGATACGGGTCATAATATCGGTGGGCTCACCTATAATTTCAGACAGCTTTACAGGCTTACCAACGACGGCGACCACAATAAATTGAGAGTAGTGATAGGATTCGTGGCCGACAAGGCTATTGACAAGATTCTGGATCTTCTGCCACGCGATGCCGCTTATTATATCACCAATGCTCAAATTCCACGTGCTTTGCCGGCTGATAAACTTTGGTTGAAATTCACCGAAAAAGGAATTCCCGGAAAAATATATTCAAATGTGGGTGAGGCCTACAAGGAAGCTAAAAGAGAAGCCTCCGAAAAAGACATCATCTTCATCGGAGGCTCGACATTCATTGTAGCTGATTTTCTTCATTACCTGAGTCTTTGTGACGGGCGTGACTCTTAGATTGGTTGCTGTTGAAATCTCTTTCTTCTTTCAGATCGATTTCTTTTCCTTCGCTGTCGATCACCTTGTATTGTAGGTAGGCGAGAGATTGATCGGGCAACACTTTGAAACGTCTGCCATATTTCCTGCGCCATTTCGTGTAGATCGAAATCAAACCTTTTTTCACGTATGCATCCACAAAGGGATGGATATACATCGTGAACTTGTTCACCTGAAGAGTATTTACAAGATAGTCAAGTTTCTCGTCAAGTTTGTCGGTGAAAAGTAAAGACGGTTGGATATGACCTTTACCGTAACATGACGGACAACTTTCCTCCGTGGTGACATCAAGAGCCGGACGAACCCTTTGTCGAGTTATCTGCATGAGACCGAACTTACTCAGAGGAAGGATATTGTGGCGAGCCCTGTCATGGCTCATAATCTCCTTCATATGTTCATACAGGGTCTGGCGATGTTCCGACTTGTTCATATCGATAAAGTCGATCACAATTATACCACCCATATCCCTAAGCCTCAATTGGCGAGCAATCTCATCGGCGGCCTTCAAATTTACATCAAGAGCGTTGGATTCCTGATCGGAACTCTGCTTGCTACGGTTGCCCGAATTGACATCTATCACGTGCAGTGCTTCCGTATGTTCGATTATAATATAGGCGCCGCTCTTGAAGGATACTGTCTTTCCGAAGGAACTTTTGATTTGTCGCGAGATATTGAAATGATCGAAAATCGGAATATCCTTTTGATAAAGTTTCACGATATCCTTCTTTTCGGGAGAGATCAAGCCGACATACTTTTGGATTTGCTCGAAAGTATCCTTATCGTTGACATAGACATTTTCGAAATCGGTTGTGAAGATGTCTCTAATGATGCTGACGGCCCTTGATTCTTCTTCATAAATGAGCATAGGGGGCTGGCTGCGTTGGAACTTTGAGATAGAGTCTTCCCAAGATTTCACCAAAGATCGCATCTCTTGGTTGAGTTCGGCAAATTTCTTATTTTCGGCCGAAGTGCGGATTATGACGCTGAAACCTTTGGGCTTTATACTTCCCACAAGTTGACGAAGTCGCACCTTTTCTTCGGTGGACTTGATTTTTTGCGACACAGAAATTTTATCACCGAAAGGTATGAGCACAAGAAAACGCCCGGTAAAAGAGATTTCGGTGGTGAGTCGCGGTCCCTTTGACGATATCGGTTCTTTGGCAATCTGCACCAGCAGTTGGTCGCCCGGTTTCACCACATCCTGGATAGTTCCCTGCTTAGGAATATCCTCCAAAGCTTCGAATTTGGAGATGTTCGGCACTTTTTTCTTATCCTCCGAAGCCTCCTTTAGATATGCCTTGAATGTATTGAACTGTGGACCGAGATCGAGATAATGAAGAAAAGCGTCTTTTTCAAAGCCCACATCCACAAATGCGGCGTTAAGTCCCGGCATTATTTTTTTCACCTTGGCAAGATAGAGATCTCCCACTGCATAAGCCTGATTGCGTCCCTCCTTCTGGAGCGATACAAGGCGGCTGTCTTCCATTAGCGCTATCGAGATCTCTTTTTGCTGGACATCTACTACTAATTCGCTTTTCATATTGAAAAAAATTCAAACTGTTCTACCCAACAGTTACGCACAAAAAACTTGCAGACATAGCGAAGTCGTTTTTTGTCCCCAACTTGCGTATGTCTGCCTTTCTTTACGAGCCTTCCTCACTTCTTCTTGTGACGATTCTTCCTCAGTCTTTTTTTGCGTTTGTGAGTGGCCATCTTATGACCTTTCCTTTTCTTTCCGCTTGGCATAATTAATTAATATTTACGTTAATATATCTTTGATCGCCCACCACAGGGCTGACCGATTTTTGCTTTGGCCGTTTTGGCACTGCAAATATCGTGATTTTTTTTCACTTATAGAAATTTTCCAATACTTCTTCGAGTTCGTGCATATTTTTCACAGTAGCCAGGAGTAAGGATGGGCTGACTCCATCTTTACGCATGTCGTCTTCTGACTTCGGAAAGGGATTCCCGCTGGGGTTATACCATATTGCATTCCAACCGGCTCTCATGGCTCCGTAGACATCCGTTTCAGCATTGTCTCCCACCATCAAGAGCGGCTCGGTGGCTCCGGTTTCCTGTACGGCATATGCAAAAAGTCTGGGATCCGGTTTGTTGATGCCGATTTCCTCACTCACAATTGTGCGTGTCACATATTTTTCCAGTCCCGAATAGTGCAGTTTTTTGTATTGAGTTTTTGTGAAACCATTGGAAAGTACTGCCACAAGAGAATGCTTGGTCACTTTCTTCAAAAGATCTTCAACGCCCTCAATCATGGCTTCACCCTCCGCTAAGATATCCAGGTAATTCCTGTCAAGTTCCTCGCAAACCGCTGTAAGGACTTCAAACTGACGGGTGGCTAATGTGCGGCGCCATCTCTCCACTTTCAACTGTTTGGTGGTAACTTTTCCTTGGGCGTAAAAATCCCACATCAACTTGTTGTTGACATGGTATATATCTATGAATTCCTCGATGTCCTTGAAAAGTTTTTTCAGTATTGGAGAAATCTCATATAGTTTCCTCAGAGCTACAGCTGAATTTGCAGAGAAATTCCAAAGAGTGTCGTCGAGGTCGAAGAAAAGCCAGTTCATTTTTAGTCTAGTAGTCTAGTAGTCTTGTAGTTAAGTTGTGAGGCCGGAGATTTTGGAGAGTCGCGAAAGGATTCTTTCGGAATGGTCTTCACGGAATGAGAGGGTCATTTCACATGCATTGTCAAATAATTTTTCCAGTACTTCAATCTCTTCCGATTTAATAATCTTCATCACTTCGTTGGACGACACATACGGGAAAGTTATTTTAACGGTTTGGGTCTTGTGAACTTCTTTTTTGCCCGCGTCTTCAAGTGCGAGACGTGCGGCCTCACGGTATGCGGCAATCAGTCCCGGAGTGCCCAATTTTATGCCACCGAAGTATCTGACCACGATCACCAGAACATTGGTAAGGCCGAAACTGTTTATCTGTCCCAAGATCGGTTTGCCGGCAGTTCCCGACGGCTCCCCATTGTCGTTAAGTTGCCATTCGTTACGGTCAGCTCCGATCATATATGCCCAACATACATGCCGGGAGTCATGATATTCGTTCTGATATTTCTTTACAATCGCCTTGGCCTCTTCGGCAGAATCCACCAAAACGGCAAAAGAGAGAAACTTGCTCATCTTTTCCTTAAAGATGCCTGTTCCCTCTTTTGCAATGGTGAAATATGAATCCATTATAACCGGAAATCAACCGAAATAATTGACCTGAGGATTCAATTCTGTAGGATAATAGAGCATACCGCTTGCCACTTTAGCTGCAGCTTCCTGTCCCAAAGCCTCCATCACTATGGTAAGTGCCCATGGGAGAGCATTTGCCGGACCGTTGCCGGTTACAAATTTGTTGCTCACCACAACCGGTTCGTCAACTATTTCTGCTCCATCGGCAAGATGTTCAAAACCCGGATAACAAGTGGCTTTTTCTCCCTTAAGTAGGCCAAGTTGCCCTAACACAACAGCCGGCGAGGCGCATAAGGCGGCGATTCTTCCTTCTTTTGATTCTAACTGACTCCTCAGCAAGCCTTGTAGAGGACCGAATTCATAAAGATTGGTGGCGCCGGGCATTCCTCCGGGCAGTATAAGCCAATCAGGATTAGAAAACAGTGTGTTGTCAAACAATAGGTCGGCGTTGACAGTTATTCCATGCGCGCCTTTCACCTGGAGGGCGGAAGTGATGGAAACAGTCTGTACATTCATACCGGCCCGACGCAATACGTCGATTACTGTGATTGCCTCGATTTCTTCGAAACCGGCAGCAAGGAAAACAAATGATTCTTTCATAATAGCAAAGTTAATGAAAATGCCTAAATTTGTCTTCATAATTTTAGGAAATATGAAAAAGTATTTAGGTTTGTTGGCTTTGGTCATACTTGGAATTTCAGTTGGTTGTTCCAAACATGAAGGATATGTGAAAACAGAAGGTATGATTTGGAATACGGTTTACCATATCACATACAAAGGTCGGGCCCAACTTCAGGATTCTATCCTTCCGGTGTTAAATGAGGTGGGCAACAGTCTCTCGGTTTTTGACAAGAATTCGCTCATATCTCAGCTGAACAATTCCGAAAAAGTTAGGGCAGACCGACATCTTGTCATTGTATATGATGAAGCTAAAAAGATAAGCCTTTTGAGTGAAGGTAAATTCGATCCAACAGTTTCTCCCCTTGTAGATGCATGGGGATTCGGATTGGGTCATGTTGCCTCAAAAGATACCTTGGCGATAGACAGCATCTTGACTTTTGTAGGAATCCGGAAGACACATAGAGATGATGATTGGATAATTAAGGATGACCTCCGCACCCGGTTTAATTTCTCTGCCATTGCCAAAGGTTATGGTTGCGATGCGGTAGGGGAGATGTTCAGACGTAACGGAGTCAACGATTATATGGTAGAAATCGGAGGTGAGATAGCTTTAAGGGGTGCAAGCCCTTCGGGAGGAAAATGGAGAATCGCTATAGACATGCCGCAAGAGGACTTGGCTCCGGGAGAAGAGGCTGCCGAGATATTGGAATTGACCGATGTGGGAGTAGCCACGTCCGGCAACTATAGAAATTACAGGGAAGAGAACGGACGCAAGGTTGCCCATACAATATCACCGTTGACAGGAAGACCCGTTGCGGGAGAAATTTTGAGTGCAACCGTTATCGCACCGACTTGTATGGAGGCCGACGGATTGGCTACCGCATGTATGGCGGGAACTTTGCAAGAGGCTGTCCTGCTGTTGGAGAAAGCCGGAGTGGAAGGTTTCCTTATCTCTGTCAACGGATCAGTTTGGGTGCCTGGAAGAATAGACCGAAATTGATTCCGAAATTCCAAGACCCTTTATGAGGGGAGGAAAGATAGTTCACGTATACCGATAGGCTTGAGAAAGGGAAATTATATACGGCGGCAACCTCGCATATGTAT
Source organism: Muribaculaceae bacterium (assembly GCA_022510405.1). Taxonomy (GTDB): domain Bacteria; phylum Bacteroidota; class Bacteroidia; order Bacteroidales; family Muribaculaceae; genus Lepagella. The sequence goes on along the minus strand of JAFLTP010000018.1, from coordinate 51,587 downwards.
TGAGGTCGTTTGAACCATCCGTCATATTTTGCAATCGGTTCATTATAGTCAGGGGATATGTATCGGATTGGAAGGAACATATAGAAATCTCCACGTAATTGGGCATGGTTGAAGGGTGACCATATAGGCATTAAGCCGGCAGCCAAATAACTCGGCGACCTGAATGCCGGATTGTAATAGTTTTTGGTTGATGGAGTCGGAGCAAATGCCGGTGCATGTATCATTGTAGAGGTATAGTCCTGGTAAAGTTTGTTGAAAGTATAGATACCGTTGGCCATTGCACCAAATTTAAAATGGTTGTGGATGTCGAAATAATGTTTCCAGAGAAGTTCCACCGATCCCACAAATTGATGTTGCCATTTATGCAGAGGTTCAGCCTCGTAAATACGCAACTGGCTTTCTTCATGATTCAGCATCAACCTCAACAACCATTCCCGGCCCTCGGATGGATACATAAGATTGTTAAGGGTGTTCAGTTCTATTCCTCCCTGAAGGGTCGCTATATGATAGACATTTCTATCTTTGTATAAGTGATAGTAATCTGATTCTAATTGAGGGAAGTAGGTGTCTTGAACCCTTCCGTAGCCAAGGCTTAGGAATCCTTTAGCGGGGTGTCCCATTGCCCATTTATATTTTAATCTCACATATTCCTCAAACTCGTTTATAAAAGAAGGGAGGTTGGATTGGAAGAAAAGGATTTCTTCGTTGTAATATTTTTGGCGGCTGAAAACACCTTCCAGTTCAAGATATGAAGGGGTGGAGGAGGTCAGGTCGATTTTCCCCCTCAATTGGGCGCCATAATACGATTGACCCAGCCATCCGCCGAAGTCTACGCTGAGGCTGTTGAAACTTAAAGTATGGTATCCGGCCGTGAGATAAAGCATGCTGTTGGTGGAACTTGTTATCCATCCTCCCACACCGACTGACCAAGGTGATTTAACGGTCGCTTCAAGGAATAATACGTTTTTCCCGTCGTCATTGAATTTAGCTTGTGGCAACAGATTATAAAGCTTACCTTCCTCAACCGCTCTGTAATAGCCTTCCTTTACCTGTTCCAGACCAATGGGTTGGAAAGGTTGTTTTTTCTTTCTTTTCCCTTCGAAAAGGAATGTGAGATATTTAGTTTGGGAAGGAGTGGCACCGGTCACTACAATTGAATCAAAGGTTACCGTTGGGGTTTTAGATGCGAATTTCTCACGACGTTTTGTGACTTCAGCAAGGGGTTCTCTCACTGAGATTCTTTTTTTGATGGAGTCGACCATGGAAAGGCCCGTCTTATATCCTATCTCATAAATTTCGTTTGCCGCACCCCAATCCAGCACTCCGTAACTAAGCACCGGCACCTGGATCTTGACCCCATCTTTGGAAGGCACGTCGTAATTGTTGTTTTGGATAATCATATCCTCAAGTTGACTGTAGATGTCACCCGGGATAGGTTTACCATCCGGAGCGGATACGGATACTCCGATTATAAAATCAGGATCGAAATCCTGCTGCATCACATCAACGGGGAAATTGTCGTATATACCTCCGTCATACACCAGCACTCCGTCAATTTTTATTGGCTTGAATACCAAAGGAAAACTCATGGAAGCCCTTACAGCATCACCAAGAGATCCGGAACCAAGCACTATCTTATGTTTATGATACACATCGCTGGTGACACATCTGAACGGAACAAAAAGATTGTTGAAATTTTCACCGCATTGTTCGGTGTATGGAGAATAGAGTTCAAGGAACTCCAGGTTCATCGGTATCGGATTGATGAGGGAAGTCGGTATGATATGAGAGAAGATATTGGTGCTGTCCGTTCTTCCTGGGTTGATGGTCAGCCATTTGGGAGTTGGTTGATCCAAAGATACATAATATTCATATTTTTTGTTTAGCGTGCCGCTGCTCCAGTTCTTGAATCCGGGGGAAAGGATTAAGTCGAGCATTTGGTTTGGAGTCCAGCCGCAACTGTATAACGACCCGACGATGGCACCCATCGAAGTGCCGGTGACATAATTGATTGGGATATCGTTGTCTTCGAGTGCTTTAATCACTCCGATATGTGCGATTCCTTTGGCACCGCCTCCTGAAAGAACAAGTCCGACGGTTTCTTCTTTTCCTTTCTTTTTATTTTCAGTCGTGGTTTGGGAAAAGATTATAAAATTAACGAATAAAAAAGTAGATATAATAAGGAATCGGGATAATCTCATATGTCTTGATTTTATTGTGCGAAGATAAAGAATTATTTCTAAAATTTATGAGATTTACACTTTAGGATTTAGAGATAAATTTCAAGTAGACGTTGATTAATTAACCGTGGGGAGAAAAATTACAAATTAAACCTCTCTTTTTGAAAAAAAAGCCCGGATTTATACACCGGACTTTCAGAGAATTAATAAGAAATATTTCGTTTTATAGTGGATACAATGTAATCAAGATGGGAATCTGTGACATAAGGACCGGAAGGAAGACATATCCCAACTTTAAACAAGGAATCCGAAACGCCATTTATATAGGCAGGATTATTACGATACACCGGTTGCCGATGCATAGGTTTCCATAAAGGTCTGGATTCGATATTGGCTTTGTCAAGCGCAATTCTAAGAGCCTCTACATTTGGATTTGGCTCGTGGTCGGTATGGATGGACTCTGATTTATGGGTAACACCCGCAGCACCTCCCACAGCTCCCTTCACACTTTCTTTGTAAGCGTTTTCCTGTCCCTTTATTTTTAAGTCGGGATCAAGGATTGCTGTACATAGCCAATAGTTGGAGTCATAGTTGCCATTTGGGGCTTGATGTATGGTGATTCCCTCAACATCCTTCAGGAGTTCGATATATTTTTCCTGCACATGTTTATGGTGGGCTATATGATCCTCCAAGATAGTCATCTGACCTCTACCGATTGCTGCGCAGATATTGCTCATCCGGTAGTTATAGCCGATTCTCTCATGTTGATAATAGGGATAGGATTCACGAGCCTGGGTGGCATAAAACATCACTTCCTTTTTAGCTTCCTCGTCATCGCATATCAATGCACCCCCTCCGGAGGTTGTGATCATCTTATTGCCGTTGAAACTTAGAACTCCGAATCGTCCGAATGTTCCGAGCACCTTACCCTTAAACCTTGAACCAAAGCCTTCTGCCGCATCTTCAATCACCGGAATATCATGACGGTTGGCTATCTCCATTATCTTGTCGATTTGATAAGGCATTCCGTATAATGCCACGGGTATGATAGCTTTGGGTTTCTTTCCGGTTTTTTCTATGCGGTCTTTTATTGCAAATTCCAAGAGTCCGGGATCCATATTCCAGGTATCCGGTTCTGAATCTATAAATACCGGGGTTGCACCGAGATAAGTTACCGGATTGCTGGATGCACAGAAAGTGAATGATTGCACCAACACTTCATCACCGGGTTTCACATCACAGCATGCCAAAGCAAGATGCAGGGCAGCGGTACCCGATGAAAGGGCCACAACAGGGTGTGGGGTTAATTTTGATTTGTTGGTGTTAAGTTGAGAGTCAGTGGAGACTTTATTGACAAATTTTTCAAGTGATACCTCAAATGCATCCACGTCCGGACCGAGCGGCACTATCCAGTTGCCTTCAAAGGCTTTGATTACATAGTCCAGTTCTTTCCCGGACATATGGTTAAGGCAGAGATGGATTCGGTCCACGGCTTAGTCACAAAGTTTTTTACCCAATTGTTTCTCCCGATTATGTATAATTTGAGTCAGTATGATGTTCGTGATAGTGTAGAGGAATACATCACCAATTATGATAAATGTCGGGTTCAGGAATGTTGAGAGGAACATGTTGATGACTATGAAGAACATCGACCATAGCAGTATCACTATCAACGCTATCCTTTGATTCAATCCTAAAGCCAAAAGTTTATGATGGATATGAGCTTTGTCGGGTAAGAATGGGTTCTTATGCCTCACCACTCTGTGAAGGTAAACTCTCACAACATCAAACAATGGCAATATAAGCGGGGAGATTCCTAAAATCACGGGATTATAGGTCAAAACTTTTTCAGTATCGTCTATGTGAAGCATTTCTATAGCCAAAAAAATCAGGATCATACCGGTGGTCAATGCTCCGGTGTCGCCCATAAAGATTTTCTTTTGTTTTTTCACATTGCCAAACACATTGTAGTAGAAGAAGGGCATAAGCGTACCGGCAGAAGCGGCCGCCAACAATGAATAGGCATATTGACCCGCTTGAAAGAAGATTATGGTATAGAATATGAATGCGACTGTGCTTAACCCGGAAGCCAAACCATCTATGCCGTCAATTAAGTTTATGGCATTGACCACATATACAACCATGAATGCAGTCACTATCCAGCCAATCCAGTCATAAATATGATGAATCCAAAGGAAACCAAAGAAATTGTCGATATATTGTCCTGAAAAAACTATCAGTATGGAAGCCAAAATCTGGATGGCGAATTTCGCCATATATCTAACCCCGATTAAATCATCGGCTATACCCACCAAAAACATCAACAACACCGCACAAACCATGAAATAGAAGGGTACCATCACTTCCATATATGGCCCCACGGTTTCCCACCCATAATATTTCAGACTGAATCCTAAGACAACAAAAAACGAAAAGAGGATGGACGGGAAAAAAGCGATGCCTCCTAATCTTGGTATGACGCCCTTATGTATCTTTCTTTCATCTACTTCATCAAATAAGTTTTTCCTGAACGCAATCAACAGTATTTGGGGTATTATTATCCCTGCCAAAAAAATCGAAACGAAAAATGCTATCAGGTCGTTGAAAATCCAATGTTCCATATATAGGCAGTGATTCTATCGCTATGTTGGTTAGATAATTTGCAAATATACTTTAATTATTCGATTAAAAAAATTTTTGCAAAAATCATTTACCCCCCCCCCATTGCTAATTTGTTGATAATCAGAATATAAGAGCAAACATCTTGATTTTCAAACAATTAGCAATGTGATATTGTAAAGTAGTTGTGATTCAAGTTATTTCGGTCTCAGAAGCCGTTTCTACATTGAATCATAAATTATTGAATGTGCTTTGAAAAACCTTTTCCACCTTTTTTATATAGTGTTTGAAACATAGAATGGTATTTAAACGTTTATAATATACCAAACAATTACTTGTAAAATACCAAAACAAAATACTATGAAGAAAAAACTTGCTTTTTTGCGTAACGACCCATGGCTTGAACCTTATGCACCTGCCATCGAGGGCCGACATCAGGATGTGGAAAGGAAACTCGAAGAGTTGACTGCCGCAACAAACGGGTCACTCTCTGATTTCGCAAACGCATATAAATATTATGGTCTTCACCATCTTCCGGGAGGTGGTTGGATTTTTCGTGAATACGCACCAAACGCTACGGATATTTGGTTGACCGGTACTTTCTCTGATTGGAAACTCGAGGATAAATATAAATTGACCCGTATAAATTACGGCGACTGGCAATTGAAACTTGAAGAAGAAGACCTTCACAACGGCGACCTTTTCAAAATGTTTGTGAAATGGCACGGCGGAGAAGGGGAAAGAATTCCAGCTTATGCCGAAAGGGTAGTGCAGGATCCGGAAACAAAGATTTTCTCGGCGGAAGTATATGCTCCGGAGAAACCATATAAATTCAAGATAAAGAAATTCGCACCGGATGTAAAACCTCTTTTGATTTACGAATGTCATATCGGAATGGCTCAGGAAAATGAAGGTGTGGGAACATATGACGAATTCAGGGAAAAAATCCTTCCGAGAATTGCAGCCGACGGTTACAATGCTATCCAGATTATGGCTATTCAGGAACATCCTTATTATGGTTCCTTCGGTTATCACGTCAGCAGTTTTTATGCTCCAAGTTCAAGGTTCGGCACCCCTGATGCACTGAAACGTTTGATCGATGAAGCGCACAAACTTGGCATCGCTGTAATCATGGATATAGTGCATTCTCATGCAGTAAAGAATGAAATCGAGGGTCTCGGCAGACTTGACGGCAGTTATGATCTCTATTTCTATGGCGACCACAGACGGGAACACCCGGCATGGGATTCTTTGCTTTTTGACTATGGAAAGAATTCGGTGCTGCATTTCCTTCTTTCAAACTGTAAGTATTGGCTTGAGGAATTTAAGTTCGACGGTTTCCGTTTCGACGGTGTCACATCCATGCTCTACTATGATCATGGTCTCGGAAAGGCGTTCGGTTCTTATGCCGACTATTACGACGGCAACCAAGATACAAATGCATTGACATATCTTACTTTAGCTAATATCCTTATCCATGAGGTGAATCCTAAGGCGGTCACTATAGCCGAAGAAATGAGCGGTATGCCGGGGTTAGCTGTGAAATTTGAGGATGGAGGTATCGGTTTCGATTATCGTATGGCGATGGGTGTGCCCGACTATTGGATAAAGATGATCAAAGAAAAGAAAGATGAGGATTGGCATCCCACTTCGATTTTCTGGGAACTCACCAATCGTCGCGCAGATGAAAAGACTATTTCATATTGCGAAAGCCACGACCAAGCTTTGGTAGGGGATAAGACCATTATTTTCCGACTCATCGATAAAGAGATGTATTGGCACATGATGACGGGAGACAATGACGGCACCGTTTCTCGTGGCATGGCTCTCCATAAGATGATAAGGCTTGTAACTTTAGCTACTATCAACGGTGGTTACCTGAACTTTATGGGCAACGAATTCGGGCATCCCGAATGGATTGATTTCCCGAGGGAAGGGAATGGATGGAGCTATAAGTATGCACGTCGCCAATGGGATTTGGTGGATAGGGAAGATTTGAAATACCGTTTCCTTAATGCATTCGATAATGATATGGTCGATGTCGTATCGGGAGTTTACAATTTCCAGGCTCTCCCCGTAGAGAAATTATGGGAAAAGGATGACGACCAGGTTCTTGCATTTATGAGAGGTGATTTGGTTTTCGTTTTCAACTGGAATCCTGTAAAGAGTTTCGAAGGTTACGGTTTCCTCGCTCCGGAAGGCGAGTATGAGGTGGTGCTCGATTCTGATGCTCTCGGTTATGGTGGCTATGGTCTTGTGGATGACAAAGTGCATCATTTCACTCAGCCGGATCCTCTTTATAAACCGTCAGGCAAGGGCTGGCTGCAACTTTATTTGCCGGCGCGGACAGCAATGATTCTGAAGAAGATTAAACCATCTCGCCCCAAAAAGGTCTCATCTAAAAAATAGATAATTTATTTGATAATGAAATTTTTAAAATCTTTAATGGTTGGCGCTGTGATAGCAGCGTCAACCATCAATGTGCATGCTCAAGGTCTGGGCGATATTTTAAGCGGTCTTGGCAACAACAGTTCCGGTTCTGGTAATGTCCTCACTAACATTATAGAGGGTGTTTTCACCAAAACGAATTTATCTTTGGCTGATCTTGTAGGAGAATATCAAGCTCAGGGCCCGGCTGTGACTTTCAAAAGTGACAATTTGCTTCAAAAGGCAGGCGGTATTGCCGGAGCAGCCACTATCGTTTCAAAATTGAATCCTTATTATGAGCAATATGGACTCAACAATATGGTGTTGACAGTCGATCAGGATGCCAATTTCACCATGAAAATTAAGGCTTTGAGTTTGAAAGGCACCATAACCAAAAATGATTCCGATGGAACTTTTGATTTCAATTTCAAAGTGGCTGGAATAAGTCTTGGTAAATTCACAGCATATGTTGAAAAAAGTGGCAGAAACCTGAATCTTATGTTTGATGCCTCCAAATTGAAAGATATTATCTCTGCTATAGCCAAATTCACCGGTAATTCGATGGCTTCGGCTTTGGGAAGCATCCTCGACAGTTACGATGGAGCATGCATTGGTTGGAAGATGGTTGTTACTTCTTCAAGTGCAAACACCAATACCAATTCTGATGCATCTTCATCATCTTCTTCCGGTTCTTCAATATCTTCGGGTCTGGAAACATTAAAAGGAATCCTTAACAAAGGTAACTGACATCACATAGCGATTCCAGGATGCGGAATTTGAAAATATTGATTATTTCCCTGTTGGGATTGGTATCCTTAGGTTGCAGGAAAACGCAACCTAAGGATTCTCAATATTATGAAATTGACCGTGAGATTGAAAATGTAGCTGTTTACGAAGGGGAAAAAGAAAGAAGAATAGACAATTTGAAGGAGCGTCTGCATAAGGAGCAATCTCCTGATGTCAGGATTGAACTTATAAATTGGTTGATTGCAGAATATGAATCTTATATAAGTGATTCTGCACTTTATTATATCAATCTGAACCTTGAAAACCCAAGGGTTAAGGAAAATAGAAGTTTGGAAACCGCTTTACTCATCAAAAAAGCTGATGTTGCCGCTCATGCCGGTCTTTTTGGTGAGGCATCCGATATTTTGGAGGCCATCGACCGACAAAATATCCCGGCAGATTTATTGGAGGATTATTACAGTGCTTATTGTGATCTGTATCAATATCAAAGTGAGTATGCCACAGATAGCGAATATGCTGAAAATCATGCTCAATTGAGGGAACTTTATATAGACTCTGTGGGACAGGTTGCCCCTCCATCATCAATAAGCTTTGTGGTGAATCAAGCTGCTTCTGAGGCAAGAAACGGTAATTTCCCGGTGGCGGAAAAGATGCTTAAAGAACATCTGGAGAAATATAGGCCCGGGGAGCGTAATTATTCCATTTTAGCATCAATTTTGGCTGATACATATAAAAATAATGGTGACAAAAAAAATTATCATTACTACATAAGCCAAAGTGTTATTTCTGATATCAAAGGTGCGGTGAAAGAGAATATGGCGATGAGAGCTCTTGCCACGGAATGTTATGAACAAGGGGATCTTGAAAGAGCTGACAGATATCTTCGTCAAAGTTTTGCCGATGCCAATTTCTATGCTGCTCGAATGAGAAATGCGCAGTCGAGTCGTATGTTGCCTATAATCGGAGAGTCGTATAATGCCCAACAGAAGAAGCTGAATCATCAGTTGCGTCTCTTCATAATCTTTATAAGCATTTTGGCTTTCGGGTTTATTTTGATTGCCGTTGTGGCTATCATTCAAGTTAGAAAAATCAGGGCTATCAACAAGCAAACCAAAGGGATGCTCGATGAAGTATCCTCTCTTTCTGAAAAGCTTGCGAATGCCAATAAGCAATTGAATCAAACAAATAAGGAACTTCAGGCTTCCGATGCTTTGAAAGGTGAATATGGTATCTTATTCATGGAATATTGCTCATTGGCAATTTCTTCGCTTCAACAGTATCAGCAATCTCTTAAAGTAGCAGCCGCGCAAGGAAACTTCGAAAATTTAAGAAAGAAGATTGACTCCGCGAATATTGAGAACAAAACACTTGCGGAGTTCTATTCAAAATTCGATGAAGCGGTTTTAAACCTGTACCCTAATTTTGTTGAAAAATTCAATTCTTTACTGAAACCGGAAGAGAGGGTAGAGCTCAAACCTAAAGAGATGTTGAATACCGAATTGAGGGTCTTTGCATTAATCCGTATAGGAATTACAGATTCCGAAAAGATTGCTAATTTTTTGAGGTGCTCGCTTTCTACTATCTATACCTATCGGTCGAAAATGAAGAAAAAAGCGTTGAATCCTGACACTTTCGAACAAGATTTGTCGCAGATATAAGTCGATTATAATTCCTGATTTAAGAACTTCCCCGTTTACCAAAGTCTATCTCTTATTCCAATTGCCATCCTCCACCTAAGGCTTTATATAGTTGCACCAACGCAAGATGTTCATCTCGGATGGCATTCATTCTGGCTATTTGAGCTTCGAAATATCTTCTTTGGGCATCAAGCACGTCAATATAATTGATGGTGCCCCCTCTATATTGTTTCCAGGTCAGTTCCTGATATTTATCCGCTGCATCCAGGAGTTCAGTGTCTTTTGTCACGGCTCTTCTGGCCGAATTATATCTCGTAAGGGCGTTGTCTACTTCATTGAAAGCCTGTAAAACTTTATATTCGTATGAAAGACGAGATTCATTGTAGGCAGATATGGCTGCCTTATATCTGTTTTTCCTCTTACCGAAGTCGAAAAGTGGTGCTACAAAGTTTTCAGCAACATAACTGAAGGGAGAACGGAAAAGATTCTTGAAGTCGTTGTCTTCGAGGCCGCCTGTGAGTTCTATATTGAGTGACGGGAAACGCTTCGCATATGTGTAACCCACATTAGCCACGGCTGCTTGCAATTTCTCTTCCGAGGCTTTTATGTCAGGTCTTCTTTCAAGTAGGGTGGAGGGAATACCCAATGGAATTCTATCGGGCAAAGTGTTGTCCTTTAGCGATGATGCCCTTTTTACTTCCTCGTCAGGCAATGAGCCCATCAAGAGCAACAGTTGGTTTTCCGCCACTTTTATATTGTATTCCAGATTCGGGATTAGAGCTGCTGCCGTGGCATATTGCACTTGTGCCTGTTGATACACTGTTTCTGAAGTAAGACCTCCGTTAAAACGAAGTTTAGCAAGTTTTACTCCTTCCTCGCGGGTTTCCATTGTTGACCTTACAATGGCTAATTCATTATCCAGAGCCACAAGACGGAAATATGCGCTGGCCGTTTCTGCCACCAATACCATTCTCATGGCTCTCTCATCGTCTAATGATGCCTGATACTGGGCTTGTGATTTCTTTTTGTTCCATCTTAGACTGCCGAATAAGTCCACTTCCCAATTTATCGTGGCCTTGACACCTATTTCCGGGTCTATCAGATCCAGCTCTTTGTAATAATGGTTGGTTTCATGATTCCATGGCAGACGGAATGAGAGTTCCGGAAAGAGACTCGCATTGTCAACCTTATAGAGGTATTTGGCTTGTTCCACTCTTTCCGCCGCCATAAGGAGGTTCTTATTATCAGTCAAAACCCGTTTTATTATATCCTTCAAATAGTCGTCGCCATAAAACTCCCACCATCCTAAGTCGGCTATTGTGAGGGAATCCAGAGGCTCTCCATCAGCCAATATATATGGGACTTGTATATCGGGTTTTGTGAGATTCTTAACTCCGGAGCATCCCGCAAAACCCAATACGGTCAATAAGAAAAGACATTTATAAAATAATTTCATTTCTTTTTTCTTGTCTTTACATAATTCTGGATCCTATAAATCCATACAAAGGAGAAAGGCACGAATATTATTCCCGCTGTGATGGCAGTCACCATACCGAAAAAGACTCCTGTTCCTATACCCTGACGGCTCACTGAACCCGGTCCTGAGGCTATCACCAAAGGAATGAGTCCTAAAATGAACGCCAATGATGTCATTACTATGGGTCGGAACCTCAGATGGGCTGCAGTAAGGGCTGCTCCCACAACATCCTTTCCTTTGTCCATCTCTTCCTTTGCGAATTCCACAATCAGGATAGCGTTTCGGGCCGCAAGACCAATCAACATAACCAATCCGATCTGGAAATAGATATTGTTTTCGAGGCCCAGCAACCATATGCCGACGTATGCACCCACACAGGCAATCGGTAACGTGAGCAACACTGCTATAGGGATAGTCCAACTTTCATATTGGGCAGCCAGGAACAGGAAAACGAATATGAAAGCCAGTCCTAATACCAATCCGGTCTTTCCGCTGGCTCGTTTTTCTTGATAGGAGAGGCCGCTCCATTCTATCCTGATATTGTCCGGGAGGTGTTCCTCCACAATTTCCTCTATCGCATTCATTGCTTGTCCGGAACTGTAGCCGTGGGCTGCTTCACCGGTAAACGGGGCTGAGGTGAACATATTGAACCTTTTGATGGTTCCCGGTCCGGCTGTATAGTTGGTGTATCCTAAAGAGGATATAGGTATCATTTTACCTCCGGTGCCTTTCACATAGAACAATCCTAAATTTTCTTTCCTTGCCCTGTAAGGGGCTTCAGCCTGGATATACACCCTGTAAATACGGTTGAACAAATTGAAGTCGTTCACATACACCGAACCTGTGAAGGTCTTCATGGTGGTGAAAATATCCGACATCTGTACACCTTGAAGTCTTGCCTTGTCTCTGTCAACATCAAAATACAATTGTGGTATGTCGTTCTGCATTGATGAAGCCATACTGGTCAATTCGGGTCGTCTTCGCGCATAATACATCAATGTGTCCGCAGCTGCTTGAACATCTGAATAGGTGGCGTCTCCTCGGGCTTCCAATGCAAATGAAAATCCTCCGGATTCTCCCAATCCCGGTATCACTGCAGGTTGGGATATATACACTTTGCTTTCAGGATATTGTGATATTTCCTTCTTCACTCTCTCTGTAATCTTATCGATAGAGCTTTTCCTTTCCTCCCAAGGTTTCAAGATAACTGTAAGCTGACTACGGGCCTGAGAGGTGCCCAAACGAGGACTTGAACCCGTAACGTTCAAAACGTAATCTATATCGGGATCGTTGATTAGAAAGTCCATTGCACGGTCGGTCACTTTCCTCGTTCTTTCAATGGTGGCATCTTCGGGAAGTTCAAGTTCAACGGTGAAGTAGCCCTGGTCTTCCTGTGGAATGAAACTTTGGGGCAGGAACCGGTTGAATAGCCATATGGCAATAAGCACCATTCCGAAAGCTGCGATGACTCTTTTCGATCTCGTGAGGGCTTTAACGATAAGTTTGGCGTACATTTTATTCCCTTTGGCAAGCCAGATGTTGATTCTACGGAAAATCTTGCGTTTTTTCTTTGTTTCCGGTCTCAACATCAAGGAACACATCACCGGACTTAAAGTCAATGCCACGATAGTGGAAATAATAACTGAAACCACTATGGTAACCGTAAATTGCCGATACAACATCCCGGTTATACCTGATAGGAAACTCACTGGTACAAATACTGCGCACAGCACCAAGGACATCGCTACTAAAGCTCCTCCCAAATTACTCATGGCTTTCTTGGTGGCATCACGTGGTGACAATTTTTCTTGCCGCATCACCCTGTCGACATTTTCAACCACCACGATTGCATCATCCACCACAATACCGATGGCGAGGATCAAACCGAGCAAGGTGAGCATATTCAATGAGAATCCAAAAAGCAACATCACTCCGAAAGTTCCAACCAAAGAAATTGGAACAGCAACCATTGGAATAACTGTGGCTCTCCAGCTTTGCAAGGAGAAGAACACAACTATGATGACCAGAATAACAGCTTCAAAAAGAGTACGGTATACGTGGTAAATGGATTCCGAAATATAGGTCGTAACATCAAATGGTATATCGTAGGTGATTCCTTCAGGGAAATTTTTGCTCAGATCTTTCATCTCTTGTCTCACTCTTTTTGAGACATCTATGGCATTGGCTCCCGGCAATAGATTGATATTCATAACCGCGGCATTCTCACCGTTTATACCACTTTCAGTATTGTAAGATTGTGCTTCAAGGGATATTCTGGCCACATCCTTAAGACGAATGATTGATCCGTCGGGATTTGCTCTCACCACTATCTGTTCGAATTCATCTACTGTTGAAAGTCTGCCCCTGGCCGTGATAGGTATAGTCACATCAATTCCTTCCATTGGTGCCTGTCCAAACACACCGGCTGCCGATTCACGGTTTTGGTCTTGTAATGCGTTTTGCAGATCTTTGACTGTAATACCCATATCAGCCAACTTGTCGGGTTGTACCCATATCTGCATGGCGTAATAACGGCTGCCCACGTTGGTGACACTTCCTACACCGGGGATTCGACGCAACATATCCAGCACATTCAGAGTGGAATAGTTGGAGAGATAGATTTCATCAAATTTGGGATCGCTGGAAAGTAGGGTGATGGTCATCAATCTGCTTGATGCCTCTTTCTCTACGGAGATACCGTTTTTCACCACTTCGGCCGGAAGTCGTGCCTCGGCTTTCTTCACCCTGTTTTGAATTTCCACTGCCGCGATATCGGGATCGGTTCCGATTTCAAAGGTGATTGATGCATTGTAGGCTCCTGAATTGGAACTTGTGGATTCCATATATAGCATTCCGGGGGAGCCGTTCAATTCCTGTTCTATCGGTGTTGCGACTGCCTGAGTCACTGTCTGAGCGTCAGCACCCGGATATGATGCCGATATTTTTACGGATGGAGGAACAATATCTGGATATTGGTCAATCGGTAACAAGGTGAGGCCTATCACGCCGACAATCACTATCACAATGGATATGACTATCGAGAAGACGGGTCGATCTATAAAGAAATCTGATTTCATTCCTTTGCTCCGATTGAATCAGTCGATAAAATCACGGGTTTTACCTTCATTCCGGGATTCAGTTTGTGGAATCCTTCCACCACTATTTTTTCTCCCTTTCCTAATCCTCGTTCTATCACGGTGTTGTTTTCGAGTTCAGGACCTATTTCAACATATCTTCTTTCAACCACACTGTCTGGTCTCACCACATATATATAAGCGCCTCCTTTTTCAATTTCCAAGGCACGTGAAGGAGCCACAACGGCATTTTCCCTGACATCCAGCAGCATCTTTACTCTTGTGAATTGCCCCGGAAGAAGTTCTCTGTCCTTATTGGGCATCTCTGCTCTCACCGAGAAAGTTCCGGTTTGCGGATCAACCTGTGGGTCTGCAAAGTCCACCAAACCTTTATAGGGGTATTCTCTTCCGTCGGCCAATGTCACTGTCACGTAGGAATCCCAGTTCCTGGTTGAGTCCTTTTGTCCGATATTGACGTTTCTATCTTTGGATCGGAGGTAATCCAACGCTGTCATGCTGAAGTCTATTCTTACAGTGTCGGTTTTTACTACCGTAGCCAACAATGATTTACCGCCCGGGCCGACTAATGTGCCGATGTCTACGTTTCTTTCGGAAATAAATCCTGAAATAGGTGATTTTACAGAGGTGTATCCCAAAACCATTTCAGCTTGGGTGAGGTCAGCTTCTCCAATCACTACATCAGCGTGGGATGTTTCGTAAGCTGCCACTGCATTATCAAGGTCAAGTTGACTCGCGGCGTTCTCTTCAAATAAGGGTTTTATTCTATTTAAATCTCTTTCTGCTTTTAGAGCCTGTGCCTTGGCTTTGTTGAGACGTGCTTTTGCACTTTCCACATTAGCTTTGTAAAGCAAAGGGTCGATGATAAACAAGGTTTGGCCCTTTTCCACATAGGTGCCTTCATCGAAGAGCATCTTTTCAAGATAACCCTCCACTCGGGCTCTCACTTCCACAAACTGTTGGGCGTTGACTCTTCCTACATACTCTCCATAAATGCTTACATTATCAGTCTCTACAGTTTCTATTGCCACAACCGGGTATTCCGGTTCAACGGGCTTTGGAAGACAGATCCAAACTATCCCTCCGGCTATTATTAAAAACAGGAAAACGATTAAAACCCATTGCCACCATTTCAGGTGGATATGTTTTATGTTGGCCGACATGGCCTTTATATCGCTTAACTTAAGATCTTTTATCTTTTGAAAGTTGATGTTGTTTGGTAGATGTTTATGCATCGAGTATTAGATTGTGTCTTTCAGTTATATAACGCAAATTTATAAAGAATAATGTAATTCTCTAAAAATTAGACATAAATAGTTGATAAAAAAATTAACAATCAGGCATGGATCGGCAAAACACAAAAAAGATACTCCTGATGAAACGAGACCCGGATGACATTATGTAAACATATTTATACAGGGTGATGAAAAATAATTAAAGAGTGAGGACAAAAACTCCCATAACGTGCGAATCTATAGAGCTGCAAACATTGAAAGGATTTAGATTTTTTAGGAGTTATTGTTATAGTAATTTTCTGATATACAATAAACTAAATTTTGATAACATTTAGATTTTTTTTACAATGGGTTGACAATTTAATATTGTATCTTAATTTTGGGAACATAAATTGAAAAACTCAGTTCAAAGGAGTCAAAAATTGAAAGACTCAAGCCAAGAAAACTCAACAATCTTAATTCAATAACCATTTCATGAAAAAACTTACTAAATTTCTGAAGGCAAAGCGAGGTATAGTCACCGCGTTGTTTGCCGCGCTGCTGCCATTGTGTGCATGGGCACAGAATGTGACAGTTTCGGGAACGGTTACCGACGCCACGGGCGAGGTGCTGATTGGTGTAAGTGTTTCCGTTAAAGGAGACCAAACCAAAGGTACTGCAACCGATATCGACGGTAATTATGTATTATCCAATGTCCCTGCTAATGGTACCTTGATTTTTAGCTATGTGGGCTTCGGTTCATTAGAGGAAAGTGTGAAAGGTAGAACCACTATTGATGTGATAATGAGCGAAGACACTGAGCTCCTCGATGAACTCGTGGTGATCGGTTATGGTTCTATCTCCCGTAAAGAGGTGTCAAGTTCTATCGTTCAGGTTAACAGCGACGACTTTATGAAGGGTGCTGTCAACTCACCGATGGAAATGCTTACAGGTAAAGTTGCCGGTCTTAACGTCTCAAGTACTGCATCTGCCGACCCCAACGGAGGAGCCGATATTCAGGTTCGTGGTGCAACATCAATCAATGCAGGTAATGGGCCTCTTGTTGTAGTGGACGGTGTGCCTGGTGCCGATATTAAGACCATAGCACCGCAGGATATAGAATCTATATCTGTTTTGAAAGATGCTTCATCAGCCGCGATCTATGGTACCCGTGGTGCAAACGGTGTCATCCTTATTACTACAAAGAAAGGATCTGGCGAGGCTGGTAAGGCCACAGTAACTTACGATTCCTACATAGCCATGGGTGTTGCAAAGGGCAAACCGGAAGTGTTATCTCCGGAAGAATGGAGAAGGGCTCGCCGAGGCCATGACTTCGGGTATAACACTGACTGGTATGATCTGATTACCCGGAATGTTAATTATGACACCAACCAATATGTAGGTATTGAAGGTGGTCTTGCAAACGGCGGATACTACACCGCTTCCGTAAACTATAAGAATGCTAATGGTCTTGACATCAAGAGCAAGAGAGAGGAATTTGGAGCACGTTCTGCCGTGTCAGTAAATACTCTTGACAATCACCTGAAATTCACCTTCACTCTTAATGCTCGTAAGTCTAATGAAAATTATAAGGTTGGAGACTATTTCGACAGGGCTTTATCTATGAATCCATCAATGCCGGTTTATAATCCAGACGGCACCTGGTATCAGCCGACTGATGTGACGGGAGCTACCAACCCGGTTAACATGATGACCGTGCCAACTTCAAAAGGTATCCAGAACTATATTCTTGGAACGGCTGATGTGCGTTATAACATCTTTAGTAATGACCACAATACTTTAAGTACCACGTTGCAATATTCTTACACATATCATGATTTCAAGCAAGAGAAGTACTATCCGGCAGATTCAAACGAATCCTATTGGGGCGGATACAGTGGACAGGCTTACCTTCAGTATGAGAAGAATTGGACCAACCGTATTGAATGGTTAGGTAACTACACATTCCAAAATGATGATAATCGTGTGGATGCAGTTGTAGCATACTCTTATGAAAGAAGTGACTGGAACCAAATGGGGGAACAGAACTATAATTTTACATTTGATCAACCACTTTGGAACAATATAGGTGCCGGAACTTGGTTGAATGATGGAAAAGCAAAAATGTGGAGTAATGCCAATCAAAATACTCTTATCGGTTTTCTTGGCCGTGTAAATTATGCCTGGAAGAGTATGATAATCGCCTCGGCATCTCTACGTTATGAAGGTTCTTCAAAATTTGGAGCAGACAGAAAATGGGGTGCCTTCCCTGCTGCATCTATTGCATGGGAAATGGCGCAGGCACCTTTCCTAAAGGATCAGGTGCAAGTGGTGCAAAGTCTGAAACCACGTTTCTCTTATGGTCAGACTGGTCGTCAGCCCGACTCTCCCTACATGTCATTAGCCACTTATACCAGTAATGGCAGTTATTTCATGAATGGCAATTGGACAACAGGATTTGCTCCTTCAGTAAATGCAAACTCATTGTTAAGTTGGGAAAAACTTATAAGTTATAATGTAGGCGTTGATTTCATGTTGTGGAACCGTATTTATGGATCAATCGAATACTTCGACCGTCAGTCAAAAGACCTCCTTTATAATTATACAGCTCCGCAACCACCTTTTGTTTATCCTGATATTCTGGTTAACGTAGGTACTATACGTAACCAAGGTATTGAATTGGCAGTCAATGGTGATATCCTTTGGAACACTCCGGTGAAATGGACTATGGGAGTGAACTATTCTTATGGAACTACCAAATTGACTAAACTTTCTAATGATGTTTATCAGGCTGCCTATCTTGACCTTTACCAAACAGGTGGTATCGGTTCCAGTGAAACTCTTTTCCGAGTCGAAGAAGGGGGCAAAGTCGCACAATTCTATGGCTATGAATATGCCGGTGTGACTGAAGACCACACAATGCTCGTTTATAATAAGGATGGAGAGGCAATTCCTGTTGCCTCTGCAAATCCGGATGACAAGAGATATATCGGTAATGGTGCTCCGGAACATTTCTTGACATGGAGCAACAACCTCACTTGGAAAGGTTGGGACCTCAGCCTCATGTTCACAGGTGCCTTTGGTTTCGATATCTATAACACCCGTCGTTACGGAATGGGTCTGCAACAAAGTGGTAGTGCAAATTTACTTCGCAGTGCCTACGGTAAAGATCAGGAATTATGGTACAGTCCGGGTGTTGTTACATCCTACTTCCTTGAAAAGGGTGACTATTTCAAACTTGAAAATGTAACATTGGGTTATACATTCCCAATAAAGAACCGCAGGCTCTTGGATTCATTACGTATCTATGTTTCAGCAAAGAACTTGTTTACATTAACCAAGTACAAAGGGACAGATCCATCTGCAGTACCCTCCACCGGCTTGACTCCTGGTGTAGACAGTTCAAACGCTTATCCACAGGCTACTCAACTTAGTTTAGGTGTAACAGTGCGTTTCCGTTAATAATACCATCGAAAGAATAAAGTATGAAAACTATAAATAAAATTAAGAAAATCTGCTTTGCGTCAGCATCGGTTGCTCTTATGGCCGTTTCAGCCACGAGTTGTACCAATCTGGATGAAAAGACTTTCCAGCAAATTGATGCATCGAATTTTTATGTGGATGAATCAAGCGTGGCAGGTGCCGTGGCTTCCATATATTCTAATGCTATGAGTGGCTTCTTGGAGTATTTCTGGTACTTAAATGAGTTCTCTGCCGACCAAATAGCATGGCGTACATGGAACGGAGGACAATGGGGATATGATGATGCTCAAAAATTTGTGCTATCAACACAAACCTGGACAGCAAACTCTGTAATTATCGAACAAGCTTGGCAAAAGGCTTGGACATGTATCGGCCTTTGTAATAATCTTTTAGCCGATCTTAATAATATAGATCCGGGTTCTCTGGGAATGACTCAGGCCTCGTTTGATTCATATGTGGCCGAAGTTAGAACTATGCGTGCGTGGGCATATTATAATAATTTTGAACTATGGGGCGGGTCACTTCCTCTTTTCACAGCAGGTAATTCCACTGAGGTGCCCGGCTCTGTTGCAGGGGCTAATTTTGAGGAAGGATGTCAACTCATTTGGAATTTTATAGCAGATGAACTGGATGACACTTATTCTGCTTTGAATAAGGAAGATGGACTTGGAAGCACCCGTACTCATTGTAATCAAGGAATGAACCGTATGCTCAAAATGAGACTTCTTCTTAATTCCCAAGTATGGACAGGAGTTGATCGTTTCAATGAATGTGCAGCATTAGCACAAGACATTATTAATGGTGTCTATGGCACTTATTCCTTGGCGCCTGATTATCGTAAGATTTATGAAGTTGACAATTTAACTTGCCCTGAAATTGTGTTTGCTTTTGCTCAAGATGTATCTTGGTGGACTAATAATAATAGAAATACCCCGGGTTTGCCATCGTCAGACTATACTTTAATATTTGATTGCGGATATTCAACCGACCAATCCGGATGGAATTGTGTGATTGTGGTTCCCTCTCATGACAATACAGGCACAATATCTGCAACTAATGATTATTCCATAGGCTCTAAGAGTTTTGTTTATGATTATGGTGACAAACTTGGTGCAGTATTTGACAGAATGAAAGAGAATGACGTGAGGAGACAACCTTTCCATTCTGACGCTGCAGGTAATTGGGAGGGCTTGTTCTTGATCGGACAGCAGTATGAATATATTTCGGGAGAAGTATATATGGCTGACGCAGACCTTGAAAATGTTCCTCTCTATTACACCGATCAGGTTGGAACATTCCTTGGAATCGGTCATGAATTGGAACCTGTAATGTCTCCAAGATGGGGTCAGACCAATTCAGGCTATCGTTTAATCAGATATCCTATGTTACCCTCCACAGCAGGTGTAGATTGGCGTGATGCAGCTCAGGTTGAATTCCGCCTTGCAGAAGCTTATTATGCTTTGGCTGAATGTAAAATGCGTGCAGGTGACAGTAACGGTGCCAAAGAGTTGATTAATCAGGTTCGTCAGCGTTATTTTACAAACAAGGATGAAGTTGAGACTCCTAGTCCCGGTTTCGATAATTTCGATTTGGATTGGGTTCTCTCTGAATGGGGACTTGAATTCTTGGATGAAGGCCGTCGGCGTCGTACCGACCTACGTCGTTTCGATAAATTTACCCAAGGTCAATGGTGGTTCTTCGGTCGTGCAACCGACCCCGAACGTGAAATGCCTGCTAAACGCGATCGTAAGTATGAATGGTTCCCTATGCCATATTCTGCACTTATGGTTAACCCCGGTTTAGTCCAAACCCCCGGATATTAATTCTAATAGTAAATATATTAAACTATTATAATACAAAAAAAATGAAGAAACTTAATATATTAGGCACTGCGCTTCTTGGTCTTGCATTGCTCACAGGATGTAAGGAGGAATCGATTGTGCTGACTTCTGAATTGCCTCAGTTTGAGACAAGAGACGGATTGATGCTTCTCGAAGGTATCGTGCCTTATGGCACCGGCATCAACGACCAGATTTATATCTATGGTGATTTTAACGGAGGTGAAGAAGCAATCGGCAATCCGGAATGGCTTCTGCAAAGAGGAAATCCTCAGACAGGAGTTCCTGCAAAATTCGGTATCTATCTTAATCCTAACAGTTTTGTAAATGGCAAAACTTTAGCCGATGGGTATTCCTTCTATAATATTCAAAGCGGCCCGGAAGTTGACTTGGAAGGTAATATTTTGTGGCATTATGATTATCCTGCGCTTGGTCAACGTCTTAATGTCTTTATAGATTATTGGGAAGACAGTTTCAATACTCCTGAAAATCCTGACGATGTGGAACATGATGGTTATGCAATCTATGTAATCAACAATACAGGATGGACAGATCTTGCACTCTATGCTTGGGGTGATGCCGAAGCATTTGGTGGCTGGCCCGGTATTGGCGTAACAGGAAAAGTTGAACTCAACGGTGTGACTTATCAATATTTTGATACAGGAGCAGACAATGAAGGTTTGAATCTTAATCTTATCTTCAACAATAACAATAATGGCAGCCAACTTCCGGATTATAACGTAACTCTTAACAAGGATTACTACTTCGAACTCACTGCTGACGGTGCGGTGGAAATAGACCCGAATGCATCTATCACGCATGATGGTTATGCAGTATTTGTATATGACAGCACCGGTTGGGATTCTCTCGCCCTCTATATGTGGGGAGATGTAAACGACCTGAATGGTGGTTGGCCCGGTATGCAACCTACAGGTACAGTTGTGATAAACGGAATAGGTTATGTATATTTCGACTTTGGTGAGGCTAACACAGGACTTAATGAAAACCTTATCTTCAATAATAATGATAACGGCAGCCAACTCCCTGACTTTAATTTCACAATTGATAGGAATTTGTATGTAGAAATCACTTCAAGTGGTGTTACAGAAATAAATCCTGATGACTTCCAACCGGGCGGAAATGTTCCGGATGAACCTACTGAACCCGACACTCCGAGTCCTTCCGCACAATATAATATTTATATCCAGAATGAGACAGGCTGGGAGAACTTCTATCTCTATGCTTGGGGTGACTCTGAAATATTCAATGGATGGCCCGGCCAATCTTCAACTGAAACCATTACTTTGGATGGTATAGAATACTTGGTATTTACTGTTGAAGGCATAGGGGAAACAGAACATCTCATCTTCAATAATAATGCAGGCATTCAAATTGAACAAGGAGATATGGTGATAACACTTGACCAGAACTGGTTTATCAAGGTTACAGCAACAGAAGCCACTTTCCTTGAGACTCCCAATATTAAGATCTACGCCGATAACAAAACAACTTGGGAAGAAATAGCTCTTTATGCATGGAGCGATGGAAATCCGGAACTGTTCGGTGGATGGCCGGGTTTGGTGAGCACTACAACAGAAACAGTCAATGGTGTTGAATATCTGGTATATCCTGCTCCTGCTAACGGACTCACATATAACTTGATTTTCAACAACAATAACCATCAGGTTCAACTTGATAATTTCCCGATCACTTTGAATCAGGATGTCTATCTTGAGGTAACTGATGAAGGAGTTAAATTTAAAGAATGAAAAGACTAAATAAATTAACATCATACATGGCAGCCGTAGCTGCGGCTGCCATGTTGTTTGCCGGCTGTTCTAAGGATAGCGACAATGGAGGTGACCAACCCATTAATCCATCTCCCGAAAATCCCTCAAAACCGGAGGTATCTTCAAAGTCTCCTGCATATGTTGTTTATGAGGCTAATCCTCGGTTCTTTGGAACGGAAAATTGTCTGAATGCCCTGGCGTCCAACCTTCAGAGAATTGCAAATATGGGTTGTGACATCGTATGGATTATGCCGGTGTGTGAGCCCAGTTCTGAAAAATCTGTCGGGTCTCCTTACAGTATCAAGAATTATGATGCCATCAATCCCAAATACGGAACAATTGCAGATCTTCAGAATCTTGTAAAATCCGCACATAATTTAGGGTTGAAAGTACTACTCGACTGGGTGCCAAACCATACTGGGTGGGATAATCCATGGATTACCGAACATCCCGATTGGTTTATGCAGAAAAACGGCCAGATCATTTCCCCTCCGGGTCAAAACTGGAACGATGTGGCTCAACTGGATTATTCTAATCCTGAAGTGGCTGTTGGTATGTCTGAAGCTATAAAATATTGGATTACTACTGCTGATATTGATGGTTTCCGTTTCGACTATGCGGATTCCCCAAACATTCCCGTAAGTTTTTGGACTGATCTTGCAAAAGATCTCAAGGCCATGAGGAGTGACATACTCCTTTTGGCAGAGTCTTCAAACTATAGTTTCTATAGTTATGGTTATGATATGATATACGACTGGGGTAGCGCGCCAACTCTTTCTACAGCGTTCAAATCAGGGAAAGCAGCTCCGATAGTTCAAGAAGGTCAGAATGCTTGGGCTGAAGTGCCCGAAGGTGATTCTATCCTTCGATATGTTTTCAATCACGACACTATGTCGGAGAATGCTATAGATACCTATTATGGTGCTTTGGATGCTCTTCCCGCTGCTTATGTTCTAACAGGTATGCTGAACGGTACACCTCTTATCTATTCCGGTATGGATGCAGAAGGATTAAAGGGAACTCAGTCTTTCTTCAACTATAAGACCATATCATTCAATGAGGTTCTTACGCCGGTTTATAAGGCTATCAATGATGCTTACAAGGCCACTAAAGATGTAAGGGCCGGAAGTTTGACTGATTATTCTTCAGGGGCTATCTCGGCCTTTACCTGGACAAATGGTAGCAAGAATGTACTGGTTGTTGTGAACTGCAGCGGAAGTGAACAGCAATATGTCACTCCAATGTCCTTACGCTACACCAAAATGACAGATTTAATTAACGGTGCAAGTTCCGAAATCCCCGTCACCATCAATCTTGGTGCTTATGGTTACGCTATCTATATGAATTAATATGAAGAAATCTTTATTTATAAGTTTATTTGTTGGTTTGTCGCTTTCCGTGTTTGCTGCTGACATTAAATCACCCAACGGCAATTTGTTGCTTAATGTTGATGTAAATGCTCAGGGACAACCCTATTACAATCTTAATTATAAAGGGAAACCTGTGATTGTTGACAGTAAACTCGGTTTGGCAGCCAAAGAAGCAAAATTCACCGACAATTTCAAGATTCTTAGCACTGATACGGCTTCATTCAATGAAACATGGCATCCAGTGTGGGGAGAATATCAAGATATTGTGAATCATTACAACCAATTGTCGGTCAATATGGAAAATACCGACGGGTTGTTGATGACAGTGTGTTTCCGTGTCTTTGACGATGGAATGGGTTTCCGTTATGAATTCCCGATCCAGGACAAAGCCAATTATCTCGCCGTTCTCGACGAAGTGACAGAATTCAATTTCCCGGCTGATAACACCCTTTGGGCGATACCGGGTGATTATGACACCGATGAATTCCTGTTTACTGAGGCAAGACTTTCTGAAATGCCAAACGCATTGAATTCAAAAAAAGGAAGACATTCAGAAAGTCAATGGGCCCCGGAACTTGCCAATGCAGTGCAAACTCCGTTGCTTGCCAAGTCTGACGATGGCCTCTACATCAATGTGCACGAAGCGGCCCTTATAGGTTATCCGGCAATGCAACTTGATCTTGATACTGCCAATTATGGTATGAAAGCTCATCTTACACCCGACAAACTCGGAGTGAGAGGTTACCTACAACTTCCTTTCAATACACCTTGGCGTACTATCATTGTAAGTGATGATGCCCGTGAAATTTTGGCTTCCCAATTGATTCTCAACCTTAACGAACCCTCAAAAATCGAAGATACTTCCTGGATCAAACCGATGAAGTTTATCGGCGTTTGGTGGGAAATGTTCACAGGGAAAGAGAAAACTTGGGCTTATTCCGATGATTTCAGAGCAAAGCCGGGTATCACCGATTATACCAAACTTAAGCCCAACGGGCGCCATCCGGCCAATACTGAGAATGTGAAGAAATATATCGATTTCGCCGCTGCACATGGTATCGACGGAGTGCTTGTGGAAGGTTGGAATGAAGGTTGGGAAGACTGGGGTAGCTACAGGAAAAACCGTCAGTTCCTTTTCGACAAACCTTATCCCGATTTCGATCTTCCTTATCTTAGAGATTATGCCAAGGAGAAAGGCGTGAAGTTAATTATGCATCATGAAACAGCCGCGAACGCCATGGATTATGAGCGTCAACTCGACAAAGCTTTCCAATTCATGAAAGACAATAATTATGATGCTGTGAAGACCGGTTATGTAGGAGCGATCATTCCTCGTTCGGAACATCACACCTCGCAATATATGGTCGACCATGCACAATATGTGATTGAAAAAGCAGCAGATTATGAAATTATGATCGACAGCCACGAAGCTCCAAGACCTACCGGATTGATACGTACTTATCCTAATTGGTTGGCTCAGGAATCTGCCCGTGGAGGAGAATTTGAATCTATGGGAGGTAACCCGCCTTCTCATACAGCTATTCTGCCTTTTACACGTTTGAAAGGCGGTCCCATGGATTATACCCCGGGTCTATTCCAGACAGACTTGAGCTACTATGGCGAAGGTAAAACCGGAAAGGCTATGACCACTCTTGCACGTCAGTTGGCCCTATATCTCACAATGCCGTCTCCTATGCAAATGGCTGCAGACCTTCCCGAAAATTATGAAAGATTCCCCGATGCTTTTCAGTTTATAAAAGATGTTCCTGTGGAATGGAAAGATTCCAAATATCTTGAGGCTGAGCCTGCAAGGTATATCACAGTGGCTCGTCTTGACAAAAATTCCGACGATTGGTATGTGGCCGGTATCACCGACGACAATGCCAGGGACGCAGTGATAGATTTCTCTTTCTTGCCTGCAGGCAGTAAATATGTAGCTACAATTTATGCCGACGCACCTGATGCACATTGGGAAACCAATCCCCAGGCTTACACAATCACAACTAAGGATGTGACGAGCAAGACTAAATTGAAGCAACACATAGCACCCGGAGGCGGTTTTGCTATACGTCTCCAACCAAAGTAAAAATGTTTTAGGTTATAAGTTTTAAGTTTTAAGTCCTCACAACTCCCAACTCACAACTTACGACTCCCAACTCACAACTTAAAACCCACAACTTACAACTTACAACTAACAACTCAAAACATAAAACTTAAAACCCACAACTTACAACTAACAACTAACAACTCAAAACTTAAAACTCACAACTTACAACTCACAAGCTACTCATGTAAATAAATTTAGTTGATTGTTAGGGAAGGTGAGCCTGCGGAGGTCCGCCTTCCCGTTTTTTATTTTATAGCCCTCTTATGTCATAAATTTGCTTTTTTTACGTTATTAAATAGCGTAACTTTGCATGCAATAATAATACTGTGAAGTATTTCATCATCATTATATTGAGTTTTTTTCCACTCCTTCTTGGTGCCAAAACCACCTTGGAGGTGCGAGATTCTGTGACAGGAGAACTGCTTCCATTTGCCACGGTTTATACTAAAGAAGGAAAGAAGAAAACTTTTGTGGCTGATGAAAACGGTAAATTGTTTATTCCTGAAAATCTTAATAATCAACCGTTTGAATCTGTTTATACCGGTTATAATCCCAAAGAATTTGTTCTGGAAGTTGTTGATTCTGTTCTTATCGTTAGAATGGCTCCCACAACCCATGAATTGCAGGAAGTTTATATCAAACCAAAGAAAGAAAAATACTCTAAGAAAAATAATCCCGCAGTAGATTTCGTAAATCGTCTCAGAAACACAGCCAAAAATTATAACCCGGCTAATCAACCTTACTATAGTTACGATAAATACGAAAAAACTCTTTTAGGTATAAATAATTTCAATGGCACTTTTGAGAAAGGTTTCCTTGGAAAGCAAGCAAAGTTCTTGGAAAACTATGTTGATACTTCTCCTGTTACGGGAGCACGACTTCTTGACCTTTCTTTTAAAGAAAAGTTGTCAACAAGGATAGTGAGCAAGGAACCAAAGGCCGATAAAGAAATCATATTGGCATATAAAGCCAACGGTCTTGATGAGGTTTTAAATCAAGATAACATCAAAATCATGCTGGAAGACGTGTTGAAAGAGGTGGATGTGTTTTCTCCAAGCATCAATCTTCTTTCAAATCGTTTTGTAAGTCCTTTGTCTCCGATAGGTCCCGATTTTTATAAATATTATCTTACAGATACCGTCTATATCGGGAATGATGAATGTATAGAACTTTCATTTGCGCCCCATAATGCCCAATCGATGGGTTTCAACGGTAAAATATATGTGTTGGCCAACGACACGTCAATGTTTATCCGTAGGATAACAATGAGGACCCCTAAGGATATAAACCTCAATTATCTTCAGAATCTTTATGTGAACCAAAGTTACCAAAAAGACAGCTTGGGAAATTATCACAAGACATTTGATGACGTTGTGGTAGAGGCCAGGATTATTCCGGGCACTCCTGAATTCTACGGAAGAAAAACCAGTGCATATGATAATTTCAGTTACGAACCCCGTGAAGATTTAAAACCATATTATCATAAATTGGGTAAAGAATTCAGTCTCACCGACTCTATCGATGCCACTGCAGAATTCTGGGATATAAAAAGAATGGTGCCATTGGGTCCTGCTGAAAACCGTATGACCGACATCACCAAGGAAATGCGAAAAAATAAACTTTTCTATTGGGGCGAAAAAGTCGTAGGACTCTTGGAAAGCGGTTATGTGGGCACCTGGAGACCAAAAAGCAAAATTGATTTGGGTCCAATAAATTCTTTGGTGAGCTATAGTTCTTCTCAGGGATGGAGATTTAGGTTGGGAGCAATGACAACCGCTGCCTTGAATCCACATTTATTTTTGAATGGTTATGTCGCATATGCTACCAAAACAAAACTTTGGCGTTATAGCGGAACAGTTGAATATTCATTCACCAAGAAGAAGAGGTTTGCCTATGAATGGCCGAGAAATGGTATCTATGCCTCCTATACATATGATAGCGAATTGATAGGGGAGAGGTATCTTTTCACTAATTCATATAATATAGTTTTGTCTCTCACCAGGAAAACTAATAATTTATGGGTTGATAGAAAGATAGCCAGAGCCGGTTATGTTTTGGAACTTAACAACAACCTTTCTTTCGAAATCGGTGGTAAATACAGTCAATTGATATCCACCCCCAATGTGCCGTTTATCTTGGGTACAGGCCCACAGTTGCCTTACATAAGACAAGGAAGTTTCAATGTCTCTATCAGATGGGCAAAAGGAGAGAAATTTATACAGGGCCGTTCTCACAGACATGCAGTCAATATGGATCCTTGGGTTATTAGATTGACACACGAATTTGGTCCAAAAGGACTTTTCGGAGCCTCATATACCACCAACATAACTGAGATATCGCTTCAAAAACGTTTTTGGTTTTCCGCATTCGGTTATATGGATGTACTTGCCAAAGCCGGGAAAGTGTGGAGCACTGTTTATTTCCCTTCCTTATTGTGGGCTAACGCCAACCTGTCTTATACAATCCAGCCTGAAAGTTATTCCTTGATGGATCCTATGGAGTTTGCCAACGACGCTTATGGTGCGCTTGATTTGACATATTTTGGTAACGGTATTCTTTTCAACCGTATCCCGGGCATCAATAAATTAAAACTCAGGGAAGTTGTGACGTTCAAAGGACTCATGGGAACTTTGAGCAACAAAAACAATCCGAGATTCAATAAGAACATACTTGAATTCCCGGTTGAGGCACATGCCGCAAAAATGAAAACCACTCCTTACATGGAAGTAGGAGTGGGTATAGATAATATTCTTACTGTCTTAAGAGTGGACTATGTCTGGAGACTCACATATAGGGATGTTCCAGGTGTAGACCATAGCGGCGTGAGAATCTCCCTTCACTTTAATCTATAATCACTTATCCCTATATCCAAGGCTTTCTCCCTTGTTCTCTTCTTTTAGTGCTGATTCAATATCTTCGCGGCACTGAACCATCAGTTGCTTGGTGTTGAATCCTTTTGGTCCTGGATATATAGGCTTGTGGATTGTAAGGGTTATCAAACCGGGAGATACCTGCTTTGCAAAACGAGGCATTTTTGAGAAACTTCCCTCGATAGTCACCGGCACGACAGGACGGTTGAATTCGGCTGCAAGCATGAAGGCCCCTCGTTTAAAAGGAATCATCTTCCCGTCCCAAGATCTGCTTCCTTCCGGAAAAATAACAAGCGACATGCCTCCTTGAAGTGTCTTTTCAGCCTCTCCGATAGTGTCTTTTATGGCCCTTAGATTTGAATCATCAACAAAAATATGCTTTGCATTCTTACAGGCCGCTCCCACGAGAAAGATCTTTTCAAGACTCTTTTTCATCAGCCATTTGAAATTATGTCCCAGGAACCCGTAGATGGTAAAGATATCGAATGCTCCTTGATGGTTGGCCACAAATATATATGAAGTCTTTTTGTCGATATTTTCCTTTCCTACCACTTTTACATGAATAAGGAATACCCAGCATGAGAATTTCGACCAATAGTGTGGAGGCCAATATCCCCAAAAGTCTACACTAAACAAGATTGCACCGATACTGGTGATAATGGCGGTTAACGCTGTGGCCACTATGAAAAGTGGCACAGCGATCAACCAATGGTATAGAAAATAAAGTATTTTCATTTATACTGTCACTTCTTGTGGTTCTTTGTTATCCGGTGCTATCAATTTATAACCCTTCCCGTGTATGTTTATAATCTCGATGTTGGGATCATCTTTCAGGAGTTTCCTCAATTTTGTGATATAGACGTCCATACTTCTGGCATTGAAGTAATTGTCGTCGATCCATATGGTCTTCAATGCGAAATTCCTTTCAAGAATTTCATTCACATGGGCGCAAAGGAGAGCCAAAAGTTCCGATTCCTTTGTTGTCAGTTTCTGTGTCTTGTCTTTGGATATCAACACTTGTTTTTGGGTATCGAACGTGTATCTTCCAATTTTGTAAAGGGTGATTTCCTTGTCTTTCTTGCCCTTCACTCTTCTCAAGATTGCTCCGATTCTGAAAACCAGTTCCTCCATTGAGAATGGTTTGGTGATATAGTCGTCGGCACCGATCTTGAAACCTTCGAGTATATCTTCTTTCAGATTCTTTGCAGTGAGGAATATGATTGGAATGTCGCTGTTGACATTTCTGATTTCTTGTGCCAATGTAAATCCATCTTTCTTAGGCATCATTACATCGAGAACACAAAGGTCATACTTACCTTTCAGGAATTCTTTATACCCTTTTTCACCGTCTGAACACAAGTCGGCATTGAAACCCTTTGCCTGAAGGAATTCGCGAAGAAGCATTCCCAAGTTTTCATCGTCTTCGCATAAGAGAATTTTTACTTTATCTTCCATAATCGTGAATTTTTTTAGTTTTGAGTTGTGATTTGTAAGTTTAAGTTTAAAGTTATTCTGAAAGGGGAAGGTTTATAATGAATGTTGAACCTTTCCCATATTCACTTTCCGCTGATATAGTGCCGTGGAAAATTTCCACCATCTTCTTGACATAAGCCAAACCGAGTCCGAAGCCTTTGACATCATGTCGGTTGCCTGTGGGAACTCTATAGAATTTGTCAAAAATTCTTTTTAAGTCATCCTTGCGTATACCGATTCCGTTGTCGTGGAATTTTATCTGCAAAGTTGTTTCGTTTATATCTTGTGTAGTGATTGACAGTATTGGAGCACGGTCATCATCCCTATATTTTACAGCATTGTCCAAAAGATTGTGGATTATATTGGTGAAATGCATTTGATCCACATTTACAAGACTGTTCTCGGCATCCAATTTACATGTGATGGTGCCACCAAATTTTTCAACCTTTATCTTAAAAGTATCCACCACATTCTGTATCACAGAATTCGCATCCACCTCGGAAAGTTTCATAGAAGCTGTTGAGTTTTCGAACACAGACATCTGCAACACTTTCTCCACCTGGAACTGCAGACGTTTGGTTTCATCCGATATCACTCCCGCCAACCTGTTCAAAGACGCTTCGGATTTTCTCACCGACGCATCATTAAGCATCTGGGATGCCAAGGAGATGGTAGAAATAGGTGTCTTCAGTTCATGGGTCATATTATGTATAAAATCGGTCTTTATCTCCGAAAGTTTCTTCTGACGGAAGGCAATTATGATGGTGTAAAGAAACACAATCAAAAGTATAAGAGTGAATATCAGGGATGGGATAATAAATCTCACCGATGAAAATATATACTTGTTCTTCTGAGGAAATTCCACATTCAAACGAAGTGGATAACCTGTATTCGGGAAGAGAGTCTGTGAATAAAGATTCTTCGGCGACTCCTTTTGATATATATTTGTTGTGTAAATCAACTGGCCTCGTCCGTTGGTGACAGAAAAATTAAAGGGCATGTTCAATCCGCTCGACTCGAGTTCATTCCGGAGGTAGTCCCGTATGATTGTGGAGTCGGCTCTTTCTCTTGCAGGCCGCTTTCCGGCATCTCTCAGGATTGCAAGGATCACCTCGTTCAAGAGTTCTTTTTGATAAAGATATTGGCCTCGGAGTGTCTGCTGCATATTCCGGTATCTGCCCTCAATGTTGTCAATATGATGTTGACGAGACATCGGTTGACTGAAATTGCCGTTGATGCCTAATTCAGAAGATTGCTCTCTGATCATACCCGAGATTGAATCTATCACAGCGTTTGATAGCCCCAATCTTCGGGAACCGTGGTCGTCCATCTCAAGGAGACTGGATTCCAATACAGCGATATCTTCTTCTAAGAAATGCATGGTTTCTCTTTTTTCAAGATAAGAACCGGTGGAGGATAAACATCTCAACACAATTTCCGAAAATTGTGCGTCACGCATTTTCACCATGTTCTCCAGATACATGATCTGGAAATATAGCAATGCGCCGAATGTTATTGCCATCACGGTCGTTAAAAGCCAAATAATGGATTTCTTCATTGCAAATTGAAGGTTCTTATTATTTAGTTTTAAACTTTAGTTCTATTTATTTAACAATAATTTAAGGCTAAAGTTTAATTTCTTTTAACGAAAAACGCTAATTTTAACAATTAATTGTGAAAACAGGGAGATAAATTTCTTTTTCAATCGTTTAAGTTTAAATTTTAACAATATTAATATATTTTATTCGTTAAATTTTGATGAAATATGGTCTTATAATCCTTATTTTTGCACTTTAAAAGATGAAGATGAATTTTTTTAAATATTTAAAGTCAGGTATAACCACTTTGGCGGTGATGGCAATGTCTGTGCCTTTTGTAGGATGTACAGATGGCCCGAATAATCCAAAGGATAAGAGCAATTATAAATCAACCCTTC
Organism: Muribaculaceae bacterium; assembly: GCA_022510405.1. Classification (GTDB taxonomy): domain Bacteria; phylum Bacteroidota; class Bacteroidia; order Bacteroidales; family Muribaculaceae; genus Lepagella. Next base: position 19,327 of record JAFLTP010000018.1, on the reverse strand, counting down.
TGGTGTATGCTGTCGCCACTAATTCCCTTACCGGGAATCTTGTCTCTGATAAGAATGAAATGTTGATGGCAGCCCCGGAAATCGATCTTGACCGGTACAATGTTTTGGTGTTTGAAACCCAGTATAAATATTTGGAAGACAATACAAGAGTTGGTAATGTCAACCTGTTGAAACTTGTCAAAGATAACCAAAATAATGATTATATATGGGAAACGGTTAAGGAATACAACGACGGTGTTGCCTCTCTTAATCCTCAAAGAATGACAGAAGTGATAAATTATGTAACCAACACCTTCCCCTCAGATAAATATGGTCTCGTTTTATGGTCGCACAGCACCGGTGCTCAACCGGATCTTACCTCCACTGCCATTGCTGCCGCAAGTGAGGTTTCGACCTCTATTACAGAAACCCTTCCTTCTCTTTCATGGTTTGGTCAAGACCTTTCTGTCGCGGATGATGAATATAAATATATGAATATTGATGTTCTGGCAAATGTTTTGCCCGACCATCTTTTCGATTATATTTGGTTTGACTCTTGCTACATGAGCAATATAGAGTCTATCTATCAATTGAGGAATAAATGTAATTACTATGTGGGATATCCTACCGAAGTCTTGGATTCCGGTTTGCCATATCAATATGTGCTCCCATATATGAATGGTGATAAGGAAGATTTGGTGATCGCTGCTAAGGCTTTTTATGATTACTATTCCACATCATTTGGCACCGTAGGTGTTGTGGATATGAATGGTATCGAAGCATTGGCCGATTTTTGTAAATCTGTTTTCGGTTACACCTCCGTCCCCTCATCTTCATTGGTAAAATTCTCGCGATTCTCCACCGGTCCTTTCTATGATTTGGGAGATTATGTAAAGGCTATGGCTTCAGAAAACGGATCTCCGATTACCGAATCGGAATGGAATGAAGTGTTGGATAAATGTGTTTTATATAAGGCCACTACGGATGGTGGACTTTTAAGACTTTATCTTAATCCGGAGACTTATTCCGGAATCTCTACTCATCTTTATTCATTTGATGGAGATGATTCCGATGCAGAGAGATATTATAAATCATTAGACTGGTTCAAGGCTGTTTTTTGAATTGAATAAAAATGCTACAGACGCAAGACATACCTATTGTTGATCTTCCTGATAAAGCTGACAAAGGCCACACGGCCTGGGATGCTTTAAAGGGTTTAAGTTTCGATGATGCAATCACTTCGATTGCCAACGGTATCGTACAATTTTCTTTCAGGCTGCTTATAGCAGCCCTTGTTTTTTACATAGGAAAGTTTGTAATAAAAAAACTTTTCGATGTTGTAAGAAAGATAATGACTGCAAATGAGGTGGATGCCTCTTTGATGACTTTTGTTCTTTCCCTGGTAAGAATTGTACTATACTTTATACTTATCGTAACAATAGTCGGAATTCTTGGAGTTGAGACAAGTTCTTTTTTGGCTTTGTTTGCTTCGGCCGGTGTGGCTATCGGTATGGCCCTCAGCGGCACTCTCCAGAATTTTGCCGGTGGAGTCCTCATTTTGCTCCTGAAACCCTATAAGGTGGGAGATTATATCGAAGCTCAGGGGTTTGCAGGTACTGTTAAAGAAATACAAATTTTCCATACCGTTATCAATACTGTGGACAATAAAACCATTATTATACCTAACGGGGGCCTATCCACAGGTTCGATAAATAACTATTCTTTTGAGGCATACAGAAGGGTGGATTGGAAAATTGGTTTGTCTTACGGATGCGATTATGTTAAAGCCAAAGAACTTTTCATGAAGATTCTTTTAAGTGATGAAAGGGTAGTGGTCGACACTCTTCAGGCCGATATGGATAAAAGGAAAGCTAAGATGTTGTCTGAACAAAAGGCAGAGGAACCCGAAAACGATTGCCCTCCTGATGATCCGGATTGTGAGGAGGAAAAATTGTCTTTTTGGAAACGGCTTTGGTATCGTAAAAACCGAAAACAAGAGGAACTGAAGAAAAAAATTCAAAAGAAAACCACCATAAAACTACCAACAAATCTTGATGTCAGCCGTCCTCCCTTTGTAGCCATAACCGAATTGGCCGACAGCAGTGTGAACTTTGTGGTGAGGGCATGGACCCATAATGAAAATTATTGGAGTCTTTACTTCGACATGACCGAGAGATTTTATAAAGAATTTCCGGAAAATGGTCTTGACTTTCCGTTCCCTCAACTCGATGTGCATCTTGCTGATGTTCCGAAGGAATTGACACTAAATAATAAGTAAAAACAATAAACAATAAGTGTTAAGTAAAGTTAGTTTTGGACTTTCGGAAAAGGTTCTTTATGGGAAAAGATCTTAGGATTAGATATGCGAGGCAGATAGCCGTTCCTGAAATCGGTAAGGAGGGCCAGCAAAAACTTTGCAATTCTAAAGTTATGATTGTAGGTTGTGGGGCGCTCGGTTCGATGGTGGCTATGCAATTGGCTGGTGCCGGAATAGGGACGTTAGGAATCTCTGATTATGACAATATAGATATATCAAATCTTCAACGTCAATTTTTCTTTTCAACTGAAGATGCGGGTAAATCTAAAGTTGATATTATTGCCTCCCGGATTGAGGATTTAAATCCTGATGTGAGTGTCAGGATATACAATTCGGTTATAACCGGGAAAAAAGCATATGAAATTTTTGGCGATTATGATTTTATAATTGACGCCACCGACAATCCTGAATCCAAAAAAATGACAGGAGAGGTCTCCTCAAAATTAGGGAAAGCCTGTTGTATTGGAGGAGTAAGAGATTTTGAAGGACAAATAATGACATTCCTTCCTTCAGATCCACGTTTCGAAGAATATTTTGGAACAGCCTCTGCTGACGGATTTCTTCCTTGTTCTTTAGGAGGAGTAATGGGACCCGCAGCTGCCCTTTGTGCTTCTATTCAAGCATCGGAAGCCATAAAATATATCACGAATTCCGGCTCCCTCTTGTCCGGGAGAATCCTTCTGTTCAATCTCCTGAACAATTCCTTCCAAATTTTATCCCTAAAATAAGATTAACTGAGATTTTAAAGATTGTAATTAGAAGAATGAATACGATATTTAAGAAGAGTATTTGGTTTGTTTTGTTTGGTACCTTGTCATTAGTTTTAGTAAGTTGTAGCGGTAACGAAGATGCTGATTTAGCTTATCGGGCTGCAATGGGTGATATGGGTGCAATAAACGTAGGACGGTATGCGAGTGAAGCTTGGGATGAGTTTGATGAATTAAGTCAAGAAGATGTTTGTAAACTCACTTTGAGTTATTACTATTTATGCAGGAAAGGTGGATATGACTACGAAATGGCGATTAGAAGATTTGCCAAAAGCTATGAACGTGCTTTAGAACTGGGCAAAAAGAAGGCTATAAAGAAATTTAACCTTCTTGCTGATAATGAAGATGCGGCGGAAAAATTGGAAAATTTTTATAATAATAGGGATTTAATGATTCAAGCAAAAAAAGCATTGGATGAGGCCGCAGAAAAAGCAATCGCAAATGCCATGATTTATGGAGATGAACTTCAAGAGGGTTCTTGTGTGTTTTTTGATAATGAGGAGTGGGAAACTGCAGTAATCACCTACGATACTTATAATTCACTAAGCGAAAAACTTCAGTCAAGGCTTGATCCTATGGGATTTGTAATAAAACTGGGATCAAAATGGTTTATGGTGGATTATTATTATACTCAAAAATTAACAAACTGGCCTGATGCTAAGGAAGGAGAATCCAAAACCCGAGGAAAAGGAAGCTGGCGAATGCCAACTCTTGAAGAGGCAAGACAAATAGCACGTAATCAAAAAAAATTTATTTCCAATATCCAAAGGTGGGAACATCATTTGGGTCGTCTGGATTATAATCCGCTTGAAACTTTTGTGTCAGATTATGATCCTAATGTTTATATAGATGTTGAGATAGAAGATGGAAGATTTAAGGTCAATAGAACTATAAAAGGAGAAAATGAAGATGAGCACCGGCAATATAATTATGCGGCAGTTTTATATATAGCAGAATTGTAATTTATTAAGGATTGGGACTTAATAATGTTATTTTCTCCAGAAGGAGGGGAAGAAGAGGATCAGGATGGTGAAAAGTTCAAGACGACCAACCAACATTAAAAAAGAAACCAACCATTTTGCTACATTGGGTATTAGAGCGAAATTACCGTTAATTCCCGTTATATCAGTTCCCAAACCTGTATTGGATACCGCCGAAAGAGAAATAAAGAAACTGTCTTTAAGTGGAAGGCCGATAATTACTAATAGCGTCCCTCCAAACACAATCACAGCTATATAAAGGAAAAGAAAAGCCAATGTTTTCATCAAAATTGGCGGGGGAGTGCCTTTACCGTTCAATGTCACTGTTGTGATAGCGTTTGGATGCATCAACTTGTGAAATTCATTTCTAATGAATTTGAAAAGTATTACAAACCGGTCAATCTTGGCACCTCCGGAAGTACTTCCAGCACATGCTCCCATCAACATCATTATCACCAAGAGCACCATCGGTAATGCTCCCCAGTCATAGAAATCTGGTTCTACAAGACCGGTTGAAGAAAATAGCGACACTGTCTGGAAAAGTGGGTCTATCGTTACATCTTCCACATTTTCCATCAGTCCTGTCAAGAAAACATTTAAGGCAAGAATAGCTGCAAAGACTATAATAAGTATCACATACCACCTTATCACTTCATTTCTCCAGAATTCCTTGAATTTACCGGTCACAAGTTTATAGAGGAAGGAAAAATTAACTCCTCCCATAAACATGAACACTATCAGGACTATCTTTATATAAAGGTTGCCTAAATCAGAAATGGAATCATCTTGTGTGGCGAATCCTCCCGTACTTATTGTGGAAAGCCCATAGCATACTGCATCGAAAATTGAAAGTTCTGAAAAACATAGGAGCCCGATGCAGATTAAAGTTAAAATAAGGTAAACCCCCCAAAGACTTTGGGCTGTAAAACTTACCCTGGGTCTTAGTTTATCATGAGTAATACCTGTAACTTCGGCATTAAACAATTGGATACCTCCTTGATAATTCAGCATGGGAAGAACGGCCAATGTGAAGAGGATGATACCCAAACCTCCGATCCATTGCACCACACATCTCCAAAGAAGTATTGAATGTGGCACCCCATGGAGGGTGTCTAATACTGAGGCTCCGGTAGTGGTAAAACCGCTCATGGTCTCAAAAAAAGCATCAGTAACAGACATATGGGTTCCGCAAAAAAGAAAAGGAAGCATTCCAAAGGCTGATAGCACTACCCATGTCAAGCCTGTCAGCATTATCGCTTCCCTTTTACCCATTTCTTTGCTTTTAGGTTTTAAGGAAACCATTCCCATACCAGACAGCAAAGAGATTCCTATACATATCAGGAATCGCAGTCCACTGTGTTCATCGTAGATAAAACCGACAATGCAAGGGGCAAGCATAAAGAAGGCTTCAATGGTTAGAAGCCAGCCGATGACACGCAACAGCATTCGGAAATTGATATATGCCCTTTTTCCCCTATCGGCCATAACAGAATATCAATGGAACCACTTCTCAAGCTTGGAGATGGTTCCGTTCAAACAGAATACCACTACAAAATCACCGGGCTCTATTTTTGTATTACCCCCGACGAGTGTGACTTGATTATCCCTTACCATAGCGGCTAAAGTCATGCCAGGTGGCAACCGAAGGTCTTTCACCAACGCTTTGGTAATTTTAGCTCCCGGTCTTACCAACATTTCCGCCACTTCAGCATCCGCAAGGGCAAGACATTTTGCTGTGCTGGCGTCCGCATCAAGCAAGATTTGGAAAATATGACTCGATGCAAGTATCTTTTTATTAATTATGGTGCCTATATTGAGATTCTCGGCCTGACTTACAAATTGTAAGTTCTCTACATCAGCTACTGTTTTAGGGACTCCAAATTCTTTTGCCGACATGCATGTGAGAATGTTGGTTTCCGATGAATCTGTCAAAGAAAGGAAGGCATCATATTGGTCCACATCATTTTCCTTTAATACCTCCACATCTCTTCCGTCTCCCAATACTATTTCACAATCCGGAAGCATGGTTGCCATCTCCTCACAATGCTCTCTGTCATTGTCAATTATCTTTATATGATATTTATCATGAAATCTTGTGGCAAACCGCACAGTGATTCTTGACCCTCCTACGATCAAGGCTTTGCGGATAACTCTTTTTTTCTTACCGCAAAGTTCCATCACTTCCTGAACGAATGGGGGAGTAGTGATGAAATAGACCGTATCATCATAAAGTATTTCATCGTTTCCGCCGGGGATAATGGTAGAGTTGTTCCTTTTTATGGCGGCCACATGAAAATCATGTGTCTTGACAGGCAAATCTCTTAATTTATGATTGATAAGCGCATTGTCATTATGGAGCCTTACTCCTATCAACAATAATTTACCATCGTGAAGTTCACCCCAGTAACTTGCCCAGTTATGGGCCAATGACCTGGCTATCTCATCGGCGGCAAGATCCTCCGGATAAATTAAATTGTCTACACCAATGTCTTTTAGTATCCGGCCGTTCTTATCTTTAAGGAATTCATGGTTGTCAATCCTTGCCATGGTCTTTTTTGCACCGAGACGTTTGGCTATGGCACATGAGGTGATATTGCGTGTTTCAAAAGGTGTGACGGCTATGTAAAGATCGGAACTTGCCACGCCTACATCCCTTAAAGTTTCAAAAGAGGATGTTGAGCCGTTCCAGGTCATCAGATTGTAATTGTCGTTAATAACGTCAAGCCGGCTCTGGTCACTATCGAGCAGAATGATGTCCTGCTCTTCGTTTGAGAGAAGTTTTGCAAGGTGAGTTCCAACCTCGCCGGCCCCGGCAATTACAATTTTCATTTATAGGATATAGGTATTTAGAGTTTATGATTTAGAATTTAAAAGATCTTTGATGGTTTTTTCAATTCCTTTGGCGTCGTATCCACATTTGGCTTGGAGTTGTGGTATGCTTCCGTGCATAATCCATTCATCAGGGATGCCTAAATTCTTAATTTCCGGTCGTTTAGGCAATTCTTTGATAAAGTCATTGATATATGAACCGAATCCTCCGGCCAATACGCCATCTTCAAGAGTCACGATATAGGAATATTTCTCTGAAATCATTTTAATAAGATCCAAATCCAAGGGTTTCATCCATATCATGTCATAAATATCTACCTCTATACCTTCTTTCGAAAGTTGGTCAGCAGCTTCTATGGCATTCTTGATTATGGGACCGATGGATAAAATAGCTGCTTTGGCATTTTTTCCCTCTCGTGCCAATCTTCCTTTACCCGGTTCCAACACTCTCATTTTCTCTTTAGGATCATAAATGTTGCTTTTGCCCCTTGGATATCGTATGGCCAAAGGAGAATTCATTGATAGAGACGTGTTCATGAGGTTTCTCAAAGTTTCCGCATCTGCAGGAGATGCAACTGAAAGTCCTGGTACACATGCCAGGTAAGGGAGATCGAAAAATCCATGGTGAGTCACACCATCCTCACCTACAAGGCCTGCACGGTCTATACAGAATGTGACCGGTAATCCCTGAATGGCTACGTCATGAATAATATTATCGTAAGCACGCTGAAGGAATGAGGAATAAATGGCTACAAAGGGACGTTTCCCGGCAGCTGCCATGCCTCCGGCAAAAGTGACGGCATGACCCTCCGAGATTCCAACATCAAAGGCTCTTTCCGGCATTTTTTCTACCAGAAAATTAAGAGATGTCCCGGTTGGCATCGCCGCTGTCACTCCCACAATTCTTTCATCCTTGTGTGCAAGTTCCACCACCGTTTCTCCAAACACTTCTTGCCATAAAGGAATATGGATTTTCTCATCCTTTACTATTCTTTCGCCGGTGTCAGGATCGAATCTGCCGGGTGCGTGCCAAAGTGTCGGATCTTCTTCCGCTGGTTGATAACCTTTACCCTTTTTCGTGAATAAATGTAGCAAACGTGGTCCATGCATATCCTTGATTTCTTTAAGCACTTTTACAAGTTTCACTACATCGTGGCCGTCAATCGGACCGAAATATCTTATATTCAACCCTTCGAAGATATTTTGTTTCCTCGATACCAAACTTTTCACTGAGTTCCCGAATCTTATAAGAGCCCTTCTTCTTGGTTCTGTAAGAAGACCTTTCTTCCTAAGATAGATGGCCATCTTGTTGCGGATGTTGTTATATCCGGCTGAAGTGGTGAGATCTGAAAGATAACCATGAAGACCGCCGACATTATTGTCGATGCTCATATCGTTGTCATTCAAAATTATCAGGAGATCGTTGGGATGATTGGAGGCATTGTTCAAACCTTCAAATGCAAGGCCGCCGCTGATCGAAGCGTCACCTATGATTGCTACCGTCTTACGGTTTTCATTTCCGGGTGTCAATTTGTCTGCAATCGCCATCCCAAGACCTGCAGATATAGAATTGCCCGCATGGCCCGCCATAAATGTGTCACATTCACTTTCCAAAGGATTGGGAAAACCGCTTATCCCTCCTAATGTCCTATGATTTTTAAACTGCTCCTTTCTTCCGGTTAGCAATTTATGTGCATAAGCCTGATGTCCCACATCCCACACAAGCCTGTCGTAAGGAGTATCGAACACATAATGGAGCGCGACTATTAAATCCACCGCACCCATGCTCGAGGCGAAGTGCCCCGGGTTCTCCGAAAGATTCTCGATCAAATATGCCCGTATCTCATCACATAGTTTCGGAAGATCCTCTTCTTTCAGTTGTTTAAGGTCTTTCGATGAATTGATCTTCGATAAAAGGGTATATTCAGTTTCTTCTTTTTCGTCTTTCATTTTGTTATTTCTGATTTCCTCTGAAATACTTCTTGTAAAGTGGCACAAAAATTATGATGCCGGATGCGATAATTAAAAACAGGTTTTTGAAAGTGGGACCCCCTCCGGATATGATGAGTGTAGCACACAACCATATCCAAAGGAGGGATAATAGTCCGAAACCTATTGCTTTACCGATGTCCATTCATTAAGAGCATTCTCTTAAATTTCATCGCTTATTACCGGAGTCTCAACAGGAGCTTCTTTTTCTCCCGGCCCCTCTTTTATGATGAATACACAAAGTGCACCGATGCCAATGGCTATTCCGGCTATAAACATCATCATATATTCAGGTGCCAATTCTCCTTGGTGGCTCATCAATGACAGTATCCATCCACCTGCTAAAGCTGCTACAATCTGCGGGATTGTAATGGTGCCGTTGAACAATCCTAAATATGTTCCGATATTTCCTCCCTTAAGTGAGTTTGTCAATATTGTGAACGGCCATGCCAACATTGCAGCCCATCCGCATCCTATAAGTACAAAGGCTATGAATAGTATCCATTGATTGGTGATGAAGGCCAACATCATGAAACCTCCTGCTGCAAGCAAAAGACTCAATGAATATGATAGTTTTCTGCTCTTGAATTTTGGTAACAGGAGAGCCCAACATACTGAACCCAATGCTTGAACCGCATATAGCAAGCCTACCCAGTTGCCTGCGTCATTATATTGAGGTGTGGCGGAATTAAGGATAGTCTTTGTTTCATAGCTGCATGCCGATGCAGAACCGATTTCATATGAACTGGCGTCTTCCACACTCACCTTGCCATCAACATTGGCTACGATCGCAGCTTCCGTTAGTTTAAATGCACCTTGGATCTGTGAAAGATAATCTTTAATGGTGGCGCCGCTGAAGTTGGGAATATTTTGTCCATCCACACTTAAGGAGTTTATTCCCGGGATAACTTCATTGAAACTTACTTTGTCAATGCCTTCGTTATTGCTTACCACCGCATGGTTGTTTACAACAGTATCGGTTCCGTTTATAACAATAGTTCCGCCCTTATGGAAAACTCCACCTGCTTCTATACCGGCCACCATCAATTTGCCATGGTCTACGATGGTAACATCATTGTCAATCAAAAGATAATTGGCTCCATAGGTTCTGCCTTCATAGTTGATACCCACTATACTTGTTGTGGTGGGTGTCTTGAATGCATTATGGGCAACCGTGTTGGTGGCATAAGTCCATAAGAAGAGGAAAGCAAACCAACAGAAGAATTGCACAAGTCCTACAGTCCAGAATGTCGTAGGTGCTTTTACAAGGAGTTTCACCACTCCGGGGCTCTTTTCCTTTTGAGCGGATTCGCTGATTCCGTTGTATTCATTGTAAACTTGTGGCGGCCATTCCTTGATTTTAATCAATGAGTAGATCACACATACAAGCAATATTGCGGCGCCAATGTAGAACGACCAGATAACCGTGGGCGGTACAACACCCGTGGGGGCAACATTCTTCATTCCCAACCAGCCAAGACATATCGGGAAAATAAATCCCACAACCGAACCGGCGTTACATAGGAAACTCTGAATGGAATAGGCCTTGCTCTTCTGTTTTTCATTCACCATGTCGCCCACCAACATCTTGAATGGTTGCATCGCCATATTGATGGAGGTGTCGAGCATCATCAGGGCTACAAGTCCAAATAGTATAGCGCTTGAAACAGTGAAATGGAAACTTCCTGCGTTAGGCAAGAGGCACATCACAATTACTGCGATAGTGGCTCCCAAAATTAGATAGGGGAGACGACGCCCGAATCGGTTCCAGGTCCTGTCGCTGAATATACCCACCACAGGTTGAACTATCAAACCCATTAATGGAGGGAGAATCCAGAAATAACTCAGATCGTGAGGGTCGGCTCCAATAGTGGTGAAAATACGCGATACATTCGCACTCTGCAGAGCATAGGCGATTTGTACCCCGAAGAATCCGAAACTCAGGTTCCAAAGTTTCCAAAAGCCTAAATCCGGTTTAGTTTTCATAGATATGTCTAAATTTTAAGAGTTTTCAGTTATGTTGTCATTTAATTTGGTTGTATAACCATGCGATTTCTTCCGCCCAAATTGCTTCATTGGGCGTTTCGAGAATCAAGGGTATGTTGTCAAAACGCGGATCGTTCATTAATCTCGTGAAGAATTCCGGACCCAGGGTGCCTTTCCCAAGTTCAGCATGCCGGTCAACTCTTGATCCGTGTTCTTTTTTGTCATCATTGAGATGCATACCACGAAGATACTTGAAACCTATGGTTTTGTCGAAATCTTCCCATGTTTTTTTGTATCCTTCTTCGCTTTTAAGGTCATATCCGGCTGAATAGGCATGGCAAGTGTCTATGCATACTCCAATGCGGTCCTTATCTTCCACTTTGTCAATTATATGGGCAAGTTGCTCGAAGTTGTGTCCCATATTGCTACCCTGACCGGCAACGTTTTCGAGTACGGCTGTTACTCCCTGCGACTTGTCAAGGCAATAATTGATGGATTCTGCGATCCTGTCTAAACATTGCTCTTCAGTCAATTGGTTTTTGTGGCTTCCCGGATGAAAATTCAGCATCTTTAATCCCAAAAGTTCACATCTTCTCAGTTCGTCGGAAAATGATTTTCTTGAAAGTGTCAATATCTTTTTGTCTCCGCTTCCTAAATTGATTAGGAAATTGTCGTGAGGTAATATAACCTCGGGTTTGTATCCATACAGTTCGCAATTTGTCTTGAACTTATGGATCTCTTCTTCCGAAGGGTCCTTTGAAACCCATCTGGAGCTCCACCCCGTGAAAAGTGCGAAGGCTTTGGCACCGATCTCACGGGCCTCCAAGGGTGCGTTGCTCACACCACCTTCCACGCTTACATGGGCACCTATATATTTCATTATTATTCTGTTTCTATGGTTACAATAAATAATTGGTTCTTTTTGTCAATAGATTCACGATCGATACCTTTAAGTAGGTATACGTGTAACTCCACAAAATTAAAAAATTTAAACATAATGTCAAAAAATGTGACTACCTTTGAAGTGTGTATGGAGATAAAAGTTTTATCCAAGATTAAAGCAAAGGAATTGAAGGGCCTCTCAACTAAAAAGGAGAGAGACCGCCGGAGATTATTTTTGGCCGAGGGCGATAAATGTGTAAAAGATATGTTAGATGCCTTCGTGCCGGAATTTTTAATATGTAATAGAGATTGGTTGTCAAATAATCCTTTTATAGAAGATACTTTCAATAAGCAATTGTATCTGGCTGATAATAAGACAATAGGATTGATTTCCTCATTATCCTCTTTGCCGGATGTAATTGGTGTTTTCAGAATGCCGGTCGAGGATAATGAAATTCCGGTTCTGGATAAAAACAGACTGTATCTTTTGCTTGATGAAGTGCAGGATCCCGGAAATTTGGGCACCATTATCAGGACTTGTGACTGGTTTGGTGTTTACGATATCTATGCTTCCAAAAATACAGTGGATGCTTATGGCCCCAAGGTGGTGCAGTCCACAATGGGTTCTTTATCACGTGTCAGGGTCCGTTACGTGGATCTTGAAAAGTTGATTTTAAAAAACAGGGAAATTAAGTTGATTGGAACTTTATTGGATGGAGAACCATTCAACCAAATAAAATTGGAGGCCAAGGGGATGCTGCTGATGGGAAATGAAGGGAGAGGAATATCTGATTCTTTAAAGAGTTACATAGATTTGCCTCTCACGATCCCTCCATCAAATAAAAATTCTCATCCTGATTCGTTGAATGTGGCTATAGCCACCGCTGTGATTCTTTCCCATATCAGTTAAAAAATTATGGCTAAAACCAAATCGGTATATTTCTGTCAGAATTGTGGCCATGAATCGGCCAAATGGCTGGGCAAGTGCCCTTCTTGCGGAGAATGGAACACATTTGCCGAGGAAAAGATTACTGTTTCCACCAAGGGGAGTTCTTCTAAAAATAGAAAGGAAGTCGCCAAACCTCAAAAACTTTCAGAGATAGAAGTGAGGGAAGAGGCAAGAATGAAAATGCCTTCTTCTGAATTGAATCGTGTCTTGGGAGGCGGATTGGTGGCAGGAAGCCTCACTTTGATAGGAGGTGAACCGGGCATTGGTAAATCTACTCTTTTGTTGCAAAATATTCTTTCAATCCGCAACAGAAAGATTCTTTATGTTTCTGGTGAAGAGAGTGCCACTCAATTGAAACTCAGGGCCGACAGATTGGGGAAACTTTCCGACAATACATACATTTTATGTGAAACCTTATTGGAAAATATATTCGATCAGATAAATAAGGAAAAACCGGAATTGATAATAGTGGATTCCATACAGACTATTGCTTCTGAAACAATTGAGTCTGCACAGGGAAGTGTTTCTCAAGTGAGGGAATGTGCTGTTGCCTTGCTTAGATATGCTAAGGAGAGTGGTGTTCCGATAATTATTGTAGGCCATATTAATAAAGACGGAGCTATAGCAGGTCCGAAGGTTTTGGAGCACATTGTGGATACTGTTCTTCAATTTGAAGGCGACCGGCAATATCTTTATAGAATTTTAAGGTCTATTAAAAATCGTTTCGGTTCCACTTCTGAAATCGGAATATATGAAATGGTGGAAAAAGGTCTTCGGGAGGTCAAAAATCCATCTGAAATGCTTCTAAGCGACAACCGGGAAGAGGAAATGAGCGGTATAGCGATTGGTTGCACAATCGAGGGTGTCCGGCCGTTGATGGTGGAGGTGCAGGCCTTGGTTTCAACTGCAGCGTATGGCACTCCCCAAAGAAGTGTTACAGGATATGATCATCGTCGTCTTAATATGCTGTTGGCTGTTTTGGAAAAGAGAGCTAAATTCCGTCTGGGCCAAAAAGACGTTTTCCTTAATATTGCCGGTGGATTGAAAATTGCCGACCCGGGAATCGATTTGGCTGTTGTGGCTGCAGTCATGTCATCAAATTTTGATATCGCTGTTTCAAGAAAAACGGTTTTTGTAGGTGAGGTTGGTCTTTCAGGTGAAATACGCACTGTCACCAGAATTGAACAGAGGGTACTGGAATCCGAAAAATTAGGGTTCGAAACCATTGTGATTCCTCGAGAAAATCTAAAGGGAATAAAAGATAAATTCTCAATTAAGATAGTGGAAGTTGGTAAAGTTGAAGATCTTTTAAAATTTCTTTTTGAATGAAAAAAATATTTATAATAAGTTTTATTATATCAATATGTTTGCCTCTTTTTGCTGAAGAGGTGGCGGATGCAGAACAAGATAAAGTTCTCATGTTGGATCAAAGGATTTCTTCAATGAAGGATAACACTCATGTGTTATATTCTGGTGAAAAAAGTCCTGCCGATTCTTTGGAGCGTCTTCTGAATATATTCTATTATGATCAGTTCCGACATTTTCAAGATCCACGTGCTCCTTATTTTATGTTTATGAGTAAAAAAGGTGACTTGGCTTTAGGTGTGGGTGGTCAAGTGAAAGTCAGAGGTTATTTCGACTGGAATGGTTCCATCCCTAATGTGGGATTTATACCCTATGATATCCCTATTCCTAAAAACCCCACTGAAATGCATAATTTGTCGGCATCTCCTTCAGGTACCGGACTTTTCTTCACCCTTTTGGGAAATAATAAACTTCTCGGCAATTTCATGGCGTATTTCCAGGCCGATTTTTCAGGATATAACCAAAGAGGTTTCCGTATCAAAAAGGCTTATGTCACAATTAAAGATTGGACTGCCGGGTATGCCACCACCACTTTTGAGGATACTCAAGCGGAACCTTCAACGGTTGATGGTTCAGGCCCGAACGGTATAAATTCTAAAAAAAGTGTATTGGTAAGATACCTGCATCAAATCAAGAAACATTGGAAGATTGCAGGTTCCGTAGAATTTCCTTCTGAATCTGTTTCTGCAGATGGAGTACATACCGCCGCATGCAATCCCTATATTCCGGATTTTGCTGCTTTCGTACAGTATCAATGGGATAATGGTTCAAGTCATTTAAGATTGTCCGGATTATTACGCACTTTAAGTTATCGTGATCTTGTTGCTAAAAGGAATCATAATATAACCGGTTGGGGACTTCAATTGTCTACCGTAATTAATCCTTTATATAATTTAAATTTGTTCGGAATATTGTCTACCGGTCAAGGTCATGCATCCTATACTACTGATTTAGGTAATGGTGATTTTGATTTGATTCCGGTGGAAGGACAAGAGGGAAGACTTTATGCTCCTTGGGCTGCCGGTGTGGTTGTGGGAGTCCAATATTTTTTCAATGAAAAGATTTTTAGCAATTTGGCTTTTTCGGAACAAACTTATTACCCCAAAGTTAACCCGCATGATTCTCAATATAGATATGGCTTATATGCTGTAGGTAATGTATTCTGGGATATAACTCCAAGATTCGAGGTAGGCCTGGAATATCTTCATGGGAAAAGAAAAAATTTCAACGGCGAGTCTGGTTCAGCCAATAGAATTATGGCAATGCTTCTCGTTTCCTTCTAAACCTTCCCCCTTTAACTCACCCCTCACACCTCAAAACTTACAACTTACACCTCACAACTCAAAACTCAAAAACCCAAACCTCACACCTCACACCTCACAACTCAAAACTTAAAACCCTCAACTTACAACTCACAACTTACACCTCACAACTCACAACTTTAATCTTTAAACTTTCAACTTTCAACTTTAATCTTTAAACTTTAAACTTTAAACTTTAAACAATGCCCCTCGTTACATATAAAAACGTATCTATAAAACGTCAGGATAAGACGGTACTCAAAGATATTTCATTTGACTTAAAACCTTCTACATTCTATTATCTCATTGGTAAAGTAGGAAGTGGGAAAAGTTCTCTTATGAAATCAATGTATGCTGATGTGCCTGTTGCAAATGGTGAGACAGCCGACGTTTTAGGTTTTGACCTTTTGAACATTAAGTCAAAGGAAATACCGTATCTCAGACGTAAATTAGGTATTGTTTTCCAAGATTTTCAACTTCTTCAAGATCGGTCGGTGTATTCTAATCTTGAATTTGTGCTTAAAGCAACCGGATGGCATGATAAAACACAGATGTCTCAAAGAATAGGGGAAGTTTTAAAAGAAGTGGGGATGTCTACAAAGAGTTATAAGATGCCACATGAATTAAGTGGGGGAGAGCAACAAAGAATAGTGATTGCAAGAGCTCTTTTGAATCGTCCGCAATTGATCCTTGCTGATGAACCAACCGGGAATTTAGACCCTAATACCGGTTTCCAGATCCTTACTCTCCTTCATAGTTTGGTTGAGTCGGGACATACCGTTCTGATGGCAACCCACAATCATCAGCTGCTTGACGATTTCCCGGGGAAGGTTTTCAGATGTATAAACAAACAGCTCCTTCAGGATAACTGAAAGAGCTGAAATAAGATAATAATAGCAATCAAAACAAATGATAGCTCAATAATCTGAGAGCCTTTGTCTTGTTCTTCTTGTCGATTAAGAAGGAAATGTTGTAATTGCTGCCACCATAAGATATCATTCTCACAGGGATATTTCTCAAGGCATCCAAGGCTCTTGCTTCAAAACCTTTGTTCTGCCATTCAAGGTCACCTACAACACAGATGATTACCATGTCCTTATCGACGCTTACTGTACCTAATTCTTTAAGGTCGCTGATGATTTCATCTATATGAGAGTCATCGTCTATAGTTAAGGATACACCCACTTCCGAAGTGGCGATCATGTCGATTGGAGTGCGATATTTTTCAAAAACTTCAAACACTTTTTTCAGGAAACCATATGCGAGAAGCATTCGGCTGCTCTTGATTTTGATTGCTGTGATATTGTCTTTGGCTGCAACAGCCTTGATGCTTCCATGTTCAAGTTCGTTGTTGATCAAGGTCCCTTCTGCATTCGGTTCCATTGTATTCAACAGTCTCACAGGTACATTATTTAGTTTGGCAGGTAAGATACATGTAGGATGAAGAATCTTGGCTCCGAAATATGCCAATTCCGCAGCTTCTTCAAAATGAAGGTTATGAACCGGATCTGTTTCTTCCACAAATCTCGGGTCATTGTTATGCATTCCGTCAATGTCAGTCCAGATATCCACTTCATCGGCACCTATCATGGCTCCTATGATTGAGGCTGTGAAATCGGAACCGCCTCTGAGAAGATTATCTACCTTACCTTCCGGATTGCGGCAAATGAATCCTTGGGTTATGATAGTGTCATAATCTTTGTATTTTGGCATAATCTCATTAAGTCGGTTTTTTATGGATGTGTAGGCCGGTTCTCCGTTATTGTCGGTAAACATAAAATCCAAAGCCGAAATAAGTACCGATTTTTCTCCGGTTTCTTCCATATAATATTGCATCAAATGGGTGGAGATTATTTCGCCCTTTGAAACAATCTCTTTCTCGGTTCTCAGTGTATATTTTTTAGGAATCCAGCTTTTGATTTCTTCAAAAACATCGTTGACTAATTTCAAAGCCTTTTGCCTCGCCTCTGAGGTTGAAAATAGTTCTTGTATTACGTCTAAATATTTTTGATATAATTTCTCTGTTATTTCCTCGGCTTTGTTCAACTCCCCCTCCTTGATGGCCGAAGTGATTTCAAGCAACGAATTGGTGGTGCCGCTCATTGCTGATAAAACTATAATATTTTTACCGGGAAAAGATTTGATTAATGACGCTACGTTTTTGATTCGCTGGGGAGACCCAACTGAAGTGCCTCCAAATTTTTGTACCTTCATCGTGTTTGTTTAAAATGCGTTGCAAAATTACTTAATTCCTTAAAATTAAGATATGGTTTGCTGAAAAATATTGCTTTTTGACATGATTTCTATTGTTCTTCTTATATTTTTCTTTGTGGTTGCTGGTTGCATGTTCTTTTCAAGGCTCTTTCCTTTATCGATAATTTCAAATGTTTCTTTTAGTCCGGCTTCTAATATTTTATTTCTGTCTTCTATTTTACCTGCTATCGCTACAACAGGTATTTTTTCTTTCATGGCCCTTATTAATACACCGCTCACCACTTTTCCCATCAAGCTCTGGGTGTCGATCTTCCCTTCTCCGGTGATTATCAAACTCGCACCTTTTATTTGGTTGTCGAATTCTGTTAAATCCAATATATAGTCTATCCCTTTATAAGTCTTTGCCTTAAGAATGGCTTGAAAAGCAAATCCCAAACCTCCGGCCGCACCGGCACCTTCACGTTTGGTATCTTCTTCTGAACACAGGCCTTTCTGTTTCAATTTCTCAACAAAATCCTCCATTCTTTTTTCTAAAACCGGTAAATCCTCAGGTTTGGCACCTTTCTGAGGTGAAAAAACATTTACTGCACCAAATTTCCCCAATAAGGGGTTGGCTACGTCACACAAAATATTAAAATGTATGAGGTTTTTATCCCAATTTCCCAACGATTGCAGCATACCTTCTCCTCCATCACATGTGGCGCTTCCTCCCAAGGATACTGTAATCTCCTCAACACCACTATCAATTGCTTTTTGTATCACTTCTCCCAAACCATATGTTGAGGCTTTAAATGGATTCCTTTCTTCTTCTTTCAAAAGTGGTAGCCCGATAATCTTGGCCGACTCTATGAATGCTTTTTTACCTGTTAGGTCTGTATGAATGGTAGCATATAATTCTCTTCCTAAAGGATCGTGGGTTTTTAGTTTTATTTCATTTGGAAATCTATGTTTTTTAATTATCTCCGCTGTCCCTTCTCCACCATCGGCTAAAGGAATCTGGATTATTTCTGCATTAGGATATATTCCCAATAATGATTCTGAAATAGTTTCGGCTACCTCTTTGGCCCCTAAACTACCTTTGAAGGAATCAGGACAAACCACTATTTTCATAAAGTTTTGTTGTATTTCTAATAAAATCTATCAAAATTAGGTAAAAAGGCTGATTAAT
This sequence comes from Muribaculaceae bacterium, assembly GCA_022510405.1. Taxonomy (GTDB): domain Bacteria; phylum Bacteroidota; class Bacteroidia; order Bacteroidales; family Muribaculaceae; genus Lepagella. Next base: position 601 of record JAFLTP010000018.1, on the reverse strand, counting down.
AACCCTATTTTAGGGTTTGATGACTCCTTTCAGGATTGGTAATTTTGCATTCTTATGGTGCCTTGGAATTCTTATAATTTTTGGTAAATTTCACTGTTAATATTTATAAACGCTTTTTAACATTTATTGATTTCTCAAATAATCAGAGAATTACCATCTTTAAACTTTCAACTTTAAACTTTAAACTTTACAAAATTTGCAAACCGGGGTTTGTTTGCAGTAATTTTGCACTGCTAAAAGCGCCCGGAGCCGAACAGACTCCGGATTTTTTAGCGGACTAAGAGAACAATGAAATATTGCCACAGGACAAGCGGTCCTTCAGGTTTAAGGTTTAAATTTTGAAGGTCGCGAGCAGCGTTTGAAAAGGAACAAGGTAAGATATAAGCTTACCCGTCTTTTTAATTCCTTTTAAATGAAGAGAACGGCCGGACAGACAACGCGTCCCGCGAAAGTTCAAAGATTAAAGTTTAAAGTTCAAATACTAAATCTTGAGTCTTGGGCAGAGCGGGGACACAAAGAGAAAAAAGAATATCGAAAGATATATACAATAACAGCGGAGAGTTTGATCCTGGCTCAGGATGAACGCTAGCGGCAGGCTTAA
>JAFLTP010000017.1 GCA_022510405.1 Muribaculaceae bacterium | reverse complement strand
AGCATATGGAATCCTCTGGCTGATTCAAACCCGTTCTCACAAATCGGGTCAAGGGTAAGTTGTGTTAACATAAGGAGTAGAAAATATCTAATACAACTCAAAACTCAAAACTCACAACTTACAACTCAAGACTCGACCGAGTCCCATGGCTGATGCGGCCATTAGCTATACAATCCCATGCAGATATGATTTCAATGAGTAAATCATCATATAAGAGGCTCCGGAAGAATCCTTCAATTCTTCCCGGGGCCTTTTTCTTTTATAGAGCGAAATTTAATCGAACTTAACTTGATTTTTGCTTTTTAGCACATATATTGGTAATTTTGTAGACTTTTTACAGGTAAAATATGAAAACTATCGTAGGTGTTTTTTTCGGTGGCAGATCTGTAGAACATGAAATTTCTGTAATATCTGCTTTACAGGCAATAAATGCTTTTGATTCCGATAAATATCAATTGATTCCCGTCTATATCTCCAAGCAAGGTAAATGGTACACAGGTCCCGAACTTCTCAACATTTCCAACTATAAGGATTTAAAGGCGTTGGAAAATAAAGTGGAGGAGGTTTATATGAAACCTGTTTATGGTGATTATAAACTTTACAGATCCAATGTAAAAGGCGGATTATTCTCAAAAAAGGATCCGGTTGTTGCCGATTTGCACATTGCTTTCCCCGTGCTGCACGGGTCTCATGGTGAAGACGGTATGTTCCAAGGTGTTCTCGAAACTATTGGTATCCCATTCGTCGGTTGCGATACTCTATCTTCTGCCAACGGAATGGATAAAATCACTATGAAGATGATCCTCAGAGAAAGCGGAATTCCTGTGGTGGATTACGTTTGGTTCACTGATAGGGAATGGCTTTCTAATCGTGAAGCTACTGACAAAATTGTTGAGGATCAACTTGGATATCCCGTTATCGTGAAACCGGCAAATTTGGGTTCAAGTGTAGGTATCAGTAAAGCTTCCGACCGTAAAAGCCTTGACTCTGCTATCGAAAATGCCATACGTTTTTCATCTCGTATCATTGTCGAGCATATGGTGCAAGATATGATGGAAATTAATTGTAGTGTATTGGGTGATGCCGATCAACGTCAAACCAGTGTATGTGAAGAACCAATCAAACAGAAAGATTTCCTCACTTACGACGAAAAATATGGTGGTGGTGCAAAATCCGGTATGCAGGCTTCTCAAAAGAAAATTCCTGCCGATATCCCGGCTGAAACTTCCGCCAAAATTCAACAACTCGCCTCTGATACTTTCAGAGTGCTCGCTTGTAACGGTGTATCAAGAATAGATTTCATGATTGACAAGGAAAACGGTGACATCTTTGTTAATGAAATTAATACAATTCCCGGTAGCCTCTCTTTCTATCTCTGGGAAGAAACGGGCATTTCTTTCAAAGAACTTATAGATAAACTTATCGCTTTGGCTCTCAAAAGGAAAAGAGACACCGATAGAAAAACCTATTCTTACGATACCAACATCTTCGCTATGGGTGCCGGTTTAAAAGGTGGAATCAAAGGCTCAAAATCATAAAAACATTACCCCCCCAGCCTACAAAACTACTAGACTACAAGACTACCAGACTACAAGACTATCAGACCACAAGACTCGAATATGAAAAAATTCAAGGAATATAACAGCCAGTTAAACCTCTCTGACGTGAATAAAGAGGTGCTTAAAGAATGGGACGACGCTTCCCTTTTTGAGAATTCTATGAAACACCGTGAGGGTGGTCCTACTTTCGTTTTCTTCGAAGGTCCACCATCCGCCAACGGTATGCCGGGTATTCACCATGTAATGGCTCGTACCATCAAGGATATCGTTTGCCGTTACAAAACGATGAAAGGTTTCCATGTAAAGCGAAAAGCCGGGTGGGACACACACGGACTTCCTGTGGAACTTGGTGTTGAAAAAAATCTCGGTATAACTAAAGAGGATATCGGAAAGAAGATATCTGTTGATGAATATAACGAAGCTTGTAAAAAAGAGGTGATGAAATACACCAAGGAATGGACTGACCTTACTCATAAAATGGGTTATTGGGTAGACCTTGACAATCCTTATATCACCTATGAAAGCAAATACATGGAGAGCGTTTGGTGGCTCCTAAAACAACTTTATGACAAGGGATACCTTTACAAAGGTTACACAATTCAACCTTATTCTCCGGCTGCGGGTACAGGACTTAGTACCCACGAACTCAACCAGCCGGGTTGCTACAGGGACGTTAAAGACACTACTGCAACGGCCCTCTTTGAAATATTAGAACCTTCCAAAGAATTGCAGGAGTGGGGTAAACCTTTCTTCATGGCTTGGACCACCACTCCTTGGACCCTTCCTTCAAACACTGCTCTTTGTGTAGGGCCGACTTTCGATTACGTTGCCGTACAAACATATAATCCTTACACTTCTGAAAAAATAACCGTTGTTCTTGCTGAGGTTTTGGTCCCCAATTATTTTAAAAAGGAAGGTGCTGATCTGAATTTAGAGGATTATAAACCGGGTGACAAAGTTATACCTTACAAAGTTGTGGCTAAATGGAAAGGTGCTGATTTGGTAGGTATGAAATATACCCAACTTATGCCTTGGGTTAAACCCGTAGAACCATTGAACGACAACACCGAAGAGGTATTCAAAAAATATGCTTCGGAACATCCGGATAAAGTCTTTGCATGCGATGAGGATAAATTCGTGGAAGTGGCAGACCTTGCTTTCAGAGTGATCCCGGGTGATTATGTAACTACAGAAGATGGTACAGGTATCGTTCATATCGCTCCTACATTCGGTGCTGATGACGCGAAGGTGGCTAAACTTGCCGGTATCCCTCCTCTCTTTATGATTGATAAAGCAGGAGAAACTCGTCCAATGGTTGATCTTACAGGTAGATATTATCCTGTTGATCATTTGGCACCGGAGTTCGTTAAATATTGTGTAAATGTTGCTGAATATGAAAAGCATGCCGGACACTATGTGAAGAATGCTTACGATCCAAGATTCAATGAAAATGGAAAGTATGACGCCAAAGCTGCTGAATCTGCAGAAGACTTAAACGTGCAACTTTCTGTTGAATTGAAAATGGAGGGTAAGGCTTTCCGTATTGAAAAGCATGTCCATAATTATCCACATTGCTGGAGAACTGACAAACCGGTCCTTTATTATCCTTTGGATAGCTGGTTTATCCGCACAACTGCATCCCGCGATAATCTTATTAATCTTAATGAGACAATCAAATGGAAACCGGCTTCTACCGGTTCAGGGCGTTTCGGAAAATGGCTCGAGAATTTGCAGGATTGGAATCTTTCAAGAAGCCGTTACTGGGGTACTCCTTTACCAATTTGGAGAACTGAAGACGGCAAGGAAGAAGTTTGTATCGGAAGTTATGAACAATTATGCCAAGAAATAGATAAGTCGGTTGAGGCAGGGGTGATGAAATCAAATCCTCTTAAGGACAAAGGTTTCAAACCCGGTGACAACTCTAAAGAGAATTATGAAAAGGCCGATCTCCATCGTCCCTATGTCGATGAAATAGTCCTCGTTTCTAAATCTGGAAAACCGATGAAACGTGAAACCGACCTTATCGACGTTTGGTTTGATTCTGGGGCCATGCCTTATGCTCAGATACACTATCCTTTTGAAAACAAGCAACTGCTTGATTCTAAAGAGGTGTATCCTGCCGATTTCATTGCTGAGGGTGTCGACCAGACCCGTGGTTGGTTCTTCACGCTTCATGCTATTGCCGGTATGGTCTTCGATTCCGTTGCTTTTAAGGCTGTTATTTCTAATGGTCTTGTCCTCGATAAAAATGGCAATAAGATGTCTAAACGTCTTGGTAATGCTATAGATCCGTTTGGTAATATCGAAAAATTCGGCAGTGACCCGGTGCGTTGGTATATGATTTCAAATTCTGCTCCTTGGGATAACCTCAAGTATGATGAGAAAGGGGTGGAAGAGGTGGCAAGAAAACTTTTCTCTACTCTTTACAACACTTATAAATTCTTTGCTCTCTACGCTAACGTGGATGGCTTCACAGGTGCCGAAGAAGATGTTCCTTTCTCAGAAAGACCTGAAATCGATCGTTGGATTCTTTCATTGCTCAACTCTCTTGTTGCTGAAGTAACAGAAGCTTTAGACGACTATGAACCTACAAAGGCTGCGCGTGCCATAGAAGATTTTGTCAACGACAATCTCAGCAATTGGTATGTACGTCTGAATAGGAAGCGTTTCTGGGCAGGTGAAATGGATAACGATAAATTGTCGGCTTACCAGACTCTTTATAAATGTTTGAAGACTGTAGCCCTTTTGATGGCACCGTTTGCACCTTTCTATTCAGATAGAATGTATAAAGATTTGATAGGCCCTGCCTTGGAAGGTAATGGTTATGCTTCCGTTCATACATCTGACTTCCCGGTCTCTGATCCGGATCTTATCGACTCTTCTCTTGAAGAAAGAATGGCACTTGCGCAGAAGATAACCTCCAATGTATTGGCTCTTCGTAGAAAAACTAATATTAAGGTGCGTCAACCCCTCCAGACTTTGCTGGTCTCTGTTGTCAGTGATGAACAGAAAGAGGGGGTCAAGGCTCTCGAAAATTTGATTAAGAGTGAACTTAACATCAAAGATCTGAAGATTGTTGGTAACGAAGAGAGCGGACTTGTGAAGAAGGTGAAGGCTGATTTCAAGAAACTTGGTCCAAAGTATGGAAAAGTTATGAAGCAACTTGGTGCCGCTATAGCTTCTATGTCACAAGCTGACATCGCCTCTTTGGAGAAAAATGGTGAATTTAAATTCGCTGATATTGAAGGTGAACCTGTGGTGACTTTAGATGATGTGGATGTTTTTGCAGAAGATATCCCGGGTTGGCTCGTGGCTAACGATGGTGACCTTACTGTTGCACTTGATGTCACTGTCACTCCCGAACTGCGTAACGAGGGTATGGCACGTGAATTGATCAACCGTATCCAGAACATAAGAAAGTCAAGTGGTTTTGAAATTACTGATAAGATAAATGTGGAACTTTCCGATCTCCCGGAAATCAGGGATGCTGTTGAAGCGTTTGGAGATTATATAGCCACTCAGGTCCTTGCTAAAAATATCTCTTTGGTGAATGCTTTGGTTGGAGAGAATGTGGTTGATCTCGAAATCGAAGGTTTGGATGCCAAGGCGAAAATTAGTAAAAGTGAATAAAGCAAACAATCGTCTCTGGTGGGTCTTCGTGGTCTGCATTGCTGTCATTATTGCCGACCAGATTATGAAAATATGGGTCAAGACTTCCTTCTATATGGGGGAAGACTTGCCCATTACTTCGTGGTGGCACCTTAAATTCATTGAGAATAATGGCATGGCTTTCGGACTGGAACTATGGAACAAATTTGTTCTAACTTTCGGTCGTATAATTGCCGTAGGTATTTTTATCTGGTTTGTGTTCCGTATTAGGTTTGCCGAGAATCTTCGCTTAGGTTTTTTTATTGCTATCGCGCTTATAACAGCCGGAGCTGCAGGCAACATATTCGACTGTGTGTTCTACGGCGTCATTTTCAATAACCCTATGCCTCCTCAGATAGCTCAGATCATTCCTCCCGATGGCGGGTATGCCGGCTGGTTTGAAGGTAGAGTGGTGGATATGATGTACTTTCCTTTCTTCGATTTTTACTGGCCCGAATGGATTCCGGGCATAGGTGGAACTTATTTTGAATTTTTTCAGTATATCTTCAACATTGCTGATGCTTCCATTTGTGTCGGCGTTTGCCTTTTAATATTCTTTTATTCAAGCGACGCTTCAAAAGCCTTCAATTTGATTGGTAAGAAAGTGATAAAAGAATCAGATTCACAGAATGAGAAAGATTAGTCATATTTTCTTAAAATCTTTCGCTGTTATGGTGAGTGTGATTGGCTTATTTTCATGTAGCCATCGCCCTTCAAATGTGCTTAAGGAAAAAGATATGGTCAATCTTATAGTGGATATGGAACTTACTGAAGCCTATCTGAACACTCAAGGATCTGTGACTTCCAAAGATAGAGAAGAAATGGGGAAAAGAATTCTGGCCGATCATGGTATAGCTGAAGAAACCCTCGATACTACTCTGGCTTGGTACGGCAGAAATATGGATAATTATGTGGAGTTGTTTGAAAAGGTTGACAAAGAAATTAATAGGAGAAGAAAGAAATATATGGAAATCGAAGGAGAGAACCTTAAGGTTTCTGATGATCTTTGGAAATTTGGTGAGCATTTGGTGATTTCTCCTTTAAGTGGACAGGATGCTTTCTCCTTTTCAATTCCTTATCCCGAAATAGAAAAGGGTGAGGTGATTAAACTTTCTTTCTTTTTGCCAAATTCCACCAATCTTAAAAACACCTTGGGGGTAGAGTATCAGGATGGATTCGGGGAGGCTTTGGTAAACAATTCATCTAAAAATAAGGTTGAAATGGACTTGCAGACCGACTCATCTAAAGTTGTATCAAGAATATTTGGAACTATCCACGTTAAAGAGACTAAATCTCTCCCTCTTTTTATCGACAGTATATCTATTAAAGGTGAGCAGATTGACACCTTGAACTATCGTTCTAAAAGAAGATCCCAAAAATCTTTCGGCCCTTTTTGATTTTTGAAAATTTAATATTATCTTTGCACTCGGAAAGATACCGCACTATTGGTGCGGTGAATTAGGGAATAACTAAATAGAGATATAACTTTGTAAGTAGTGATACGGTGAAATTCGATTGCCTGGGAAGGTGAGAAAATCTATCCGAATCACCGGCGGCCGAATGTTGCGAAACATTTTTCCGCTTTTTTATTTTATACCATCTTAGTTTTATAGAATAAAATTTATAAACTAAATTTGTAAATTAATATTAGAATAATGAAAAAAATAATTTTTGTAATCGCAGTTCTTGTAGCCTCCTTGTGTCCCTCACAGTCTAAGGCTCAAGATTTCTTTGATACTTCTGATGCTGCTTCTTTCTTCTCTTTTAGTGGCAGATTGGGTTTCAACACTTCAAATAAGACTTTCCCTAAAGGCCATTTCAACCTTTGGAATAATAATAGCTGGGGTACTGGTTTTAATATAGGTGTTTTGGCTAACCTGAATTTCAAGGAATATCTATCCCTTCAACCTGGAATTTTCTTTGAATCTCGAAGTGGTGATTATGCTTATCTGACAAATTATCTTAACTATAACGCTCAGGAAGATACTCATTATGCAATGGGTCATCTTAGAGGTTACTATATCACTGTTCCTGTAATGGGAGTCGTGAAGTTTAATATTGCTGAGAAAATAAAATGGATGGTTGAATTAGGTCCTTACCTGCAGTTTGCACTGAAACACATGGGAGATAACAATATTGTTGTTTTATATCGTCAACCTCAAAATTTGGGGTATTCTCAATACACCGCACAACACAACTCTGTGGATGTGGGATTAAAAATGGGTACAGGTCTTCGTTTCTTCGACCATTATTATCTCGGGGTGCATTATTTAGCTGGATTCTGTAAAACTTGGAAACAGCCTTCAGGCGGTAAAAACAAAAGTTGGGAATTCTCAATCGGTTACGATTTCTAATTCCTTCAAATTCCCCCACCAAATCCCACTAAACCACAAGACTACAAGACCACAAGACCCCCAGACTACCAGACTACTAGACTCCTAGACTACTAGACCACAAGACTGCTAGACTACTAGACTACCAGACTACGAGACTACAAGACTACTAGACCAACAACCCCAACACCTTATCCCTATTCTTCATTATACCTTCATCAAAATCAAGGTATCTTAAATTTTCATCACGCTTATGCCAAGTCATTTGTTTTTTGGCATAAACGCGTGTGTTTTTCTGGATACGTGATATGGCTTCCTCTTTAGTCATGGTACCGTCAAACCATGCGAACATTTCTTTCAATCCTACGGTGTTCAAAGAATTTAGGTGCCGGAGGTGATATACGCTCCTGGCTTCTTCCTCTAAACCCGTTTCAATCATTTTTATAACACGTTGGTTTATTCGGTTGAATAATTGATCACGGCTGCCGTTAAGACATATCTTTATAACTTCAAAAGGCAGTTGCCGCATTTCGGATTTCCTGTTCTCTTTTGTCAAAAGTGATGAATAAGGTTGGCCTGCGGTTATAGAGATTTCTATTGCATGGAAAACTCGTTTCAAATTTTTTAAATCAACCTTATTATAATAATCGGGATCCTTTTCTTTAAGTTGTTCAATTAACCATTTGTCACCATTTTCTTTCCACTGCAACATCAAGTTGTTTCTTATTGTATCAGGAACGGTAGGTAACTCATCTATGCCGCTTAATAAGGCATCGATATATAGCATCGATCCTCCACATACAATTACGGTATTTTTTTCACGGAATATGTTTTGGATAATTCTGTCGGTATCTTCCTGAAATTTGACTGCCGAATAATAAGCGTCTAATGGTAAGATTTCAAGCAAATGATGCGGTATGCCATTGCGTTCTTCCTTTGTTGGTACTGCCGTAACAATGGGTATGCCCTGATAAATCTGCCTGCTGTCGGCGCTTATTATTTCGGTCTCTAACTTCTCTGCCAATGATACAGCAAGAGCCGACTTCCCGGAAGCAGTCGGCCCTGTTATCACTATCAATTTCTTTTTTTTCACTTCGAAGCTATGTCCTTGCAGATATTCACAATAACATCCTTGGCTTTTTCCATCGATGAGATTGGTACATATTCATATCTTCCGTGGAAGTTTTCTCCTCCTGCAAAAATATTGGGGCACGGAAGTCCTTTAAAAGAGAGTTGAGCACCATCTGTTCCTCCACGGATAGGTTGAACTTTAGGTTCTACTCCGGCTTCTCTCATCGCTCTTTCAGCGGTCTCAATAACATGCATCACAGGTTCGATCTTTTCGCGCATGTTGTAATATTGATCTTTAATCTCAACTGATGCACACCCCGGATATTCCGAATTCGTTTTATTCACCAAGTGTTCTATTTCACGCTTCCTGCTTTCAAATCTGGCTCTGTCATGGTCACGGATTATGTAACTCAAAACTGTTTCTTCCACTGATCCTTGTATTCCAACCAGGTGGTAGAAACCTTCATAACCTTCTGTATGTTCCGGTGTCTCCCATCTGGGTAACATAACGATAAATTGAGTAGCTACCCTAATTGAGTTGATCATTTTATGTTTGGCCGAACCGGGATGTACATTCCTTCCTTTTATGGTTACTTTTGCTGAAGCGGCATTGAAATTCTCGAATTCAAGTTCGCCAACTGCGCCTCCATCCATCGTGTAGGCGAAATCTGCTCCAAACAATTTAACATCAAATTTATGTGCACCCATTCCGATCTCTTCATCAGGATTGAATGCTATTCGGATTTTTCCATGTTTGATTTCCGAATGCTCCATAAGATATTCCACTGCAGTGATTATCTCTGCTATTCCGGCTTTATCGTCGGCACCCAAAAGTGTCGTTCCGTCTGTCACAATTAAATCTTCGCCAATATAGTTCAGAAGTTCCGGAAATTCTTCAGGATTCAAAGTAATGTTCTCTTTTTCATTGAGCACTATCACTTTGCCGTCATAATCTTTTACGATTCTTGGCTTCACATTTTTTCCACTCATGTCAGGGGAGGTATCCATATGAGCTATGAACCCGACTGTTGGCAATTGCTCTGTGGTATTGGCAGGTAAAGTTGCCATAAGATATCCGTAGTCGTCAAGTGTGATCTCCTGAAGACCTAAATTCTCTAATTCTTCTTTTAAATATTTGGCAAAAACCATCTGGCCGGGAGTGGATGGCGTCATATTAGTTTCCTCATCACTTTGGGTATCAAAAGATACGTATTTCAGGAATCTGTCAATTAATTTTGAATCCATTTTTTCTTTATTTTAGGGCTGCTAAAGATTGCTTATTTTGGTTGATATTATTTATTTTACTAACTCACCACACCTACAAAGTTAATAAAAAATTATGTAATTTTGCCCCCAAATTATTAATGATAACAGATGAAATTTAATAGGGCAAATCTTTTCACTAATATAAAGGATTATCTATTTATAATATTGGGTCTTTTACTTTATGGTTTCGGGTTCACCGCTTTCATTCTCCCTCATGAAATAGTTATCGGAGGTCTGTCAGGTGTTGGAACTCTTGTATATTTTGCCACTAATGGCTTGATTCCTGTAGCGGCTACTCAATATGCATGCAACCTATTGCTTTTAGCTTTCGCGTTTAAGTTGGTAGGTAAAACTTTTGTGATGCGTACTATCTTCGGTGCTACCGTAATCTCCCTCTCAATTGGTATTTTCGAAGCCATATTTATGAGATTAAATCATCCTTTGATCCCTGATGTATCTATGAGTGCAATCCTGGGAGCAATTCTTTGTGGAATCGGAGTGGGGTTATGTTTTGTACACAACGGTTCTTCCGGAGGAACGGATATTGTGGCGGCTATGGTCTCGAAAGTTAGTAATGTCAGCATCGGCCGTACAATGATATTTACTGACATGACTATTGTTGCCCTATCTATTTTTCTGCCATATGAAGGAGATGTGCAACAGAGAATTGAAGCAAGAGTGCCTTTGATCGTATATGGTTGGGTTATTACTTTTATCGTTGCATATATGACAGATATGGTTATCAACACTAACCGACAGGCAACCCAATTCATTATATTTTCAACAAAATGGGCAGAAATTGCCGACCAAATTAACACTGAGGCTCATAGAGGTGTCACAGTAATGGACGGAGAAGGTTGGTATACTAAACATCCTGTCAAGATATTGATGGTGTGGTGTAGAAAAATTGAAAGTGTCACTATCTTCCGCATTGTAAAGAGCGTTGATGAAAATGCCTTTATAACTCAAGCTAATGTAAATGGTGTATACGGTAAAGGTTTTGACACCATGAAAATCAAGATGAAAAAATAGAATTGACAAAATTATACAAAGAAAGAGCCCATTCCGAAATTAGAAATGGGCTCTCTTTATAATTGATCTTTATTTAGTTCGCGCCGTTGTTTACATTATACACTTCTTGAAGCATATCTTTTATGGAATCAATGTTGTGGAGATTAACGTCTCCATGGGTCATCAATAACATTGGAACTGCAACCTGTCCTTTCCCACCATATGCCGGCTGGGTATAATTGATTTCCTTTCTCACTTTGAATCCGTTCTTTTCATAGAATTCAATTCGTTTCTGGGCCTCTGGTGTGTCTCCGGGTTCTGTCTCCAGCAATACATTCGGACTAACCTCTTTAAACAGATGTTCAAGCATCATTCTTCCGAGATTCTTACCTCTTTGTTCTGGGGCAACTGCGAAATGTTCTATGTATGTGTATCCTTCGAAGGTCCAATAAGAAAGAAATCCAAGGTACAAATCACCATCCACTGCAGAGAAGGCATTGAATTTTCCTCCCTTCATCTTGATATAGTTGTCAAGATGTTTTTCATCTTCATAAAGACGTCTTTGATCTTTTGGAAATGTGGAGTTATAGAGACTTAGAAAATTGGGATAATCCTCCATTTTCAACTTTTCAAATACTACTGCCATAATATCGTTTTTTTATAGTTAATGTTTAATCTTCTATATTAATAACACTTTGCGTTCTTATCGGTTTAACAGAATTAGTTATATTTGCACAGGAAAAGTAAAAAATATGGAAAATACATCACAAGAAAAGATAAATGACAACGAAAAAAAGAAAGTCGTTGTAAGTGGTATCAGAAGTACAGGTAACCTCCATTTGGGAAATTATTTCGGCGCTTTGAGCAAATTTGTAAAATTGCAGGATGATTACGATTGTCGTTATTTCATTGCAGATTTACATGCTCTCACCACTAATCCGGATCCTTCACAGCTTCATGCAAGTGTTAAGGATATTCTTGCTGAATACATTGCTGCGGGTCTTGATCCTGAGAAGAATATTATTTATGTGCAAAGTGACATACCTGAAATATCAGAAATGTATCTTCTGATGAATATGCATGTGGGCATCGGTGAGTTGATGCGTACTGCTTCTTTTAAGGAAAAAGCTCGAAAAGCATTGGGAATAATTTCAGATAGCGACGAAATTGAAAAGGAAATTATTGGGAATCAAAGCAACCAACGTGTTAATGCGGGGCTTTTGACATATCCTACCTTGATGGCGGTGGATATACTTATTCATCACGCTGATTTCGTACCCGTGGGAAAGGATCAGGAACAGCACTTGGAGCTGACCAGGAGATTTGCTCGAAGATTTAATTCTTTCTATAAGAAAGATTATTTCGGAGAACCCGTTAATTTCAATTTCGGTTCAGCTGCCTTGAAGGTCCCCGGACTCGATGGAAGTGGAAAGATGGGTAAAAGCGAAGGTAATTGCATTTATCTTATTGATGATGAGAAGACACTCCGAAAAAAAGTTATGAGAGCAGTCACAGATGAAGGTCCAAAAGAGCCAAACTCTCCGGTGAGTCAACCTATTGAAAATCTCTTCACATTAATGGAACTCGTTTCTGAACCCGAGGTCATAAAACATTATAGAGATGCGTATGCCGATTGTTCCATTCGGTATGGTGACCTGAAGAAACAACTCGCTGAAGATATCTTGAAGGTCACCCTTCCAATCAGGGAAAGAATTCTTGATATAAAAGGTAATGACGAATATCTTAATAAAATTGTTAAGCAGGGTGCGGAGAGAGCCAGGGAAACCGCTTCCAAAACTTTACGTGAGGTACGCGAAATAATGGGTATACGCAGTATTTAAAGTTTAAAGTTTAAAGTAAAAAGTAAAAAGGCTAAAGGTTAAAAGTTTAAAAGTTTAAAAGTTTAAAGTAATAAGGTTAAAGTTTAAAAGTTTAAAGAACTGTTTCTCACACCTTACAACCCATAACCGACAACTCCCAACCCACAACTCACAACTCCCAACCCACAACTTACAACCCACAACTCTCCACTCCCTAATGGTTCTAAACTGGATATGGATCGGACTTCTCGCCGTGGCTTTTCTAATGGCTGTGGGTCAAACCATATTCGAAGGTAATCTTACCATTTGGTCAGAGATAATAAACAGTTCTTTTTCACAGGCTGCTTTTGCCTTTGAAATTTCCTTGGGTCTTACAGGCGTCCTCACTCTTTGGCTTGGAATAATGAAAATAGGCGAAAGGGGAGGAGTGATCGATTTTTTTGCACGACTGATAAATCCCTTCTTTTCACGCCTGTTCCCGGGTATTCCCAAAGGTCATCCTGCGATGGGCGCTATTTTTATGAATATCTCGGCAAATATGCTGGGTCTTGATAACGCTGCTACCCCTATGGGTTTAAGAGCCATGCAAGAAATGCAGTCCCTCAATAAAGAAAAGGAGAGGGCCACCGATGCTATGATAATGTTTCTTGTGCTCAATTCATCGGGTCTTTGCTTGATTCCTATCAGTGTAATGATGTATCGGGCTCAGGGTGGTGCCGCGAATCCCACAGATGTTTTTTTGCCAATTCTAATAGCCACAGCGATAGCGACACTTGCCGGACTGATTGCACTTTGCATAAAACAGCGAATTAGAATGGACGGCGTGATTTGGAGCTGGTTGGCAGGAATAGCGGCATTAGTTGCTTTAGTTGTAGGTTTCTTTTCCCAACTTCCGGCTGATAAAGTGGAATTATATTCCACATTTGCAGCTAATGCTATACTGTTCTTAATAATCATTACATTCCTTGTAGCAGGGGTGAGTAAAAGAATAAATGTTTACGACACTTTTATTGAAGGAGCAAAGGAAGGATTTAAAACAGCTGTCACCATCATCCCTTATCTTGTAGCGATTCTTGTGGCAATTGGAATGTTCAGAGCTTCGGGTGCTTTAGATGCATTCACCGCATGGGTGGAAAAAGGTGTTACTTTTATGGGAATTGATGCTGATTGGGTTGGCGCTTTGCCCACGATGTTGATGAAACCTTTAAGTGGAAGTGGCTCATGTGCCATGATGCTCGATGTAGTGAAGGCTAATGGTGCGGATGCTTTTGTAAGCAGAGTGGCAGCTGCTGTTAGAGGATCTACTGATACCACATTCTATATTCTGGCGGTTTATTTTGGAAGTGTAGGAGTTTATAAAACAAGATATGCTGCCGGCTATGCCATTTTTGCCGATATAGTAGGAGCGGTAGCTGCGGTGGTGGTAAGTTATTTCTTCTTCCATTAAAGTTTTGTATCTGATATTAAAAAAATTGTAGAGAGACTCTAAATTTTACTCTATTTCTTTTCATATTTGTCAGAATTATTTAATTTAGCGATACAATAAAAACCTTATTAAACATAACCTTAAAACTTTAATCTGAAACCATGAAAATTGGAATTCCAAAAGAGATTAAGAACAATGAAAACCGTGTGGGTGCCACCCCGGCCGGAGTAAGCGAACTTGTTCGCAACGGACATGAAGTATATGTACAGCACACTGCCGGTGAAGGTAGCGGTTTCGCTGACGAAGAATATGAAAAAGCCGGTGCTAAAATACTTCCCACTATCGAAGATGTATATGCCATCGGTGAAATGATTATAAAGGTAAAAGAACCAATCGAACCTGAATATAAATTGGTGAAGAAAGGACAGGTTCTTTTCACTTATTTCCACTTTGCAAGTGATTTGGCTCTTACTGAAGCAATGATTAAGGCCGGTGCCGTTTGCATCGCCTATGAAACAGTTCGTGGCCGAGACAATTCTCTTCCATTGCTCATCCCGATGAGTGAGGTGGCTGGTAGAATGTCAGTTCAGGAAGGCGCTCGTTTCCTTGAAAAACCACAAGGTGGAAAAGGTATTCTCCTTGGAGGTGTACCGGGTGTGAAACCGGCAAGAGTGCTTGTACTTGGAGCAGGTGTCGTAGGACGTAATGCCGCTCTTATGGCGGCCGGTTTAGGTGCGGACGTAACTATTTGTGATATCTCTCTTCCGGCTCTTCGTCATTGTGCTGACATTATGCCTAAGAATGTAAAGACTCTTTACAGCAATCGTCATAATATTGAAGCTGAACTTCCCACCACAGATCTCGTAATCAGTTCTGTTCTTATTCCGGGTGCGAAGGCTCCTCATCTCATCACTAAAGATATGCTTCCATTATTGAAGAAAGGAAGTGTTGTAGTTGACGTTGCTATTGACCAAGGTGGCAGTCTGGACACATCTAAACCAACCACACATACCGATCCCACATATGTAGTGGATGGTGTAGTTCACTATGCTGTAGCAAACATACCTGGTGCAGTACCTTTCACTTCAACTTTGGCTCTCACGAATGCCACAATGCCATATGCAGTGAAATTGGCAAACCTTGGTTGGATCGAAGCTTGCAAGCAAGACAGTGGCTTGGCAGAAGGAGTTAACATGGTTGATGGTAAAGTAACTTATAAAGCAGTGGCCGAGGCATGGGATCTTCCTTACACTCCTTTGTCACTCTAACTTTTATAAAGTTAACATTATAAGAATTACATAACCAACATCATGAAAGAAAGAAACCCGGGTCCGTGAGGATCCGGGATTTCTCTTATCATTTATATTCCCTGTATATTTCACATACCCTTCAAAGCCTGAATTGATGCATTGAGTGTATTTATCTTTTCAAGGGCGTCAGCCTCTTTCTTTCTTTCAAGTGCAACTACTTTTTCCGGAGCATTGGCAACGAATTTTTCATTGCTTAGTTTCTTTCTTACACTTTCAAGGAATTTATTGTAGTAATCCAAGTCACCTTGAAGTTTTTTCAATTCTTCATCAAGGTTTATGGATTGGGCCAACGGTATGCTATATTCAGTGGCTCCAACTAAGAAAGAAGCTGCTCCTGCTGGTTTTTCATCACTCTCCAAAATAGATGAGATATTACCTATTTTTTCGAGAACACAGTTAAGACTTCCATTATGATTACCCTTAACCATAAGTTGAAGGGCTTCTTTCTGAGGAATGTTCTTTTGTTTCCTTATGGTTCTGATTCCGGCTATGGTTTCTTTGAGTATGTCAAAATCATTTATTGAAGTTTCATCATACTTCTTTGGTTCCGGCATTCTTGCCACCATTATGCTCTCACCATCTTTCCTTGGCTCCAGATTTTGCCATAGTTCTTCAGTGATAAAAGGCATGAATGGATGAAGCATCTTCAATAAGGCGTCGAAGAATCTAAGAGTGGCATTATAAGTTGTCTTGTCAATAGGACTTCCATAAGATGGTTTTATAATTTCAAGATACCATGCTGAAAACTCATCCCAAAAGAGTTTATACACCACCATCAAAGCTTCTGAAATACGGAATTTGCCCATCAGGTCGGATGTTTCCTCAAGGCCTTTAGAAAGAATGGTTTCAAACCAATTTATAGCAACTTTTGATGCCTCCGGTTGAGGCTTTTCTGAATCCACGTCCCATCCTTTCACAAGACGGAAAGCATTCCATATCTTGTTGCAGAAATTTCTTCCCTGTTCACATAAGGAATCATCATACATGATATCATTTCCAGCTGGTGCTCCCAACATAAGTCCCATACGCACTCCGTCTGCTCCAAATCTATCTATTAAATCCAAAGGATCAGGTGAGTTACCTAAGGACTTTGACATTTTCCTTCCTATCTTATCTCTCACGATACCGGTGAAATAAACATTGGAGAAAGGCTTTTCATCAGCAAATGCATAACCCGCTATTATCATCCTTGCCACCCAGAAGAAGATGATATCGGGAGCGGTTACCAAATCTGTGGTGGGGTAGTAGTATTTGAATTCCTTGTTATCAGGATCCAATATCCCATTGAAAAGTGACAATGGCCATAACCATGAGGAGAACCAGGTGTCAAGGCAGTCAGGATCTCTTCTTAAATCTGAAAGATTAAGTTCCGGGTTCCCGGTTTTTTCGATGGCTTTCAATAGGGCCTCTTCTTCTGTTTCTGCCACTACATAACCACCGTCGGGAAGATAATAGGCGGGAATTTGATGGCCCCACCATAATTGACGTGAGATACACCAGTC
Organism: Muribaculaceae bacterium; assembly: GCA_022510405.1. Lineage (GTDB taxonomy): Bacteria > Bacteroidota > Bacteroidia > Bacteroidales > Muribaculaceae > Lepagella. The sequence goes on along the minus strand of JAFLTP010000017.1, from coordinate 47,310 downwards.
TTTTATATTCGACATCCAATAACGATAGGTGTTGCGGAATTTATCCGGCACGAACTTGATATCTCCGTTCTCAACTGCTGCCAATGCCGGCTTGGCAAGATCTTCCATCTTTACAAACCATTGCATTGAAAGTTTCGGTTCTATCACAGCGTCGGTCCTTTCCGAATGACCAACTTTATTGGTATAGTCTTCAGTTTTTTCAAGTAGTCCTTTCTCTTTAAGGTCTTCCGAAATTTTTTTCCTTACATCAAAACGGTCCATGCCGACATACATGCCACCTTTCTCAGAAATTGTGCCGTTATCGTTAAATATGTCAATGCTTTCAAGGCCATATTTATCTCCCAACATATAGTCGTTGACATCATGTGCAGGTGTTACTTTCAAACAACCTGTACCGAAGTCCATCTCAACATAATCATCCATGATCACCGGAACTGACCGGCCTACAAGAGGAACAATCACTCTTTTGCCCTTCAACCACTGATATCTTTCATCATTAGGATTAACACATACAGCCGTATCTCCGAGAATTGTTTCCGGACGAGTGGTAGCGATTGTGATATATTTATCCGGTTCACCGTCTATCACATATTTAAGATAGAAAAGTTTGCTGTTTTCCTCTTTATAGATCACTTCTTCGTCTGAAAGCGCCGTCAATGCTTTCGGATCCCAGTTCACCATTCTAACTCCACGATATATAAGTCCTCGGTTATATAATTCGCAGAAAACTTTCATCACGCTTTTAGAGCGGATTTCATCCATTGTAAACGCAGTGCGTTCCCAATCACAGGAAGCGCCCAGCTTCCTAAGCTGTTGAAGAATGATTCCTCCATATTTTTTTGTCCAATCCCAAGCGTGTTCAAGGAATTGTTCCCTTGATAAATCATTTTTATGGATTCCTTCTTCAGCAAGTTTAGCTACAACTTTCGCTTCTGTTGAGATTGCTGCATGGTCCGTGCCAGGCACCCACAAGGCATTTTTACCCATCATTCGAGCTCTGCGGGTAAGAATATCCTGTATGGTGTTGTTGAGCATATGACCCATATGTAATACACCTGTGACATTCGGTGGGGGTATCACTATACAGAAGGGTTCTCTATCATCCGGTTCTGAATGGAATAATCCGTGTTCCATCCAATAGGCATACCATTTGTTTTCAACGTCTGCCGGATTATATTGTGTATTCATGTTCGATGTTGAAAGTTTAGTTTTATGTTTAGAGTGTTCATTACTCTCCCAAATAACTTTTGAGTATTTTGCTCTTTTGACCTTTTAGACGTTTGATCGCTTTTTCTTTTATCTGACGCACTCTTTCACGAGTCAGATCGAATCTTTCTCCGATCTCTTCAAGGGTCATTTCAGGATAACCGATCCCAAAGAACATCTTTATGATTTCTCGTTCCCGTTCATAAAGTTGTTTCAAGGCTCTGTCCACTTCCTTAGATAGACTTTCTTGGTTAAGTGACTGGTCGGCCATGGGACTATCATCATTTGTCAGGATATCCAACAGTGAGTTGTCTTCTCCCTCCACAAAGGGTGCATCCACAGAAATATGGCGACCCGACACTTTTAAAGTATCTGCCACTTTGTCAACAGGCATTCCAAGTCTTTCCGCCAATTCTTCGGGAGAGGGTCTGCGCTCATTCTCCTGCTCAAACTTTGATAATTCTTTGGTGATTTTATTAAGAGAACCTACTTGATTAAGGGGTAATCTAACGATACGGCTTTGTTCTGCTAATGCTTGAAGGATGCTTTGACGAATCCACCACACCGCATACGATATAAATTTGAACCCTCTCGTTTCATCAAATTTTTGTGCAGCTCGAATTAATCCCAAATTCCCCTCATTAATTAGATCCGGTAGACTCAGACCTTGGTTCTGATATTGTTTGGCTACCGACACTACGAAGCGAAGATTGGCTCGTGTCAATCTTTCAAGGGCAGTATGATCGCCTTTCTTTATTTTTTGAGCGAGTTCTACCTCTTCACTTACTGAAATAAGTTCTTCCCGACCTATTTCCTGTAGGTATTTATCAAGTGAGGCACTCTCTCTGTTGGTTATAGATTTTGTTATTTTTAATTGTCGCATTCTTAGTTTTTATGGTTATTCGCCAAGGTAACTTCTTAATAAGCGGCTCTTTTGTCCCTTCAACCTTTTGATAGCTTTTTCCTTGATCTGGCGAACTCTTTCTCTGGTGAGGTCGAATTTGTCACCGATTTCTTCAAGCGACATTTCCTGACATCCTATTCCAAAGAACATTTTTAGGATTTCTCTTTCTCTATCGTAAAGTTGCATTAATGCTCTATCTATTTCCTTGGAAAGACTCTCTTTATTCAAAACTGAATCTGCACGAGGACTGTCATTATTAGGTAGGACATCTAACAGGGAGCCGTCTTCTCCATCCGCAAATGGAGCATCCATAGAAATATGTTTCCCGGAAACCTTTATTAATTCTTCAATTTTGTTAGCCGGAAGATCTAATATTTCACTCAATTCATCAGAAGATGGGAGCCGACCATGTTTCTGTTCGAATTCCATATTGGCTTGGGAAATCTTTTTTTGGATTCCCACTTGATTTTGCGGCAGTCTTACTATCCTGGTCTGTTCTTCAAGCGCTGAGAGGATACTTTGTCGAATCCACCAAACAGCATAGGAAATGAATTTGAAACCTCTGGTTTCATCAAATTTTTCTGCCGCTCTTATTAAGCCGATATTTCCTTCGTCGATTAGGTCTTCCAAACTTAGACCCTGGTTTTGATACTGTTTTGCAACAGACACCACGAAACGTAGATTGGCCATAACAAGTTTGTTACGGGCTTCAACATCTCCTTTTTTGATTTTTTGTGTGAGTTCTACTTCTTCATTCGCACTGATGAGGTCGCAGTGACCGATCTCTTGCAAATATTTTTCAATAGAACGGGTGCCACGGGCCGTTATATTGCCCGGTGTAATCTTTAGTTGTCTCATAGATTAACTGATAATTGCGCAATAAGTAGTTTACCTGTAGACTTTTTATTTATATTCTTTGCGGTATATACCTCTAACTAAACGTCAGATTATTTCTATTATTGTATAGGTGATAAAAAAAATTAGAGATTTCTTATTTTTTTAGAAATCTCTAATTTTTGAAATTATTTTTCCTTCAATTTATTCCGGTTGCAGATTTACCGCATAATAGTATTTTCTACCCGATGGATAAAGTCCTGTCAGGAACATAACCTTGTCTTCATCGTCGCTCTTCATAATCTGATTGTAGATCTTTTCTACATCATCTACAGAGTTAACCGACATTCCGTTGATTTCTGTAATCACGAATCCATCTTTTACACCAGCATCTTTGAATGGACCATTCTTAATGCCTGCTACGCTTACTCCCGAAGATATGCCAAGTTTCTTCTTGGTTTCATCGCTGACTTTCATAAAGGCTACTCCCATATCGGAGAATTCTCCCTTCTTTGTGATGGTTGTGCTTCCTTGAGTGTTACGTAATGTACCACTCTTGGTCTCTTTTTTATTATTGCGATAATAAGTTACAGAAATCTGGTCACCGGGACGATATTTGCTAAGTTGCTCCACAAGTTGGGCAAAATTAGTAACCTCAACACCATTGATAGCGGTGATGACATCGTTTTCTTGTAACCCAAGTTCCATTGCGGTACTTCTGTCATTTACATCCCTTACAAGAAGTCCGGCCTTCACTGCAGTAATGTCTTTTTCTTTTGCAAGTTTTGCATCAAGTTCTGTCACTGAGCAACCCAATACAGCTCTTTGCACTGTACCATATTGCATAAGGTCGACCATTACTTTCTTTACGATTGAAGTTGGAATAGCAAACGAGAACCCTGAATAACTTCCGGTATTGGAATAGATTGCTGAATTGATACCTATGAGTTCTCCTTTGAGGTTTACTAACGCGCCACCTGAGTTACCGGGATTGAGAGCTGCATCTGTCTGAATGAAAGATTCGATGCCCATTCTTCCGTTGCGGGAATTCTGGTTCAAACTGCGTGCTTTAGCACTTACAATACCGGCAGTTACCGTGGAATTAAAACCGAAAGGATTACCTACAGCCAAAACCCATTCTCCTATCTTTACAGCTTCGCTATCTCCGAATGTGATGGCTGATAATCCGGAAGCATCGATTTTGATGAGTGCAAGGTCTGTAGCCTCGTCTGTACCAATCACTGTTGCTTCATAGGTGGAGTTGTCGTTGAGAAGCACCTCAAGTTTCTCAGCTCCATCAATTACATGATTGTTGGTGACTATATATCCATCTTCAGAGAGTATTACACCGGAACCTAAACCGGTTTGAACCGGTTCACGACTTTGTTGCTGCTGTTGGCGTCGTTGTTGTTGACGTTCCTGCGGCCCGAAAAAGAAATCGAACATACCGAATGGATCATATCCGCCACCACCATATTGGCTTTGACGTGGGGTTGCATAACTTTTAATACATACCACTTCATTCACTGTGCTTTCAGCTGCTACCGTGAAATCTGTTTCAAAAGAAGCCGGATGGGAGGCTGTCCTGATAAATTGGCTTTCATCAGGTTCCTGGTAAGTCTTTTGTTGTTGCAATGGCAATGCATCTGACTCATGACCTCGGGATTCCATACAGGAAGTCATTAAAAGAGTACCTAATAATAAGGCACCGGAAAATGACATAAAATTCTTTTTTATCATAACCATGTTGTTAGGAAATCTTTTATCTTTTAGGTGATAAATGATATTTTGTTTCTATTTAGACAATGCAAATTTGATAAAGTTATTACATTGAAATACAAAAATCACTCCAATTTTATGTTAAATTAACACAAATTTGTTTACATAAAGAAAGAAAACCCCGATTCTTATTGAAGAACCGAGGTCAATTTCTAAGAATTTATTTATTATTTGATATTGTTAAGCCAATTGATTAGTTCAAATGTCCAGGCTTCATTATAAGGGAAATCCGGATTGTAGCCCCAACCGTGGCCTCCTGTGGGATAAATGAACAAAGCTGCCGGTATTCCATTTTTAATTAAAGCTTCATAATACACAAGCGAATTTTTGACCGGTACAACTCTATCATCCGATGATAAGGCAATAAAAGAAGGTGGAGTCTGGGCGCTTACGTTTAATTCGTTGCTATAATATTTAACTTTTTCCGAAGTGGGATTTTCTCCCAATAGGTTTTCCCTCGATCCCATGTGGGTGAATGTTTCATCCATGGTGATCACAGGGTAAAGCAAAACTTGGAATGCAGGTTTCAACGTTTCATCATTTAAGTGGGTGGCCATCGTGGATGCCAAATGACCACCAGCCGAAGCTCCGGCTATTCCTATCATACTTGGATTGATTCCCCAGTGTGAAGAGTTTTCATGCAATATTTCTAATGCTCTCACAACATCTTCATAAGGCACTTCAGAATTTTTATTTGGCATTCGGTATTTTAAGACAGATAATGTAATCCCTTCAGGATTCAAAAATTTAGCCCAATCTTTTCCTTCATGTTTTATCGCAACTCCTGAATATCCTCCTCCCGGACATAAAAGAATAGCCTTCCCATTCGGATTTTCTGCCGGATATACATACAATTCAGGTTTTGTAACCATATTTATCCATCCGGGATTTTCCACCGTTTCAGCATCATTCGGAAGATTGTTGCTATGGGATGATTTCTTATTATCCCATAATGGTATTTCTATCGGATATTCTTTGTTTTCCACACCTTGGGCGAATGATATAAAATTAAAGTTTGATAAAAGTAAAATGAATAAAGTTAAACCCTTAATTGAATTTTTCATATTTTTAAGTTTAGAGTATTTAGAAGTGTAACTGCTTGGGATATTCCCGATTCTATTCTGTCAGCATAATGGGCATCGGAATTTATCGGCATCTTGATACCCGAATTTATGATATGTGCCCAATAATGTGGATTTGGGAAGAAGCGACCATATTTTTCCCAGTGCTTGGTATTTATCTCTAATTGAAGACCCTTTTTTATTGCCAGGTCAATGGTTTCCTCTGCCATCTTTTTATATTCTGGATCATTCTCAATTTCCGGATTTACAAACGAGGCATTCAAGGCTATTTTATCGATATGACCCACAATATTTAATCCTCCGGCTGCTATCATCTTCCGTGTCTGTTCCCAGAAAGTCCTCACCACATAATTCAAATCTCCCTTAAAATGCTCGTTTAATATTCGTTTAAAACGTTCCGGAGAGCCATCGATATCAAAGAATTCCCCTTCTTGATTTGGAATGAAATGTACTGATCCTATCACATAGTCCAAACCGTAATCTTTTACTTGTGGTGAAGAAGGTCCATTGTCATCATCAAGATAATCCACTTCCATTCCGGCAAGAATTTTAATACCGGGAAATAATTTTCTCAATCTTTCAATTTCTTTTAGATAGAGCGAGACATCTTCTATCTTCATATTGCAAGGACTTTCCAAACTGATTGGAGCATGAGGCGAAAAGCCCCAGGTCGAAAACCCGGCTTCAAGTGCTGCAGAAATTATCTCTTCCATTGAGGAACGGCCGTCGCAGTATTGTGTATGACTATGAAGATTGGTTTTCATTAGGAGTTATTAATTGGTTTTCCATATAGAAAAAAGATGTCTTCGAATCACAATTATATTGACAACAGAAATAATTATGAAATAGAGAAGTGCCGCGCCAAGCATAAAAAGAACGTTACCGTCTCCCAATCCCAGACTTATCAAAGATTTGTGCCATATTAATCTGCTTATGAAAGTAAATCCAACTGCAAGCAAAGTAATCATAGCGTTGATTTTTAATACCAATCCTATATAATATTTTGCCGGTTGGAGAGGTGAATAACCCAATAGTATAAGATTCCGCAGCATAGGACGACTCTTTTGAAGCAGAAGGAAGATACTCAGTAAAAGAATAAAAAGTGCAAGCAGTGCTATTATCACTCCAATTGCGGCTACAACACCTGATACCAATCCCAAAAATTCTGACACTTTTGAATCTCCTTCTTTGTCTCCGGCAATTTCCAAACCATGCTCAGTAAGGAATTTTTCATAGACATTTGAATTAAGTCTGTCTATCTTTATAATAAGTCTGGATATCTCCGGAGTGTTATCTACGGAAAATTTTGAATTAGCCCAGTCCATAAAATCTTGTGGCACTGCTATTGTGTTTAAGCGTGAAGAAAAGCCTACAACACCTGCGTCAAATATTTCCGTCCGACCGTTTTTACCTTTAATTAATAATTTTAACGGTACGGTCCCGATCATTTCTTCACTCAATTGAGGCAGACCCTGAGGTAAGGCGAATCCAAAATTATAAAGAGCCAGATAATCTTTATTCAATACTATAGGAACAAAGTTCTTATTAGGATCAAATTCCCATCCGTTTGGTATCACATCAAAAAAATCATCAGGTACCGATTCAAAAAACAGATAGGTCGACATCCCCTTTCCACCCATATTTATGGAGGCGCTCACAGAAAAATCTGCCGGAGTGAATACGCCGAATTTTTTAACCCATGGTTGGGAACCTATTTCTTTTAATTCTTCTTGTGTGAAGGCCACGGGCTCAAGATTGATTCCCTTAACTTCTTTCGACACTACTATATAGTCTTCAGAAAAATATTTGTCATCTGTTTTTCTGTGGTGTCGGCTGTCACAATAGAAAAGTATGCCCGATAATATCACTGTCAATCCTATTAAATTGGCAATTGAATAGCCTATAAGTTGACCTTTTGACAGGTTCTTTTTAAGAAGGGTGCTTAGTCCTATCTTTTTCATAGGTTTATGAATTCTGCTTTATCAAGCATCAGATGGTTCCCTACAGAAGTTGCAATAATTCCTGAATTATTCTTATTCGCTTCTCTTTCCACCAATCTTGCCACAGTCTTATTGTTTGCTTCGTCGAGATGACTCACCGGTTCATCAAGGAAAATGAAATCGAAGGGTTGACAAAGGGTTCTGATGATAGCTACCCGTTGTTGTTGACCTATACTCATTTTCCCTACCGGTGAATGCTTCTTGTCAAGAATCCCGAGAAGGTTTAACATCTCATCAATCTCTTCCTGATTTTTATTATTTGTCAGACCGTTTTTTAGTTGGATATTTTCAATTGCAGTTAGTTCCGGAAAAAGTCTCATCTCCTGAGGAAGTAGTGCAATCGTTCCTTGTCGGATATCACACCATTGGGAAATGTTAAGATTCCGGATATTTTCACCGTCAAACAAAATTTTCCCTTGATAATCATTCCTATTTCCATAAATAAAACTTAAAAGAGAAGACTTACCTCCGCCGGATTCAGCATGAATACATATCCTGCAGCCTTTATGGAAATTAAAAGAAGGATTTTCCCAAATCCGTGACTCACGGATTTGGGAAGATTCCTCCATTCCTTTGAAAACATTAGGGAGAAGGTTATTTATTGTAATAGTCTGCATAAAGGAATTATGAATCCCTTAATATCCTAATGTTTTGAAATCGTTGCTCAGACGAAGCATTTGTTCCGGATAGGTTTCCCCATATTGAAGTGTCACATCTACAATTTCTCCATTGTCTCCCAATACCGGTATCATTACCGGATTAATGAAACCACGATATGGAGGAATATCAAGTGTGGCAAACCTGTCAAGAACTTCCTTATGAAGATTCTGATTCACTTTCACTGCATATTTATTGATAAGGGCTGCTCCGGCTTCATAATCACCCTCGCTCTTTATCCTCTGGATTTCCGCAAGAAGTTCACCGATTAGGCCTCTCATTTTCTTATAGTCATTTATTTTGACATATGTCTTGCCGTTTTTCTTTACCAATTCCACAACCTTGTCTTTCTTGCCATGATCAAGTATCCAGGCCGCTATTAGTTGGCGGTTGCGCATATGGGCTTCCTCTATATCCTTACCTGGTTCGATTCGGTTTAGTTGTGTCATAAGACCATTCAACATATATTTATAATACTCTGCTTTATAAGCATCCGGATTATCAAGAATTCCGAGTTCTATGAGTTTATTGTCCGGTAAATAATATAATGCGAATAAATCTGCTCTTGCTTCTTCAAGTGCTGAACCGTTTTCTTTCAATGCGTCTGGATCTACTCCAGGCAACAATTGGCCTGAAGCGTGCCCCAAACATTCATGAAGATCGGTATGCAACATATCCGTGATATAAAGATAATCATCCATAATTTTAGAGGTTGGTGCATCAATCACGAATTCTTCATTAAACCCGTTCCCATGTGATGCCATATCATAAGCCTCTGTGATATTTTCGAGTGTCACAGATTTTGAACCATGGGCCGCCCTGATCCAGTTGGCGTTCGGTAAATTGATTCCTATTGCTGTTGAAGGAAAAGCATCGCCGGCAAGCATTGCTGCGTTGATAACTTTGGCAGATACACCTTTAACCTTATCTTTTTTGAATCTCGAGTCCATAGGGGAGTTGTCTTCAAACCATTGTGCATTTGAGGCTATCGTTTCAGTTCGTTTGGTTGAGGCTTGATTCTTGAAATTCACATATGATTCCCATGAACCTGTCATGCCGAGGGGATCTCCGTAACTTTCTATAAATCCGTTTACGAAATCCACGTCTCCATCAGTTTCTTCTGCCCATAAAATTGAATATTCATCGAAAAGTTTTAAATCACCGGTCACGTAATAATCAATCAATTTGGTTATATAGGCCTTCTGCGCGTCATTTTCCGCCACACTCTTAGCCATGTCCAACCAATAAATTATTTTTGCAATGGCCGGACCATACAAACCATTCAAATGATAAACCTCTTCCTTAATTTTTCCGTCTTCTTTTACGATTCGTGAATTTAGACCATAAGAAATGGGTTCCGGATCATTGGGATTTTTTAAAGAATTGTAAAAGTCCTCCACTTCTTTTTGAGTCACTCCTTCACCATATAGATTGGATGCTGAATTCACAACCACGTCATATGCACCATCTTGAAAAACTCTTTTGGGCATCACTGTGGGATCAAATATGACGGGTGTTAAAATAGATATGAGTTCCTCTCGAGTCTGACCCGGTTGCAAGGGCAACGCTGAATCCGGTAGAAGTGCTACTTGCTCAGTGAAAAATGCTTCTGAAAATTCCGGTGTGAATTTGTCGGTGGAATAATGATGGTGTATGCCATTGCCAAACCACACCTGTTTCATATATTTTTCAAAAGCCTTGTAGTCTTTTGAGTTTTTGTTACCAGCAAAACCGGTATAGATATTTTCCAAGAGTTTCCTAATCTGCAGATTGTATTTACCATTCTGATCCCATATTATGTCCCTTCCTGCTTGAGCCGCCTGAGATAGATAATAAATCATAATTCTCTGTTGGGGGGTAAGTCTGTCAAATTCCGGAACCTCGTATCGAAGCACTTCGATATCGGCAAAACGGTCTACATGATAATCAAAATTTTTGTCAACCACAGCGGATGCTGTTAGTGCAATTGATGATGCCAACATAGTAGCGAGTATAGATTTCATTATTTAATATTTTTTATCTCAAATTTACTTTTCACTTAACACTCACAACTCACAACTCATTCCACATACAAAACTAACCCCTTTAAATATTCGCCTTCAGGGTGGGAGATATCCACAGGATGGTCGGCCGGTTGAGTGAGTTGGTGAAGTATTCTAACTTTCCTTCCCGATTGTGACGCTGCGGTGAATACTGCAAGTCTGAACATTTCTTTTGTCACAACCTGTGAACATGAGAAGGTGAAGATGATACCACCTTTCCTGATTTTTTCAAATGCCTTGTAATTAAGTTTCCTATATCCTATAAGTCCGTTTTTCAAAGCGCTTCTATGCTTTGCAAAGGCGGGTGGATCAAGTATTATCAAGTCAAAATCATCTTTGCCTATGGAATCAAGATATTTGAATGCATCTTCGGCTACTGCTACATGACGATTATCAAACGGGAAATTTAAATTGATATTGGCTTCGGTCAATTCAATGGCTTTTGATGAAGAATCTACTGATATCACTTTCTCTGCATCGCCTCTCATGGCATAAACCGAAAATCCTCCGGTGTAACAGAACATGTTTAGCACATTCCTTCCTTTGGAAAAATTTTCAAGCAACTTCCGGTTTTCTCTTTGATCTATAAAAAATCCCGTCTTTTGACCTTTCAGCCAGTCAATATTAAATTGAAGTCCATTTTCCAATGCCAGACTTCCGTCGTAGCAGCCCACTATATAATCGTTCACCGGATCAAGGTTGGCTTTGAATGGAAGTGTGGTATCGCTTTTGTAATATACATTTTTAATGTTGGCCTCCGGCAATGACACCAAAGACTCGGCTATTTTCATCCTCTCGAAATGCATCCCGGGTGAATGAGCCTGCATCACAGCCGTATTCCCGTAAATATCTACAACAAGACCGGGTAAAAAATCTCCTTCTCCATGCACCAGCCTATAGCAATTGTTGTCCGGTCGAACAAGATTTAATGCTTTTCTAAGATTGAAAGCAGATGTCAATCTGGCAGCATAAAAATTATCTTGAAGAGTTGTTTCGCCGAATTCGAGAATTCTCACTGCGATGCTTCCTATTTGATAGTGGCCCGTAGCCAATTTCTTACCCTTGGATGAGAAAACTTCTATCAATTCGCCCTCTTGAACCTCCGGCTCTATTTTTGCAATAGCGCCTGAAAATACCCATGGATGATGGCGTAGTATCGATTCTTCTTTCCCGTTTTTAAGAACTATCTTTTTCATCTTTGATAATTACTTAAACAATCTCACAATATCCATTCCGTTGGCATATATCAACAATATGATGAGTAAACTCATACCCACCATCTGAGCATATTCCAAGAATTTCTCCGACGGCTTTCTACGTGTCACAACTTCATAAAGTAGAAATAGAACATGGCCCCCATCAAGCGCAGGTATGGGCAATATATTCATGAAGGCAAGTGCCACTGAAAGAAACGCTGCAATGTTCCAGAATGCGATCCAATCCCATTTTTCGGGGAATATAGCTCCCAAAGAACCGAATCCTCCCACACTCTTGGCACCTTCTTTTGTGAATACCAATTTCATACTCTGTGCATAGGATGTCAGCCGATCTGTACCCATGCTTATCCCTTTTGGTACAGACTGTAAAAGTGAATATTTTATTTCTTTGGAATTATAGAAGGCTGACGGATCCACTTCAAGACCTACACCCATTTTGGAATTTTCAGATAACACCACCGGTATTACAAGTGTATCATTGGCTTCATTGTTTTTCCTTACTACTGTCAAGTCCACAGTGGCGTTTTCATGGCCTTGCAAGGTTTCCATAAATCTATCGAGCGACGGGGTAGCCGTGGAGTCTATTGCGATTATCTCATCTCCAACTTTAATTCCTGCTTTTGCTGCCCCTTCGCCTGGCATGACTTGGGTAATACGCGTCGGTATACGGTAGGTCATCAATGCGATTACTGCAGTATCGCTTTTGGCCTCATGATCTAATGCAAATATAAATTTTTCAGGAATCTTTATGTCCAGGGTGTCTTTACCATTCCGAAGCACAGTCACCGTAGAAGCCTGAATCATTTTCATTCTGGCCTCATTGGGGTTGTCAAGCTTTTCACCGTCTGCATATAATGGAATATCTCCATCATGGAATCCTATCTTTTGGGCTTCTCCGGAATATGCCATACCCATCTTTGCTTCTTCGAAGGGTACATATTTTTCACCGGTGGCATAAACTATTCCGGCGTAAATCAATATGGCCAAAAGAAAATTGAAAAGGACACCTGCTATCATTATCAGCAGTCGTTGCCAAGCAGGCTTAGAACGAAATTCCCAATCCTGCGGCTCCTTTTTCATTTGCTCGGTATCCATAGATTCATCTATCATACCCGCAATTTTACAATATCCTCCCAAAGGCAACCAGCCTATCCCATACTCTGTATTTCCCCAGAAGGATTTCTTTTTCTTTGGCGCGCCGTTTGCCACTGCCTTAGCCTCTTCCTCCTCGCATTTTTGTTCCAACTCTTTCTGTTGCTCGGCTGTCAATTCAGGTTGGTCAGAAATATTTTTATGTTTGCCTAAACCTCCGATGTATTTCTTCGGTTTCCACTTGAATAATTCTGTCCATGGATCAAAGAAAATATAGAACTTTTCTACTTTTACCCCAAATAAACGAGCGAACAGGAAATGTCCGAATTCATGAATAATTACAAGTATCGCAAATGCGAGTATTAATTGGGTGGCTTTAATTAAAAATGTATCCAATGTAAGAAGTTAGTTTTAAATTATATTTTTATTTTTTGAGGAGAAAGGAGAAGGGTATATGATTTGAAAGAAATAATCGACCCTTCAAATTATAACGTGAAAATTGTTATAAACAATGTGTTTTCACCCAATTTTGTGCTTTTTCTCTGGTCTCTTTATTCGTGAAAACCAATTCTTCTAAAGTAGGATTATTTATAAAGGATATCTCATTCATCATCTTTTCAACCACCTCAGGCATCATCACGAATGAAATTTTACCTTCAAGAAAAGCTTTGTTGGCAACTTCATTGGCTGCATTTAAAATACAAGGCATATTGCCACCTTTTTTTATCGATTCAAACGCAAGTCGAAGCAAGGGAAATTTATTCATATCCGGCTTTTCGAATGTCAGTTGATTCACTTTATTCCAATCCAAAACAAATCCCGGTGAATCCAACCGGTCGGGATAGGAAAGGGCATATTGGATAGGTATTCTCATATCCGGTATGCCGATTTGGGCCTTTACGGAACCATCGCAGAATTGTACCATGGAATGAACAAGGCTTTGTGGATGTACAAGAATCTCTATATCTGAAGGATCGCAATTAAACAACCATTTGGCCTCGATCATTTCAAAACCCTTGTTCATCATAGAAGCGGAATCAATTGTAACTTTGGCACCCATATCCCAATTTGGATGGTTGAGTGCCTGTGCGACCGTCACATTTTTTAATTCTTCCTTAGATAAGGTACGGAAGGGTCCACCGCTCGCAGTTAGGAGTATTTTTGACATATTTTTATGTTCTTCCCCTTGCAAGCATTGGAAAATAGCTGAATGTTCGCTATCCACCGGAAGTATCTTTACTTGGTTTTCTTTGGCTAATTTTGTTATTATTTCCCCTGCCACCACCAAGGTTTCTTTATTTGCGAGTGCTATTGTCTTTCCTTTTTTTATCGCGTTTATCGTTGGAATCAAACCGCTATAACCCACTAATGCTGTCACTACTATATCCACTTCGTCATATTCCGGTGCAACAGCAAGACTTTCATTGCCACTTTCCACTTTTATCTCAGTGCCTTTAAGTGCTTCTTTTAGTGGCAGATAATAAGATTCATTAGTGATAACTACTAATGACGGATGAAATTTCTTTGCTTGGGATGCCAACAACTTCCAGTTATTGTTAGCTGTCAGTACTGATACTTTAAATAGGTCTGGATGGGATTCTACTATATCAAGTGTTTGGGTACCGATACTTCCTGTGCTACCTAATACAGCAATATTTTTCATTTTATATTTTGCTTTTATTTCAGGTTCTTTAATTAGATGTTACCCCTCCGTTCAGATATCTCGATGGTATTAAGGGGTCTCCATCGTGCCATAGTTCAAATATAATATGGTTGTTTTTTTGACCTGATGTGGATGTTCCTCCTGCTATGATTTGACCAGCTGCAACCCGGTCGCCAGGTTGCACCATAAGGTTCGAGAGGTGACTGCTTTTGCTTAAGAATCCTTTTGGATGCTGGATTATCACTTCATATCCACCTGAGGCCTTAGGAGACGATGCGATGGATATGATTTTCCCTTCTGCTATTGTTGAAATTGGTGATCCGGAGGGTAATATAATTTCCGCCTGATATTTATTTTTAGAATCATCCGTTATAATTGCGGCCTTGTTAACCGACTGGAACATCATGGTCTGGGCTGCAGCAGGCGAAGTATAAGCGATGTTATATTTATCCCTTTCCCTGATCCTTTCCATAAATTTCTTTTCTTCCTCACTGGCAGAAACAAGGGAATCCAATGATAATGGTGTTGGTTTTCGATCCATTCGAGTCCTCAGGTTATCCTTTTCGGAAGGATTCAGGGCATTCAGAATACTGGTGATGTAAGCCTCGTTGATTTCATAAACCTTTGCCAAAGAATCAAGCCGTATATGTTGTTCTTCGGTTGCAGTTCTTTCCGATTCTTTAAGATATCCCGGCAAATAATTTTTCATTGGTGTTGACGCAAGGATAAACATTCCGAACGCACCGGCCAACACTGCAATTCCTATCAAAGCCAGAATCATCCATGAAGTGCGGGCTGTAATGTCTATCCGCTTTTCCAAAGAGGATTCATCTTCCACTGTTATCCGGTATCTCTTGTTCAGTTTCAATTCTCTTGGTTTCCTTTATATACCTATTAGGGCGAAAAAAGTATTCTTTGCTACTAATTGCGAAATTAGTTAAAATGGGTTGTTTATCAAAATATTTATTTTTAACACCTCTTAACAAACTATTTCATCCTCTTTATGTTATAAGATAAAAGAGCAAACAAACGAAAAGGTAAAAGATAATAAGGATTAGGCAATTACTTTTTTAGGCGTCAGAGCCAAAACATGATTATTGAAAAACAATTCGACGCCTAATCCTAATTATTCGAAGGGGACCGGTTTTAGGATCGGTTCCTTTTTTATTTTTTACAAAAAAATTCTTAGAAAAATTTTGGAGAAATAAAATTAAACTTTATTTTTGCAAGTGAAACATGTAAGGAACTATGGTTGTCAAGCATATTTGATTGCAATATGTAAGTAAATGATATGCGCAACTTAAGGTCCCGCATGAAAAACTCTTTTTAATTGATCAATCTTCTAACCAAAAAATCTAATCTAAAAACATGAACATTAATGAGATCATGTCCGGTTTGGAGGCAAAGCACCCCGGCGAAAATGAGTATCTTCAGGCAGTTAAGGAAGTTCTCCTTTCAGTTGAAGAAGTCTACAATCGCCATCCGGAATTTGAAAAAGCCCGTATCATTGAAAGAATGGTGGAACCCGACCGTATCTTCACCTTCCGTGTCACTTGGGTAGACGACAAGGGTGAAGTTCAAAACAATATCGGTTACCGCGTTCAATTTAATAATGCCATTGGTCCCTATAAAGGTGGCATCCGATTCCATGCTTCTGTAAATCTTTCCATCCTTAAGTTCCTCGGATTTGAACAGACTTTCAAAAATGCGCTCACCACTCTTCCAATGGGAGGTGCCAAAGGTGGTTCAGACTTTAGTCCCAGAGGCAAGAGCGACGCTGAAATCATGCGTTTCTGCCAGGCTTTCATTCTCGAACTTTGGAGAAATCTTGGTCCCGATCGCGACGTGCCTGCAGGTGATATAGGCGTAGGAGGACGTGAAGTTGGATACATGTATGGAATGTATAAGAAACTTGCTCGCGAAAACACAGGCACTTTCACCGGTAAGGGCTTGAGTTTTGGTGGCTCGAGAATTCGACCTGAAGCAACAGGGTATGGTGCACTCTATTTCGTTCAGGACGTTTTGAAAGAAAAAGGTTTAGACATAAAAGGTAAGACAATCGCGATTTCCGGTTTCGGTAATGTTGCTTGGGGAGCTGCAGAAAAAGCAACTGAACTTGGGGCTAAAGTTATTACTATTTCAGGTCCCGACGGTTATATCCTTGATCCTGCCGGTCTTGACAAAGAAAAAATTGCTTATATGCTCGAGCTACGTGCAACAGGTGATGATATCGTTGCTCCTTATGCTGAAAAATTCCCCGGCTCTACTTTCTTCCCAGGAAGAAAACCATGGGAACAGAAAGTCGACATAGCCCTTCCATGTGCTACTCAGAACGAACTCAATGGCGAGGATGCCAAGATGCTTATAAATAATGGAGTACTTCTATGTGCAGAAGTCAGCAACATGGGTTGCACTCCTGAAGCTATCGATGCCTTCATTGCTGCCAAAATCACTTATTGCCCGGGTAAGGCTGTTAACGCCGGTGGTGTGGCTACTTCCGGTCTTGAAATGACTCAGGATGCCGAACACCTCCAATGGAGCGCTGAACAGGTGGATGCCAAACTTCATGAAATCATGAGTTCTATCCATGAAGCTTGTGTTGAATATGGCAAACAACCTGATGGTTATATCAACTATATGAAGGGTGCTAATATTGCAGGCTTCATGAAGGTGGCAGACGCTATGATGGGACAGGGCATCATTTAATTACATTGCAATAATTACTTTTCTTAAAATTTTGAATCCGGCATGAATTTCCATTGCCGGATTTTTTATTCATTTCTTTTGTTGTGTTGGAAATAAAAGAAAAAACCTTTAATTTTGCATACCACTTAATTTTCAGGATTTATCTCTGAATCTTATCAGCCGCAATAGCTCAGTCGGTAGAGCATTTCATTCGTAACGAAAAGGTCCCGGGTTCGAGTCCCGGTCGCGGCTCCAATTTAAAAAGATATCATGAAAACAGAATTAAATTCAAAGAAAGCACCGGGAGCAATTGGTCCCTATAGCCAGGCAGTTAAGGCAGGAAATTTAATTTTCGTATCGGGTCAGTTGCCCATCAATGCCTCTAACGGCGAGATGCCTCGTGAAATCAAGGACCAGACACGTCAAAGTATTGAGAACATTAAAGCTATTCTTGAAGAAGACGGAGCAACACTTGATGATGTAGTGAAAAGCACCGTTTATTTGGCAGATATGTCTCTTTTCGGTGATATGAATGAAGTATATGCCGAGTATTTCAAGAAAGTTTATCCTGCAAGAGCTGCTTTCGCCGTTAAGGAACTTCCAAAACAAGCCCTTGTGGAAATTGAAGTGATAGCTTACCATGCCTAATAATCCCAAACTTAAAAACAATTAGATTTAAACACCTCAAATCCCATGATCAAACATATTGTGATGTTTAAATTCAAGGGTTCTCCCGATGAAAGAAAGGATATCGCCACAAAATTCATGGAAGCCCTTATTCAACTGCCTTGCGAAATCCCTCAGTTGAAAAGTATTGATGTAGGAATCAATATGAATCCTGCTGAAACATGGGATTTAGTATTGACAGCCACTGCCGACAGTATGGAAGATGTTGCAATTTATTCAGCTCATCCTGCTCATCAGGCTGCAGTAGCCATAATAGCCCCATATAAATTGGATAGAGCTTGCGTGGATTATCAGATTTAAAAAATAAATACTCATATAAATAAAATTAAAAATGGCATTCCCAATTGAGAGTGCCATTTTTAATTTATCCTTTAAAGTATTATCGAGTCAAAAACTCATCCGTCAATGCTACTGCTTTATTAAAGGCTGTGGGCTGGTGTCCGTCAGTTATAAAGCCATGAATAGCTCCCTCTAATAAGACATAAGTGATGCCGGGAAAGGCTTTAGAGAATAATCTTTCCTCTTCGATTATTATATCCCTTCCTGCGCCTATTAAAAGTGTGGGAGGGAGGGTTTCAAGTTTATTTAGATCCGTTGTATTGTCTTTATATGCTTCAATGAAGGCTTCCCATAATCTTGAATCGAATCCGTAGCCTCTTCCGTATTCTCTTTTGGATGCCGGATCCAAAGTGCCTGAACTGTTAATCAACGGATAATATAGAACGATAGATTTGATTCTGTCGTTTCCCTCTATCTTAGAATAAGTACCCAAAGCTAAATTACCTCCGGCTCCATCACCTCCTAAAGATACGTTATTTACATCAAAATGCCACTCTTTGGACTTGGTTAATATGTAGTCAACTGCATCTATGCATTGCTTTAATCCGTTAGGAAATGGATTCTCAGGAGCCAGCGCATATTCAACTGACACTATCTTCACTTTCCCTTCGGATGCCAAAGCCCTGCAAAATTTGTCGGTGGTTTCTATAGACCCGAGACTCCAACCTCCTCCATGAAAATAGATAAAAAGTGGGGTAGTGCTCTCTGTTGCTGAATATATTCTTAAGGAAAGTTCCCCAAGTTTACCTCCGGTAAGATTCTCTACCTTAACTTTATATTTTCCGATATTTGTAGTATCAGCAGCATTCCTAAAAAGTTCTATTTCCGAATAGAATCCATGCATTGCATGGTTCACAGCATCACTCAATCTGTCATTTAGTCCATCAGGCATCTCGTCAATCCAGTTGTCTGCCTCTTCTAAGATTTGTTGCTGTTCCTTTGGTGTTACATTATAATTTTCAGCCATGACGCTCACTGTAATGACTGAAAATATGATTGCTGTAAAAAATACTTTAAAATTCATGTCTTCAATTCAATTGAGGATACAACCTCTCACGTGCGGCTGCCACCTTGTCATCGGTCACATAATCGTCATATTCCATTATTTTGTCGATAATCCCGTTTGGAGTCAGTTCTATGATGCGGTTGCACACCGTTTGTATAAACTCATGGTCATGACTCGACATCAAGATGTTGCCTTTGAAACCTTGAAGAGTATTGTTGAAAGCCTGTATCGATTCAAGGTCAAGATGGTTGGTTGGTGAGTCAAGCACCAAAGTGTTGGCATCTGCAAGCATCATTCTTGCGATCATGCACCTTATCTTTTCGCCTCCTGATAATACGCTTGCTTTCTTTAAAACCTCTTCTCCGCTGAAAAGCATTTTCCCTAAAAATCCTTTCAGATAAATCTCTGATGAATCATCGCTATATTGGCATAACCAGTCTACGAGATTCAAATCAGTTTCAAAGAAACTGCTGTTGTCCAAAGGCAAATAAGCCATTGTAATCGTTTGGCCCCATTCATAACTTCCGCTGTCGGCTTTTCTATTGCCCGTGATTATTTCAAATAGAGCTGTCATGGCTCGGGGATCCCTGCTCAAAAATGCAACTTTGTCTCCTTTTTCTATTTGGAAGTTCACATCTTTGAACAAAAGTTCTCCGTCTACACTTGCACTAAGACCTTTCACCTCAAGTATTTTGTTGCCCACTTCACGTGCCGGGGTGAATATAATACCCGGGTATCTGCGTGAAGAAGGTTTTATTTCATCCACATTCAGCTTTTCGAGCATTTTCTTTCGGCTTGTGGTCTGCTTGCTCTTAGCAACATTTGCACTGAACCGCTGGATAAATTCCATAAGTTCCTTTCTTTTTTCTTCAGCCTTCTTGTTGGCTGCCTGCTGTTGGCGCAACGCAAGTTGGGACGACTGATACCAGAAACTGTAATTGCCAGCAAACAATGAAATCTTGTTATAATCTATATCAAGTGTATGGGTACTAACAGCATCCAAAAAATGTCGGTCGTGACTCACCACAAGAACTGTATTCTCAAAATTTGAAAGATAGTTCTCAAGCCATGCCACTGTTTCAAGGTCAAGGTCGTTGGTCGGCTCGTCAAGTAAAAGATTGTCGGGGTTGCCAAACAATGCTTTTGCTAAAAGAACCCTTACTTTTTCATTGGCGCTGATGTCTTTCATCAACATATGATGTCGATCTTCTTTGATACCTAATCCGCTTAATAAAGCGGCTGCATCACTTTCTGCGTTCCAGCCTTCCAATTCGGCAAATTTTTCTTCCAATTCAGCCGCCTTGATCCCGTCTTCCTCTGTGAAATCTGCTTTTGAATATAAGGCATCTTTTTCCTGCATTATTTTCCATAACACATCATGTCCTCTCAACACAGTTTCGATCACCGGAATCTCATCGAATTCAAAGTGATCTTGACTTAAAACGGAGAGACGTTCTCCGGGTCCGAAGGTTACATTTCCATATGTGGGTGATAACTCTCCGGATAATATTTTCATCAAAGTGGATTTCCCGGCACCGTTTGCCCCTATTATTCCATAGCAATTCCCTTTTGTAAAAGTCAAATTCACATCTGAAAAAAGTGTCCTTTTTCCGAATTGTTGCCCTAAATTATTAACCTGTATCATTGAGGCTTTGAAATTTGTAGATTTCTAATGTTTAAATTTATAAGGATTAAAGCGAAAAGTTTTTGTGACGTGGCACATTTACATTATGTTGGTCAAATACTTTGAGTGAGCCTCGCTTGAAAATTTCCCAATGTTGCTTTTGATAAATAGGAACAGAATCTTCAAGCCAACCGGGAATAACTCTAAAATTCCTTTTACCTTCCGGTTTCGCAGCAAATAAGATTTCATATTCGGCATCTTTAAATCGTGCTCTACCTTCTTCGTCTCTTGTTAAAGTTGCCCAGACCATTGCACCGCCCCTGGTGTCGGCTGTTTTCATATTGGAAATGAAATTACCTAAGGAATAAACCACCAATACATCTTTATTCTCATTTTCATTATGGACCACTTTCATTGGTTGCACTACATGGGGATGGCTGCCTATAATCATGTCTACGCCATTATCTATGAGAAAATCAGCAAGTTCATCTTGCACGTTATTTTCTATTAGTACATATTCTATTCCCCAGTGCATTGCTACCACAATAATTTCTGCACCCCGGGCTCTTGCCTTAGCTATTTCCGACTTGATTTTTTCTTTATCTATTAAAGCTACTTCAATTCCTTCATCAGGTTTGATACCATTGGTGCCGTAAGTATAATTCAAAAAAGCAATTTTGAAACCATTTATATCTTTTATATAAGGCGCCAAAGAGTCCCTTTCTTCTACTGAACGGAAAGTCCCGATGTGGTCAATCTGTAAACTATCTAAAGCGTTCAACGTCCTTTTAGCGGCTTTCCCTCTCCGGTCAAGGCAATGATTGTTGGCCGTCAACAACATGTCGAAACCGGCCTCCTTTAATGACTCGGCATAACTGTCAGGAGCGCTGAAACAAGGATATCCGGAATAATCGGGTCCTCCTCCTAATGGAACTTCAAGATTACAAACCGCGTAATCCGCTTCTGATATAGCCGTTGAAATTAGGTTAAAGCATTCTGAATAATCATATTCATCCTTACCAATTTCCAAGGCTTTGTCAAGTTGTGCTTGATGTTGCATGGCGTCTCCCACAAAAACCAATGTGGCTTCGGGAGCAACGATGCTCAATGGGAGAGTGGATAGAACCGATATTACGGTATATATAAGGTTCCACATTAAGTTAATCAATCACTTGTGTAGAGAACGAGAAAGTCACTATTGCTTCATCTGTCTTCAAAAGTGTCATTGTTGGCTTTGAAGTATACGGTACACATTTGGTGACATATGTCGTACTCGTTGTGTAATAATAATTGTTTTGTGTCTCAGTCTCTATTTCTACAGGAACAAGTGTAAATTCCAAATCTTCCGGTGTGAGATCATCTTTATTCAGCAACTCAAGGAAATAACTACGCAGTGTAGTGAAATAATATCTTTTGTTGGCGGGATCATACACACCTGTAAATGAAGTCAGGTTATCAGGTGTCTTGTTGTTTTTAAAGAAATTCTCATATTCGGAACTCTTTATCATCAAAAGGTTTTCAGCCACACTAATTCCTGATTCTGAATCGAATGCTTCGGCCGGTATGTATAGGATCAGATCGTTAACTGTAGATAAGTGTACATTCTTTTCCTTATACCTTTCAATCAATGGAGCGGCGGGAAATTCATAAGTTGCAATATAACCTCCGGGTGTAGTAATAACCACTTGTCCGTCTTCAATTGAATTCTTATCCTTTACCTGTTGCGATGGCTCATAGGTTATATTGTTGCTGCTCAACACTTCAGGAGAAACGGTGAAGGGAAATGTCACGTTACGTACGTGTACCTGGGTGACTATTGTATCGGAATCTTCTACTACTGTTTTTGTGTCAAGGTTATAATAAAAAACTGCTACATACGCGCTCTTGATATTCGCTACGCAACCTTTTCCGAAGGTGGATTTTACATAAAAGCCCGGAAGAAATTTCTCTGCCATCGTTTGTGGCCATTGAAATATTTCCGGTTCGTTTAGGTATTTTTCAAATATTTCTTTTCCAAAACTTACGGGAAGGTCTACTGATAAATCTACGAAAGAATTATTATAAAAAGCGGAATCGGTTCCAGAAATTTCTGAAAGTGTATAGCTTTTGGAAGCTAAAGGAGAACCGGCATTGTAATATCCTTCCGGATTAAATAGATTGTTGATATTAGAAGGCAACTGTTGAGTGAGGGTATAAACCGACAGTTTTTGTGGTGCCAAAGAATCCCCTATGATATCATTCCTGTTTGCTCCCAGAATTAATTTACAGGAATCAACCCTATCAACTAAATTTGTCTTTAACAGAGAATCTGCCACATCAAGTTTAGGCACACACATCAACCTGGTCACAAATGAACAGTTGAGGGAACCATAATCCGGAGTGTTTATACTTCCCAACATCAAGTTGCCGGTCTTAGAATCAAAGTTGGATATAGCTTTAGCTTTCCCTTCCAAATTGAAATAAAAAGTATCCACATTGATATCTACCTCACCGGAGGCAATCGCACTACCGATTGTGGTTGTTTCATCTTCGCAGGCTGTCGTCGCTGCGAGAAATCCTAATACTATAAAAATTCCTGATAATTTATATAATTTCATTCTCGGTACCCTTTTTCTTTCCCGGGGTTAGTTGCAAAGTGAGTTATAGAATTCTAAATATTTGTCGGCGTCAAGTTCCATATCCGGTGCCATCAACAGAGGTTTACCGCTCTCTTTGATGTAGTCAAGCAATGATGGATCAATCTCAGGATCATTCACGATTATTCCATGTGCATAATCAATGCCTATCTTATGCAAGGTATTCACATCAGTGGTGTCAGAGGCATATTTTTTAAGATCACGAGAGGAAATTCCTTCAGCCTTTAGTTTGTTTATTATCTTGGGATTGATCGGCGCCATATCTTTGGCCGGTTGGATAGAATAAACTATCTTGCTGTTTTTAAAAGACAAATCATCTCCGTAGAGTCTTTTGATATAAATTGGGATCAGTGAAGTGATCCATCCGGAACAGTGTATAATTTTTGGATCCCAACGTAATTTCTTAGCAGTTTCCATAGTGCCCCTTGAGAAAAATATCGCTCTTTCATCATTGTCTTCTCGATTAACTCCCGATACGTCAATATCCGATTCAAGTTTCTGGAAAAAGTCATCGTTATCTATGAAATAGACTTGTATTCTGGAAGGCTGTAAAGATGCCACTTTTATAACCAGAGGATGATCGTTGTCATCTATATTGATATTTATTCCGGAAAGTCGTATCACCTCATGAAGTTGATTCCGTCTTTCGTTTACAGCTCCAAACTTGGGCATGAAGGTTCTCACTTCAAATCCTTTGTCTTGCATGCTCACTGGTAAAAATTTACCCAATGATGACACAGGGTTTGCTGAAATGTAAGGGGTGATTTCCTGGGTGATAAAAAGTATACGCTCTTTTGCCATTGCTTTACTTTGTAGATTTTTATCCCGTAGTCTGATAATCAACGGTTAATTCTTATCTTTCAATCCTAAGAACGGATATTATAATGTATGGTTTCAAGGTGCAAAGTTAACGATTTTTTCTCATACATTGGGTAATTATGAATAAATCACTAATTTTGTGGTAATTTTATGAGGGTTTACCCTTACCAAAACTTACATAAGCAATGAAAATAATCAGGACTCTCTATGATATGACGGAATATAGAGTCCGTCAGAGAGACAGAGGTGCTTCTGTGGGGTTTGTGCCCACAATGGGTGCACTTCATGAGGGACATATGTCTCTCGTTAATAAGGCAGTTAAAGAAAATGAAGTAGTTGTAGTCAGCCTTTTTGTCAACCCGATCCAATTTAATAATGCGGATGATTTTGATAAATATCCACGCACTGAAGAAGAGGATTTCAAACTTCTGGCTGCTGCAGGTGTAGATGCTGTTTTTGCTCCGACTGCCAAGGAAATGTATCCCGATGATAATAAAAATTGTAAAGAATATAATCTCGGTGGTGTTGCGGAGGTGATGGAAGGTAAATATCGTCCCGGACATTTCCAGGGAGTGGCGAGGGTGCTCGATATCCTGTTCAGATTGGTCAACCCTCACAGGGCTTATTTCGGAGAAAAGGATTTTCAACAAATAGCAGTGGTCAGAAACCTCATCAAAAGTGAAGGATTGGATGTGGAGATAGTGGCTTGTCCTATCAAGAGGTCTCCAGACGGGCTGGCCCTCTCGAGTAGAAATGCCAGACTCGATGAGGAGCAAAGAAAACTCGCTCCGGAAATTTATGCCACCCTTAAATATAGTGTAGAATACAGTCAGGATCATTCCGTTCGTGCCACTCATGACACAGTTGTGGAAAGAATCGACGCTATTCCCGGTATGAGGGTTGAATATTTTGAAATTGTTGATGCCCGAACTCTACAGCCTGTTGAGGAATGGGAGGAATCAAATTGGATTGTCGGATGTATCACTGTTTTCTGTGGTGACGTCAGACTCATCGACAATATTGCTTACCGACTTCCTAATTGATACGAAATGTTGATCGAAATGATGAAATCAAAGATTCATCGGGTCACAGTGACTCAGGCGAATCTTAACTATATTGGAAGTGTCACTATCGATAGGGCTCTTTTGAAGGCGGCCAATATCCTTGAGGGAGAAAGAGTATGGATCGTTGATAATAATAATGGAGAAAGATTCGACACCTATACTATTGGAGGAGAAGAGGGTAGTGGAGTCATTTGTTTAAATGGCGCCGCGGCTCGTAAGGTTCAGCCGGGCGATGTGGTAATTATTATTTCATATGCACAGATGACACCCGAGGAAGCAAAAGTATTTAAGCCCACCATAATCTTTCCCGACACTGCTACTAACAAACTTTAATTATGTTCAATTCATTACAAGAAAGACTTGAAAGATCCTTTAAAATCCTCAAAGGAGAAGGAAGGATTACAGAAATAAATATCGCGGAAACAATGAAAGACGTCCGTCGTGCACTATTGGATGCGGACGTAAGTTACCGTGTCGCTAAAGATTTCACCGATACTGTCAAGAAAAAAGCTTTGGGACAAAACGTTATCAATGCGTTGCGTCCTAAAGAATTGATGGTGAAGATTGTTCATGAGGAACTCACTAACCTCATGGGAGGACAGGAGGCTCCTTTGCACCTGAATGGTAACCCTGTGGTTATCCTTATGTCGGGTCTTCAAGGTTCGGGTAAGACTACCTTCTCCGGGAAACTTGCTAAAAAATTAAAATCAACAAAGGGCAAACATCCTCTTTTGGTGGCGGCTGATGTATATCGTCCTGCTGCCATTGAACAGTTGAAGGTGCTCGGCCAGTCAATTGATGTCCCGGTTTATACTGAGGAAGAAAATAAGAATCCTGTGCAAATCGCGCAAAATGCCATAGCTGAAGCGAAAAGAAAGCAATATGATGTTGTCATCATTGACACCGCCGGTCGTCTTGCGGTCGACAAGGAAATGATGGACGAGATAGAGTCTATAAAAAATGCTGTTAAGCCTCAGGAAATCTTGTTTGTTGTGGACTCAATGACCGGTCAGGATGCGGTGAACACAGCCAAAGAATTCAATCAAAGATTAGATTTCAATGGTGTAGTTCTCACTAAACTTGATGGTGATACCCGTGGTGGTGCGGCTCTTTCTATTCGTTCAGTTGTAGACAAACCTATCAAATTTGTCGGCACTGGAGAAAAACTTGAGGACATTCAGGAATTCAATCCAGAAGGCATGGCAAGTCGTATCCTCGGTATGGGTGATATCGTGGAACTCGCTAAACGTGCTCAGGAAATCTATGACCAAAAAGAGGCTGAACGTCTTCAACAAAAAATCAAAAAGAATAAGTTTGATTTCGAAGACTTCCTGAATCAAATACATCAGATTAAGAAAATGGGTAATCTGAAAGATCTCGCTTCTATGATTCCGGGTGTAGGCAAAGCAATAAAGGATATAGATATCGATGACTCGGCTTTCAATTCTATTGAGGCTATGATTAATTCTATGACCCCTTATGAACGACATAACCCCGAGATTATAAATCAAAGCCGTCGCCAAAGAATTGCCAAAGGATCCGGCAACTCAATTCAAGCTGTCAACAGATTCCTTAAGCAGTTTGAAGATACCCGAAAGATGATGAAGGCTGCAACCAATATGAAAAACCCCATGAAGATGATGGGCCAGCTTAAGCAAGCCCAGGCTGCTATGGGTAAAGGGTTTAGAAAGTAGGGTTTAGAATTTAGAACTTATTTGGAATTAAACGTTTAAAACATAAAATTAAGAAGAGACTTGGTTGCTTATCCAAGTCTCTTCTTTTTATAATTATTATTAAAACTTTACACTTTAAGTTTTAGCCTTTACAATTACATTGCCATTGCCAGGCATTCTTCATAGTGTCTTTTATATCTGCCTCAGCTTTCCATCCCAACACATTGTTTGCTTTGTAAGGATTTGCCCAAATCTTTTCAATGTCTCCGGCTCTTCGTTCCCCTATCTTATGAGGCACTTTGACTCCGGTCGCAGCTTCGAATGCGTTGATAAGTTCAAGCACCGAAAGACCGTTGCCGGTTCCTAAGTTGAAGATCTCGATAGCATCGTGGTCTGTCCCGTTTAGCATCCTTTCCATTGCGATAACATGTGCTTTGGCAAGGTCTACTACATCTATGTAATCTCTTATACAACTGCCGTCGGGTGTATTGTAATCATCTCCGAATACTGTAAGTTCTTTTCTGATTCCGGCTGCAGCTTGGGTAAGATAGGGTACAAGATTCTGGGGCACACCTAACGGCAATTCTCCAATGTAGCCTGTGGGATGGGCACCAATAGGATTGAAATATCTCAAGATGATACTCTTGATCGGGGCACCGCTTGCTACGTAGTCCACTATGATTTCTTCAGATATCTGTTTCGTGTTCCCATAGGGGGACGTTGCTGCCTTGATCGGTGCACTCTCGTCTATCGGATTCACATCGGGCTCACCATACACAGTACATGATGAAGAGAATACTATACCTTTAACCCCATACTCCGGCATGCACTCCAAAAGGTTAATAAGGGTATTGAGGTTGTTTCGGTAATAAAGCAAGGGTTTCTGTACGCTTTCTCCCACTGCTTTTGAAGCCGCGAAGTTGATGATTCCTTTGATGCCAGGATTATCCTCAAACAACTTCTTCAAGGTGTTGAGATCTGTGCAATCTCCTTTTACGAAGACAGGGCGTTTACCGGTTATTTTCTCAATTCCGTCAAGCACTTTTTCATTACTGTTTGACAAATTGTCAATTATAACTACTTCATAACCGGCATTCATCAATTCCACTGTAGTATGACTACCAATATAACCGGTGCCTCCGGTGACTAAAATTTTCTCTTTCATCTTAGAAAAGTTTTTTAGGATACACTCCTTCGTCTACCAATTTTTGGAATTGAGCCACTGTGGCGTCTCTATCGGCCGCATATGTCACTCCGAACCATTTGGAAGGGGTGGGAAGTACTTTTAGTTTGATTTTTCCTGCCTCGATAAGCTCGTTCACAACAGTCGGTATGTAGAATTCAGCCTTCAATTCGTCATGGTTCTTTTCAAGGAATTTCAAGAAAGATGCAACTGAATAATCAAAATAATCAGGAGTGAAACCCCACATATTCATGGATACGGCTGCTCCTTCGGGGAAACTCTCTTCTTTGCCGTCTACTTCGTGAATCAATTTGCCATCTTTTCTTTGGATTCCATGACATTCCACTACACCGGTTAAGTCACCTTCTACACTAACTTCACAAAGTCCGCGTGACACTCCACCATTTTCGCTCAATGTGTTCTCCACATTGAAACCTATCATGCAATAACAATCTTTCTTTCCTTCAACCGATTTTAAGAAGTCAGCTAAAATTTGGAAACTTTCTGCTCCGTAATAATCATCGGCATTGATCACGGCGAAAGGTTCTTTAATTACATCTTTTCCCATCAAAACTGCATGGTTGGTTCCCCATGGTTTCTTCCTTTCGGGATTTGGTTTGTAACCTCCGGGTATATCGTTCAAATCTTGGAACACAACCTCCACCGGTATATGGCCCTCGTATTTTGAGATTACTTTATCTCGGAATTCTTGTTCGAAATCGTGACGGATTACAAATACTATTTTTCCAAAGCCCGCACGGAGTGCGTCATACACAGAATAGTCCATGATGGTTTCTCCGCTCGGCCCAAGGCCGTCGAGTTGTTTCAAACCACCGTAACGGCTGCCCATACCGGCAGCAAGGATAAACAAAGTGGGTTTCATATTCTTAGTTATTAAGGTAGATATTTTATTGTGGTAATGCTAAATATTTTCAAATCCAGGAAGTGTGTTGGCTTTGGGTGTCCGCACAAGGCGTGAGAGCAACAGAAATAAATCAAACATCACTATTTTGGAATTCCCGTTTCTTTCTATATCCTGCGACGCTCTTGCTATCTCTTCCGATAGGCGTTCCACATTCCCGTCATGTATAAATGGAGCGAATTTGCTGCTGAAGTTGGATTCTTCTTGGGTCATCAGAACCAAACTTGGAATTTGAAAATTATAAATATAATTTTCCCTTATCAGCCTTCCGCAATAGGTGAGGAAACGGAGCAGTTTTTCTCTTCCAAATCCGGCCACCGTCTCTGATAACTCTTTAAGTGATTTGGCATTCAATGTATAAGCTGCCCTCATTATTTCCTTAAAAAGATTCGAAAATTCTATCAATTCTTCCGGATGACATGCTATTTCATCCGCTTTCTGAAGGCTACCCTCCGATATCCTTGCTGCATCAGCTGCCATATCAGGATCGACTCCCGTTTTTAGTAGCAGTTCCTGCAACTCAATCTCGGAAAGTGGTTTGAAGTTATATCTTTGGGTACGTGATTGAATGGTGGGTAAGATTTTACTGTCGTTGTTGCTTACCAATATGAAAATAGTGTCTTCAAATGGCTCTTCTATCACTTTCAACAGTTTATTTGCAGCCTCAGGACGCATCTTCTCGGGCAACCAGATAATGAAAATTTTAAAATCCTCTTGGAAAGCCGACAGGGAAGCCCGGGATATGATTTCTTCACTCTCATTCACATAAATGGCCGGTTGAGAATTTCCCGCTTTTATAAGTTCATTCCATTTTTCCGGCGGCATATAACTATAATCCGTAATCATTTCCCTCCATTGCTCTATCATATCTTTAGAAATAAGAGCTCCTTCTTTCTTTACGATGGGGTAAACAAAATGAAGGTCAGGATTATTGTGTTTTTGATGTTGAAGGCAGGATGGACATACTCCGCAAGAATCCCCATCCTTTTTGTTTTTGCAGTGGATATATTGGGCTAATGCTCTTGCGGTCCTCATTTTTCCGATGCCAGATATACCCGTAAACAGAAACGCATGAGGAATTTTTCCCGCTTCGGTCAACCCTTGTAATGAACGGATTATTTCTTTATGTCCGGTTATATCCGCAAATCTCATTAAGCCGCAACTTTTCTCCAAAATTAATCAAAAAATTGTAAATTCTCTCAATATTCACCCGTTTTTCCCCCATTAAAATCACAAATAAAATCAACCCTTTCACATAGCAATTGTTACAGTTCTCTTCACATCCTTTACCTATTTATTGATTATTTTTATAAATGGACATATCCATGTGTCTTGTAGAGGTTAATATTTACTGTTTAAAGCCTTTTTTATTAATTTTGAATCATGGAACCGATTTTAAAAACCATCGCCAAAGCATATACCGAGAGATACAAGGACCTTACACGTTTTTGTTTTATTTTCCCTAATAAACGTTGCGGAATATATTTAAAAAATTATTTTGCTCAATGTGGGATAACGTCAGAACAAATGCCTCATATCTTAACTATCTCTGAATTTGTGACCCAAATCGCTAAAAAATATGAAGCAAGCAGGATAGTGCAATTGTTTATCCTTTTTAACGCTTATAAAGAGATAGTAGGTCCCGATATTCAACTTGAATTCGATGCATTCAGAGGATGGGGTGAAACCGTTATTGCTGATTTCAATACTGTCGACCTTAATTTGGCAGATCCTTATGAAGTCTTCAAAAATGTAAAGGATTATCGCGAAATATCTTCTAATTTCTTGACCGACGAACAGAAAGAAGTTATGAAGGAATATTTCGGTATTGAGCCCGATGGAGATTCTTCAGGATTTTGGAAATCTTTCAATGATCCCGATAAACTAACCGAACTTCAACAAAAATTCCTTAATCTTTGGCAGATTTTAGCACCCCTTCATGAAAAATTTATTGCCACTCTTGCGAACAAAGGTCTCGGTTCGGTTGGAAGTATATTCCGAGAGGCAACAGAAAGATTAGATAATCTCGGCAGATCTGTTCTTCCTTATAATAAATTGATTCTGGTAGGATTTAATGCCTTGACTGAGTCGGAAAGAAAAATTTTTAAAATTATTCAAAATGAAGAACCCACACCGGGTTGTGATGACTTTGCGGATTTTATTTGGGATGCCACCGGACCTATTTTGAATAGCAAAAATTTTTCGGCTACTCGTTTTGTAGATTATAACAAAAAGCATTTCCCGGAACCTGATTGGCTGATTCCGGTTTTGCAGGATAATGAAATAAACGAATTCCCGGAAATAAACATTATTTCCGCACCTTCTTTGACTGCCCAGGCCAAGGTGGCCGGTATTCTGCTTTCTGAATATGATACTCCGGAAAAAAGAAAGATGATCACAGACGCTGAGGTAGCTTTGGTCCTACCGGATGAATCTTTGTTGTCGAATATCCTTTATTCTTTGCCGGATGGGATAGGAAAAATTAATCTCACCATGGGTTACAGCTTGCGACAAACTCCCGTTGCCTCTTTCATGTATTTATTAAGAAGACTCTATGCATCTTCAAATGGTAGTGGGAAAAGTCTGATGATTTTTGTCAAAGATTTGAAAATGCTCCTTTCACATCCATATTCGTATATTCTGTTTGAACCTGAAAAAATTGAAAATTTATTGGCTTATATAACTCAGTTTCATAAAATCAGATTAAGCCTAAAAGAAATAGAAGAATTTTTGCCTTCTGCAACTCAATTTTTATCTTTCCCTTCTAAAGATAAATCATCTAAGGAGTCCCTTTTTATTTTTGTTCGTAATATTATCCAATCGCTGATATCTAATTTGACTCTTACTGTTGAAAAACCGGAGGAGAACCAAGATATTTCCCAGATAAAAATTTATGGGGAATACGTCGATTCCCTCCAACAAGCCATTGATGAATTTTCAATCGATATGTCTTCCACATCTATAATGCAAATGGTGGACAGATTGGTTAGCGCTGAAAAAATCGGTTTTGAAGGGGAACCTCTTATAGGTCTTCAGGTTATGGGTACTCTGGAAACCCGTTCCCTGGATTTTAAGCATGTCATCATTTTATCAATGAATGAAGGTATTATGCCTCGCAAAGCATTCTCCTCTTCATTTATTCCTGAAACCCTGAGAAAAGCATATGCTTTACCACCCGTTGGTTATGCCGAAGAAATTTTCAGTTATTATTTCTATCGTCTTATAAGCAGGGCTGAAAAGGTCACTTTGATATACGACGGAAGAGCTATCTCTGGCTTGAGAGGAGGTGAGTCTCGTTATCTCCTCCAGTTAAGGCATTATATGCCCCCGGAGAAACTTTATGAATCTTCTTGGCAATATAGACTACAGTCCGTTCCCAAAAATGACGCTTCAATAGAAAAAAATCCGGAACTTCAGAAAATGGTGGAATTATTTTCCACACCTGGAAAAGAAGGGAAAAATTTTTCTGCTTCCTCTCTCAACACTTATCGGGAATGTCAGGTAAGATTCTTACTTCAGAATATCCTAAATATAAATTCAGATCCCGAAAGAGGGGAGTATATGGATGCCATCACAATCGGAGATGTCCTCCATAACGTCATGATGCAATTATATATGCCCGTGAACCTTCAAAAGAAATTATTACAAAATCCGGTTGTTATAACTGAAGATTTCTTAAACAATATTTTATCGAAACCCACATATATAAAAAGTTTGGTTGATAAAAACATCCAGGAAATTTATTATGGTAATAAAACAGGAAATAAAATTGAAATCGAATCAGGGGTTACAGAGATTATTTCCGATCAGATAGTGGAACTGATAAAGGATATTATAAGATATGATCTCTCTTTGACTCCATTCAATTTATATGGGTGTGAGATTTCAGAAAATATGGTGGTTTGCCTTTCTTCGGGTCGCAAGGTAAATTTCCGTTTTGCTATCGATCGTTTGGATGAAATAGAATATAAAGGACAGAAAAGACTTCGTATTGTTGATTATAAAACCGGTGCGAAAAAAAGAAAGGCTACAAGTTTACAGGAGGTTTTTAAAGGGGGTTTTGGCAGCGAGCAGCTTTTCCAACTTTTCACTTATGCATGGTTATTAGGTAAGTTGGGTATCAAAGGTGCGGAAGATGTAATGACTGAAATTTATTTTGTCCCCGATTTGATAAAAGGTGAAGGCGGTCTTCCGGAAATTGACAAACAGAAAGTTGAATCTTTCAGTTATTTCAGTGCTGAATTTAATAGAAGAATAGAAGAGATGATTGAAAGTATTTTCATGAGTCCAACATTTGAGGAATGTCCCAATTCCAAATCTTGTGCGTTTTGTAACTTCAGAACTTTCTGCGGTAGATAACTTATTTGTGCATTAAATAGAAATTCTGTAACTTTGCAGAGCTTTTTGAAAAAATGGGAGGCAAACGGAGAGACTGCCTCATTCACCTTTTTGAAGAAAAGTTTTTATTAACAATTTAAACTCTCATAACTATGTATCCTTCACAAGAAGAAAAAGAAAAAATCTTCGAAACCTACGGTTCCGGTAAAACTGATACTGGTAGCCCAGAAAGTCAGATCGCATTATTCTCTTTCCGTATCAAACACCTCACTGAGCACTTGAAAGACAATCACAAAGATCATACCACAGCTCGTGCTCTTAAGGCTCTTGTAGGTAAGAGACGTTCTCTTCTCGACTATCTTATCCGTAAGGATATCAACCGTTATCGTGCTATCATTGCGAAGAAAGAACTCGGTATCCGTAAATAATATCTTCTCTTTCATAATCGCTAAGTCGGGAAGACTATCCCATTATCAGATAAGGTATTATAAACTTATAGTTCAAAGCCATTCCGACTCCTCCGGAATGGCTTTTTTAGGCCATATGCCATTTTTATTGTAATTTCGTTTTTGATTCATGCAGCAGATTAGAAATATAGCAATTATTGCTCATGTCGACCATGGGAAAACTACTTTGGTCGACAAAATGCTTCTTGCCGGAAACCTTTTTAGAGATAACCAGACCACCGGCGAACTTATACTTGACAACAATGACCTCGAAAGGGAACGTGGAATAACTATTCTTTCCAAAAATGTTTCCATAAATTATGGCGACACTAAAATCAATATCATTGATACTCCGGGCCACGCCGACTTCGGAGGAGAAGTGGAACGCGTTTTGAATATGGCCGACGGTTGCCTTCTTTTGGTGGATGCTTTCGAAGGACCAATGCCTCAAACCAGGTTTGTGCTTCAGAAGGCTATCCAAATGGGGTTAAAGCCCGTGGTGGTTATAAACAAGGTGGATAAACCAAATTGCCGTCCAGATGAGGTCAACGAAATGGTGTTTGATCTTATGTTCAACCTTGGGGCTACTGAGGACCAACTGGATTTCCCTACTATCTATGGTAGTGCCAAGCAAAATTGGATGAGTCAGGATTGGAAGGATAGAACCGATAATATAACTCCGGTGCTTGATGCCATTATTAAATATATACCTGCTCCTGAAATTTTGGAAGGCGATCCACAAATGTTGATAACTTCTCTCGACTACAGCAGTTATGTAGGTAGAATCGCCATCGGAAGAGTGCATAGAGGAACTCTCAAAGAAGGAATGGAAGTAGCCCTTTGTAAGAAAGATGGTTCCGTAAGCAAACAAAAGATCAAGGAACTACATGTCTTTGAAGGTATGGGTCGCAAAAAGGTGAAAGAAGTCAGCAGTGGCGATATTTGTGCTATCGTTGGTTTTGAAAATTTTGAAATAGGGGATACCGTTTCAGATATTAATAATCCCGACCCATTGCCTCGAATCGCAATTGATGAACCTACCATGTCTATGACTTTCACCATCAATGATTCGCCTTTCTTCGGTAAAGATGGAAAATATGTCACCTCACGTCATATTGCGGAACGATTGGAAAGAGAATTGGATAAAAATCTTGCCCTTAGGGTGGAAAAAGGGGATACTGAAGATAAATGGACAGTATATGGCCGCGGAGTGTTACATCTGTCAATCCTTATCGAGACTATGAGACGCGAGGGTTATGAATTGCAGGTGGGTCAACCCCAGGTAATCGTGAAAGAAATTGATGGTGTGAAATGTGAGCCTATAGAGACTCTCACTGTCAATGTCCCGGAAGAATACAGCAGTAAGGTGGTTGATATGGTCACCCGTCGTAAGGGCGAGATAGTTTCAATGGATACCCGCAACGATCGTATAGATATTCAATTCAATATTCCGTCAAGAGGTATCATTGGTCTGCGTAACAATATTCTGACGGCCACAGCCGGAGAGGCTATTATGGCACACCGTTTCTTAGAGTATCAACCTTGGAAAGGTGATATCGAAAGAAGAACAAATGGTAGCCTTATTGCTATGGAAGCCGGCACTGCTTATGCATATGCGATAGACAAACTCCAAGATCGTGGAAGATTTTTTATTTTTCCTCAGGAGGAGGTGTATGCTGGCCAGGTGGTAGGTGAAAATGCTAAGGAAGGAGATATAGTGGTGAATGTCACGAAGTCAAAGAAGCTTACAAATATGCGTGCCTCAGGTGCCGACGATAAAGCAAGAATTGTGCCACCGGTAGTCTTCTCTCTTGAAGAAGCCTTGGAATATATCAAGGAAGATGAATATGTGGAAGTCACACCTCAGCATATTCGTCTTCGTAAGATTATTCTTGACGAAAATGAAAGAAAACGCGCCAATCGTTAAAGTTTAAAGTTTAGAGTTCAAAGTTTAAAGTTTAAAGTTCAAAATATAAAGATTAGAGTATATTACAATGAGTGGAGGATATTCATACACCTTGAATTTAGGAGGACATCTGATGGATTTGGAGGTTCCCAAGGTGATGGGTATCCTAAATGTCACTCCTGATAGTTTCTATTCCGGCAGCCGCACATATCAAGAGGATACGATCAGAAACCGTATAAATCTCATGATATCGGAAGGTGTCGACATTATAGATGTGGGGGGTTGTTCCACACGTCCCGGTTTCAATGAAGTCCCTGAAGAAGAGGAAATGAAGAGGATTGATCTGGGATGCAAAATTTTGCGTGATTTGGACCCTGACTTACCTCTTAGTGTGGATACCTTTAGGGCTTCAATAGCAAAAGAAGCCATCTCCCAATGGAAGGTTGATATCATTAATGATATTAGCGGAGGTAGAGATGAAAATATGTTCAATGTAGTTGCTGACAGTAAGATTGCGTATGTTTTGACCCATAATTCAAAACAACACCTCCTGTATAAAGATATTACATCCGATGTAATAACAGATTTGTCTAAGAAAGTTAATGAACTTCATCGATTAGGTGTCAACGATGTGATTATTGATCCTGGGTTTGGTTTCGCAAAAACTCTCGATGAAAATTTCTGTCTGCTCAACGAATTGGAGGAAGTGGCTAAAATGGATTTGCCACTGTTAGTGGGCATATCCCGAAAATCGATGATATACAAAACACTCGAATGCTCACCTGAAGCATCTTTGGTGGGCACCGTTGCTCTGAATTGCTTTGCACTGGAGAAAGGTGCAAATATTTTGAGAGTGCATGATATCAAACCTGCTGTGGAAACCATAAAACTATTCAAGAAACTTAAAGAAATAGCCCAATGATCAGTTTCGGCATTAAAGACGTAATTGATATCCTGATAATTGCTATAATGCTTTTCTACATCTATAAGATGATGAAGAGTAGCGGCACTTTGAGCCTTTTCTATGGTGTTTTGATTTTCTTTGTGCTTTGGGTCCTTGCCTCTGAAATCTTCGATATGAGGCTCACCGGCTCAATCCTGGATAAGTTTATGGGTATAGGTTTGATCGTGCTCGTGGTGATTTTCCAGGATCAGATAAAACGCTTCCTTATCGATATCGGTTCTCATGGAAGAATGAAATATTTCCGCAAACTTTTTAAACACGATGCCGAACCGGAAGCAAGACGAAAAGATATCATGGCTGTGGTCTATTCATGTATGAGTATGAGTAAAACAAAGACCGGAGCATTGATTGTTTTCCAGAGAAAGGTACCTCTCACCACTTATGAAGCTACCGGGGATATGATCGATGCGGATATAAATGTAAGGCTCATAGAGAATATTTTCTTCAAGAATTCTCCGCTTCACGACGGTGCCATGATTATAGCAGACAACAAGATTAAATCTGTAGGTTGTATTCTTCCCGTAAGCCATGATATGGATATTCCCAAGGAATTGGGACTGCGCCACAGAGCCGCCTTGGGTATGAGTCAGGCCACTGATGCCGTATGTGTGGTAGTCAGTGAGGAAACGGGTAATATTTCCGTAGCTATGGAAGGTGAATTTAAAATCAAACTCTCAGCTCCAGATCTTGAACATTTCCTTTCCCAGGCTTTGTCGGAAAGTTCAATTTAAAAAATTAGCCGTGATGGTTATATAATAATCAGGAGTGTTATAGAAAATTCATGAACATTATAAAAAAATGAGACCGAAAGGTCTCATTCTTTTAATCGTATTTTTTGCTTTTGTGCTTATACGAGGTTAACTGCAATTTCTTCATCGTTCATCGCGATTACTATCTTGCCTTCTCTGCCAAGCCAACCAAGAGCTGCCATGATTTCATCTTTTTTCAGTTTGGTGGCTTTCTTCAATTCTTTCAGACCAAGGATGTGAGTGTCTGACTTTTCTAATGCCTGGTAAACCTCACCTGCCCAGGTACCGATTGATTCAATGTTCATAACCTAAAAATTTTATTGGTTAAACTTCTTTTTTAACGTGTTCTTAATGAATTTTATTATATTCATTTATTATTATAACAAAATTCGGGCACAAAAGTAATAAATTTTTTTATATTTTTGCAGTATGGGAAGCAGAAAAGATGAAAACCATCCGGACTTGATAGAAGGGCGAGTGATTAAAAATACAGGAAGTTCTTATGTGGTCAAAACCCCACAAGGCGAGGAGTATCCCTGTCGGATTAAAGGTAATTTCCGAATCAAGGGGATTCGAACCACAAATCCCGTGGCTGTGGGTGATATAGTCAAGATCGCTCATGCTTCCGATGATGCTTTTTACATTAGGGAAATTATTCCACGTAAAAATTATATTATTCGAAGGGCTTCAAACCTTTCTAAGGAAAGTCATATACTCGCTGCAAACATCGACCTTGCTATTTTGGTGGCCTCTATTTTTAATCCTGAAACACCCACCACTTTTATCGACAGGTTTTTGGCTACAGCGGAGGCTTATTCCATACCTGCTTTGATCGTTTTTAATAAATCCGATTTGTGGACTCCCGAAATTCGAGAATACGCTGCCGAATTAAAAAATCTTTATGAAGGTATCGGTTATCATGTGCTGTTTACTTCTTCTATATGTGGTGAGGGTGTAGAACAGTTAAAATCGGAGATAAAAGATAAAATTAGTCTATTGGCAGGAAACAGCGGAGTGGGAAAATCTTCTTTAATCAATGCTTTGGTTCCGGGTTTGAATTTAAAAACCGGAGATGTTTCCGACATTCATCACACGGGCACTCACACCACCACTTTCTCAGAAATGATTCCTTTGCCGGAAGGAGGAGAACTTATTGACATACCTGGAGTAAAAGGTTTCGGTATGATTGAGTTTCAACCTATAGAGGTGTGTCATTATTTCCCTGAAATCTTCAAAAAGGCGTGTGAATGTCGTTATGGAGATTGCAGACATCTCGGTGAACCGGGATGCGCTGTGGAAGAGGCAGTGGAGAAGGGTGAGATTGCTCCAAGTCGGTTTGCATCCTATCTGTCTATCATGGAGGAGGTGATGCAGGCTAAGGGTGACGATAAATATAGAAAGGCTTATTGAACAGCTTAATTGGTTGTATAAAAGTTTTTGGAAAGTATAATCTATACATTGGATTTTTGTACTGAAGGTAAATTGAGGATTTGATAATGAAAGAATTGAAAATTTTTAGTGGTGATTTTTCAACAGATTTGCCTTTAAAGTATGCCGATGCCGGTATTTTTGCAGGATTCCCAAGTCCCGCTCAAGATTATATGGACCGAACTTTGGATTTTAATCGAGAAATTATCCGGCATCCCGCAGCCACTTTCTATGCGAAAGTTTTAGGTCAGTCGATGGAAGGTGCCGGAATTGACACCGGAGATATTGTGGTGGTCGACCGTGCTTTGGAACCCCGTGACGGGGATATTGTTGTTGCTTGTCTTAATGGCGAGTTCACTCTCAAATATATCGACCTCAGTCAAAAAGATAAAGGTATCATTTGTCTGCGCCCCGACAATGATAGATATGAACCCATCTATATGCACGAGGGTGATCAATTGGTGGTGTGGGGTGTAGTTAGCAGCGTGATAAAAAGATTCCGTTAATCAGAAGATTGTTATGTGGGGATTGGTGGATTGCGACAATTTCTTTTGCAGTTGTGAAAGAGTTTTCCGACCGGAATTGATCGGCAAACCAGTTGTGGTTTTGTCGAACAATGACGGCTGTGTCGTGGCTATTTCCCGTGAAGCAAAAACTTTGGGAATTAAAATGGGTTTACCTTACTACCAAATGTTGGAGCAATTTCCGAATTCCGGTGTCACTGCCTTTTCTTCCAATTATAAGCTTTATGGAGATATGTCGGCTCGCGTTATGGCCGTTATTCGTGAAGAGGTGCCCGTACTTCACCAATATTCCATTGATGAAGGTTTTATCGATTTCCATGGAATGGATAAGAAAAACCTTAAACTGTTTGGTGAGAATCTTTCAAAAAAAGTATTGAAATGGACGGGTATCCCTGTAACATTGGGAATAGCACCAACAAAGACCTTGGCTAAAGTGGCCGGTCGTTTTGGAAAAAATTATTCGGGTTACCATAAATGTTGTGTTATAGCTGATGACGATCAAAGAATAAAGGCTCTTAAATTGTTTGATGTGGAGGATGTGTGGGGTATAGGTAGAAGAATAGCAAAAAAACTTCATGGCGTTGGAGTTAATACGGCTTACGATTATACCCTACGTCCAAGAAATTGGATTAAATCACGTTTCCATATTCCTGGAGAAAGAACATGGCTCGAACTTAGAGGGGAAAATGCTATCGGGATCGACGAAATGGATGCCAAGACTAAACAAAGCATCGTAACAAGTAGATCTTTTCCGGAGATGATCACAGATATCGAGGACTTGACTGCGCATGTTGCCAATTATGCTTCTCGGTGTGCTATGAAACTTCGTAGACAAAAAACAGTTTGTGGTATGGTTACAGTCTTTATTCAGTCAAATTTCTTTAGGAAAGATCTGCCGCAATACTCCAACAGCGTTTCTTTTGTCTTTAGCACTCCCACTAACACTACTCCCGAAATTGTCCAGGCTGCTTTGGCTGCTTTGGAAAAAGTCTACAAACCTGGAATTCCTTATAAAAGAGGAGGTGTGATGGTGAGTGACATAAGTTCTGCTCAAGCTATTCAACCTGACTTATTTAATTTCAATGCCGGATTACATCAAAAATATCGTTCTATTTCTGCTGCGATCGATGAAATAAACACTAAACTCGGTGCTGACACTATTAGGTTAATGTCACAGCAATATTCTCAAAGAGATAAGTCCGGTAAAAATGTGAGGTTTACCCATGCCATAAAACGAGCCTTGTTAAGTCCGGATTATTCCACCTCAATAGATGCTTTTGTAGTCAGATAAACCTAAACTCTAAGCTTTAAACTTTCAACTTTCAACTTTCAACTTTAAACTCTAAACTCTAAACTCTTACCTCATGCGTTCTCTCACTCTCCCTCCCTTAATCGGGGATAAATCAATCCCTAAACTACCTGACGGAAGACTGCTGACCATAATCGGTGGCAGTGGAGCCGGAAAAACTAAATTTATGGAACGCCTGATGGAACTCACGGGTGACAGGACTTACTGCCTTTCTGCAATCCGCGCTCCCTTCCCGGAAAGAGTGGAATCAAAATTGAAAGGCAGTATTGATGATTTGTATTCCAAGGCTGCTTCCCGACGGCCCTATATGCGAATCAACGCCGTTAGTGAGATAGAGAAATTGGTCTACATGTTGTTCGCAGATGAATTTGAACAATTGTTGAAGTTAAAGGGGAAAGCTAACTC
This sequence comes from Muribaculaceae bacterium, assembly GCA_022510405.1. Taxonomy (GTDB): domain Bacteria; phylum Bacteroidota; class Bacteroidia; order Bacteroidales; family Muribaculaceae; genus Lepagella. Next base: position 6,127 of record JAFLTP010000017.1, on the reverse strand, counting down.
TAAAGGACATTTGCATAAATTCCCTGCCACCAAACTGGATAAGCTCTCTGCTATTTGGGAAAAGGTGTTCCCCGGTAATAAGATTGTTACATCTGCAGGAACTCTTATGTTTTCAACCCCGGCAGGTGATGATCTTATTCCTGTAGAGCGGCTCAGTCAGGGTGAAATGGTGGTTCTTTATTATGTGGCAGGTGCTCTTTATGCGATGCAGAATGCTGTTATTTTTATTGATGCTCCGTCACTTTTTCTTCATCCAACGATTCTTAATTCTCTTTGGAATTCTATTGAGGCTCTTAGACCTGATTGCACTTTTGTATATAATTCTGTAGATGTGGAATTCGTAAGTTCCCGTAATAGAAATGTCATTCTATGGGTTAAAAGTTTCGATGCATCAAAGACTCAATGGGATTATGAAATAATTGGTCCGGGAGAAATTCGTGAAGATATTTTCATTGAGTTGGTAGGCAGCCGAAAGCCGGTTTTGTTTATAGAAGGAGACCTTACACACAGTATTGATGCCAAACTTTACCCTCTGGTGTTCCCGGATTATACTGTAAAGCCTCTGGGATCTTGTGATAAGGTTATAGAAACGACACGTTCTTTCAATGGACTCACAAGTATGCATCATCTGGAAAGCAAAGGAATTGTGGATCGTGACCGTCGTACAGATAGGGAGGTAGAATATTTGAGACGTAAATTTATAATGGTTCCCGAAGTCGCGGAGGTCGAGAATCTTTTCCTTTTGGAAGATGTTGTAAGGTCTATGGCCCGTGCAAGAGGTAAAAATCATGAACAGGTTTTTAAAAAAGTCAAGAAGAAGGCGTTGCAGGAATTCAGTTATAAATTGCATGCTCAAGTTTTGGAGCATGTCCGACATAGGGTCAAGAGGGAAGTTGATGCTAAGATAGACGGTAAATTCACCTGTATTACAGCTCTTGAGACTCATCTTCGGCAACTTATCAATATATTGAATCCTCGTAAACAATATAATGAACTGCTTCATACTTTTAGAAAAATAGTCGAAACTCAGGATTACTCATCTTTATTGAAAGTTTTTAATCATAAACCTTTGATAGCTGAATGTGATGTGCCGGCTCTTTTAGGTTACAAAAACAAGGATGATTATGTGAGAGGAGTAATATCCCTTTTGAAAACCGGAGGGGAGGAGGCTGAAAAAATCCGTGCTGCCATCAGGTCAGCATTCCTGATATCAGATTGATTTTGCTTTTATAAAAAGGCTTCTTGGCGTGGATCCAGCATAAATTATAATTTCTTATAGATAAGGGAAGTAAAAAATTTATTTTTAATAATCTAATTGTTATCTTTTTTTGTTATATATACATAAATATTAACTATAAAATTAGATTATTATGAAACAAAAAATTTCTTACAGCTCGGTTGTATCAGGTATCACAATCGCTATTTTTGTTGCTTTTATAGCAATTTTCGTATTATTCTGGGTGTTCATAAATAAACCCTTTGATGATGTTTTCTTCTGGATACTCGTTGGTTTGTTTGTTTTATGTTGCTGCTGTATTTTTGGTTCAATACCATATTCAGTAGATGCCGATGATGATTATATAGGTGTTAATAGACCTTTCCATAAAAGAAAATTCAGATATTCTGATATTAAATCAGTGGAACCTTATTATGGCGACAGTTATCCTGCTGATGCTGAAGGAAGAGGTAGGTTCCATGGGAAATACAAAGAACCCGTGCTTATCACTTTTAAAGATGGTAAAAAATATATAATCGGAAGTGAGGACTCCAAAGAATTTGCCAAATATATAAATGACAAACTCTCATAAAAAATAAAAAATTTATCTAAAAAACCTGGGGAATAAATCCTCAGGTTTTTTTATGCTTGTTATTCACTCTTTTTTCTTAAATTTGAAGAAAATTAAAATATTATGAAACGTAAATCATTCTATATTGGCGGCGCATTGCTTTTAATATCTTCTTTAAGTTTCCAATCTTGCATAGGAAGTTTTTCTTTAACTAATAAAGTGTTAACCTGGAACCGAAACGTCAACAATAAATTTGTAAATGAATTGGTGTTTTTCGCTTTTTGGGTGCTACCGGTGTATGAGGTGACAGCTGTGGCTGATCTTTTGGTGATTAATTCCATTGAGTTTTGGAGTGGTAACAAACCATTGGAAGCCCAAAACAAAATAATTGAAACAGAACACGGAAATTATCAAATCCTTGCTAATGAAAACGGGTATAAAGTTTTGACACCTGATGGCAATACGATGAATTTTGATTTTGATAAACAAACACAAACATGGAGTTTCTATTGTAATGAAGATGCTAAGACAGATTTCTTGAAATTCAAGGACAATCAAAATGTAGAAATTCTTGGAGTTGATGGCAATTTCGTGGATGTGGAATTATCTGATGAAGGAATTGCATCTTATAAAAATGGGATAATGCAGCCTTTAATGGCTTGTTATTGATTTTGGCGAGCTATTTGCTCTTTAATAATAAAAATTAACACAAAGAGTTAATCAAAAACGTCTACTTTTTGTTATATAAATAAACTATTAAAAAACTTTGACTATGAAAGCAATTCACATCGTATGTGCTGTAGTAGGTGGCGCTATCGCCGGTGCAGCCGTTGGTCTTTTGGTTGCTCCTGAAAAGGGTAACGAAACTCGTAAAAGAATTATGAAGGTTCTCAAAGAAAAAGGTATATGCCTTAAGAAAGACAAGCTTGAAGAACTTGTAGACGAGATCGAGGACCAAATTGAAAACGTAATTTAACTTATAAATTAGAAGTTATGAAAGCGTTGAATATTCTTTATGCATTCCTTGGTGGTGCTATTGTTGGTTGCTCTGCTGCAATCCTTTTAGCTCCTGAAAAGGGTGAGGATGTAAGATCAAAGATTTGTGATCTTATCAAGAGGAAAGGTATTAAAATCAGCGATGCTGAAGTTGACGCTTTAGTTGCTGAACTTGCAAATTCTGAAGAATAATAATTTTTGAGAGTGTGTCAAAGATTTCTTTGACACACTCTTTTTACACTATCATATTGGTAATTTCGTTATCTTTATTATAAGTTATCTGATATTATCATTTATTCCTGCTTTGAAAAAAGCAAGTTTTTTTACATCAATTCTTTTATATGAAACCAAAACTGACCGACGAGATAAAAGAGCTTTTAGCCCAAAGTGTGAATTGGGCAAAATTGGAAATTGAATATCTCAAACTCACCGCAGCAGAAAAAATAATCATTCTCGTTAGCATGATGGTTATTGGTATTGTGGTGCTTCTTCTTTTATTGCCCGCAATATTAATGTTCCTGTTCGCATTGGCGCAGGTTTTTATTGGTTTCCTGCCTGTGGCCGTGGCATATATTTGTGTCGGTGGTATTGTTTTGGTGCTTCTTAGCGTTCTGGTCCTTTTCAGAAAGCAGGTTGTTATTAATCCTGTTGCTAAATTTATAAGCAAGGTTTTATTGGATCATCCCGAGAATAAAAATTCTAAAAAATAATTCAGATGAAAGAGATTAAGTCTAAAGAACAGATAGCGCAAGATATCGTTTCTCCAAAAAATGAGTTCAAGGGATACACTATCGAGGAGATCCGTTTTCAAAGAGCACTTTTGGCTATGGAAGCTGATTTCAGTAAAACCAAATTAATTAAAAGTTGGAATAATCTTCAAAAATTTAATCCACTTTCACCCTCGAGCACCTCAATTCCCGGTAAAGCCGGTTCCATTGCTTTAAAACTCGTCAACGGCTTGAGTTATATGGATTATGTTATGTTAGGATGGTCTCTCTTCAGTGGTGCAAGGAAAGTCTTTTCTTTTTTCAAGAAAGGTAAGAAAAAATAATAGATATAAATTTAAACCTTGCCGAGATCACTCTGTCTTATATTTGTAAGGTAATTGTCGCAGACATTGCCATAAAATAATAAAACAATGCTATCGCGACAAAACGGGACAGAGGTCGAGGCATCTGTCCCGTTTTATTATGTTGACTCTTCTTGCGGAATCTAAAACAATGTCTGGTTCTCAGTTCCCGATCTCAGACGTTGAATTTCAAAATCATAAGCCCGTTTTTGAGGACACTGCGGATGCCATTATGGCATTTATGGCTCAAAAATCACCTACGGAAATAGCGTCCTTGATGGGAATAAGCAATCAACTTGCAATAAAAGCACGGACATTGGCTTATGAATTCCCCCATAAAATTACCGGAATAAAAGCTTTAGACGCTTTCATCGGTCAAGCTTTTAGGGCTTTGGATATTAAATCAATTCCCGCTGAAAAATTAGATGAATCGCAACAAAATCTAAGAATTATATCTTCTGTTTATGGCGTTTTAAAACCTTTTGATATAATAAAACCATACAGAAGTGAATTTAACAAGTCTATCGCTCCGGATAATAAAACACCAATTCAGCTCTTTAAACTGAAAAATACGATTGATATAGTAAATTTCATTAAAGAAAATAAAGTAAAAGATATTATAAATCTATTGCCGGGAGATGCTGACAAATGTCTTGATTGGAAAATTATTAGAGCCTTTTCTTCAGTTCATAAAATTTGTTTTCAAACAATCACCTCGGATGGTAAATTTAAAACCCCTATTGCAAAAAGATTGAAAGAACTAAGAGGACTGATGTACAGGCTGATCTTGCAAAAAGACATTCAATCCTTCCAACAGCTTATTTCAATTGATTCCCCTGATTTTGTTTTCTCCCCCGATCATTCGAAACCCGGGCTTCCTGTGTTTATTTCGTATTGACCTCAAACGTTATTTTCCATACGATTCCCAAGATGAGAGATTAGATATTATATTGAATTATAATATTTTTATCAAAAATCTATCTGTCGGATTTTAACAAAAATTGTGGAACAGTCTCGAATTTTTTTGTATTATTTTCTTTGCAATTTGACCCAAACCTATTATATTTGCATTACATAAGATGAGAAAAAAATAAACTTAAACCACATCAAAGATTATTGGGAAACTCATCAATTTTTAATGAAAAACCGAGAAACGCAACTGCATCAATGGCGGGCCCCACATCTTCATGATGTTGCCCTTTTGGGGCGCAGGCGGATTACAAAGGTGCAGGTGGCACTCAAATCCTGACTATCGGAGTTTCATCTTAATTTACTTTGGTGTGGCCCTTATAAAACCGATGAAACGAAATTTTTCTTTCATCGGTTTTCTCTTTTCTCCCTATTAATTAATCAAAACTAATAACTCATAGCATAAAACTTATCATATGGAATCAGTAAAAAAAGTTCTTCTTGAACGCACAAGTATTCGTCGTTACGAAAGAGAGGCAATTCCTCAGGAAACAATGGATTTTATTTTCGATGCCATTCGAAATACTCCTACAAGCTATAATGGTCAACAATTTTCTGTAATTGATATCGATGACCAGGAATTGAAAGAACAACTTTATGAACTGACGGGTCAAAAACAACTTAAAACCTGCAACCGTCTTTTGATTTTCTGTTCCGATTATCATAAAATGGAACTCTTAGCTAAAGAGAAGAATTTAGACATGCCCCCTTTCACTGATACTATGGACGGAACCATAATAGGAATCGTGGATGCATCGCTGGCTATGATGAGTGCAGTGGTCGCTGCTGAAGCCGCAGGGTTAGGAAGTAACTGTGTCGGCTATTTAAGAACAGTTGATCCGGCTAAAGTAGCAGAATTGTTGAAATTACCCAAAGGAGTGTTTGTGGTATGTGGGCTGGCATTAGGAATTCCTCGTGAACATCCTGATTTGAAACCAAAGCAGGCAAATGAAACAGTGTTCTTTAAAAATTCATATTCACAGGATCCGGCTAAACTTACTAAGGACTTGATGGAATATGACAAGATTGTGAAACATTATAACGAAACTCGTTCCGGTGGTACCACCGACAATGATTGGTGTGGCCATATCCTTGAATATTATCGTCATGCAATGGAGTATAAGATCCTTGATTATCTCAAGGCTCAAGGCTATAACATCCAAAAATAATAAGATATAATTACACACTTAATATTTAATGTTATTTAAACTGTGATATAATAAGAGAGGGGCTGTTCACACAGTCCCTCTCCCGATTCCACTATAAACATATCTAACTAAACTTTCTCGCATTTAAACTTTCTCAC
>JAFLTP010000016.1 GCA_022510405.1 Muribaculaceae bacterium | reverse complement strand
ACCTTGCAACGCCGATGGTACTGCGAAAGCGGGAGAGTAGGTAATCGCCCCCTTAGAGGAAGCCGTTCAGGAGTGAGCGGCTTTTTTGTTTACAGGGGAAGTTAAACCTTGTAACGCCGAGGATGGGGTAGAAGTTAAACCTTGCAACGCCGATGACCGTGTTGATGTTCTGGGCGAAAGCGTGAGAGTAGGTAATCGCCCCCTTAATCAAAGCCTGAGAGAAATCTCGGGCTTTTTTTGTTAAAATATTTGGTGCTTGAAATTTTAGTTCTTAATTTTGCACCAGCATTATGGTTTGCCCATGAGCAATTAAAATGGGAACACGGGTGAGATTCCCGGACAGTCCCGCTGCGGTAATTTTCATGGATCAATTATATGATCCGACGGCGTAGGTAATTACCACTGATTCAGGTCAACTGAATTGGGAAGGTGCCTAAAGCTTGAAATAAGTCCGAAGACCTGCCATAGTGAAATGATGCCAAGGGCATCAATAAGCTGATATTCTTCGAGGATGAGAATTCGGACAATCACAAGATGCATATTTGTTGTTTTGCTTCATGTTCAATATTTTGAATGTGGGGCTTATGATGTTTCTGACAGTATTCCCCGACAGGAAGATCATAAAACACTTGAAGAGGCTGTTGTGACGGCGCAGAAGATTGATATAAGTGTTTCAACTTCTACCCCCACTTTCAAAATAGATGAATCCCATATTCTACGAAAAGGAATAACGGATATCTCAGATGCCATTCATAGGCTTCCGGGTGTCACTTTGCGTGATTACGGAGGTGCCGGAGGATTAAAGACAGTATCAGTACGTGGATTTGGAGCGGCACATACTGCGGTGATTTATGATGGTCTTCCACTATCTGACATCCAAAGCGGAGCAATAGATCTTTCACGATATTCAGTAGACAATATTTCCTCGCTTCAATTAGTGATAGGAGATAACAACGACATTTTCCTACCGGCACGTATTGGAGCTGCGCCAGCGTCCCTATCTATTTCAACTACCGGAATAAAATCGGGTCAACTCACGTCATTTACAGCAAGAATAAAGGCCGGTTCATTTGGATATCTAAGTCCTTCATTCGATTTATATCAAAAAATTAAATCAACTCAATTAGGAATATCAGGTGAGCTTATAAGGACAGATAATAATTTCCCGTTCAAACTTATCAATGGAAATATTTCCACAAAAGAAAGAAGGGAATATAATCAAATGAAATCCGGAAGAGTGCGGTTATCAGCAAAAGGAAATCTTTCATCCGGAGGGATTGTTTCAGGTCAAATCTATTACTATGACAATGACCGACAGCTACCGGGACCTGTGATTTATTATAATGTAAACGATGGTCACGAAAAACTTAGGGAACGTAATTTTTTTATGCAAGCAGATTACTTCCAACCATTTAATGAAAATTGGAAACTTAAAATTGCGGCAAAGTTTAATTGGGCCTCCACTTTTTATACCGATTACAATGTGGTTCGCGATGACAAGTTTAAAGAAGAAAATTATTATCAAAGAGAATATTACACCACAGCCAATTTATTATATAAGCCTTCAGGAGCCTTCAGTGTGGACTATTCGGCGGATTATTTCTTCAATAACCTAAACAGCAATCAAACTATTGATACAAGGCCACGAAGGAATTCTCTTCTACAGTCTTTGTCTGCTAAATATTCCTCTTCACGTATAACAGCTTTATTAAGATTAATCGGATCTATTTATATTGATTCTGCTAAATCTGAGCTCGTAGAAAAAAAGAGATATGCAAGGCTCTCTCCATCGGTATCTTTAAGTGGAAAGTTGTTGCCGGAAGGATTGTTTTTTGCTCGCGTATCATATAAAAACATATTCAGAATGCCTACATTTAATGAGGCATATTTCAATCATTTTGGAGCTCCGGATTTAAAACCTGAAACCACTGATCAGATAAATGTGGGATTATCATACCAATTGCCTTCATTGCCCATATTATCCCTTCTGTCCGTAACATGTGATGTTTATAGAAATTGGGTAAAAGACAGAATTGTAATCGTGCCTTATAACATGTTCGTATGGACCGTTACCAATCTTAACAGCGTTCATGTAGTGGGTTCGGATATTACTCTAAACTCAACAATTGATTTAGGGAAAAAACAACAATTGCTATTATCAGGGACCTGGAGTTATCTTCGCTCTAAGATAAATGTAAAGACATCAGACAACCTATATGGTAAACAAGTGGCCTATACACCTCTAAACACAGGTTCGTTCTCCATGAGTTATGAAAATCCATGGGTGAATTTTATATTCCATGGACAGGGTGCATCTGCCCGCTATAGCCAAAACTCAAATATTCCCCAATCGAGACTACCCGGATATTTTGAATTCGGTGTGACATTATGGAAGCAATTCATGATAAAATCCCATAGATTGGATTTGAGAGTTGATTTTATGAATATATTTGACAAGCAATATGTTATAATTGCTCGTTATCCTATGCCGGGTCGCTCGTTTATGGCAACCGTTAAATTCGACCTTTGAAATTTATTTATTATGAAAAGAAACACAATCATTAATTTTAAAAGATATATAATCTACTGCAGTAATTATAATAGTAATAATTAAACAACTAACTAAATTTTGAAAATGAAAAAAATTTATCTATTCTTCGCGTTTTCAATCCTCTTCTTGAATTTTACCGCTTGTTCGGATAAGGATGATCCGGATCCAAACCCTGCTCCTGAATCAAAGGTGGACTATGGGGTTTTTATTGTTAATTCGGGCAATATGTACAGTAACATCGATGGATCACTGGGATATATTGAATTCGGGACCGGTGATATTTTCCAAAATCTCTTCAAGGAAGCCAACGATAACGCGACAATTGGCGACACCTTCAATTCAGGTTACATCGATGGAAATTACATTTACTTGGCAGTAACAGATTCAAAAGTTATCCATGTTATAGACCGTACCACATTTGAACTTGTCAAGACTATAACCACCACTGCAGGTCCCAGACAGATCACCTCTTACAATGGTAAGATTTATGCAACACTTTTTGGTCAACCGGGATATGTTGTGGAAATAGATCCTTCCACCCTGGAAATTACACGTACCATTGAGGTGGGACCATTGCCGGAATATATAGTTCCTTTCCAGGGCAATCTTTATGTTGCAGTGAGTGATGGATATGGAGACGGTTCCCAAGCGTCAATAACGGTTATAGATCCCTCTTCATTTAATGTAACCCGGAAAATCACCGGTATTGTGAATCCGGTTAATCTCGTTACCAACGGAAATCAATTATATGTTTGTTCAAACGGACAGTATTTGTCGGAGTATCCCTACACTCAATACAATTATGGGGTTTATGAAATAAAAGACAATACACTTTCGGAAAAATTGTGTGAAGCCACTTATATTTCAATTCGTAACAACAAGTTGTACTATATGGATGCATCCTATTCATATGGGGAAGAACATAATTATTATTATGGAGTGCTCGACACAAAAAATAACACTTCTTCTAAATGGATTAATTCAGAGGATGGAGTCGATTTTCCTATAGCTTTAGGTGTTGATCCTATAAAGGGTGAAGTTATCATTCTATCATATGAATTAGGTGAAGGGGGATATGCTTCTTATAGTACCCCGGGTTATGCAAAACGTTATACAGGAGACGGACAACTGATAGGGAAATATACAACCGGTGTAGGTCCTACAAATATGTTCTTCAATGTTGCAGAATAAATACTATCATATAATATTTGGTATTCTTCTCTTCCTTGCTTCATGCGGGGAAGGGAAGAAATCATCAAATTTGTCTACTTTACACCCTGTATCCGGCTTTACTTATGCTGAGAGGATAAGTATGGTTGAACATCCGGAAGGATGGTATGAAGCCCGCATTCTAAATCCGTGGGACACTACCAGATTACTTCAAACCATAGTGATGATACCTAAGGAAGTTTCCGAGTTCCCTAATAATCTTCCTCAAGATGCAACAATAGTAAGGATTCCATTGGAAAAATCATTGGTTCAATCAACAGTACATATTGGATTGATTGAGGAGTTAGGGGGAGTCGAGTCAATTAAAGGAGTTGCCGATGTGAATTTTATAAAATCGAAAGAAATAAAACGAAGACTTGAGGAAGGTTCAGTGTTTGATTGTGGGCAATGGCTGAATCCTGATCTTGAAAAAATACTCCAACTGCAACCGGATGCGATTTTTGTTTCTCCTTATCAGGAGGGTGGAAACTACGGAAGAATCACAGAACTTGGCTTTCCGATAATATATGTAGCTGATTATATGGAGATGGAGCCATTGGGTAGAGCAGAATGGATAAAATATTACGGAATCCTTTTTGGAAAAGCTAAAGAGGCTGACTCAATATTTTCAGATGTTGAGAAAAAATACAATCACTACAAACAATCAGCCATTGAGGCAACGCAAGGAAACAGGAAAAAGAAGGTTCTGTTTGACAACCCACATGGTGAAAGTTGGTATGTTCCCTCATCGGGATCCTATAATGACAATTTCATCAGAGATGCCGGAGGAATAAATCCTTTTGGATATGGCTCATTGAATCAATTTTCAGCTCTCAATGCTGAAAAAGTGTTTGCAGAAGCTCATGATGCTGATATATGGATAATAAGATGGAATACACCCTTTCCTCTTTCAAAGGAGTTGCTAAAGAAAAAATTACCGATTGCATCCCGGTTCAAAGCATTTGAAGACAACAATGTGTGGGGATGCAATACCAACGAATCCACTTATTATGAGGAAACACCCTTTCATCCCGAGAAAGTAATTGAGGATCTATATCATATCCTCCATACTCCCAATCCGGGAGATTCACTCAATTTTTTTAACCGACTGCAATGAGTCATAACCAATATCGGGGAACGGTCATTAAGAATCTATACCCTTTCTGGCTAAGACTCCTTTGGTGAAATAGTGTTTAATCTCTTTCATTTCAGTCACAAGATCTGCCAGTTCAATTATTTCAGGAATGGCATGGCGTCCGGTTACAATAATCTCTATATGGGATGGTTTTTGTTTTAAAAGATTAACCACCTTTTGCGGTTGAATAAGCCCAAGATGAATTGCAACATTAATTTCGTCAAGAATCACCAAATCATATTGCCCCGAATTCACCCATTCTTCAGCTTGTTTAAATCCTTCTTCAACCATATTGAAATCATCAACATCCGGTTTTCGACCATGCAAACAACATCCGGTTCCAAATTGATCAATTTTTATTTTTCCCAATGGACCGTCAAGACTGTTTATATAATTGAAAGCCTTCATTTCACTGTATTCAAATCCTCTCGATTTGATAAACTGAGCCATCGCCACATTATATCCGTTAGCAATCGATCTTAGAGCCACTCCCAGAGCCGCAGTTGTCTTCCCTTTTCCATTGCCGGTGTAGACATGAATGTAACCTTTTTCCATATTAATCTTTAACTTTAAATATTTGATACAAAATTAATCAAAAAAATGCTATTAAAATTCACTAATTTTGTTTATGATAAGGTAGTATGAGATTTGGGAAAATAAATAACACCATACTTTTTATAGGATTAATAACCATTACCTTGTTCCTTTTTCTTGTAGATTTGGGAGTAGGTTCGGTAGCTATTCCAGTTTCTGAAGTATGGCATTCATTGTTTGATGAAGATTACGATTCAGTCATACGTAGCATTGTTATTGATATCCGACTTAATAAAGCAATAGTGGCATTGTTATGTGGGTCAGCCTTATCAGTGAGTGGTTTACAGATGCAGACACTTTTTAAGAACCCATTGGCGGGTCCGTATGTTCTTGGAATAAGTTCCGGTGCAAGTTTGGGAGTTGCGCTATTCATTTTAGGTATGCCGCTATTCGGTTTATCATCCGCACTTTTTTCCATAGGGTTGGCCGGGGCCGCTTGGATAGGGTCTGCTATGATTCTTATTATAATATCAATAGTATCATACCGATTGAAAGATATCATGGTGGTTCTGATTCTGGGAATGATGTTTTCTTCGGGAGTATCGGCAATCGTTCAAATATTGCAGTATCTTAGTGATGACGAAGCTCTGAAATCTTATGTGATATGGACAATGGGGTCGTTGGGGGATGTTCAAGGACCTGAATTGGTGATATTGACAGCAGCAGTGGTTAGCGGATTAATATTAGCTGTGTTAGCCATAAAACCATTAAACCAACTTTTACTGGGGGAGGAATACGCAATAACAATGGGTATGAATGTAAGGAGATCACGAAGTTTTCTCTTCTTATCCACCACACTATTGGCAGGAACTGTCACAGCTTTCTGCGGTCCAATAGGTTTTATCGGAATGGCTATTCCTCATGTCACCAGGAACCTTTTTTCTAATTCGGACCATAGGATACTTGTGCCAGCAAATATTCTCACCGGAGCCTTGATACTTATTATATGTGACATATTTTCAAAGGCATTTCTTCTTCCCATCAATGCAATTACAGCTTTACTGGGTATTCCGGTGATTATCGTTATAGTTTTACGTAATAAGACCTTTTCAATATGATATCATTAACAGACTTTTCAATTGGATTTGGCAACAAAGTTCTTTTAGATAAGATATCAACAGATTTCAGGTCGGGAACCCTCACTGCATTGATTGGAAGAAACGGAGCCGGGAAATCAACCTTACTTAGTGCTATATGTGGCTTGAATACTGACTATTCAGGTGAAATATTTATAGAGGGTAAAAACCTAAGAGAGTTATCCTCTTCAAGTCTGTCAAGACTATTGGCTTTTGTGCATACCAAACGTCCTCATATTTCAAACATGAAATGCCGTGATATAGTTGGATTGGGAAGAACACCTTATACGAATTGGATCGGACAACTATCCGAAACAGACAACCATCTTATTGATGAGGCATTAAATTATGTAGGGATGCAATCTTTTTCAAATAGAAAAATGGATTCGCTAAGCGACGGAGAGGCACAAAGAATAATGGTAGCCAGAGCGATAGCACAAGATACACCTGTAATAGTTCTTGACGAACCCACTTCATTTCTTGATTTACCCACTCGTTTTGAACTTGGTGAACTTCTTAAGGGACTTGCACATCAAAAAAACAAAACAATTTTATTTTCAACCCATGAACTTGACATAGCACTTGAGATGAGCGATAACATAGCTTTAATCAATGATGGCAATTTATATAATCTCCCAGTTGATGAAATGAAAAAAAGCGGCCTTATACAAAAACTTTTTAAATCTTCGGCCTCATTTATCACTCGTCTGATGGATAGTTACAAATTTAATGACCTATGATAAACCTTTTTAAAATCGTGGCAACTCTACTTAGAAAGGATAAAAAAACAGGGAATACAAAAATATTCCCTGTTTTTTATGGATATTTTTCAATTATGCTTCTTCAGAAACGGGTTCTTCTTTATAAAGATAATCGTTGATTTGTTCCGGACGGAAATTTCCGATGAACGAAGCGTGTTGGGCCACTTGTGCTTGTCCGTATTTCACATATACTTCAAGTGATTTACGGAACTCTTCATTCCTTTGCACATCTTCGAGGAGGAGATAGCCCATTATGATATGACCGGCCATTTCAACGAGACGACGTGCCATAAAATCATGGAATCCTTGATCGTCAACTCCAAATACCGCCTGCACGGCATCAGCATATTGCTGAGTCATAAATACCAAAGTATTCTTGATAGCCTCATCTGCTGGATGAACCGGTTCAGCCTCGAACTCCTTTATTTTATTGAGGTAAGTGCCGGTTGAGACGTGGCGGATTGCAGCGACTACCTGCAATTGGGTCGTACCTTCATAGATAGAAGTGATACGAGCGTCGCGATACAGACGTTCACAAGTGTAATCTTTCATGAACCCTGAACCGCCGTGGATCTGAATGGCATCGTAGGTGTTCTGGTTGCAGAATTCAGAAGTCATACCTTTTGCCAAAGGAGTGAAAGCGTCAGCCAGTTTGCTGTAGTATTTTTGTTCCTTCTTTTCTTCGGGAGTAAGCGCACGTTCCTTAGCGATGTCATCGTAGATCTTATACATATCCACAAAACGAGAACAAGCGTATAGCAGGGCTCTTGAAGCATCAAGTTTGGCTTTCATTGTTGACAGTATCTCAGCCACAGCCGGGAATTCGATAATGGCTTTGCCGAATTGTTTGCGGTCTTTGGCGTATGAGAGAGCCTCTCTGTAAGCAGCCTCGCTGATACCAACAGATTGAGCGGCGATACCGAGGCGCGCACCGTTCATCAAAGCCATCACATACTTTATAAGGCCCAGACGTGTGCTGCCTACAAGTTCAGCGGGAGCATCCTTATAAACGAGTTCGCAAGTGGGACTACCTTTGATACCCATTTTGTTTTCTATACGGCGAACGTTGACACCACCGTTTCTCTTATCGTAAATAAACATTGAAAGACCACGACCGTCTTTAGAACCCTCTTCTGAGCGAGCGAGCACCAAGTGAATATCGCTGTCACCATTGGTGATAAAACGTTTAACACCATTGAGCACATAACTTCCATCTTCTTTCTTGGTAGCCTTGAGCATTACAGATTGCAAGTCGGAACCGGCATCGGGCTCTGTAAGGTCCATTGACATTGTTTCACCTTGACAAACTCTTGGAATGTATTTTTCTTTCTGAGTGTCATCAGCGAATTCATAAATGGTTTCGGCACAATCCTGGAGACCCCATATATTCTCGAAGGCAGCGTCGGCACGGCTCACCATGTCAGCAGCCATTATATAAGGCGTGATAGGGAAGTTTAGGCCACCCAATTTTCGAGGCATAGACATCCCCATCAATCCGGCTTTACGACATGCGTCAAGATTACGTTCAGTACCTGCCGCATAAACCACTCTACCGTTTTTTACGCATGGGCCTTCATGATCGATTTCCTCAGCGTTTTCGGCTATTACATTAGCACAGATATCGCCAACGATTTCAAGCACCTTGTCGTAACTGTCCATCGCATCCTCAAAATTCTGAGGCGCGTAGTCATATTTATCTTTATCTGCGAAATTTCTCTCCTTGAGTTCCACTATCTTTTCCATCATGGGATGGTTGAGATAATGTTTGAGAGTATCGTTGTCTTTATAAAAATTGCCCATTACTTAGAATTCTTTTTGTAATACTTGATTAATTTAGGCACAACATCTTCAAATTTACCGGTGATTACATAGTCAGCTATCTTATTGATAGGAGCGTCAGGGTCGGAATTAATTGAGATGATGAGGGCTGAATCCTGCATGCCGGCTATATGTTGAATCTGACCGGAAATACCGCAGGCTATGTAAAGTTTAGGACGAACCGTCACACCTGTCTGGCCGATTTGACGGTCATGGTCGACCCAACCGGCATCAACAGCGGCACGACTTGCACCAACTTCTGCACCCAGTGTGTCGGCAAGTTGTTGGAGGATATCGAAGTTCTCTTTACTACCCACACCATATCCGCCGGCTACAATAATAGGGCTTCCTTTGAGATTCACTTTAGATTTTTCTACGTGGCGATCGATGATATCGATAACGAAGTCTTCAGGTTTTGTGTATTTGTTCACATCCATCTGTTTGACTTCTCCCCGGTAGTTTGAATCTTTTCCCTCTTTCTTCATTACGCCTTCACGAACTGTGGCCATCTGCGGACGGCAATCGGGATTAACGATTGTGGCCACGATATTTCCACCGAATGCGGGGCGGATCTGATATAGAAGGTCTTTATATTCCTTGCCAGTCTTCACGTCGGTGTAATCTCCTATCTCCAGAGCTGTGCAGTCAGCAGTCAATCCGCTGTGAAGTGCTGAAGATACACGAGGACCCAGGTCACGTCCGATAGGTGTGGCACCCATGAAAGCGATTCTGGGTTCAATTTCTTTAAACAGGTTTATAAGGATAGAGGAGTGGGGGAGGGAAGTGTAGGGATAAAGCCTGTCATCCTCAAATTTATAGATAGTGTCCACTCCATAAGGAAGTATCTGTTTTTCGATATCCTTGAGATTGTTGCCAGCCACAACGGCTTCGAGTTTGATGCCCAGTTTGTCGGCAAGTTGGCGACCCTTAGTGAGGAGTTCAAGGCTCACGTCGGAGACTTTTCCGTCTTCGTATTCGCAATATACTATTAGGTTGTTTGTGTCTGCCATTTCTAATAAAATTAAGGGTTAACCGATTGTATGGTTTGCGATAAGGTCGATAATTAAATTCTCGAGTTCTTCTTCGGTGTTTTCAATCTTTCTGGCCTCTTTTGCTGTGAAGACAACATTCTGGATTGATTTTACCTTAGTTGGTGAACCGGCCAGGCCACATTGAGCGAGGTCGGCATTTACGTCAACGGCACTCCATTCACCTATTTCGAGATAAGGTCTCTTTTCGATGAATACTTTTTTCGCTTCATCGTTGGCCACTTCTGAAGGCACTGCAGCATATTTGTATTTCTGAACCGCTTTAGCATTTCTTGGACGGCATTCGTCGGCAGAACCGTTAACGGTAACAACGAGAGGAAGTTTACCGGAAACAGTCTCCACTCCACCTTCAAGACGTCTCTTAACGGTGATTTTACCGTCTTTTACGTCAACGATTTCCTCAGCATAAGTGATCTGAGGAATTCCAAGTTTTTCAGCTACCTGTGGACCTACCTGGGCGGTGTCACCATCAATAGCCTGTCTACCTCCAACGATAAGGTCGAAATCTCCTAATTTCTTGATAGCAGCGCTGAGGGCGTAGGATGTGGCGAGAGTGTCGCTACCGGCGAAAGCACGGTCTGAAAGGACAACTCCACCGTCGGCACCACGGAACATACCTTCACGAATAATCTCGGCTGCACGTGCCGGACCCATAGTGAGCACGGTTACTTTGCTACCGGGATATTTATCCTTAAGCTTAAGAGCCTGCTCGAGTGCATTCAGGTCTTCCGGATTGAAGATGGCAGGAAGTGCGGCACGATTGACCGTACCGTCAGCCTTCATGGCATCCTTACCCACATTGCGGGTATCGGGCACCTGTTTTGCAAGTACAATGATATTTAAGCTCATACTTTATAATGTATTATTGAATTTCAAACTGTTTATAGTGTCTTTGTTCCAGGATAATTGTATTTGGAACATCATTACCAAAAGGCAAAATTAATTAAAATATTTAAAACATAGAATTTTTAAACCCAAGTATAAGTAAAATGTGACTATTCAGCAGTCATTATCAGGTGACAAGTTAATGATAACAGGCTACCCACATAGTCTAAGAGTAAAATAAAGGATTGAGGAAATTCGTTTATAGTTAGCGTTAGGTCCGAAATTTTTTATTTAAATTTGTAAATTAGCCTTTTAATAATTCGAAAACTTTCAAACAAATAAATACATGAGAAAATTTACTAAGACTCTACTAATGAGTATGTTTCTTGGCGGATGTCTTTCATTGACTTCCTGCCAAGACGACAACGTTGTCATTGAACCTGAATTCAATGACTCTCAAGAAACCGATTATATAGAGGGCGCAACCGATCTTCTCAACGGAGATTTCATGGTTTTCATAGACGTGGACGAAATTCCCGATACTCTTCTTACCTTGGGTACAAGAAAAAATATAGAAGTCTCTGTAGATGAGCCGGACCGCTTTCCGTATTTATGGGAACTCATTCGGGATAATGATGGAAATAATCATATTCTACTTAGAGGCATATCCAAATCATTGGATATTGAGCCGGGAGAAGTAGAACCATTTGAGTTTACTGTATCCACAAAAGATGGCAAGCTTAAGGATGTTTGCCGAGTTGTTCTAAGAAAAAAGAATAATATTGGAGCAGAATCTGATGAGGAATTCTATTATCAGACTATTGGCAAAAGCATGTTCCCGTGGTCAACATGGGGATATACGTATAAACAGATTCTTAGTCCAAATTATTCAAATATCACTCCCGGACAAGCCGGAGATGATATTCACTTTGAGATAGGAGGAACCCGTTATGAAGAAACTATGGAGGCTTTTTCAGCGGCAGTAGGACTTAGTTTTAAAGGCCCGAAAGGGAAGTTGGGTGTTAATAAGGCAATTTTGAGTGGAGGTCTTGAACTCGGAATATCCGGCGAATCTCAGAGGGTTTTGAATTATGAGTATTATATGGGACTCATAGGAAAGGTGATGGGAACTGCCTTATGGAAACAAGCCTCAGTTGTCGATGGTATCAGCAAGAAGGAAATAGGTGATTACTTGGATGAAACAACTCACAGAGTATTTAACAAGAAGAATGATCCCTTTTATAAACAATACACTAATGATAAGGAAGGTGTCTATAAATTGCTTAATGATTATGGTACTCATGTGATAGCATCGGCAACTTTCGGAGGTATCTTTGTTCATACCTATTACAGAATTGAAGGAGCCTATGAGAATTCAATAGGTTTTGACATGAGTCTTGATATCAAGGATACCCAAAAGAGTGAAACTGCAATAGAAGAATGGGTAGACATTTGGAAAGCAAAAAATGCAAATTATGTAGATGTAAACGCATCATGCAGTTATGATTATTCTGACTACAAAAAAGTAACCAAAGGATATGGAGTTGACTTTGCTCGTGGAGGAAATACAGTGACTACCGATCTTGCGACATGGGACAAGGCTTTTTCATCAGACAATAAGTCGGGATGGAAATTAACAAGATATCAGGTAGATAATTACGATACGGAAAATAATCTTATCCCGATTTATAAATTTATTAAAGAGCCACATCGTAGGGATTCTGTGACCAAATATTTTGAAGACTATATAAATGATTATGTAGCACAACAGTTTCCGGAAAGAGAAGAATGGACATTAGTAATGGCTGATTTCCTTATGAAATATGATGATCACGGTGGGCACGACAAAGGACATGGAGAGAGTTTCATCGGCATAGGTCCTGACACAAAAAAATATATATATTATCCTATGATGGCCAATCCAAATTTCCCGGTTCAAAAAGACTGGGGTCATCCTGCAGAAACCTGTCAGGACAATTTCATCGAATTAAGTGTTCCTGACGCTCACTATTGGTATTATGCCTTAGGATATCATGAAGATGGTGCAATTGGATTTACACAAGTAGCATTTATGGATAAAGATGAGGTCGACAGCTATCAAGAGGATGAGCATGAGTACGTTAATTGGTTGCAAAGAGGCAGTGAGTCTGCAAGGAAAGGTTCCGGGGGCACTTTAAGAGAAAATTACGTATATCTGGCTATCGGCAATAATGATACTTCTGTAGATGATAAAATCAAGGCTGTTGCATTGGTTGATTTGGATGATGATAATTTAAATACATATTATGTGTATGAAAATGTTATTGCTGCATCAGGAGGGTCTGAATGGCAATATCCGTGGACATCAAGAACGTTGTTTGACAATTATTGGACTAGTTCAGACGCGCACTACTTAAAATATCATTCTATGCTTAAGGATCCCCAATATTTTTATGAAGATGGTCATGGTGCAATTTTTAATCATCAGTTTATCCCTATGGGAAGTACACAAAAACTTCCGGTTCAAACCGAAGGTTTAGGGTTTGGAGTTGGCTCAACCACAGGTAAGATTCAGCATCCCTTCTCATGGGACACTAAACTCACCAATTAAAAAAATTAGGAAAATTTTAATGGCAGGAGGTTAGTATATAACCTCCTGTTTTTTTCAATAATTAGGAAATTTATCGTTTATAAGTGATAAATTTGTATATTTGCATAAATTTGTAACGTATAAACAATGGAAATCATACCACGTCCCTTTTATATTGAAAAGATAGAGATTTTGTGAAAAAAGCAAAATAAAATTTTTTAAATTGAGCAGGAGGTTAGCACATAACCGCCTGCTTTATTTATGATGGTTTGGAAAAAGGAGGAGCCGATTTGAAGAATTTCTTGAATGTCTTTTCTATTGTTGAGGCCTTGTCCGATAAGTTTACAATAACTTTCTTTCTTGGTCCAAAGAATTGTGAAAGCGAGAGCCGGATCATGATGGTTAAGAATCCATTTTAATTCTTCATCATTAGAGATATATTCGGCTAAATCTTTATCGAAAGGATTGATGCTTTCTACATCAATTCCTACTTCATTATGAGAAAGTATGCAAGCCACTGCTTTCTGGCAATGACTGATATTGAAATGAATTTGAGGATGAGATTTGAAAAAAGGCTTACCAAATTCTGCAAAAAAAATTTCGGGTATTTGAGTTATACCGTATTCAGTTTGTAAACCCCGTAACAGCAGTTTACGCCCTATTTCCGATTGCTCTTTTTGAGAAGTCTTTTTAGTTAAATCCTCAATATAAATCATTTGATATTGAAAAGCGAGGAGAATCCGGTCATTGTGAAGACCTTTTTGATGTTGTCGTTAAGATTCTCAAGAGTGAGAGAGTTTCCGTTTGGTTTGCAACTCTTAAGAAGACTCAGGAACAGTCTAAGACCACTTGAAGATATATAGTTTAAATTCTTGCAATCTATAATGATATTCTTGTCTTTGGCATTCATAAGGGTTTGGAAATCTTTTTCTGTTTCCTGAGCAGCAGCAGTGTCAAGATCGCCTTCAAGTGTCACTAAAATTTTATCTCCTTCTTCTTTGATTGTTGTTTTCATTGAGTTTAGTTGTTATTGTTGTTATTGTTGTTATTGTTGTTATTGTAATTTTTGGAGAGGGAGAGGATATTTAGGTTATCAACTCGTCGGTATGAGATGGAATCGGTGAGTTGCTTGACTAAGAAAAGTCCTAAACCTCCGATGGTTCGTTCTTCCAAAGCAGCATCAATATTTACTTCCGATGATATTGTAGGATCAAAAGCCTTTCCATTATCCTTTATTTCAATTAGAACTTCATTAGGTTTAAATTTCAGACTAACCGATATTTTAGCATCCTCAATTTTGTCAAAACCATAATTTATGGTATTCGCTACAACCTCTTCAATAGCCAATTTCAAATCCATGATAAGTTCCGGCGGAAGATTTTGTTGTGTGCAAATATTTTCTACAAAGTTATTTAATTTGCCGATTTCATTTATATTATTCTTTAAAGAAATATGTTGTTCCACAAATGAGTCAGACCTATTGAATTTGAAAGCAAGCATGGTGAGATCATCGCTTTGTTCGGCTTTTCCTACGAAATCTTTGATCATAAACAAGAGTTCAGAAATCAATTCTTTGGGACTTATATTTAACTTGTTAGAGTAAATCTTCTTAAGATCCCGCATCAATCTTTCTTCGCCGAATTCTTCCTTTTCAATGTTCATTGCTTCAGTGACACCATCAGTGAAAAGAAAAAGGATTGAATTTTTTCGGAGCTGCACCATCTGTTGCTTAAAATCGAAATCCGGGAAAATTCCCAAAGGAAGATTAGGAAACACATTTATGGAGTCGACTCCATTTGAGTCTAAAATAACAGGAGCATCATGTCCTGCATTGCAATAATTTAATCTACCGGTCTTTAAATCAAGGATTCCTAAAAATAAAGTCACAAACATTTCCTTTTCATTAAATTCCGCCAAGGTATTGTTCATTCCGTAAATCACTTTGGAGGGTTCCACAGAATTTGAAGCCAAAGCCCTGAAAAGAGAACGTGCCACAGCCATGAAAAGAGATGCCGGCACTCCTTTGCCACTTACGTCCCCGATACAGAAGTATAGGAAGTTATCTTTTATGAAGTAATCATAAAGGTCACCTCCGACTTCTTTTGCCGGTTCCAGATAAGGTTCTATATCGATCTTTTCATTTGCCCCCTCCAAAACATTTTCTTTAGGCAACATACCCGACTGTATAGATGAAGCGATCTGCAGTTCACTTCTGATTCTTTCACGTTCCGTAGAAACTTTCTCAAGTTTTTTAATATTAAGGATCGTTCTCAGTATGATAAGAACCAAAATTAAAAATCCTGCAATACTTAGCCACAGAAGAGTGACACGCATCTTATGGAAATCCGCGAAGATTTCCTTTTCAGAATTAATTATCGCGATTGACCAACCCGTATCATCATCAACCGGCATATAAAAAGATTGGTATTTATTCCCTTTTTTATCTACTATAATGGTTTCACCGGTTTTTCCTGATAACATTCCGTCATTTAAGGGAAGAAAAGTGTCATTACCATATGACTCACTCATTTCCGGAATAGTTTTCATCAAGAAATTTCTGTCTGCCACCGACATCAACTGTCCAGTTTTGGAAAGCAGAACATGATAGCTCGAGGGATATGCGTATTCCACTGTCAACACTTCATCAAGCCAATCTAAAGAAATATCGGCATCCAGGACAGCGATTACTTTCCCTTGATTGTCATATATCGGCACCGAATAGGTGGTAAGCATCATCTTGGCTCCTTCACTGTCAAGATAAGGATTTGTCCATACGGCTTTGCCTAAATTTACCGGCTTAATGAAAAATTCACTTTTGAAATAGTCATGAGTTTCCGAACCAAGTTGCATGGTTGAAATATTTCCCACTGAATCCCTTACAGCATAAGCCTCAAACCATTTACCCCGAGATGGATAGAAATTTTCTATGAAAGAAACTGAACTGCCTGTTATATTCGGATTCAATTCCACCAGATTTTTAGCAACAGAAAACATTGAATCCGGATGATTTATAAATCTTGTGACATCATCAGCATGATTTCTAACGGCAGTTTCCACCTCATTCATGATTTTCTGAATTGTGAGACTTTTAGCCGAGAGTTCACTTTGGGCCCTTAGTTTCACATCTTCATTAATCTCATTACGTGTGAATTGGTACATTATAATGTAAATGGCAATCAGCAATGCAGCCGCAACAACGATAAGAAAAATACCGTTGGCTCCGATGGCTTTATTGATTCTCTTAATGGAACTCTTAACCATTTACAATGCTCTCTTAATCCTGATTCATCAAATTAACGTATTCAGGAATTTTACCGCCTTTTTTATTATGGAGAAGAGGTTGCAAAGAGTAAGTGACATGTGCTCCTTTGCATCCGTTATCGTGAAAATATTTTTCCAATTGTTTACTCAATCCATCCAAAACTTCATTTGGATTTTCACCCGGGAAACATACCCCTCTTATTTCAAGAGTGTCGGGGGAAATCTGTACAACCTGAATTTTCATTAATCCGGGCCACACTTCTGCTTTAGTAAGAATAAATACCATTGTGTATTTCTTCCCAGCCAAAGTAAAAAATGGATGTGTCCGGCCGTCAATCTTCAATTCAGGAAGTGATGTGTGGTCTTGCGGTTCTACAATTTTCACTCTGTCACCCACGTAATAACGGATTATTGGTTGCACGAAGTTACTTAGATCTGTTATAAGAATTCCGTCTGAAAATTTGGTGCGATCCTTCACCGGTAGAAGATTTTTATCCACCGGTTCCACGATAACCCAATCTTCATTGAGTTTCATTTCAGGACCTCCATTTGCCATTGCCACTTCACCTCCCTCAGTCATGCAATAATTATTGATTACTTTGCAACGGAATGCATCTTCAAGTTCAAAATAACCTTTATCCGAAAGCAGTTCTGCTGAATTGGCTATCAATTTCGGATTAATATTCAATCTCCCTTCCTTCTTTTCTTTTGCAAGAAGTATTAACGAGGAGGCATAACCAGTTACAACATCGGGTTGAAAATCATTCAGTTTCTTTACGATAGTATCAATATCTTCCAAAACAGAAATAGCCAACATATTCTGCACATAATCCGGGAAGGCTGCCAGTGCCCGAAGATAACCATTGTAGCTTGAGGCTCCCGGAGAGGTGTGTATCACGGTTGCAATTTTATATTTCGAAGGATTTAATATATTTGGATCCAATCCTCTCATCAACCGATGATTCACTAATGCTCCATGTATTTTGTTATGGTAATCATCCCGAACCATCATTAGGGGTTCACCAGTGGAACCACTTGTCTGCAAGGCAGTGCATTTATCCAATAACAAAGAATTGTCAGAAATATCCCGATCAAGATATTTCCTGACGACATCCTTATTTAAATCAGGGTTTGTTAGCCACTCGCTATAATTATCCTGCATGGCTTTCTTGGTAGTGATAGGAAGATCTTCCAAAGTAAAATTTTCCGGTAAATCCCTATAGAGTTCCTTGAAATAAGGAGAATTTAACCTAACATATTCCACCAGTTCATGCAAGCGTTGATTTTGAAGTCTCATTCTTTCTTTTTTTGAGAGAGAGCCTCCTTCTTCAATTAACTTTACTGCTGTTTTATAATCTATGGTTTTCATATCCCTTCAATTATGAGTCGAAGAAGCCGAGGCCTTCGATCGCGGTTATAAATCTATCGACATAATCCCAGGAAGTTACCGACCATGAGAATCCGAGACGATAAAGCACCTGCATCGTATAGGCATTCTGCCGAAGCACATCTGATGACTTTTGTCCTTTAGCCATATTTTGATAAGCCAAAAGACTTGACAATTGTTTAGCTTTTATGGGGTCTTCCTTAGCTTCTTCCAAAGCTTTTGAGAATTTGTCGATTTCTACAAATTTTACACCATCCCCTATGTGACGCAGTTCACTTAGCACATCGCCGAACAATACATTATGATTGTTGTAGGGATGGAATACAACACATTCCTTGGGAGTGCCGGAGAGTTTCACAATCGCTTTTGCAACTTCATTTATCGGAGAGAATTCAACGGTGAGGTCTCTTGAATCAAATGGGCAACATCCAAGCATATTGTAAACCTTCAATCTTCCCATAAAGGAATTTGTTTGGAAATTTACCTGGAATTCACCATCAGTGCTTCTTGGGGCAAGATTACCCACACGCATAATTTTTCCTACAAGACCCTTGGCTGCCACAGCCTCCAGCACCATTCTTTCTGCAATGAATTTAGAAAGAATGTATTTATTTCCAAGATATTGACCCATGTAAAGTCTCTCCTCATTGAAAATTTTGCCGGGAGCCGGAATGCCATTTACACTCAAGCC
Source organism: Muribaculaceae bacterium (assembly GCA_022510405.1). GTDB lineage: Bacteria > Bacteroidota > Bacteroidia > Bacteroidales > Muribaculaceae > Lepagella. The sequence goes on along the minus strand of JAFLTP010000016.1, from coordinate 59,006 downwards.
GCGTGTGCTTGCTGTTGAAATCTGAATAATTTTGGCTCCTGTGGCGAGGCAATAATCGATACAATGTTGAGCTCCACCGACATTTACATCCTCGATTTCTGTTCCCTCTGCAAAATGTTTTACAATCGCCGCACAGTTGATAAGGGTATCTGTCTTGATTGAAGTATCAATTGGGGATGTGACATCTCCGGGAATCAAGTGCAGACGTCTGCCGATGAGATTATCGAATGTATTCTCAAAATAATAGAACAAAAGTGTTTTCAATCGTTCTTCAGCCTCTTTTGTATCCTTTGACCTTACAAGGCAATAGATTTCCTCAGCATCTGAATCTATAAGTTCCTTAAGAATATGAATGCCAAGATAACCAGTGGCTCCGGTTAGCAAAACTTTGCCAAGCGGGATATTCTCTCCCAAACGGAAAGCATCAAGATTATTTTGTCTGAGTAGAGCGTTGATAGCCGAGTAATCGTAATCCTTCACATCATCCTTTTCCTTGTCTTCATCAGAAATTCCAAGAATGAAATTAGCCAGTTTTCTGGGCGTGGGATTGGCAAAAACATCACCATATGCAACATTATAACCTAACTTATCTGTTTCAATGATTACACGGGTAGTTACAAGAGAAGTTCCACCTAACTCATAGAAGCTGTCATTAGCTCCAATTTTGTCGAGTTTCAAAATTTTAGCGAAAATATCTGCGATATTCTGTTCGGTTTCATTAGCCGGAGCTTCATATTCACCGGTAAGTGCTATTTCAGGGGCAGGAAGAGACTTGACATCAGTCTTGCCATTTGGAGTAAGGGGGAACTTATCCATTTGCAGATAGGCTGTGGGTACCATATATTTGGTGAGATTCTTTCCAAGTTCGTTTTTAAGTTCGGAAATATCAATTTTATGGTCGGCCACAAAATAAGCAGCAAGGTGTTCCTCACCTTTAATCTTTACAATCTTGACCACGACATTTTTTACACCAGGAACGGCTGCAATTGCAGCTTCCACCTCTCCGAGTTCTATTCTCAATCCGCGGAGCTTTATCTGGTTGTCGGTTCTACCAAGAATTTCAACATCGCCTTCCTCTGTCCACCTTGCATAGTCACCCGACTTATAAATTCTCAATCCTTTGTAATCTATAAATCTTTCAGCTGTCATTTCGGAAAGATTGTTATAACCCGTAGCAACGCCAAGACCACTGATGTAAAGTTCCCCTACAATACCTGCCGGAAGTTCATTGCCATCTTTGTCAACCACAAATTCAGTGACGTTCAAAAGGGGTTTGCCCACACTGACACGGTCAGTGTGCGTGAGATCCTTACAATTCGAAGAGACAGTAATTTCCGTTGGTCCATAAGTATTGAAAATCTGAGCTTCCGTAGCGGCCGCACGCAGTTTGTCAAGCAGACCGTCGGCATATTTTTCACCACCGCACATAATCACCTTACATTGACCTATAGCATCCGCAAAGGCAGGCAGTTCCATGAACTGGAGCATTCTCGAAGGTGTTGTGTTGAAAGCATCCGCATTCGTTTCCTTGAAAAGCTTTGAAAGGGTAATAGGATTGGTGGTTTGTTCTTCATCCGCGAATACAAGGGTCAAACCATTATTCAGAGCTGCTCCGATTTCCTTAAGACTCATATCGAAAGATATAGTGGTGATGGAAAGAAGGGTATTGGCTCTTGTAGCCAAAGCATGAATGTGAGTATTGGCAGGATTATCGAGAAGATAGTTGGCTATACTTTCATGTCGAAGCATTACACCTTTCGGTTTGCCGGTGGATCCCGAAGTATAAATAAGATAAGCAAGATCTTTGGGGGTTATTTCAAGTTTTGGTCGGGATGAATCACCTTTCAACAGCATTTCCACATCGATGGCATTACTGAAATCTTTCAGACGGTTGGCAGTGGTTATGACGTAAGCGGCCTCACTGTCATTCAAGATATGCTGTATCCTATCCACGGGATATTCAGGATCACAAGGAATATATGCACTTCCTGCTTTCATTACGCCGTACATTGATAGAATCACCTTTGAAGTTCGTGGCAAAAGGATGGCAACCTTACTTCTGGGTCTAACTCCCAGTTTAATCAGATTGTTTGCAATAATGTTTGCGGTTTCATCAAATTCCTTGTAAGTATATTTTGCATCACAAGCGATTAGTGCAGTTCTATCAGGTCTTTCCTTGGCATAATATTCCACGGCCTCCTGGAAGTAATGGAATTTTGGATCTGCAATCGCTACAGTGCGGAATTTTTCAAGTTCTCCTTCACGTTTGTCATCGATGAGGTTGACCTCCTTTATCTTCTTAGCGGGTTCTTGAAGAAGTTTATCAGTAACAATCACGATACTTCTCGCCATTCCCTCCATAAGTCTCTGACTGTAAAGAGCATCATTGTAATATACTACAACGGAAGGTTTTCCATCAGCAAGTTCAATATGTACCGAAACTTTAAATTTGGCCACATCAAGTTCCAAACTTTCCATTCCTTTGAGTTCAGGAAAATCATTTTCACCGATCACTCCCAACTGATATTCGTATACAATTTCAGGTTTATAGCCATAATCTGCAGCAATCTTCGCAAATGGATATTTCTCATGTTCAAGAACTCCTTGGAACACACCGGCACTTCTTTTGATGAATTCCTCGGTTGATTCATCCCCAATCTTAAAGGCAAGAGGCAGCGTGTTGACAAACATGCCGAACGTTTCGCCTGTCCTTACATCGCTTCTTCCGCTACTTATTGTGGAGAGATAAACATTTGAATCGTTGACATATCTTGAAACGGTATAGAAAGTTGAAGCCAACATAACGGACGCCGGTGTCACACCGAGCTGTTTTGCATATTTTTCAACCTTATCCAGGTCGAAAGGCTCAGCAACATTCTTTAGTTTTCCTTCTGCTTCCTTACCTTTAAGGTCATTAGGAATTTCGCTTACATTCTCCAATTCGCTTAAAAGTTCAGCAAAATATTGTTTGTTTTCTTCGAAGCTTTGAGATTTTTCAAATTCCTTCTCATCCGCCACGTATTTGGCATAGTCGTAATTTTCAGGTTCAGGAACCTTCCCATTCAATGAGTCTTGTAATTGATGCAGGAAGATATCCAGGGAGGTCCCATCGAACACTAAATGATGGAAATCGGTGAGAAGATATTTGTTATCACCGGTATCTACTATTTCAATTCTATAAAGTGGACCATTAGAAAGATGAAAAGGTTTTACAAATGAATTTTTATAGGAATCAAGCTCCTCCTCGTTCATTTGTGAAATCTTGACCTCCGGTTTATGATCCTCAATAAGAACTTGCATGACTCCGTTTTCCGTATTTTCGAACTTGGAAGCCAAGAAAGGATGTGCTCCTATAATAGAAATGACAGCTTCGGCCAGTTTTTCAACCGTCACTCCCTTGTCGAATTTAAACATTGCCGGAATATTGTACGTCACATCCGCAGGACGTTTCATACATTCGAAATATACCCCGGTCTGTGGGAAGGAGAGGGGAGAGGATGTGATCTTAGTCTCTTCGGTTTTTATTGATGGCGCATCAGATTTTTCACAGTTAATCAACTGATTGAGTATGATATTTTCAACCGATTCGACGCTTCCTCCATTCAAAAGTGACTTGGAAGGAATTTCAATCTCAAATCTCTTATAAAGTTGTGACGCAAGCTTGATGCTCAATATTGAAGTGAGACCATAATCGGTAAATGGAGTAGTAACACCTAATCCTTCATTTCCCAATACTTTTTCTGCGATTGAAAGAATTTCTTTTTCAAGAACATTTAAAGGACGGTTGTTGTCAGCTGAATCTTTCTCCACCTTGAATTCAGGTACCGGAAGAGCTCTCTTATTCACCTTATGATTCTGATTAAGAGGGATACTTTCTATCTGCATGGTTATAGCCGGCACCATATAAGGAGGTTTGCTTTCGCGTATGAAATCATTCAAAGCATTAACATCAACAGGTTTGTCACTAACCACATATGCCGCTATATATTTACCTCCGGAAGGATGGTCGTATGCCATTACGGTAGCATTTTTTATTCCCTCAAACTCTCTTATTACGGCCTCTACCTCGCTAAGCTCGATTCGGAATCCACGAATCTTGACCTGTCCGTCACTTCTTCCAACGAAGTCAATATTTCCATCGGCACGATATCTCACCATATCGCCTGTGCGATACACTTTCACATAATCTCCTTCGTCAAAAGGATTCATAATGAATACTTCAGCGGTTTTTTCCGGTCGATTCAAATAACCCTCAGCAACGTGTGGCCCTGCGATCCATAGTTCTCCCACGGCTCCAACCGGAACACGTTTCCCTTCTTCATTGACAATATAACCCTTCATATTGTCGAGTATCTTTCCGATTGGAATATCCGTTTCACCTTTCTTCAAAGGATAAATAGATGAGAAAATCGTACATTCTGTCGGTCCGTAAACATTATAAGTTTTATAATTGTCAGGAACCGGGAAGGAAATCAATTTCTCTCCACCCATGCTTAAATACTGCAAAGATGTCTTTTCAATATCACTTGCGAATTGCCTACCAACCTGGGTTGTCATAAACATATGGGTGACACCATTTTCCATGAGATATGAATTAAGTCTCTCCATATCCAGACGTATATCTTCCGGCACTATACATACAGCCGAACCATTGCAAAGAGCCGGATACATGTCCATCATATTCGCATCAAAGCCATAGGATGCATATGCACCAACACAATCGCCCGCTTTGAGGTTATAATATTTTATGTACCAATCGATAAAGCAGACAAGATTCGCATGGTCAAGTTTCACTCCTTTGGGTACACCGGTGGAACCGCTTGTGTAAAGAAGCGTGAATAAAGTCTCCGGTTTCGTTTTATCTGTATGGCTTCTTTGTTTTGTGCTCTTTTCAATATCGGAAATGTAAAGAACATCACCTTCATACTCATCCAAAGATTCTCTAAGAGACTCGGTGGTAATTAAAAGTTTGGCTCCTGAATCTTTCACCATGAAGTTTAACCTGTCTTTCGGATATGTATGATCAAGAGGTTGGTATGTGCAACCGGTTTTTGAGGCTCCTAAAGAAGCCATAACAATCCATTCGCTACGAGGAATAAGAATGCTTACTACATCACCTTCTCCAAGACCTCGACATTCAATTTCGGCTGCTACCTTATCTGTGATTTGATCGGTTTGTTTATAAGAATATTTCCTATTCTCAAATATCACAGCTGTATTTTCGGGATAGGAAAGTGCCGCTTTTTCAAAAAGACTTATTACAGTCTGCGAATTATCATAAGCAACGTCAGTATTATTGAAACTATCAAGTTCTAAAATCTGATCCTTTGTAGTCAATTCCACTTCATTCATCAAATCATATTCAGTCATTGATTTGATAATGGAGGAATAACTTAGGCACATTTCCTCGATAAACTTCTGGGAAAACCGGTTGCTCATGTATTCTGCATGAAGGATAAGTTTCCCATCCTTGATGAAGACTTGAAAGTCGAGAGGTGAGCCGGTGGCGTTTCTTTGGAGTTGAATTTCCTTAACCTGGAAATCAAGCAAATTGTCTATTGATAGGTAATCGCCCTGGTAAGCAAAAAGAATATCGCTGTTGATACCTGTTTCAGCAGCCAATTCCGCAAAAGAATAGATGTCATTGTTCATTGCGCCCAAAATCTGTTGCTGCATAGATTTCAGATATTCTACAATTTTTGTATCAGAATCCCATTTGCAATAAACCGGCAAGGTTTTCACCATCATGTCGATGGTTCTCTCCACTTTGCCGCTGTTTCGTCCGTTGTAGATAGTTGCAAAAAGAGCTTCCTTTGAATTGACAAAAGTACCTAAGAGTTTACCGAATGCTGAAATATTTAAGATATTCGGAGATATCCCTGTTTTCTCACAATACTTATTCATAGCCTCCACGCTCAATTCCAAAGGATAGTCATAAGATTGAAAAGCTACAGTATCTACATGTGTGTCAGGCACAGGCATACTGTCGATTTCGAGGCTGCCGAAAGATTTTTCATACCAATTTTTAGCTTCCTGATAGGCTTCAGTTTTCCTTAAGCCTTCCTCTTCCAAAGCTATATCAAACCCATTGAAAGATTCAGGTTCAATTTCACCACCCGAGTATGCTTTGTTCAAGTCCTGAAGAAATATTTTCATGGATGTGCCATCATAGATGATATGATGGAAATCCATAAAGAGGTATTTATTCTTATCTGTCTCTAAAAGTTCTATACGGAAAAGAGGATCCTTAATGATATTGAATGGCTGGATAAGGTTGTTAACCATATTGTCAAAATCATTTTGGGATATCTTTTTAATTCTTTGTTCATATCTATAATCTTGAGGTATCAACATAGGATTTCCTTCCTTATCTTCTCGGATCTTTACCTTCAAGAAAGGATGTGCCTCAATAACTTTTTCTATAGCCTTTACAAGTTTATTTAGGTCAACGGATTTTCCTAATTCAAATAACTGTGGAATATTGTATGAAGCTTCCCCAAGACGGGCCATTGATTCAGCAAAAATCCCGGCTTGAGTCTGGGTAAGGGTAACCGGAGTTTCTAAGTCATATTTCACTGATTCAGATATTTTATGGCTTAGTGCTTTTGCGATATTTTTAGGTGTTCGTTCCTTGTAAATCAGTTTTGATGTCAGGTCAAGATTCTTACACAATTGCTGGAGTTTCATCACCTTGATGCTGTCTCCACCAAGCAAGAAGAAATCATCTTCGATACCCACCTGTGTAAGATTAAACACCTCTGCGAAAGCATCACAAAGTTCTTTTTCCGTGTTGTTTCGTGGCGCTACAAATTCCACCTTTAAATCATCGGCTGACGGTGCTTCCAATATTTTACGGTTCACTTTACCATTGGGAAGTAAAGGAAATCTATCCATCTTAACAATATGGCGAGGCACCATATATGAAGGAAGTTTTTTCAATAACTCTTCCTTAATTTGTTCGGGAGTTATTTCTGAATCCTGATCTGCAATAAAATATCCACAAATGAATTGACTACCATTATCGGAATTAAAACCTTTAACGATAGCTTCCTTTACACCGTCAACTTTCCTCATCACGGCTTCAACTTCACCCGGTTCCACACGTTGGCCATTGATTTTCACCATCCAGTCTTTGCGATTTACGTACTGCAATGCGCCATCGGGAAGGAGTCGCATGACATCTCCGGTGTGAAGCCAACCATCCTTGTCATACAATTTTGCCGTCTTCTCGGGATCCTTATAATATTCTTTTGCAAAATGTCCCTTAACAATCAATTCACCGTCTTGGCCCTGGGGCACATCATTGCCCTCGTTGTCAATAATCCTGAAATCAAAGCCGGATTCTTTATCCGGATAACCGATAGGAGTTGCATCATATGGTTTGTCTACCCTGAAGGGTTGAATTCCACCAACCATTTCACTCATTCCAAAGATATTATAAAGAGTGTAACCGTCGCGACTGCTTTGGTTGGAAACTTTCTCGCTTCCTGCATAGACTGTTTTTAATGACTTAGAATGATTCTTGAAATTCCCAAGCATCGAAGGACTGATAAAGGTATGGGTGATACCGTTGTCGGAAATATATTCAGCCATTTTTATAGGGTCGAATCTTATCTCATCATCATATAGATGGAGTTCACCTCCGCCTCTTAAAACTTTGAAATTTATAGTGACTCCCGCTATGAAATATAAAGGAGCAGTGGCTCCCCATTTTTGGGATGGATCCACCGGTGATTTAATTCCATATAGATTTCCGAAAAGAAGGCTTTCAAAGGTATGTACAATACCCTTGGGTTCTCCGGTTGACCCACTTGTGTAGATCATCAAAGCATTTTCATCCATTCTATGTTCCTGATGATTGGAATATTTTTCAGAGGTGGACGATAACTTATCAAATAATTCTTCATCGATCACTATAGGACCTTCACTATGTCGTTTTATGAATTCAATTCTTTCAGCAGGATATGAATGACCCATAGGAACCGGTGTATGACCGGTCATCCAGATTGCCATCATGGCTGCTATATATTCCATCGAAGTTGGCAAATATATAGGGATAAATGAATTTTTAGGTAGGTTCATTTTATCCAATGAATAGGCCACTCTTCTTATGAGGTCATATAATTCCTTATAAGAAGTCTTTCTTCCGTGTTTATCCACTATGGCAATATTGTCGCCGTATTTTTCAAAAGTGTTCCAAAAGGGTTGGAGGAATGCGTTGGTCATATAATGAGAATGGTTATTATTGTTGACGGATAAAATTAAGTGTCACGACATTCTGGTCGTACATGTATTTATAATTGATGGAATCGGCTGTGCAGTTCACAAGTTTCAATCCTAATTGGTCGACGGATTCTGATTCCAAATCTATCTTGTCGCAAGACAAAATCGGGTTGAAAGGGCGCCCGTCATCTTTCAATAAAACATTGACAGAGTCTTTAAGAATCCTGATACTCAGGTCGAAATAATGCTTTTCCTTTTTGCGAGTCACAGCGTGATTCAAAATATTGTGCATCAATTCTTCACAATTTAATCTTACTTTATAATTAGTCAAATCGTCAATCGATTGATGTTTCAAAAACTCAGAAACTTTTTTATCTGCCTCGTTCACGCTGTCTGGATTCATTTTCACAGATATCGAAATGGATTCCGAGTCTTCCATTTTCGGAATAAGAGTAAAATAGCGCAAGTCTTTATATTTATAATGCAAATAAACCGTATATAAACACAGACCTATCAATAAAGCAACTGATGAAGATGGAAATCCCCACCACATCACAAATGGACTTATAAAGGAAAATGCAAACACGAATCCCACCATCAGGGCAAGTTGAAAAATACTCAAGAATAAACTGAGTCCTATCCTCCCTAAAATCTGATATGTGGAACGTAGGAGAGCCACTACAACATAAGGCACTAACATTATGGAGAATGCCCTTAACGCATATGGCAGAATTTCAATCGGATTGTCAGACCTGCTTCCAAATAATTCTCCGAAAAATTCGGGAAAAATCAAAATGACAACTGTCACCACTGTTAGCGCAGCTACAGTGTATAGAACACTCTTTCTGTTAAGGATTGAAAGTCCTTCCATATCTTGCTCTCCCACAAGTATACCACCTATGGAATAAATGCTCGAGCCGATTCCTGTCAACACCATCTGCATAATCATAAACAATTGCAGACATACCGACCAACAATATATGCCGTCAGCTCCCTGAGCATAAAGCACGATATAGTTTATCAACAAAATACATCCACCCAATAATAATGTGTTAAGGCTCATAGGCATACCCTGGGATACGCTTTGATTCACATATGACTTCATCATCTTCCAATCCGGATGCCATTTCAAAGAATTGTAAGGACTTCTGAAATGCCAGAAACAGACTAAGATAGCCACAAGATAATTTATCCCTGTGGCCCATGCTGAACCGGCTATGCCCATATGAAGCCATTTCACAAATACTATATCAAGAATAAGGTTTAGACAACTGCCAATAATTACTGCGGTCATCACTATCCGAGGTCTTCCGTCAATCTTTACAAAATTTTCAATCACACCGGCCATCATCATGAATGGCACGGCCACACACATAACCTGCAAGTAACTGAGAGCCAAAGGATAGATTTCCTCATTACCTCCAGAAAGGAGTCTAACAATAAATGGACTGAACAAGAAAGTGAGGATTGCCAGTAATACACCGCTTCCTGCGGAACTAATTATTGCGGCCGTGAATACTCCGTTTGCCGAATTCTCATCCCTTCTTCCAATGGCTTTGGCAGCAATTATGCTTGCTCCAATGCCAAAAAGGATCATCAGGCAACTAAAAACAGTGAGTACCGGAGTCATAAGGTTAATGGCTGAGATTGCTGCCGGACCAATCAGGTTACTTACCACGATTGCGTCTGTGGTTGTGGCCAATTGAGAGGATACGGCTGCAAGAATCGAACCCCACATGAAGGTTTTCAACGCTTGTGTCACCAAATAAGGATTACGGCTTGCCATATAGTTTACAAAGATAAAAACATTTTGCCGTAAATAAAATAAAAAAGACGGCCGATTTGACCGTCTTTTGTATGGAATTGGGGTTCTTTATTTCTTTGTACGGTTACCGTAACGACTGCGGAATTTATCCACACGACCGGCAGTGTCGACAAGTTTCTGCTTACCTGTGAAGAACGGGTGGGAAGATGATGTGATTTCAAGTTTTACGAGGGGATATTCCTTGCCGTCTACTTCAATTGTTTCACGTGTGTTGACTGTGGAACGAGTGATGAAAATTTCATCGTTTGACATGTCTTTGAAAACCACCTCACGGTAATTTTTAGGATGGATATCAGCTTTCATTATTAACTGCAGTTTTGTTTGTTTTAGTTTTTTAGATTAGATAGGTCGCGATCCCGTCTGTTTGGCATGCAAAGTTACAAAAATTATTCAAGAAAACAAAGCACTATGATTTGCGCCACTATAACCCTAGCAAACATTGTGAGGGGATAAACCGTTGAATATGCCACTGCCGGCGCGTCATTGTTGGCAACTTTGTTGCCATATGCAAGTGCCGGAGGATCAGTGTAACTTCCGCTCATCATACCCATTATCGACAGATAATTCATCTTCAATTTGGCACGTGCTATGATGCCAATAACAACCAGAGGAATTACAGTGATGCAGAATCCGTAACCTACCCACAGGGCTCCTTTCAAGTTGAATACGGTGGCAAAGAAATCTTTTCCGGCCGCAATTCCTACGGAGGCGAGGAATAGACAAATGCCGATTTCTCTAAGCAGAAGGTTGGCTGCGGAATTTGTGTATGTCACCAAATGGAATTTATGTCCGTATGCACCGATCAGAATGGCCACTACCAAGGGTCCACCGGCGAGGCCCAATTTCATCGGCACCGACATACCCGGGAATTGCACCGGAAGGCTTCCCAGAAGAATACCCAGAAAGATGCCTATGAACATAGTGATAAGATTCGGTTCATTAAGGCGTTTCATGGAATTGCCCAGCCTTGCTGCAAATCTTTCTATATGATCCAGATTCCCTACCACTGTGAGTCTGTCACCGATTTGCAGGCGAAGATTCGGACTCGGCAGAAGGTCTACTCCGGAACGATTGATACGGGTTATGTTCAGTTGATAGGCTGCATGAAGATGAAGTTCACCGAGTTTGACACCGTTATATTTGGTTTGTGTCACAAGAATTCTTCTTGAAACAACAGGACCTTCATCGGCAGGCCAATCCATATCCACTTCCTGACCTAAAAAACGAGCGAATTTTTCAGCATCGGATTTGGCACAGATTATCAATATCTTATCTCCGATTTCTATTTCATCTGATGAGGTAGGGATAACTATCTTTCCATCTGGTTTTAAGATTCTCGAACATGTCCAATCTCCGGGAATCAATGAATGCAGTCTCACCATTGAAAGACCTGAGACAAGTTCATTTGTTATCTTAAATGTAAGTCGGGCGGGTGCCATCACTGAGGCTGACCTTTCATCTTCGATTTCCTTAATCTCCTTGTCAATATTTACCTTGAAAGCCACCTTGATGACAATCATGGTAAGAATTATACCCACCACCCCGAGAGGATAGGCTGCAGCATAACCCATTGACATGGCCTCGCTGACATCATATGCGTTTGAATTAACCTGCAATACTGTTTGTTGAGCGGCACCTAAAGAAGGAGTATTGGTGATTGCTCCACACATCACTCCCACCATATCGCTTATGGAACTCAGCCCGTTTTCTCCTCCTTGAAGGTAGTAGATGGTGAGCATGATGCCAACATTAAGTGCAATTCCCAACATTGCCAACCCGTTCATCTGCACACCTCCTTGCTTGAAAGAAGAAAAGAAACTCGGTCCGACCTGCATACCGATCGAGAATATAAACAGAATAAGGCCAAATTCCCTCAAAAAATGAAGGGTGTTGGGTTCAACGGCATAACCAAAGTGACCTAAAAGTATTCCGACAAATAGAACGAAGGTCACGCCGAGGGATACGCCTCCAACTTTTATCTTTCCCAACAAGATACCTGCGAAAATCACGAAGGAATAAAGCAGGACTGTGCTTGCTAAAGAAAGGTTACCCGGGGATAAGAGATCTATAAACCAATGCATTTTTAAGGCTTTTGGTTGAGTAGTCTTTTAGTTTAGTAGTCTAGTAGTCTGGTAGTCTGGTAGTCTAGTAGTCTGGTAGTCTAGTAGTATGGTAGTTTTGTAGTTTTGTGGATTAAACGAGGGAGATCCATTTGTCACGATCGCCGGGGAGTAAATCAACCACAGGAATTTCTATCATTGTGTAGCAACCGGGAGCCAACCTCATGCTTGCCCTTGCAGCTCCTACAAGAATCTGTGCTGTCAAAGCCGGATTGTTGATGTGCATATTGAATTCCAAAAGTTGGTTTTGAGTCTTGCCGCTAACACCTTTTCGTTTCATATTCACACCATGACCCATGTCTTTTAGTTCATCCACACTTTCCACTTGATATACATAAGTTTCATCATGAGCAAAGTAGGGATCTTGCTTTACTTTCTTTTCAATTTCGGCAAAGTTATATCCTGGTAGCACTTCTACATAAACCATTCTTCTATGCAGGCTTTGTCCTTTAGGTATGGTGACTGACAATGCATCCTTAACCCCTTCAATTGCCTTTACGGCAACTGAGTGTCCCATACTCATTCCGGGACCGAAGTTGGTTTCTGTAATACCCTTAGGCGCCATTCCTTGCATAAGCACCCTTACAATAGAATCTGTTCCCGGATCCCAACCAGCGGATATCACTGATACTTTCCCTGCTTTCTTGGCTATTGCATCCAGTCTTTTTCTCAGAGCCGGAATTTCGGTGTGAATATCAAAACTGTCAACAGTGTTTATTCCTAATGACAGGATTTCAGTGGCATATTTTTCAACTTCCCGGGATGGAGCACAAAGAATCGCAACATCCACATCTTTCAATTCTTTGATATCTGCAACCACCGGAATTCCTTGGACTGCGGGATTATTTGATGCGTTTCTTCTCACAATTCCGACAATTTCAAAATCTTCGGCAGCCTGAAGGGCTTCCAAAGTGAATTTTCCGATGTTGCCGAATCCTACGATTGTGGCTCTGATTTTATTATCCATAAAAAAATAAATTGTAGTTTTAGAGTGCAAAATTATATAATCCCTCTTAAAAATGGTTATTTTTGCATTAAAATTCAGTCATCTCGAAAATGTGGGAATTATTTCTTGATTGGCACGGCAACATAATAGAGAGTCTCAATTCGTTGGAGGTGAACCTTCCAAACAGTATATTCAGATTGATTATCAGTATGCTGTTGGGTATGGTGATAGGTGCCGAACGCAAAAGAAAAGGCCAGACAGCAGGTATCAGGACCTTTTCTCTTATCTCTATGGGTGCTTGTCTGGCAATGTTGCTCTCGATCTATGTTCCACAGGAATACCTGGGTTTGAAGAATGGTGATCCGGGAAGAATAGCGGCCCAGGTTATCACAGGTATCGGTTTCCTGGGTGGTGGTGCCATGATTCAAATGCGAGGTACTGTCAAGGGATTGACAACAGCCGCCGGTATTTGGATTACGGCAATTATCGGCATGGCTGTTGGAATAGGTATGTATATAGTTTCCTTTACGGCCACAGCTTTGGTATTGCTCGCATTGATCACCTTTGAACAGTACAGCAAAAGAAAGAAGATTGGTCAGGATTCAAAAGTGATCAATATCACAGTGGATGGTATAATTGAAAACATAGAACCCTATAGAGCAGTGTTGAGAGACAATGACATCCATCTTTCAACTTTCTATGTGGAATATGATTATGACAATAAGGTGACGGAATTAAATTTTGTGATACTCGTACACGCTTATACCAATGTATTGCCTATCCTTAATACTATAAGCAACGTATCCAAAACAAGAAAACTGACATTATCCAATCAAATAGAGATTTAAAAGACTCCCTCCTCCATCAAAGTTGCATAGGAGAAAGATTGGGGTACTTATGGCGACGCCAGAATGTGTCTTTTAGTGATAAAGAACCTTTATTGAAAATTAGATAACCAATACCGTCAAGTCGACAGTAGTGATTCTTTTTTAGTTGATTTCCTACATTCATAACAAAATCCCTGATAATTTCTTCGGCTTCTGCATCCTTGAGTTTTAATCTTCTTCTCAAAGATTCTTTGAGAGTGAAAGAATCTCCACAATCCTTAGCTGTATAATTGATCCTTATTCTTGAAGGATAAAATATGCCGAATTCGGTATCAAAGGTTGCGTTATCATAGGAGGCGAAAAAAGTACCCAGACCCGGCACCTCCACTTTTCGGCATGTCAGCAATAGATAAGAAATATGTCTGGATATTTGTTTCAAGGTTAGTTTATTAAGGATGTTATTAGGCTTTAAATTGGAGCCGGTATATTCGTTGCAATGTTAATGTTAGTTTTGCGAATGCAAAGTTAACGATTCCTCGCCTCGAAGAAAATCAAGGTTATCTACAACTTATAGACAGGCACTCCCTCTAACCCTTATTTCGTATATCGGAGCCAATGTTGGTGGAATAAGATAATTTTATATTTTCAAATGTAAAAAATGGGAATTTTTATATTTGCAACTGTAAAAAACAATTGAAAGAAGCCTCCTTTGGTTTTTCGGTTTTCTTTACTGACAATCCAACTGTTTCCTTTTGACATTCAAACAGGTTCCTTTTAACACCCTACGGTTTCCTTTTGACAACACAAAAGAGCCATTCTAAATGCATTTTTTGGAAAAATGTGTGAAAAGTGGTTGAATCTACTTGGAAAAATGTGTGAAAAGTGGTTGAATCTACTTGGAAAAATGTGTGAAACGTGGGTGATTTTACCTGGAAAAAATGTGTGAATGATGGTCTGTTTTGCTTGGAAAAATGTGGAAATTCAATTATCATAGCATTTTCTTTGTTGAGATATGATAACTTTAAGACGCTAAATAGACTCCAATTCTGTGGGATACAAAGAAGACTATGAGATGTTCTAACTGGACTTTGAGGAATTTCTATGGGCTAAAGGATATAAAAACCAAACCCTTTGAGAGGGTAGCATCTGAGAGGTTCGTAACACAAAGCGGGTTAGGGGATGAATTGGGAGGCGTAGGAGGGATCGAGGCCTTTGGAGATGGCTATTTTCTTGTCGGCCTGAGCTTCGTCGTTGCGGTAGTTTAATTTGTGAAGGTAGCCTCGTAGAAGATAGAACATTGGGTTTTCCGGATTTAGATCCAGGGCAGTCTTTATTGCAGTTCTGGCCTCTGAGTATTTATCGGAATTGATCAACAAGAAGATATATGCTTCCCGGGCTTCGTCGTCTTCTGGTTTTAAGGCCAAGGCCTCTTTATAGTTTTCCAAGGCTTTGTCTGTGTCGCCTTCATATTCTGCAAGAGCAGCCATTCCGGAATATACGGAACTGTTATCAGGAAAATTGTTTTTTAATTTATGGAAAAGCCCTGATGCCTGTTCAAGATCATTCTCCTGAAGATAGATATAAGCACGAGTCTGCAATGTCCATTCCTGAATGGAGTCAATTTCAAGGCTTTTATCCAAGTCTTTTTTTGCAGCTGATAAACTGTCGAGCAGAAGATATGTGTGCGCCCTATTGTTGAGTAAGACAGTGGAGGAGGGTGCAATATTTAATCCCATGCTAAGTGATTCCAGCGATTTTAAATATTCGCCCTTCTGCGCTTGAACCAGACCGAGATTTGCCAGCAACAGAGAATTGGTGAAATTGGCTGGTTCCAATCTAAGTGCCTGTATAATCTTTTCTTCTGCACGGTTCCAGTTTTCATGTGATATGAAATAATCTGCAGAATCGGCCAATTCAAGGTATCTGGAGGATGCAACAACGGAAACATCTCTGTTTCCGTTGTCACTCTCTTTTGGAAAACATATATGTCTGCCCAAAAGAAAAAGTATGAAAAGCCATATGATGCGGTTCCACATCATAGGTGTTATTTCTGTTTTTTATAGTGATTCAATCCACTATTCAAGAAATGGAGGTAGGCCGGTACATCTTCCTTGTAACTGTAGGAAGAGGTCATTGGCTTGCCTTCATCGTTAACAATCACATAGAAAGGCTGGGCATTCGCACCAAACTTAGATCTCTGCAAATAACTCCACTTGTCGCCATAAGTTCTAAGCGTTCTGGTCTGACCATCTTTTTCAGTCACCTTCACCGGTTCGGGTAGCGGAGTCTTATCATCCACCATCAAAGTGACGAGCACGAAATCATTGTCGAGCATCTGTTTCACTTCCGGATTTGTCCATACGGCGGCTTCCATCTTTCGGCAGTTGACGCATCCGAATCCGGAGAAATCAAGCAATATGGGTTTGTTCAATTCTTTACCTATCAGCAAACCCTCGTCATAATCTTCCACCTGAGCCTTGACTTCACCGTCAAACAAGTTGAAATCCTGTGTTGATAACGGAGGAGTAAACGCGCTAATACTCTTGAGAGGAGCTCCCCAGAGTCCCGGAAGCATATACACTGCAAACGCAAGGGAAATTACTGCCAGACAGAATCTGAAAAGTCCCACTTTTTCCACTTTGTCGTCATGCGGGAAGGTGAGTTTACCCAAGAGATAAAATCCAAGAAGCGCGAAAATAACAATCCAGAGAGCTATGAATACCTCCCTGTCGAGTATTCTCCATCCGTAGGCAAGGTCGGCAACCGACAGGAACTTGAGCGCGAGGGCCAATTCCAAGAAACCGAGCACCACCTTTACGGTATTCATCCATCCACCGCTTTTCGGAACAGCCTTGAGCATTGTCGGGAACATTGCGAAAATGGAGAAGGGGAGAGCAAGGGCCAAAGCAAAACCACCCATTCCCACAGCCGGAGAAACGAAATTGGAGGTGGCTGCAGCTTCTACAAGAAGTGTGCCGATAATAGGACCAGTACAGGAGAATGAGACAAGCGCCAATGTAAACGCCATGAAGAAAATGCTCACGTATCCCGATGTGGAATCCACTTTTGAATCCATCTTGTTGGTCCAAGAAGATGGCAACGTGAGCTCAAATCCTCCCATAAAGGAGATGGCGAAGATCACCAACAATATGAAGAAGGCTATATTGAATCCTGCACTCGTGGCAAGTTCATTAAGAGCCGAAGCTCCGAACAGCACCGTCACGATTATGCCTAAAGCCACATATATTACTATGATAGAAAGTCCATATATACCGGCAGATGCCAAGGATTTTTTCCTGGTTTTGTTTTGTTTCAGGAAGAAACTTACAGTCATGGGTATCATAGGCCATACGCAAGGAGTAACCAATGCGATGAGACCACCTACAAATCCGGCAATGAAAATGTACCAAAGGGATCGTGATTGCTGTTGCGGATCGTCGGAGAATACCATCATTTCGGCCTCCACATTCGCCCACCAGTTGTGGTGTGCGGTTATACCGCTGAGATTGGCTTCCGGAGTCATCCATGATTCAGTTGATTGTACTGAATCGGTCATCTGTGTCAATTCTACAGCCTCTTCATGTATTTTCTCCGCTTCTGTTTCTTTTATAGTTTCAACCTTATCTTCCTTTACGTCTTCTTCTTTTTTTGCTTTGACAGGTGCCGTGCCCTCAAATTTGTGCGAACCGAACACTTGGGTACAGCCAACATCATTGCATGCCTGTCCTTTAATTTCCACTTCAACACTGAAGTTCTTTTCAGTAGGCGTTATTTTTTGTGTGAATGTAACCTCCCCGTCATAAGTGTGTTGATCGAGTTCGAAAATCTCATCATATTCCTTATGATAAGCCTTGTTGGGGACGGGATTTCCATCGAGTTTACAACCGTTGGTCTCAAAATAAAAAACCAATGGATTCGATCCTCCTTCGGGATTATCCATTGAATATAGATGGAAACCTTGACTGATATGAGCAGTCATTTCAAGCGAGGGATGTTCAGTATTGTCACCGACTAACCGGTAACTCCAAGTTACTGACTCTTGTGCAAATATGGCGATCGGTAAGATTAAAAGACCGATAATCCATACCAATTTTTTCATGACGGTAGTTTATTTAAGGCAAGTAAAATTAATGAAAATCCATTTACCGCCCAACTTGGGTTAATTTAAGAAAATTATCTTTATACCTTATATTGTGGTTAATAATTATCGTTTAAATGCCAAAACGTTGGAGCAAAGTTACATATTTCTCAAAAAATAAACAAAATGATGTCAAAAGGATAACTTAATATTTTAGTTAAGAAATATAAGAGTCTTTGAATCCGAGGAAATAAAGGATACCGTCGATACCGGTTGTGGAGATGCTTTGACTTGCCTCAGCCTTTACTTTTGGTTTTGCGTGAAAGGCTATTCCGAGACCTGCTTCCGAGAGCATGGGCAGATCATTGGCGCCATCTCCCACCGCTATTGTCTGGGCAATATTGATATTTTCCACCTGGGCCAAAAGTCGTAGAAGTTCTTTCTTTCTTTTGCCGTCAACTATATCGCCCAAATATTTTCCCGTTAGTTTTCCGTCTGCATCAACTTCAAGTTCATTGGCATAAACATAATCGAAATTATATTTCTGTTTGAGATAGTTGCCGAAATAAGTGAAACCTCCCGACAAAATTGCAGTTTTATAACCCGATCTTTTCAACACCTCCATCAAACGTTCCAATCCATCAGTGACAGGAAGATTCTCTGCGATCTCTTTCATTACAGAAACATCCAGGCCTTTTAAAAGTGCCACACGTTTTGTGAAACTTTCCGTGAAATCAATCTCGCCTCTCATTGCGGATTCTGTGATGGCACGAACTTCGGCTCCAACGCCGGCTTTTTCCGCCAATTCATCTATCACTTCGGTTTCGATAAGTGTGGAATCCATATCAAAACATATTAATCTTCGGCTCCTGCGGTAAATGGTATCCTCCTGAAGGGAGATATCATAATTCAGTTTGCGTGAAAGACTCATAAACTCTTCCTGCATCTTTTCGAGGTTCTTTGGTGTGCCTCTCACAGTGAACTCAATGCATGCCTTTGTTTTCGGTTTTTCGGATTCGTCAAGCGGCATACGGCCTGTAAGTCGGGTGATAGTGTCGATATTCATACCTTGGTTAGCGATCACTTTTGCTGCCTCGGCTATCTGTTTTGCTGTGATCTGCGGACCAAGGATTGTGATGATATATCTTCCTTTTCCCTGTCTGCCCACCCAGTCTGTGTATTCCTCTTCAGAAATCACACTGAAACTAACCTGAACTTTTAATGCATTGGTTTTAAAAAGAAGTTCTTTTATTATATCACCGCTTTTACGGTTGTCGGTTTTAAAAAGAATACCTAAAGCAAGATTGTGATGAATGTCTGCCTGTCCGATGTCGAGCACGGCAGCATCGTACCGTGCAAGGATTTCCATCAATTCGGCTGTCATGCCCACTCTGTCGGCTCCGGTGATGTTGACAAGAATTAATTCTGTCTGCATTTTGGTTACGTTTAAATTATTGTATGTGATGCAAAGTTAAGAAAAATGGGTAATTTTGAACCAATAAAAAAATACGATTGATGTCAACAAGTAAAGAGGATACTATTCTGAGAAAACCCGAATGGCTAAAAATTAAACTTCCAAGAGGTTTCAAGGCTTCTCAAGTTTTGGGTTGTCTCAACGGAAGGCATCTGAACACTATCTGCAGCAGTGGCATGTGTCCCAACAAAGGGGAATGTTGGAGCAACGGAACAGCCACTTTTATGATCGGTGGATCCATATGCACACGCAACTGTAAATTTTGTAATGTCACATCCGGCAAACCTTCCGCAATAAATCCGTCAGAAATTGATGACATTGTTAAATCGGTAAAGGAATTAAATCTGAGACATGTAGTGATCACCTCGGTTGACAGGGATGATTTGGAAGATTACGGTAGCGGTCATTGGTCCATGATGGCACGGAGGTTAAAAAGGGAATGTCCCGGTGTGACTATGGAATTACTTGTTCCGGATTTTAGAGGCAGAACCGATTTATTGGATTCTATAATTGCTGAGAAACCTGAAGTTATTTCCCATAATCTTGAAACTGTGAGAAGACTGACACCTGAAGTCAGAAGTGTGGCCACCTATGATACTTCATTAAAAATAATCCAACATATATCGGAAAGCGGAGTCAGATCCAAATCGGGAATAATGTTGGGTCTGGGTGAAACTCGAGAGGAAATACTTCAGACGATGGATGATCTTTTGGATGTGGGTTGCGAAGTAATGACAATCGGGCAATACCTTCAACCATCAAGGCAACATTATCAAGTTAAGGAATATATCCACCCTGATGTATTTGAAGAGTATAGGGTTATCGGGAAGCAGAAAGGATTCCGACATATCGAGAGCCATCCCTTGGTGAGGTCAAGTTATCATGCCGAAAGACATGTTTTATGAGTTTTAAGTTGTAAGTTTTAAGTTGTAAGTTGTAAGCTGTAAGCTGTAAGTAGTAGATGTGAGTTCGGAGGAGAGTAATGGAGGTTATTGATTTCGGAATCAGAGACTATGGCGAGATTTTAGAAGTTCAGAGATCTCTGTTTGATAATCTTGTTAAAGCTAAGAAGGAAGGAAAAGAGCGGAATGAATATATTTTGATAGGGGAACATTATCCTGTCATCACTTTAGGAAGGAGAGCGAAGGAAGAGAATGTGCTGATGCCCGAAAGTTATTTAAAAGAAAAAGGAGTCAGTATTTATCATATAGGAAGGGGAGGAGATGTCACTTACCATTGTCCGGGCCAATTGATTGTATACCCTATCCTTGATCTTGATAAACATAAACTTGGAGTTAAGGGTTATGTAGACTTATTGGAAGAGACGGTAATCACATTGATTTCAAAATATGGCATCAAGGGAGAACGAGTAGAAGGAGCCACCGGCGTTTGGCTTGGAAGAGGATCAAAACGAGAACGAAAAATTTGTGCAATCGGAATCAAATGTAGCCATTTTTGTGCAATGCATGGAATTGGCCTTAATGTCACTTCCGATTTGTCAGGTTTTTCAATGATAAATCCCTGTGGATTTCAAAACAAGGGTGTGACCTCTATGGAAAAAGAAATCCCCTCATCTCCAAATGAAGGGAATAAATTAAAAATGGATAAAATCAAGAAAGAATTCACTGAAATCTTTCTTGAATCTATTCTTTAAACTTTAAATTTTAAACTAATACAACTTTACTCCTTCTCTTCCGCTTGGTATTCGCGTTCCAAGAAGTTTTTAACTTCATGGAATAATTGGGATGCAAATACGAAATCATTGAGAGATTGACTTGTACTGCGGAAAATATTTTTGTCATTCCCGATCCAGTCGCAGTGACCCTTGTTTATGAATACAATTTTTTCACCAATACCCAAAACTGAATTCATATCGTGGGTATTTATAATGGTAGTGATGCCGTATTCATGAGTGATATCACTCAAAAGTTCATCAATCAAAATAGAGGTTCTGGGGTCCAATCCGGAGTTGGGCTCATCGCAGAAAAGATATTTAGGATTCAATGCAATTGCTCGGGCGATCGCCACACGTTTCTGCATACCTCCGGAAATTTCTGAAGGATATTTGTTGTCAGCATTTGTAAGACCAACCCTTTGGATACAGAAATGCGCCCTTTCCAATTGCTCTTCATGGCTCAATGGTGAGAACATCTTCAAAGGGAACATTACATTTCCCAATACTGTTTCATTATCGAATAGTGCCGAACCTTGGAAAAGAACTCCGATTTCCATACGAAGTTTCCTCTTCTCCTGATCGTTCATTGACCTGAACCGGCGTCCATCATAATAAATGCTTCCTTCTTCGGGTGTCAGAAGACCTATAAGACATTTCATAAACACAGTCTTACCGGAGCCGGATTGACCAATGATAAGGTTGGTCTTCCCGGTATCGAATGTAGCCGAGATATCATAAAGAATTCTCTGACCGTCAAACCATTTGGATATGTTTTTCGCTTCTATCATTGAAGAAGTAGTTTTGTCAGGATAACATCAAAAAAGAGGATTAAAATTGAGCTCGATACCACCGCTTTAGTACTTGCTCGTCCCACTTCACGCGATCCTCCTTTTACAAAATAGCCATAGTAAGCAGACACGCTGGCGATGATAAACGCAAAGATCACAGTTTTGATAATGCCATACCATACATACCATTCTGTGAAGAAACTTTGAATACCGAAAACATAATTTTCAACGGAAATCATGGCTGTGAACTCCGCGATTATCCAACCTCCGATCAAGCCAACAAACATTGAAAACACACATAGTACCGGTACAAAAAATACAAAACCAACGATTTTTGGCAAAACGATAAAATTGGCAGAATTGATTCCCATGATATCAAGAGCATCAATCTGTTCAGTCACTCTCATTGTGCCAATTTCGGATGCTATGTTACTGCCCACCTTTCCTGCCAAGATGAGACACATCATGGTTGATGAAAATTCCAGTAAAAGAATTTCTCGGGTGGCAAGGCCGGTAGAATATGCCGGTATGAGGGGGGAGGTGGTGTTCAAAACCATCTGTATGGTGATAACGGCGCCAATAAACAAGGAAATGATAAGAACCAAAGGAATAGAGTCTACACCAAGTTTACTGATTTCAAAAACCAGTTTCTTGAAAAACTCTTTCCATTTATCCGGCGAATGAAACACTTGCACAATAAAAAGGCAGTATTTCCCGAATGTAGCAGCAGAATTAAAAAGCATAAAGTATAAAAACCATTCTTTCTAAGGAGCAAAGTTAATGAAAATTTAGTAAATTTGCTCAAAACTAAAAAGATGCTGATAATTGGAATAGCCGGTGGCACCGGTTCAGGAAAGACCACAGTAGTAAAAAAAATTATAGAAGCATTGCCAAAGGATGAGGTAACTGTCTTGCCCCAGGATTGTTATTACAACGATAATGCTCATATCCCGTTGGAAGAGAGGCTCAAAATGAATTATGATGAGCCCGCGTCGATTGAATGGACTCTTCTATGCCAACAACTTACTGAACTCAAGAATGGGAAAAATATAGCACGTCCAAGTTATGATTTCATCACATGTTCGCGTCTTAAGGAGACTGTCAATCTCCCACCGCGAGATGTAGTGGTGGTGGAAGGAATCCTGGTGTTGACCGACAAGCAATTGAGGGATATGATGGATGTGAAGGTATTTGTGGACGCCGATGCCGATGAACGACTCATTAGGGTTATAGAACGTGATTGCATCGAAAGGGGGAGAACACCTCAAATGGTGATAGACAGGTATAGGGAGACCCTAAAACCTATGCACGAACTATATATAGAACCTTCAAAAAGATATGCCGATCTAATTGTGCCTCAGGGAGGAAATAATAATGTGGCAATAATGCTTCTCACCGATTATATCAGAAGTCTGCTTAGTTCCGGTGTAAATCACACAAAAATTTGTAAATGAAACTCAGTAAGTTCTTTAAGAAAGATATAAAAGATAGAATCTTGACCCCTGAAGAGGCCGAGAAAGCCCAGGAAATGGAGAACTCTCCCGAACCTGATATGCAGGATCTTGTCTTCTATGATGAAATAAAAGAGGAAACTCCGGAATCAAATGAAAGTTCACCACAATCCGGGAAGGAAGAAGTGAATGTTGAAGAGAAAGTGGAGGCTATCATACCTGAAGTAGGAATACTAAGAACTGAAGGTTTGGTGAAAAGATATGGGAAAAGAACCGTTGCCAACCACGTTTCTATCAATGTTAAACAAGGCGAGATTGTAGGATTATTGGGTCCTAATGGTGCCGGAAAGACCACAACTTTCTATATGACCACCGGACTTATAACTCCAAACGAAGGTAAAATTTTCCTCAATAATCAGGATATCACAGGGTTTCCTGTATATAAACGCGCACAACTCGGAATCGGTTACCTTGCACAGGAGGCTTCGGTTTTTAGAAAACTTACTGTGGAAGACAATATCCGTGCTGTACTTGAAATGACTCCAACCACAAAAGAATATCAGAAAGAAAAGTTGGAGAGCTTGATAGCTGAATTCCGCCTTCAGGAGGTGAGAAGAAATTATGGTGATCGCCTTTCGGGTGGCGAACGAAGAAGAACAGAGATAGCCCGTTGTCTCGCCATCAATCCTAAGTTTATCATGCTTGACGAACCATTTGCAGGAGTTGACCCTATTGCAGTGGAAGATATCCAGGAAGTAGTGTACCGTTTAAAGGAGAAAAATATAGGAATTTTGATAACCGACCATAATGCTCCAGAAACTTTGAGTATCACCGACAGGGCATATCTTCTTTTCGAGGGTAAGATACTTTTCCAAGGCACAAGTGAGGAATTGGCTGAAAATCCCGTTGTAAAAGAAAAATATTTGGGACGAAATTTCGTTTTTCGAAGAAAGAAGTTTGATGTCGAACACTAATCCTTTTTTGAATTCAATAAGAGAATCTGCAGGAATGAGGCTTGCCGTTTTATTCGGCAGTTTCTTTTTCTTGCTTTTGTTCTCTTCCTCTTTTGCTTTCATAATAAATCAACTTCCCGGCGATGCCAGGACCCACGGATTGTTGGCGTCTACGGTGCAATGTATATTGGCGTTCTGTTTGCCGGCCTTTATTCTTGCAAAATTCAGTTCTAATGATTGGAAAAGGTGGCTTGAACTTACACGACCTCCAAAAATCAGGGCTTTGATTGGAGTGCTTATTGTGTATTGTATTTCTATGCCGGCCATGGAATGGCTAATAGAATGGAATAGCAACATCCGTCTTCCGGAATCGATGGCCGGTTTGGAACAGACTCTCAGAAATTGGGAAGAAACAAATGAAGCTACTTCAAGATTGCTCCTCGATACACATGGATTTTTCCCAGTTCTGGTTGGAGTTCTTGTGATAGGTGTATTGACAGGTTTTTCGGAAGAATTATTCTTCCGAGGAGGCTTACAGGGAATCTTCTCGCGTTCCAATATTGGAATAGGGGTATCCGTTTGGTTGGCAGCTTTCATTTTCAGCACGATGCATTTCCAGTTTTTTGGATTTTTACCCCGGTTATTGATGGGTGCCTTTTTCGGGTACCTGTTAATTTGGACGAGATCGATATGGGTGCCGATGTTCGCCCATATTTTAAATAATAGCGTTGTTGTGATTAGTTCAGCGGTTTCAGGTGATCCCTCCTCAAATTTAATCGATTCGACAAACCCTTCCATATTTTTTGACAACTCATTGGGGGTTATAATAAGTATAGTTCTTACCACAGCCTTTTTGGTGATTTGCCGAAATTATATATTCAAATCTAAGAGCCTTTTCCCATGGCAAAAAAAGCAACTACCGTCGGTTTCCGAGAATTGATCGGTGACATAAACAGAGGTAATTATGTGCCTGTGTATCTACTCATGGGAGATGAGGATTATTATATCGACCGTTTGGTGGATGCCTTGGAATCTACGGTTGTGCCTGAAGATGAAAAAGATTTTAATTCGGCAACATATTATGGCGCTGATGTTGATGTGCGCCAAGTTATATCCCGGGCCCAGCAGTTTCCTTTGATGAGTGAACGCCAACTGGTGATGCTAAAGGAGGCTCAGGCAATGGATAAGGCTAAAACCAATCTGGAGAAATTGGTGCCATATGTGAAACATGCGAATGACACCACAGTTTTGGTTATTACTTTTAAAGGCGATTCTCTCGCTTCCACTTCTCAGTTGGTTAAGGCTGTTCAATCGGAAGGTGGAGTCGTTTTTAAAAGCGAAAGACTTAAGGATTATCAATTAAATGGACCTCTTGCGGATTATTGCAGTGATAAGAAGGTAAGGATTGATGACAAATCCATAGCCCTTTTATGCGAGTATATCGGTTCCCCGTTGTCAAAATTATTTGGTGAAGTTGACAAACTAATAGTGGCAGCGGGCAATAATGGTGTGATAACGCCGGATTTGATAGAAGCGGTGATTGGAATCTCAAAGGAGTATAATTCATTCGAATTGGTAAAAAAAATATCAATAAGAGATTATACCGGAGCCATGAGAATAGTGGATTATTTTGCAAGGAATCCCAAGCAAAATCCGGGAGTGATGGTTGTGGCAACTCTATTCAATTATTTTTCAAAACTATTTATTGCTGCAATAGCAAAAGATAAAAGCGACCCCGGATTGATGAAAGAATTGGATCTCAAAACTTCCTATGCGTTAAACGACTATAAAAATGGATTGAGAAACTATAAGGCCGGAACAATCGACGGTATAATCCATTCCATCCGTGCTCAGGATGTGATGAGCAAGGGAGTAGGGAGCACTCAAAATGAATATGACCTCCTTAAAGAACTCGTTTTCAAAATATTCACCTTGCGTTAAATTTCAGATTCCCTCCTTCCCAACTCTAAACATTACACTATAAACATTACACTGTAAACATTACACTTTAAACTTTAAACTTTAATCTTTAATTTCTATTCCCTCTTATGGTTTTCTATTTCTCAGGAACCGGTAATTCCACTTTTGTGGCAACCACCCTCTCAAATTTTCTTGGACAGAATCTAAAATTTATTCCCGAAGTCGAAACAGATAAATTGGAAACGCCTGAAGATAGGATAGTTTTTGTTTTCCCGATTTATTCATGGGGTGTACCTCCTTTGATTTCCAAATTCATACAGGATTTGGGTGAGGATTTTTGGAACCGGGTAAAAGATTCCGGGATACTTGTGGATTGTGTCATGACTTGTGGTGATGAAGTAGCATTGGCACCTGAGATGATAGGGAAAGAATTAAAGAAATTCGGTATATCGCTAAACTCCATTTGGAGTGTTATTATGCCAAACAACTATGTATTACTGCCCGGATTCAATGTAGATCCAAAAGAATTGGAGAAGAAAAAACTTGAAAGTTGCGAAGGAAGAATTCTTGAAATAGCGCAGGCCCTAACCCGAGGAGAGAGAAGGGTAGATGTGGTGAGAGGAAGCATTCCCTGGTTGAAAACAAAATTAGTTTTCCCTTTATTCAAAAAATGGGGAATTTTTCCCAAACAATGGCATTATTCTGAAGCTTGTATCAGTTGCGGTAAATGTGCCGCTATTTGTCCTATGTTGAATGTCTCAATGAAAGAAGGACATCCCAAATGGGGCATAAATTGCTGCTCCTGTTTGGGATGTTACCATATTTGTCCTGTTCACGCTGTGGAATATGGAAATGAAACCAAAAAGAAAGGTCAATACATATTCCCGTTAAAAAAGATAGCGGAACGCAATTTTCACAAGTAAAATCGAATCTCTTTAAAAGAATTTGGTTACGGAATTATCATAAGAAATGGCTATGGGTCCGTTGCCAAGATCCACCAGGGAAAAAGCCACATTGTTGTTGCCATCAACAAACACCAATATATCTTCTGATTTTACACCCTTGTAGGTTTGTCCGTCAACTGTTGCAGTCCAATTATCACCGGAACCTTGAGCGTTGAGTTTTTGGCCCGTATTATTTTTTACATCATAAGTCCCGGGCTGCAACTGATTGAAATTTGTGGCTACAATCTGTTCCGGAATAAAGGCATGGAGACCCGGTGAATACTCCACCTTAAACCATCCCGGGGTATGCTGGGACGTTGCGAAAACCATCCCCGGAACCACACTTACATCATCGTTGTTTTGATTCACGGTAATATACTTTGCATTCGCATCGTCATATACATTCCCGTTTTTTGCAATAGCAACATAATTCTGGGCAAATGCTCCACCTACTCCAAAAACTATCAGAGTTAATGCAGTTAAAATATTTTTATATATAGTTTTCATATCTATTTGACTCTGATTCGTAAGGAAGGTTTATTTTGTAACCGCAGAAACAATTTGTTCAAGTGCAACGGATAGCCCGTCGGCATCTTTCCCACCTGCCTGAGCAAAGAAAGGTTGACCGCCTCCACCACCTTTGATAGATTTTGCCGCCTCTCTCACAATTTGTGAAGCATTTAATCCATTTTTCACCAAATCGTCGGTTAGAGAAACCGTAAGGAGCGGTTTATCTCCTTGGGTTGTGGCACCTATAAAAGCAGTGTGTTCCGGTGATTGTTTTCTTACATTGAAGGCCAAGTCTTTCACCACTTCCGGAAGTCTTTCTCCACGAAGAATACAAACTTTCACCCCGTTTATGTCTTTTCCGGATGCAATAACTTCTTTTGAAAGATTCTTTACTCGTTCTTCCATGAAGTCTTCCACCTGTTTCTTGAGGTCGGAATTCTCTTTTATGGCTTTCTCTACAGCACCCTTAAGATTTGAGGCATTTCCGAAGAATGCTGAAAGCTGGCGCATAGTATCCTGAAGGTTATCCAATACATTCTCAACACCGGCGGCTGAGACAGCCTCTATTCTCCTTATTCCGGCTGCTATGGAGCTTTCCGAAATGATTCTGACCATACCGATGTTGCCGGAATTATCTACATGTGTTCCACCGCAGAATTCTATTGAAGATCCATACTTCACCACCCTTACCTTGTCACCGTATTTTTCACCGAACAAAGCCAGTGCACCCATCTTCTTAGCTTCCTCGATAGGCATTTCCCTCTCTTCTTCAAGGGGCATAGCTTTGCGGATGCGTTCATTCACTTTGTGTTCCACTTCTCTTATTTCTTCAGGTGTAAGCTTCTGGAAGTGAGAAAAGTCAAATCTCAATACTTCAGGAGATACGAAAGAACCTTTCTGCTCCACATGGTTGCCCAAAACTTCCCGGAGCACTTCATGAAGCAAATGAGTTGCCGAGTGATTGGCTGATGTTGCAGCCCTGGCTTTCTCGTCAATGGTGGCAGTGAAGTCAGCACCGGGGTCGGAAGGAAGCTTTTCTATGATATGCACTCCGATATTATTTTCTCTCTTGGTGTCAACAACTTTGACAACTTCACCTGAATCGGAAACCAATACGCCGCTGTCACCAACTTGACCACCCATTTCTGCATAAAAAGGGGTTTTGGTCAATATTACCTGATAGAATTCTTTTCCTTTTTGCTTTACTTTACGATAACGAAGTATTTTTGTTGGTACAGAAGTCAAATCATACCCAACGAATTTTTGATCACCGTCGTTCACATAAACCCAGTCGCCTGTATCCATTGATGCAGCATTACGTGCACGTTCTTTTTGTTTCTGCATTTCGGAGTCGAATTCCTTTTGATCTAATGTCATGCCATTCTCACGCAGAATAAGTTGAGTGAGGTCAAGTGGAAATCCATATGTATCATATAGCACGAAGGCATCTTTACCTGAAATTTGATCTTTTCCTTTGGCTTTTGCGTCGGAAATCAACGACTCCAATAATTTGATACCGTTGTCAAGTGTGCGAAGGAATGTTTCTTCCTCTTCCTTTATGACTTTTTTGATAAGATCTTTCTGTGCCTTAAGTTCAGGGTAGGCTTCTCCCATTTCATCCACCAATTTATCAACCAACAGATAAAGGGTGGCTTCTTTACGGCCGAGGAAAGTATAGGCATATCTCACGGCTCTTCGAAGAATCCTACGGATCACATATCCTGCCTTAGCATTGCCCGGCAATTGTGAATCTGCTATAGAAAAGGCGATGGTGCGGATATGGTCTGCTACCACTCTCATGGCGACATCAACCTTGGCATCCTCTCCATATTTTTTATCTGTAATTACACAGATCTCATTGATGAGCGGAGTGAAAACGTCAGTATCGTAGTTTGATTTCTTGCCTTGTAAAGCCATGCATAAACGTTCGAATCCCATGCCTGTATCGATCACTTTTGCAGGCAGAGGTTCCAGACTACCGTCGGCTTTACGGTTGTATTGCATGAATACAAGGTTCCAAATTTCGATAACCTGGGGATTGTCTTTGTTTACCAATGTTGCTCCGTCCACTTTTTTCCTTTCCTCTTCGCTGCGGAGATCTATGTGTATTTCACTACATGGTCCGCAAGGGCCCGTGTCTCCCATTTCCCAGAAGTTATCGTGTTTATTGCCATCAATAATATGGGATGCCGGTAAATGAGATTTCCATATTTCTTCGGCTTCGGTATCTTTTGACAACCCTTCGGAAGGAGAACCTTCGAAAACCGTGGCATATAGCCTGTCTGGGTCAAGTCCCAACACATCCACCAAATATTCCCATGCCCAATCGATGGCTTCCTTTTTGAAATAATCGCCAAACGACCAGTTACCCAACATTTCGAACATTGTGTGGTGGTAGGTGTCATGTCCCACTTCTTCAAGGTCATTGTGTTTCCCGGAAACTCTGAGACATTTTTGTGAATCTGCAACCCTTTTTGATTCTGCATGGCGGTTGCCCAATATTATATCTTTAAATTGGTTCATTCCGGCATTGGTGAACATCAATGTCGGATCATCTTTTATAACCATTGGTGCACTGGGTACTATTTTGTGACCTTTTTTCTCAAAAAATTCCTTGAAAGAATCTCGAATTTCTTTAGCTGATTTTACTGATTGAGCCTTGAGTGTAGACATTGTAATATCTAATATTTATTTTTTCTATTTTATTGAAATTCATTATCATGCCCATTGTCAACTTTGTATTTCTCCTTGAAAATCGGAGTTTTAGTTTAACTGCAAAGGGGTTTTGATAACTCAAAATGAGGTTGATAACCCTCTAAAAATCATTGCAAATTTATAGAAAATCGCCTAATTTTGCAATAAACTATAATATAGTGTCCAAACGCATATTCTATAAATATAATCCGGAAACAGATAACTTCGAAAGGTTTTACCCTACGATGAAGGAACGACTCGTCTCCGTCTCAAAAATCTGTTTGGGTGCATTGATTATAGCGGCTCTATTTGTTATCATTTTCAATTATATTGTGGCCACTCCCAATGAAAAAAACCTTAGGGCTGAAAATAAAAGATTGAAGTCACAATACAGCGTCATGTCTTCAAGACTGGAGAATATGGTGGAGGTCATCGACAAAATGGAGGAAAGAGATGATAATTTCTATAGAGTTATGATGCAACTCGACCCTATGAGCGATGCCCAAAGATTTTCCGGATATGATTACGAAAATCGTTACAGTCAGTTGTCTAAGCTTTCTGATTCACGCTTAGTGGAAGAATTGTCGAACAGAATGAATCTTCTTGAGAAAAGGATTTATTCTCAGTTGCTTAGCTTCGATCAATTGGAGGAAGCCTTGACTAACCAACAAGACAGGTTGGCCCATGTTCCTTCAGTTATTCCTATAAATATAGCGGATTACACAATGTCATCAGGTTATGGATACAGGGTTGACCCCATATATGGTTCTTCAAAATTTCATGAAGGATTAGATTTTGCAGCTTCTCAAGGAACTGATGTATTTGCCACAGGTGATGGAAAGGTTGTGGTGGCCGGACGACAGGCCGGTTATGGAAATTGTATAGACATAGAACACGGGTATAATTATTTAACGAGGTATGCTCACTTAAGCCAGATATTGGTGAAACCCGGGGAAGAAGTGAAACGAGGTCAGTTGATTGGCAAAGTCGGTTCGACAGGAAAGTCTACCGGACCCCACTTGC
This sequence comes from Muribaculaceae bacterium, assembly GCA_022510405.1. Taxonomy (GTDB): domain Bacteria; phylum Bacteroidota; class Bacteroidia; order Bacteroidales; family Muribaculaceae; genus Lepagella. The sequence goes on along the minus strand of JAFLTP010000016.1, from coordinate 27,555 downwards.
ATTATGAGGTGAGATATAAAAATATTCCGCAGAATCCCGTGAATTATTATTTTATGGATTTGACCCCGGAAGAATATTATGAAATGATACAGATAGCCGAGAATGCCGGCCATGTAATGGACTGAGATGAATACAAGGTTTACAAAAAGTTATTATAAGATGAGGGAGGCTGCCGAGATAATAGGAGTCCCTCAGTCCACTTTAAGGTATTGGGAAAAGGAATTTCCGGAGATCAATCCACGTAGGAGCACCGCGAACCAAAGATATTATTCACCACAGGACCTGGAAATTCTTCAAATCATACATTTCCTTCTTCACATAAAGGGAATGAAAGTTGATGCTGCCAAAGAGCAGGTGAAACATAACAAGAAAAATATTTCCCGGAAATTGGAGGTTCTTGAAAAATTAAATGAAATGAAAGGAGATTTGGAAATATTACTCCAATCCTTGAACCTTAGGGAACAAAAAATAAGCTTTAAAAATTAAACCTTCAGATTCGAATTATAATAAGCCGGGTCGCCTGTGATGTCTTGTCCTATAAAGGGTGGCTTTTCATAACAGATGCCGTCATCGGGTATTTCAACTTCTGCGACAATCACTCCCTTTTGGGAACCATGAAATTCGTCAACTTCCCAAATTAAACCTCCAAACGGCACTATCCATCGCGTTTTTTCTACAAGACCCGGTTCCGCAAGTTTTAAAATATCCTTTGCATCCTGTCCCGGAATTTCATATTCAAATTCCAAACGTTTGGCACCATGATTTCGGCTCTTGACAGTTAGAAACCCTTTTTCCCCCATGGTACGAATCCTGACCGTTCGGTCAGGATTCCTATTGAGGTAACCTTGTTTGATTTCTACCTTACCTGTTGCCATTTCACGGAAGGCATCATTCACAACAAGATATTTATGTTCTATCTCGTAAGCCATTTCAAACTAATTTACGATAACGAATTCTATGAGGAGTAACATCACCGTCACGTTTTTTCTTGAATTCCTCATAATCAGAATAACTTCCCTCAAAGAAAGTGACCTGGCTGTCGCCTTCAAATGCAAGTATATGGGTTGCGATTCGGTCGAGGAACCATCGGTCGTGACTTACAACTACAGCACAACCGGCAAAATTTTCCAAACCTTCTTCCAAAGCCCTTAAGGTATTAACGTCGATATCATTTGTAGGCTCGTCAAGCAATATCACGTTACCTTCTTCTTTCAAGGCCATGGCAAGATGTAGTCGGTTCCTTTCCCCCCCTGAGAGCACACCGATTTTCTTTTCCTGGTCTGCACCGGTGAAATTGAATTTTGAAAGATAGGCCCTTGCGTTCATGTCGCGACCTCCCATCCTGAACGATTCCACACCACCGGATATCACTTCATAAACAGTCTTCTCGGGATCAAGGTCTTTATGGTTCTGATCTACATAAGCTATTTTTACAGTCTCTCCGACTTCGAAGTTTCCGTTATCTTGTTTTTCAAGGCCCATTATCAACTTGAACAGTGTGGTTTTCCCGGCCCCATTAGGACCTATAACTCCCACTATTCCATTAGGGGGAAGCATAAAGTTGAGGTCATTGAAAAGGTTTTGTTCACCATATGCCTTTGCAAGATTTTTGGCTTCTATAACCTTGTTGCCAAGTCTTGGACCATTCGGAATGAAGATTTCCAACTTTTCTTCACGTTGTTTCTGATCCTGATTTAAAAGTTTGTCATAGCTTGACAAACGTGCTTTACCTTTTGCCTGGCGTGCTTTAGGAGCCATTCTTACCCATTCCAATTCTCTTTCAAGAGTTTTCCTACGTTTGCTGGCTTGTTTTTCTTCCTGGGCCATTCTTTGGGTCTTTTGTTCAAGCCAACTGCTGTAATTGCCTTTCCAGGGAATGCCCTCACCTCTGTCGAGTTCGAGAATCCATCCTGCCACATGGTCGAGGAAGTATCTGTCGTGGGTAACCGCGATTACTGTACCCGGATATTGCTGAAGGTGTTGTTCAAGCCAGTCGATACTTTCTGCGTCCAAATGGTTGGTAGGTTCGTCAAGCAAAAGAATATCCGGTTGTTGAAGCAACAGTCTGCATAATGCAACTCTACGTTTTTCCCCTCCTGAAAGCACACTGATTTTTTTGTCGTCGGGTGGACAACGCAAAGCGTCCATCGCTCTTTCGAGTTTGTTGTCGATATTCCAAGCATCGCAGGCATCCAATTTATCTTGGAGTTCTGCCTGCCTGTTGATCAGTTTGTCCATCTTTTCGGGATCTTCAAGCACGTCTGGATCCTCAAACCCTTTGTTTACCTCTTCATATTCCTTGAGAAGATCCATCACGGGTTTCACTCCTTCCTGAACTACTTCTTTCACCGTCTTGTCAGGATCAAGTTTTGGCTCCTGTTCCAAATATCCTACCGAGTAACCGGGTGAGAAAACCACATTGCCTTGATAATTTTTATCCAGGCCGGCTATTATCTTTAACAAGGTTGACTTACCTGAACCGTTTAGACCTATGATGCCTATTTTAGCACCATAAAAAAAGGAAAGGTAAATGTCTTTGAGTATTTGTCGTTGTGGTGGAATAATTTTGCTTACTCCTACCATCGAGAAAATTATTTTTTTATCGTCGGCCATTGTGTAGAGTTGTGAGTTGTGAGTTGTAAGTTGTAAGTTGTGAGTTGTAAGTTGTAAGTTGTGAGTTTTGAGTTTTGAGTTTAAGTTTTGAGTTGTAAGCAGCTGGGTGTTGTTATGCTTACTTACCTGTTATAACTTAGTTTTTAATTCTTATAACTTAGTTTTTAATTCTTATATTTTTATTTAGTCCCTGATTTTACTTTGTAGTCGCAACTCACTTTCCCTTTTTGAATATTGGAAAGTTTGCTTTTTATAAGTTGCTTCCGGATAGGGGATACATGGTCTGTATAAACCTCCCCTTCAAGATGGTCGAATTCATGTTGTATTATACGTGACGCGAATCCTTTGAATTCCTGTTCGTGGGGTTGAAAATCCTCATCCATCCATTTTAATATCACATGTTCATGTCGCTTCACATTTTCCGACAAACCGGGTAGTGACAGACAACCTTCCTCGCGTGTCACGGGATCCTCATCATCGATAACTTCCAGTTCCGGATTCACGAGAGTCAATTTAAGGTCCTTACACTCCGGAAATTTCTCAGACAAAACATCCCCGTCAATCACTATTAAACGAATCGATTTTCCAATTTGTGGAGCGGCAAGTCCAACTCCCTCGGAATTATACATTGTTTCAAACATATTGGCCACCAATTGCTTGAGGTCAGGATGATCTGCCTTCACTTCCTCACATTTTTTCCTTAATACAGGATGACCATATAAATAAATCGGATATATCATTTATTCTATATTTTTCTTTTTCAAAAATTATTCTTCAAATTTACATCCTTTTTCCCTTATAATAAAATCATACCTGTCTTTATAGACTCAATCAAGTTTTTACTTTGGAGTTTTATCGGAAAATTATAAGGTTAAATTTGGTAAGATTAAAACCTTTTTCTAATTTTGAAAAATTAAAACCTTTTAATATATAATGGAAGAAAATCTAATAAAAACGTGTCTTCACGACCGCCATGTTAAACAAGGAGCATTGATGTCCCCTTTCGGAGGATTTGATATGCCAATTCAGTATAAAGGTATCACGGAAGAACATAATGCAGTGCGTCAAAACGTTGGTGTTTTCGATGTCAGCCATATGGGCGAAGTCAGAATTTCAGGTCCCGACGCTTATAAATATGTTAGCCATATCTTCGTTAACGATGTTACCGGTGCTCCCGATGGACAGATATTCTACGGTATGATGTGCTATGAAAATGGTGGCACAGTTGATGACCTCTTAGTCTACAAAGTTAACGATCAAGAATATTTCCTCGTAATTAACGCCTCTAATATTGCGAAAGACGTTGATTGGATCAAAAAGAATGCCGAAGGTTATGATGTAAAAGTTGAAAACCAAAGCGAGTACTACGGGGAAGTGGCTGTTCAAGGGCCAAAGGCAGAAGAAACTCTCGAAAAAGTTTTAGGCTTGGAACTAAAGGATATTCCTTTCTACAATTTCAAGGTTTTCACTATCAATGGTGAAGATGTTATCATAAGCCGTACCGGATACACAGGTGAAGATGGATTCGAAATATATGGCAGCCACGAGTATATTCAAGGGGTCTGGGACAAGCTTATGGAAGCGGGTGTTCAACCTTGCGGTCTTGGTTGTCGTGACACTCTTAGATTCGAAGTCGGTCTGCCTTTATATGGCGATGAACTTTCTCCGGAAATTTCTCCTATCGAGGCAAGCCTCAGTATGTTTGTGAAACTTGACAAACCTGAATTTATCGGGAAAGAGGCACTTGCAAAACAAAAATCTGAAGGTGTCTCAAGAAGAATTGTAGGTCTGGAACTCGAAGACAACGCAATTCCTCGACATGGTTATCCTGTTGAAGTGGATGGTAAACAGGTGGGTGAAGTCACCACCGGATATCGTTCCATATCCACAGGCAAAAGCGTAGCAATGGCTATGATTGAAAAACCATATGATAAGCTTGGAACTAAAGTAGAGGTTAGAATCCGTAAGAAAACTTTCCCCGCCACAGTGGTGAAGAAACGTTTCTATGACAAAAACTACAAAAAGTAAAAACTTACAACTCACAATTAAATAAAAATAACAAATGAGCAAAGTATTAAACGATCGCAAATATGCCGATTCTCATGAATGGGTTAAACTTGAAGGTGATATCGCTACTATCGGTATTTCTGATTACGCTCAGCATGCTCTCGGAAATATTGTATATGTTGATATGCCTGAGGTCGGTGACGAAGTTAACCAAGGAGATGATTTCGGTGCTGTGGAATCTGTAAAGGCAGCAAGCGACCTAATTTCCCCTATAAGTGGTGAAGTGGTGGAAGTAAATGAGGAACTTGTAGACAAGCCCGAACTCATAAATGAAGACGCCTTCAACAACTGGATCATCAAGGTGAAGGTGTCAGACCCGGCTGAACTTGACAAATTGATGGATGCCGAGGCTTACAAGAAACTTTGCGAAGCATAAAATAGAAAAAAATTTGATGATAATGGGACGTAAGTGGTGCTGAGTATACGGCTTCACGCGTCCCTTTTCCCTTTATTGTAATCTACTCATAACTCACAACTTAAAACTTATAAATTCCATGTCGCATAAATATATGCCACATTCCGAAGAGGATATCAAGATCATGCTTGAGAAAGTCGGTGTGACCAGTATCGACGATCTTTACAGTGATGTGCCTTCGGATGTGATCCTAAAAAAGGAATACGATATTCCATCATGCATGTCGGAAATTGAACTCCGGAAACATTTTAAAGAGCTTGCAGATAAAAACACACAGTTAGTGGTGTTCGGTGGTCAAGGCGCTTATGACCATTATTCTCCCTCCGTAATACCTCATCTTTTATCAAGAAGTGAATTTTATACAGCATATACACCTTATCAACCGGAAATTTCACAAGGCACTCTTCAGTATATCTTTGAGTATCAAAGTATGATTACTGAATTGACCGGAATGGAAGCAACAAATGCTTCGATGTATGACGGAGCCACAGCGGCCGCTGAAACCATGTTCATGATGGTTGCGTCCTCAAGAAAAAAGAACCGGGTATTGATATCTGGTACTGTAAGCGACCATGTCAGGAAAGTAGTTGAAACATACACAAAATTCCATGGAGTTGATTTGACGGTTATACCAGAAAAGGATGGTGTAACTGATTTGGATGCTCTCTTTAATGAACTGGAAAAAGGTGATGTGGCAGGTGCCATGCTCCCCACTCCCAACAAGTATGGAATCATAGAAGATTTCACCGGTGTTGCCGATAAGATTCATGCTGCCAAGGGATTCTTCGCAATCTATGCTGATCCTTCCTCTCTGGCTGTTTTAAAAACACCAGCCGAATGGGGTGCAGATGTTGCTTGTGGTGACGGCCAGACTTTAGGAATGCCGCTCTCTTTCGGTGGCCCTTATTTGGGATTTATTTCTTGTAACAAAGGAATGTTAAGGAAAATGCCGGGCCGTGTTGTAGGTGCCACTAAGGATATCGATGGTAAGAGAGGTTTCGTATTAACACTTCAGGCACGCGAGCAACATATCCGTCGTGAAAAAGCTACAAGCAATATATGTTCAAACCAAAGTTTAATGGCTCTGTACGCCACCATATATTTATCTTTGTTGGGAGACAAAGGTTTGAAGGAGGTCAATAAACTCAGTTGTGACGGTGCTCATTATCTCTACGACAAACTGCTCGCAACAGGTAAGTTCCATCCGGTTTTTGATAAGCCGTTCCTAAAAGAATTTGTTGTCAAAACTGATTTGGATATGAAGAAAGTTAACGCTTATTTGCTTGACAATGGAATAATGGGTGGAGTAATTCTTGGCGATGGAAAAGTGGAATTCGCGGTCACTGAAAAGAGAACCAAAGAGGAAATTGATAAGTTGGTTAACCTAATGCTTGAAGTTTGATATGAAAAACTACGATAAAATAATTTTTGAACTTTCTCAGCCGGGCCGCAAAGGCTATTCTTTACCTAAGGATAATTATGATACCGACGGTTTGAAAGATATACCCTCAGACCTTCTAAGAGAAAAAGATGCTGAACTACCGGAAGTAAGTGAACTGGATGTCGTGCGTCATTACACCAATCTTTCAAATAAGAATTTCGGTGTCGACACCGGATTCTATCCGCTTGGAAGTTGCACAATGAAGTACAACCCAAAGATCAACGAGGAACTTTGTGCCCTTCCTGAATTTACGTCACTTCATCCTTTGCAGGACGAAGAAAGTGTACAGGGTGCTTTGGAATTATACTACAATCTCCAGCAAATGCTATCCGAGTTGGCCGGCTTGAAAGAATTCACTTTAAATCCTTATGCCGGAGCACATGGTGAACTCACCGGACTTATGGTTATGAAAAAATACCATGAGGCGAGAGGAGACCATAAACGCACAAAAGTTATAGTGCCTGATTCGGCCCATGGAACAAACCCCGCTTCCGCTATGGTAGCCGGATTAGAGGTTGTGGAGGTGAAATCCAAACCTAACGGTTCCATCGATGTAGAGGATTTGAAACCTCTGCTTGATGACACTGTGGCCGGAATCATGATGACAAATCCCAATACTCTCGGTATGTTTGAAACCGAGATTACCGAAATAGCCAAATTGGTTCACGAGGCAGGAGGACTTCTTTACTATGATGGAGCGAACCTTAATCCTCTTTTGGGAAAAGTGAGACCCGGAGACATGGGGTTCGACATCATGCACATTAATCTACATAAAACATTCTCGACTCCTCATGGCGGGGGAGGCCCCGGTTCAGGACCTGTAGGAGTAGCGGAACATCTTGTTAAGCATCTTCCGAACCCCCGTGTAGTAAAGGATGAGAAAGGCAAATTTCATATCACATCCGACAACGAAAACGCCTTGGGAAACATTTCTGCTTTCTTGGGTAATTTCGGAGTCATGATGAGGGCCTATGCTTATATCCTGACTCTTGGAAAAGAAAACATCAAGAATGTTGGACCATTGGCCACTTTGAATGCGAATTATATCAAAGAGAATTTGAAAGACGACTATCTTCTTCCCATTGAAGGAGTATGTAAACACGAGTTTGTTTTCGATGGCCTCAAAGACAAATCAACAGAAGTGACTACCCTTAATGTGGCAAAGAGATTGCTCGACTATGGTTTCCATGCTCCCACAATCTATTTCCCCTTGCTATTCCATGAGTCAATGATGATTGAGCCGACAGAAACAGAAAGCAAGGACACTTTGGACCAATTTATTGAAGTGATGCATACAATAGCCAAGGAAGCCAAGGAAAATCCTGAATTGGTAAAGAACGCACCCAACAATACTATCGTGCGTAAACTGGATGAAACCACAGCGGCTAAGAATCCAATCCTCACATTCAAGGCATTAAAGGAAAACGAAGCATGAAAGCGGATCTTTTGATTATAGGAGCCGGTCCGGGCGGTTATGAAACCGCCCTCTCCGCCGCCCGTCAAGGTAAAAGCGTAGTTCTCTTTAACGGCGACAAATTAGGAGGCACCTGCCTTAATGAGGGTTGCATTCCCACAAAATGCCTTTGCAGAAATGCGGAAGTGGTTTCCTTATTTAAAGAAGGTGACAAATTCGGGATAGATGATTTCACTTTCACACTGGACTATAATAAAGTTATCAAGAGGAAGAGGGAAGTGGTGGATAACCTTCGTAAAGGTGTAGAAACTCTTTTGGCCCAAGCAAAAGTGACAGTAGTGAATTCCATGGCTTCTTTCAAGAATGCCAAGACTGTGATTGCAGATGGAGAAGAATATGAAGGTGACAGGATTATCATAGCCACGGGTTCGGTATCCAAGTCACTTCAAATTCCGGGTCATGATCTCAAATGTGTGATGGACTCAACAGCCATCCTCGAGTTGGAATATATTCCTGCCACACTCACTATTATAGGTGGGGGTGTAATCGGTATGGAATTCGCATCCATTTTCCAACAATTGGGATCAAAGGTGACGGTGATTGAATTCATGAAGCAGATTCTACCTCCGTTTGACTCAGATATCGCCAAAAGATTGAAACAGACCTTAAGCAAAAAAGGAATAAATATCATCACCGGTGCTTCGGCTAAAGAGATCCGTCAGAATGAGTTCTACGAGGTAGAGGTGATATATGAAGTTAAAGGTAAAGAGGAAAAGGTGGTTTCCAGCGATCTTTTAATGGCAGTTGGACGAGCCCCTCGTGTAGATGGATTGAAGCTGGAAGCAGCAGGAGTAAATTATTCTCCAAAAGGAATTCCGGTAGACGATTTCATGCAGACCAATGTTCCCGGTATTTTTGCCATAGGCGATGTCAATGCCAGGATGATGTTGGCACATGTGGCTTCTGCCCAAGGTGAGAGAGCTTTGAATGTGATAAACGGAATTTCCGATCACCTTCGTTTCGACCTTATCCCGAGCGCTGTGTTTACAATGCCTGAATGCGGTATGGTAGGTAAAACTGAAGAGCAATGCAAGGAAGAGAAACTCGATATAATGATAGGAACTTCTTTCTTCCGTGCCAACGGTAAGGCAATGGCTTTGGCCGAGACAGATGGAATATGTAAACTGATTTTCCAAAAGGAAAATGGTAAACTCATTGGAGCCCATATAATGGGAGTGGAGGCTGCTGATCTGGCTCAGCAATGTGCAGATTTGATGAATAGAGAAACGACTCTTGATGAATTCAAGGAAATCATCTTCGGTCATCCCACCGTTAGCGAAGTGCTCCTCTCCGCAGCACGAGCCGCCAAATAAAATCTCGACAACCTTTTTTTACAACGATACCCCTATACTTTTAAACCCGCTTCAAGCGGGTTTAAAAGTATAGCCCCCTCAGTGTTTCCACAAAGGAGGCTATTGTCCCGGTCCTGTTACCACGTATGTGTAAAAGCCCTTTTATAGAACTATGAATGGCCGGGTCTTTATATCTTTTTTATCAGTTCCCGAAGTTGGTTACACCTGTAGTGTCTTCGAAGAACCCAATTGAGAATATCCACCAGAGTAATATCGCTACCAAGAAGAGGACTCCCAACCATATCCAAAGTTTGTTCATCCTGCGAGTGGATTCCCTTTGTTTATCCTTTTGTTCAGCTTCCATAGACCTTGCAATCATATCCGAGTTGTCGTGATGTTCATGCTTATGTCTTTCGTCTCTTTCCATGACCTTTGATTTATTATTTGATATTAAAACATTATTTTCGCGTTCCTTGTTCACAAAGTTAACTCAATTTTTTGAAAAAAAAGAAATTTTTTTTGCAAACTACTTAAAAAGGTACTTCATCATTACCCGAAACCATCTGAGTGTCTGGTTCTTCGCTTCGGTTCATCCTTGATTCTATCTTAAGTTTATTTTCAGAAAGCGTTTCTTGCATCATTTCATAACCTTCTTCCCAATTTTCAAATTTGGCATATTTCGACACAAAATGAAGTTTGACGTCACCAACTCCTCCGGAACGGTGTTTAGCCACAATTAGATAGGCCAATCCCTTAATATTGTTGCCCTCCCCATCTTGGGTGGCACGGGTATAATATTCAGGTCGATGTATGAAACAAACTATATCGGCATCTTGCTCAATCGCACCCGATTCACGAAGATCAGATAGAACAGGTCTCTTGTCTTCACGGCTTTCGGTGCTTCGGTTCAACTGCGACAAAGCAATGATTGGAATATCCAATTCCTTAGCCAAGGCTTTTAGTGATCGGGATATGGTGCTGACTTCCTGCTCTCGACTCCCATGTTTCTGACCGGTGGCGTTCATAAGTTGAAGGTAGTCGATCATTATCATTTTCACTCCCTTCTCTCTCACCAACCTTCGGGCCTTAGTCCTTAATTCGCTAATGGATAGACCGGGTGTCTCATCTAAATAAAGTGGGGCTCCATACACGGTTCTAATCCTTGAGTTCAAGCGTTCATATTCTTCATGAGAAAGTTGGCCGCTCTTGATTTTTTCACCTTCCAAACTGGCCACATTGCTAATCAACCTCTTTATCAACTGAACGTTTGACATTTCGAGTGTGAAAATAGCAATCGGTACATTATAATCCACAGCCATATTCTTAGCCATTGACAGCACGAAAGCTGTCTTTCCCATGGCAGGTCGAGCTGCAATTATTATAAGGTCGGAATTTTGCCATCCGGAGGTCATTTTGTCCAACTCCCGATAACCTGTCTGCAGTCCCGAAAGGCCACTTTCGTTATTGGCGGCGTTCTGAATCTGATCAAGTGCCAATGTGATGACAGGGTCAATCTGGGTAACTTCTCTTTTAAGTTGATTCTGGGAAATATCAAAAAGTTGGCTCTCTGTGTCTTGAAGAAGATCCTCAATGTCATTGCTCTCATCGTATGCCTTTGTTTCTACATCTACTGCAAAGGTGATGAGGCGACGGGCAAGATATTTTTGTGCCACGATACTGGCATGGAATTCAAGGTTGGCCGATGAATAAACCCTTGCTGTAAGTTCTGCTATATGAACAGCTCCGCCAACTTCTTCAAGAGTGCCGTCTCGTCGCAACTGCTCGGTTACAGTCATCATATCGATGGGTCTTTGATTAAGTCCCAATGTGGTGATGGCTTCGAATATCTTTTTGTTTACAGGATCATAGAAACTGTCGGGAACAAGAATATCACATACATTCATGTATGCATCTTTCTCCAACATACAGGCTCCGAGCACCACTTCTTCAAGCTCTGTATCTCTTGGTGGTAACTTTCCGGTAGGATCAGTAAGAATTTGTTTTATTTCAGGTTTTTTCGCCATTTTAAATATTATAAGGAAAGAGATTATATATTACGGGAAAAGGAAAAATGAATCGGATTGGGGTTTTAGACATGCAAAGACAGTGAGTACATAACAGCTTACTATAAGCAGAATGATAGAGGTCCATTTCAACACATCATTCAAATCTTTGCCTTTTTTGGTAGTCAAACGGGTCCATAGCATAGCATGGAAAGCAAAATACGACAGCCATCCGGCTGATACCCAAAAAGGAAGAGCGGAAGAAGCCATAGCCAAAAACACTGCTGCCAATATACCATCATAAAAATATATAGCTCCCATTGTTTTTCTGCCTAAAATCACAACTGATGTGCGTTTGCCAACAGCCTTGTCATCTTCCATATCCCGATAGTTGTTCACTATTAGTACATTTGCCGCCATTAAACCTACAGCAGCCGCAGTAAACATAGTGGTGCTATCCATGTAAAAGATACGAGTTTGAACATATTCCGTGAAAATCACCGGTACAAAACCGAAAAATATTATAACGGCAATTTCTCCAAGTCCATTATGTGACAATGGAAACGGTCCGGTGCTATATGCCAAGGCAAATAGACCTATAAAAATACCCACGAAGATAAGCCACCATCCACCCCAAATTATCAAAGTAGCGCCAATACAAGCGGCCAAGCCTAAGGTAATGTAGGTAGCCCTTTTCATTGATTCAGGGGATATGTCTCCTTCTGTCACTCCCCTGCGGAACCCTTCACGTCCTTTTTTGTCAAGTCCATTTTTGAAATCGTAATATTCGTTCGCAAAATTAGATGCTATTTGAGCAAGAATAGCAAAAAAGAGGCATATCAGAAATGGTAGCACTGAAAAACCATGATGATATATGGCACATGCAGTACCTGCCACCACTCCGGCTACACTCACCGGAAGTGTGCGCAATCTCATCGCTTCAATCCATTCCTTCATCTTTTCCTTTTGAAAAATTCTTTCATTAATTCTGATGCTTCTTCCTCCATGACTCCTTTTGTAACAATAGTTTTTGGATGGAGAGGGGAGAGGTTTTCCTGACAAAATTTTGTGAAACCTCTTTTAGGATCCGAGGCTCCATATACAATCCTTCCAATCTGGCTCCATCCCAAAGCTCCCGCACACATTATACAGGGTTCCACGGTAACGTATAATGTACATTGCGGCAGATATTTCCCACCTAAATTATTTGCAGCTGCAGTTAGGGCTATCATTTCTGCATGTGCGGTTACATCATTGAGTGCTTCTGTTTGATTATACCCCGTTCCTATCACCTTGCCATTGCATACAACCACAGCACCAACCGGCACTTCGTCTGCGTCGAATGCTTCTTCAGCCTGACGCATAGCAAGGCTCATATAATATTCATCCCTGGGATCAAGCATAATTGACGATAAGGTTTAGGGTTTGGGGTATAGAGTTATAGATATCTTAATTTTCTTTGTTGCCGGTTCTTATCATTGTGGCTATTTTCTCCATAAGCCAGGTTGGGGTAGAAGTGGCTCCACATACCCCTACACTTTCTGCACCTTTCACAAGTGATAAATCCAATTGCGATTCATCGGAAATAAGATAGGTTTGAGGATTCACACCCCTACACATTTCATACAGCACCTTGCCATTTGAACTTTTTGCGCCGCTCACAAAGAAAATCACGTCATGGCTTTGGGCAAATTCTTTCATCTTTTGCATGCGGTTGGCGACTTGCCTGCATATCGTGTCATAATATTCGAATTTACCTTCTTTCTTTCTTTTGCCAATCTCCTCCACAATCTCTTTGAATCCCTCGATTGATTTGGTGGTTTGTGAATAAAGAATGATATCTCTTGTGAGATCCAGGGAATCAATGCCATCTTTATCCTGAATCACTACAGCCTCACCATTGGTTTGACCCACCAATCCGTTCACCTCTGCATGGCCGTTTTTGCCATAGATCACTGTGAGTGGTTTTTGGCCTCCTCGTTTTTGTGCTTCCACTCCTTCGTCGTAGGTTTGCTTAATCCTCCGTTGGAGTTGAAGCACAACAGGACAGGTGGCGTCAATTACTTCTATGTTATTTTTCTTCGCTGTCTCGTAAGTCTTGGGAGGTTCACCATGTGCCCTTAGCAAAACTTTTACATTTTGAAGATTGTCAAGGTCGGAATGGGTAATGGTTTTCAAACCTTTGTCTTGCAGACGTTCCACTTCCCGAGCATTATGCACAATATCACCTAAGCAATAGAGCTGGCCCTTTGAAGCCAATTCATCTTCTGCCTTGTTGATAGCTGTGACAACTCCGAAACAGAATCCTGAATTTGAATCAACCTCTACTTTCATTTTCTATTCTTTCAATAGTTTCCTGGAAAAGTTTAATCAGCCATTCCATCTGTTCTTCGTGTGTCACGGCTCCATTGTCAAATTCAATTGCGTCTTCCGCCTTTACGAGGGGAGAAACTTCACGTGTAGTGTCAATTCTGTCTCTTTCTTCAAGATTTGCATAAACCTCTTCGAATCTGATATCCATTCCTTTGTTTGACAGTTCTCTCCAACGTCTGCGTGCTCTTTCATGAAGTCCGGCATATACGAAAACTTTTAATTCAGCGTGCGGGAAAACAGTAGTCCCGATATCCCGGCCATCCATCACAATTCCTTTCTGAAGACCCATTTGTTGTTGCAGCTGAACCATTCTTTCCCTTACTTCCGGAATAACCGCAATAGGACTAACATGTTTGCTGACTTTCATTTCACGTATTTCGTTCTCCACATCCTCCCCATTGAGTAAAGTGTGTTGCACTCCATCCTCACCGGGCAACTGTTCAAATGATACTTCCAATCTTCTTAGATGAGGAATAAGTGCTTCTGTTTTTACAGAACCATCTTCATTGATCATATCGTTTCTCAACGCATAGAGAGTCACGGCACGATACATGGCCCCGGAGTCAACGTATATGTAACCTACACGTTTAGCAAGTTCACGCGCCATAGTGCTCTTGCCGGAGGAAGAATAACCATCAACAGCTATCACTATTTTGGGGGCATCTGTAATTTCCAATTGGTCTGTCATATCATTTAAAATCGTTAAGACGTGCCAGATACTTTCCGATGATATCGAATTCCAGATTAACTTTTGTGCCTTCCTTAATATCACAGAAATTGGTATGGTCGTGGGTATAAGGAATAATATTTACGGCAAATGATTCTTTTTCGGAATCACAAACAGTTAAACTGACCCCATTGACAGCCACAGAACCTTTCTCAACGGTCATATAACCTTTGCGGGCCATTTCAATGGGTATGTCATATTTAAAAGTGTATTTCCAACTGCCGTCAAGGTTTTCCACTTTGATGCATATTGCCGTTGTGTCTACATGACCTTGAACTATATGCCCGTCAAGACGGCCGTCCATTTTCATACTGCGCTCTATATTTACGAGATCTCCTATCTTAAGATCGCCTAAGTTTGAGCGATCCAGAGTCTCTTTTATCGCTGTGACGGTGTATGTACCATTGCCCGGCAATGATACAACCGTAAGGCATACACCATTGTGACTGATACTTTGATCTATTTTAAGTTCGTCGCAAAAAGGACATTTCATCGTGATATGAAGGTTGGTATCTTCGTGTTTTAATCCAACCACCTGTATTGCTTCTTCTACAATTCCTGAAAACATTTGGGATTGAGTGTTAGGTTATGGTTTCTATTATGTAAGATCTGAGTTGTGTGCTGAAAGCGAGGAGGGATTACAAAATTAATCATATTCCGATAAATCCCCAACCTGCTTTCGAATCATCTATCTACAATTTTTGAACCATAAAATAAAAAGTATTAATTTTGTGTGTCCTAATAAAAAATAGAATTGAGACCGATTGCCAAAATTTTATATAGACTTATCTTGTTATCTCTCGCTATCTGTATGACGGGAGGAATCTCTTCTTGTAAAAGCCATAAAAAAAACAAGATAGAGGCGAACTCTGCCTATATTGGAGAACAAATTGACATGAGCGTCAGAAAAAAACATGATGAGAATAAGATTGGGAAAAAAATTGCCGACGAATCTCTTAAATGGATTGGAACGCCTTATAAATATGGCCACAGCGAAAAGGGTGTGGCAACTGACTGTTCAGGTATGGTAATTATCCTATACAGAGATATAGCGGATATAAAACTTCCGAGAAATTCCGCTGAGCAGGCAGATTTTTGTGATAAATTGAAAGAAAAGGATATTCAGCCGGGCGATCTTGTTTTTTTTGCTACCGGGAAAGACAAAAAGAAGGTGTCACATGTAGGCGTGATGATCGACGGATGTAAGTTTGTACATGCATCCGCAAGTAAAGGGGTGATCCTTTCTGAAATGACCACCCCTTATTATCAAAGAACTTTTATTAAATACGGTAGAGTGCCGGGTATGAAATAATTATTCAGCTATAACTTTATTGAGTTTTTCCTCAAGCACTTTAAGACTTACCAATCCTACGCTACGTTCTTTCATTTCACCGTTCTTGAAGAAAAGAACCGTAGGAATATTACGAACTCTCTGTTCGCTTGCGATTTCATCATTATCGTCGATGTTTAGTTTCCCTATTGTAACATCGGGATACTTTTCAGCAAGTTCTTCCACTACCGGTCCGAGTTGAATACATGGACCGCACCAGGTAGCCCAAAAGTCGATTACTACGATTTTGCCCGATTCTATGGCTTCACGGGCAGTTTGATCTGTGAATTGTTGTGCCATGGCTTTTTAATTTATGGTTAATATTACAGTTCCTTTAATCTTTCTAATCCCTAATCCCTTTTCTTACCTTTCACTCAACACATCGTATTTCACTCCCCAATCATCAAGGAATTCCACAAATTCTTTTGTAATAGGGAATTTTTGGCGTGAATGGATATTTATAAGCTGGTTTCTTTCTCTGTCGTATATTTTGAGATAGAGGTCTCCGGGTCGTTCTTTACTATTGAATTCCATTAATTTGGTATAGAATTCAGATTGAGCGAAAGTCCTGTCAAGATAGATTCTAACACCGTTGGCTGTTGATCCAGACAAATCTTGAAGATATTGAATATCTTCAATTCTTATATCTAAAAAACCTTGACGATAAGTGCTTTCGTTCACCCTTGTCCTAACTCTTATGAAATCATTGGGCTGAACCTTGTTCTTCATATTAGCTACGTCTCTGCCAAATACTTTAAAAGTAAAATTACCCGAAAAGTCTTCAAGAGTAAAACTCATCCAGGGATTTCCTTTTTGATTTGTGCCCATATCTACCGAGGTGACAACGCCACCCAATGTATAAACATTTCCAGCCTCTTTTAGTTCGTCGAATTCTCCACATTTACAAGAACAACCGTAAGTCACCTCCATATAGAACGGGTCCAATGGGTGAGCTGATAGATAGATAGTCACAAGTTTCTTTTCTTCCTCCAAAAGTTTCAATCGATTCCAGGGCACAACCTGAGGAAATTCAGGTTTTGGAGTGTCGATTGGTTCCAGATCTCCGAAAAGGGAAGTATTCAACGAATTTTTATCATTCTGTATGGTTTGTCCATACTTTACCAGCACATCAGTGAAAGTGGAATCATAAATCGGCTCCACGAAGGCTTCACGGGCATAACCCATAGAGTCGAAGGCACCGGCTATCGCAAGGTTTTCAATTGCACCTCTGTTACAACTGCTGAGATTCACTCTTTCCACAAAATCATAAATATCACTGAAAAGGCCGTTCTCTCTTTCTTTTATAATTGCGGAAACCGCATTCACTCCCACGCCCTTTATGGCGCCGAGTCCAAACCTGATCTCTCCTTTCTTGTTAACACTGAATTTAACGTCAGATTCGTTAATGTCCGGCCCTTTCACGCTTATTCCCATTCTGATGCATTCATCCATTATCTTCTTGAGTTTGTCGCCTGATCCAAGGTTTCGGCTCAAGACTCCGGCCATATATTCTGCCGGATAATGGGCTTTCAAGTAAGCTGTTTGGTAGGCCACCCATGTGTAACAGGTGGCATGACTCTTGTTGAATGCATAGGATGCAAATTTCTCCCAGTCGGCCCATATCTTTTCAAGCACTTCTGCCTGATGGCCGTTCTTTTGACCCTCGCTCATGAATTTTTCTTTGAGAAGAAGCATCTTGTCAATCTGTTTCTTACCCATTGCTTTTCGAAGCATATCGCTTTCTCCTCTTGTGAAGTTGGCCAGAAGTCGGGACAGAAGCATCACTTGTTCCTGATACACCGTGATTCCATAAGTTTCATGGAGATATTTTTCCATAATCGGAATATCGTAGGTGATTGGTTCCTCTCCATGCTTTCGTCTCACAAACGATGGTATATAATCCATAGGGCCCGGACGATACAAGGCATTCATCGCAATCAGGTCTTCGAATTTCGAGGGCTTCAGATCTCTTAGAGAAGACTGCATACCCACTGATTCAAATTGGAAAGTAGAAGTGGTCTTCCCTTCACAATACAATTTGAAAGTCTCCGGATCATCAAGCGGAATATTTTCTATATCAAGATCAATGCCATGGGTCCGTTTTATATTTGCCAACGCCTCTTTAATTATGGAGAGGGTTTTAAGACCCAGGAAGTCCATTTTTATAAGACCCGTCTCTTCAATAATACTCCCTTCATATTGGGTAGAAATCACTTTAGAACCATCGGCATCGGTAGCCATGGAAATAGGCACCCAATCTGTGATATCATCCCTGCCAATTATCACACCGCAAGCATGAATTCCGGTTCCCCTTACATTGCCCTCCAATTGCTGGGCATATTTCATCACTTCCCTCACAGTTGGATTCTCGTTCCTGGTTTCCTTTTCAAAATCCTTGCAGTAAGTGAGACAATTCTTGAAATTTACTTTGGTGGATTTGCCGTTCACATCCGGAAGCCTGTCAGGCACCAATCTGGCTAATCTGTTGGATTCGCTCAATGGCAAGTCAAGAACTTTAGCAACATCTTTTATTGCCATCTTGGTGGCCATAGTCTGGTAGGTGATTATATGTGCCACCTTTTCTGCTCCATATTTTTTTGTGACGTAATCCAATACCGCATATCTTCCGTCGTCATCGAAGTCGACATCAATATCAGGTAATGATATTCGGTCGGGATTAAGGAACCTTTCAAAGAGAAGGTCATATTTGATTGGGTCGATTTGGGTTATGCCAAGACAATAGGCAGCGGCACTCCCGGCTGCTGAACCTCGTCCCGGCCCCACGCTAACACCAAGTTCTTTTCTGGCCACATTAATGAAGTCTTGCACTATAAGGAAGTAACCCGGGAATCCCATGGTCTTCATTATATGAAGTTCAAACCTTATTCTATCCTCAACTTCTTCGGGTAAAGGGTCCCCGTAAAGACGTTTAGCTCCTTCCCATGTTAGTTTTGCAAGATAGTCTGCTTCTAATTTTATACGGTAGAGTTTATCATATCCTCCAAGAGTCTTGATTTTCTTTTCCGCTTCCTCCTGAGATAGAACTGTATTTCCGTTTTCATCTCTTGTGAATTCGTTGAAAAGATCTTCTTCGGTATACTTCTTTCGATATTCCTCCTCAGTGCCGAATTCAACAGGAATATCGAATTCGGGCATAATGGGTCCGTGATCTATGGAATAAAACTCTACTTTGTTAAGTATTTCATCAGTGTTGCTCAATGCCTCGGGAAGGTCGGAGAATATTTCCTCCATCTCTTTGGGAGACTTCAGCCATTCCTGTTTTGTGTAGTGCATGCGTGCCTCATTGAACTTCTTTTGTGTTGACACACAAATTAACCTGTCATGAGCTTCAGCGTCATCCTCATATGTGAAATGGACATCATTGGTGGCTATGACTTTTATATCATATTTCTTTGCAAGATCCAAAAGCACTGCATTCACTTTTTGTTGCTCAGGAAACACGTCACGATTGGAGTTTTCTTTGAACGTTTCATGACGCTGCAATTCAAGATAATAATCACCACCAAAAATATCCTTAAACCATCTTACCCTTTCTTCGGCTCCTTGTAAATCACTTTGCATTATTAACTGTGGGATTTCACCACCAAGGCATGCTGAACATACGATAAGACCTTCCTTGTGTTTCTCAAGTTCAAAACGGTCGGTTCTCGGATGGTAATAAAATCCATCGGTCCAAGCTTTGCTCACAAGTTTTATGAGGTTATGATAGCCCTTCTCATTTTTTGCAAGCACTATAAGATGATAACCATTGTCGTTTTTATCCTTCCTTTCAGTCATTTTCTCTTTTGCCACATACATCTCGCATCCGAGTATAGGCTTAAATTTCTCTTCGTCTGGTTTCCCGGAGTTCTTCTTTTTTACATAGTTGAAAAATTCCTTGATACCGAACATATTACCATGATCAGTAAGGGCCAAACCTCTCATTCCATCGGCAATAGCCTTGTCTACTAACTCCGAGATAGAGGCTTTCCCGTCAAGCAGACTGTATTGAGAATGTACGTGCAGATGAGTGAAATTCATATGAGGTTTATATGGATTAGGATATTTGAATTATTGCTTATTAATATTTTCAAGTAAACGTTTAACGGCACCCTCGAGTTGTGCATCTTTCCCGGCTTCTACCTCTCCGGGCTCGTTATATATAATAACGTCAGGATTTAGTTGCGTATTTTCCAATACTGTACCATTATTGGCCCGATTGGTCACCTGTGGTATTCCGAATACTATATTAGGGTCTATTTGATTTTCCCACCACACTGCGGTCATTGTGCCGGGCACAGGTGCTCCCACGACTTCGCCAAGACCAAGTGTCTGATATGTATACGGGGAACCATGTGCATCACTGTAATTTGCTTCATTCACAAGCATTACGCTCGGTTTTGTCCACTGCGAGAATGGTTCGATCCCAATCTCTTCTCCTCGTGGAGAGAATGTCACATATTTCTTGCCGCTCAAAAGAATTGCCAAATCATTATGCAACCATCCGCCTCCATTGAATCTGGTGTCGACAACCACGGCGTCATAATTGCGGTATTTACCTAAGAGTCTTTCATAAACATTCTGAAAACTCCTTGTATCCATCCCTTGCACGTGGACATATCCCACTTTTCCGCCGGAGATGCTGTCGGCAATCTGTTCGTTTCTTTCCACCCATCTTTGATATGCCATTGCAGACTGCTCTCCCAATGACAAGGGTCGTATATTTATATATTTGGTTGTGCCATTGGTTGTTTTCACACCCAGTCTTACTTTCTTTCCTGCTTTCCCTTCGAGTAAAGTATAATAATCTTGTCCCGGCTCGATTTTTGTCCCGTCGATTGAGAGGATTATATCACCTGCTTTTACATCGGCACTTTTGTTTGCAAGGGGACCTCTTGGGAAAATTTCTGCTATCTTCAGACCTTCTCCCGTGTAATTCTCATCAAAGAATGCTCCTAAGGATGCAGTTGACAATTCTGCCCCTTGTCCATATGCTCTACCACCGGTGTGAGAAGCATTGAGTTCTCCAAGAGTCTCGCTCAAAAGGTTCGCGAAGTCTCGGTTGTTGGATATATAGGGTAAAAATTCACGGTAATGTTCTGTGTAATATTTCCAATCCACACCATGTAGATTAGGGTCATAGAATTTATCTTCCACTTGTTTGGCCATATGATCGAACATGTATTGACGCTCCAAAGAGGGATGACGGTCATAGGGAGCCTCAAATTCCACCATTTTTACTTCTCCGTCGGGAAGGGAAACCTTCTTGACTCCCTCGTTTGAAAGCAAGAAGAGGTTTTCTCCTTTCTTATCCACTTCCATCCCACCGAAAGTGCCGGGAACCAATATTTCTGTATCTCCTTTCTTGAGATCGGTCACCATCAGATTGTAATCTCCGTCAGGACTCTGGGCTATGTAATAGAGTTTGTCTCCTTTAGGTGACAAATAAAAATCCATTATACTTGCAGAAGTGCCCGTAAGTCTTTTCGTTCTGTATCTTCTGTTGGCAAAATCAAGCGTATTGGTTTTCTTTTCTTCTTTAGCAGCCCTGGTTCCTTTCCTGCCTTTTTTTGTTTTTGTGGCTTTTTTGCTTTTTACTTCTTTAGCTTCCTTGTTATCTTCCTTTTCTTGATTTTCTTTATCAAAGATATCGGCTTCCTCTTCCGTGAAATTGAATTTGTCCCATGCGTCTCCATCAAGAGCCATTATCATGATGTCGTCCTGGTTACCCCAGGAACCGTGAGCTTTCATACCATATTTAGCTGTTTCATATGCCACTGCTTTACCATCCAATACCCATCTGGGTTGATAATCGTTATAGCCACTTTCTGTCAGGTCAACCACTTCACTACCATCTGCCCTAACGGCTGCGATATCCATATTGTTCCAACCCATAGGTCCCATATAGGAAGTCAACAACCATTCGCTGTCAGGACTCCATGAGAAAGTTATGTCACCGTCGGAATATGAATAATTGTATTCTCCTCCCAGGGCAGTATTCACTTTCTTGGATGCTACATCTATAACACGGATTGGACCCCGGTTTTCTAAAAACGCCACTTTCTTACCGTCAGGTGAGAATAGGGGTTGCATAGCGGAGGTTTCACAGGAATAAAGAGGCTGGATATCTATATCTGTTGCGTAAGCAAACTCCTTTTCATTGTCATTCTTGATTTTTGCGATGAAAAGTTGCCAGTTGCCGTCTACATCGCTGTCGAATACAAGCGATCTTCCGTCGGGTGAGAATGAAACCGATCGCTCTTGAGCCGGAGTATCAGTGATTCGTTTTGTGGTTTTATATTTTGAATTGGTCACATAAAGGTCGCCCCTTATCACCAACGCTATTTCATTACCCTCGGGTGAAACTGCGATGTTGGAAACACCGTTGTTCACATATTTTTTTACAAGATCGCCATCATAAAGGTCGGCATTGATATTAATATCAACTTTTTTTGGTTTATTTCCGGGTTTAAGGGTATAGATGTCTCCATCCCAACTGAAGGCAAGTATCCCGTTGTTGGATGAAGTCAGGCTCCTTACGGGATGTTTCTCAAAATGAGTTAACTGTTGCTCAGATTCAGATCCTACCTGTGCTTCGAAAATATTAAGAGTTCCATCTTTTTCGGAGAGATAGTAGAAAGAGTTTCCTTTTCCCCAAACCGGAGATTGGTCTGATCCATTGAAATTGGTCAACTGATTGAAATTGCCTTTATAATAAGTCCAAATATCAGAAGTGCCGGAAGACCGTTCATGTTTACGGTAAATATCTTCGTAACTTTTTTTGTCTTGATAAATTATCTCTCCTTTTGAATTCACATTTATCGAATTCACCGGTAATGAAAGATAAAGAGCAGCACGTGTTCCGGGTTTGTTGACATTCAAAGAATAAATCTGTGAAAAGAAAGGAGCCCTTGAAGTCGTCGGTCCCGGCAATAAGGAAGCATTAAACAATAAAATTGAGTCATTTAGAAACGCAAGTGGAGTCTCATTCCCACTATGGGTTGTGAGCCGGATTGGTACTCCTCCGGTTGCAGATGTTATATATAAATCGTCGGAACCTTCACGGTTGCTTAAAAATACAATTCTTTTACCATCAGGTGACCAAACTGGATTTGAATCATAAGCTTTGTTGGATGTTAATTGGAATGCGTTTCCTCCGGTTGCCGGCACTGTGAAAAGTTCTCCCTTATAAGAGAACGCTATAGTCTTTCCATCTGGAGAAATCGCCGGTTTTACCAACCATTTTGGTGTCTCAGCGTTGGATATTATACCGGTTGTTAAGGCCAATCCTATAGCAAGGTAATGTATAAATTTCATGATTCGTATATTGCGTTTGTTAATAACGGAGAAAAACGGGCTATCTCCTCTATTGCAAATTTAATAAAAAAACTTCTTATAAGTCCCTATGTTTTCAGATTGCAAACTTATTAACTAATGCTTTGTGGTAATAATAATTGGAAAGGAGTACTTAACATTCTTTATATTAAAAGGATTTGGGATTGCTCTCCCTATGTTAGAATTTTTTTATACCTTTGCGATATACATTGAGAAGAATTTTGGTATGAAAAAGAAAGTTGTATTTATATTAATTATATTTTTACTGACAGGGATGACTGTCAATTCTGCCACAAAGACAAAAGCCAAGAAGGTTAGTGCCGAAGAAGTTTTACAAAATGGTAGAGAAGCCTTTTTCAATTATGATTTCGAAGAAGCTGCAGATCTTTATGACCAATACAGAACCCTGCAGACTAAAGCTAAACAACCCTTGGATGAAGAATTTGAAATTTGGGAGTCAGAACTTGAAATAGCATCAAACGCAATCGATCGGGTTCAGAGAATAGTTATTGTTGACTCTATTTCTATTCCAAGTGCTAAATTTTATGAAGCATACAAATTAAGTGAGTCTGCCGGTAAAATAGGTCCTTATTCTGTTTTGAGTTCTACAGGTAACAATAAAGAACTTTCCTATCTAAATGAAGGTGAGGATTATCTCCTTTATCCTCAAGTGAACAGTGATGGAGACCTGCGCCTTTATGAGAAATCTTTACTCCTGGATGGCAATTGGGAAGAAAAGGAAACACTTGAAGGAGATTTCGATAAATCAGGTGATTATGCGTTCCCTTTTATGAGTGCCGACGGACAAACTTTATACTTTGCCAACAATGGAGATGATTCTATGGGAGGCTATGATATTTTCATTGCCCAGAAAGATGCCCTCACAGGTGAATACCGGCAACCTCTTAACCTTGGTATGCCATTTAATTCGCCTTACAACGATCTTATGTTTGCCATCGACGAGGAAAACGGTCTGGGATGGTGGGCAACCGATCGAAACAGTCCTGAAGGTAAAATAACGGTTTATGTATATCTTTATGAGGATATAAGAAAAAATTATCCGGCTGATACTGAAAACCTTGCCGACTATGCCAAATTGACGTCATATAAAGATACATGGTTTGACGATAAAGACCAAGCTATTGTCCCGGTGATGCCATCAATAAGCAAGACTCTACATGCCTCTCAGGATGCCAAGAAAGATTTCGTATTCCCTTTGGGAAACGGTAAGACTTATTATTCATTTTCAGACTTTAAGAATCGTAAGGCTGCCGATGTGATGAAACAATACTTGGCCAAAAGTTCTGACCTTGAGAAAAGGGAAATTGCTCTTCTTGAATTAAGGCAGCAATACAAGTCTGATAAGTCGGTTCAATCTAAGATTATACAAAGCGAAACGGAGATCGAAGACCTCCGTTCACATACCAAAGCACTCCGTAGCGAAGTGCTCAGACTTGAAAAATCAGTTAGATAATAACCTTTTTACCATTGATTATATAAATTCCCGGGGCCAAAGCTTTGAGTGAAGCCGCATCTTTGGTCTCCAAGACTTTTACACCTTGTAGATTATAAACTTTTAATCCGGTATTAGGGTTAATTTTGATGTTTTCCACTCCGGTGTCGGGTGTTGTCATATTGGTGAAAATGTAGGTGAAATAGTTCCCGGCATCATAATCCCATGACCAACCGTCGACTCCTCCTGAAAGAGTGGTGAAATCATCACTCACAGCCACAAGACCAGTCACGGTCATTTGTTTATAAGCTATATTCCCGTCTTCTTCCTCGGTTGCATCCTCATAACCAATTGGAACCTTATGGTAAAGATATTCCATATACCAATTGTAATATTCGGGATTTGTGGATTTTATGTAATTTTCTATTGCTACAAAAGTCGAGCTCCCGGGAGCACAAACATAAGAATGTTGTGGAGTCAAGTCAGGTGTAGTAGGTCCAGGCTTTGGAGAAGTAGCCAATAATGTACCATCGGGCAATATTTGTGAAATCTCCAACTCGCTCAGCTCATCTCCATAGATTTTATAGCTTCCGTCTTCAAGATTGAAGATAACGGGATAGGCATATGTAATAGGGTTGATACCACTGAACCGTGTCACCATCTTAGTTTGACCAATTAAAGTGCCGGCTCGATTCATTGCCATGCTGGATTGTAGGAAATTAGAAGATTGGGCTATAAACCTTGAATATTGATCATAATATTTGTTTAATTCCTCTTCATACACGTTATCGTAGTATTCCTTATATTCCTCCAAGGCATTTTGATAAGCGTTCCATTCTTTTTGATTCATCAATGCATCGGTGCCTGCAACATTGGGATCCAAAAGTTCATCGGGATTTATGTCGGAAACTCCAGCGATAAATTCATCCAACATATTTTGATATAATGCCTTTAACTCGGCATTTTCAATATAATTAACCGGCAGGGGTTGCTCCATTTCGGGCAACGGCCAATGGGGAATTTCAAGTCCGTTGGGATTGAAAAGTGGTTCGGAGGGTAAAATATAACTCCATTCACCCGCAGCGTCTTGTTTATAGACAATTGGATAAATATAATAACCTGAATTGTCGATAACTTGACCTAAAATTGTAGTGGCGTCGTCACTGATCCATGTTGCAGTGCAATATTGTGGTACCAGACCAAAGAAATCACGAGGCGGAACGGGAAGAAATTTGGGGTCTTCCACAGTATTGGTCTCAGGATCTATATTGCAATAAAATGGAAGATATGACATATGTTGGTATTCGGGGTTCACTTCATCCGCATTGCCTGATCTCGGATTAACCATCACTCCCACAAGTCTTGTTCCATCCCAATTTATTCCATGGGCATAACTTTCACTGTATTTGCTCAAGGAAGGAATTAAAACAGGATCGATGGATTCTCCCGGCTTAAGAAAAGCGGCTTTCA
This sequence comes from Muribaculaceae bacterium, assembly GCA_022510405.1. GTDB lineage: Bacteria > Bacteroidota > Bacteroidia > Bacteroidales > Muribaculaceae > Lepagella. The sequence goes on along the minus strand of JAFLTP010000016.1, from coordinate 1,562 downwards.
TATACACTTTATCAGTACCGACGATAAGATTATCTTTGGTAATATTGTTGCCTTCTCCGCATGATGCTCCATCAAAAAAATAGATTTCTCCCGTAATATTGTTTCGGGCCCATGCTGATTCTGCGCTAACGGCCTCTCCTGTGGAAAATGCACCGTCGGGCGACACCTTATGGCCATAGGCATCCAAAAGAATTGGAACATTGCTCCACATCTCTGTTTCCTGGCAATATCCCACACCGATTGAAGTGGCAAGAGAGAGTAGTATTGCGATTCTTTTCATTTCTTAAATTCTTACTTTTTTACCATTAATAATATAGACTCCCTTGGGAATGTCTTTAAGATTATTAGTGTTTATCTTTACTCCGTTGAGATTATAAATTTCCGGATCCTCTTTTACGGTGTCCCTTAGAGTTGTAACTGCTCCGCTTTCACTATCAACCACCATATAACTCAACACAATTTCGTCATTATAAAGGGTGCCGGTCTCTATATCAGTGATTTGAAGATAACTTTCAGGAATTGTGATTATGTATTCTCCAGCCGGTAACGGGTTTTCCGATAATGTGATAACGAAAATATCTCCTTCACTGCCTTCAGTCACAGCCTGACGAGAGCTCCACTCAAAACTCACCTTTGGATTTTCCATTACTGCTCCATTATAAGTTGCGACTACGGGAGCGATGTCTCCGTCGGGGGAGACTAAATTATATTCATTAAGCAAATCGAGACTGCCGAGTTTACCGGTCCAACTGATTTTAACTATATTCAAATTTTCTACTGCTCCGGGAAGAGGTTCGATATTGGGTTCAGGGAGGGTAACAATATTGCCGTCTGCTTTAAGAGTAAAAGTGTATTCTACTTCACCGTTGGGCAGAATTTCATTATCGGAGACATAAACATCCACTGCTCCTTCAGGAATAGTGAGTGTGTAGGAAGAACCGACAGATGTCTCAAACATTGAGATTGTCACCAACAACCTTGAATCCGGATAATTTTTTGAATTCTCTGTTTCTTGATATTCTGTGAGGCCTACACTTACGTATAACTCCTCTACTTCATCTTTTACAACTTTGATTCCTGATTTATCTTTTATTTTTAGCTTGTAAGGTTCATTTACCTGTTCTGCCCATGAAATCACGAATGCATCAAAATATCCATAATCCTGAGGCAATACCCTCACAGAAGGTTCCGGAAGTTCAGCAGCATTCCCTAATGTGGCCAAAGAGAAAATGGCCGGGAAAATTAAAAGTTTTTTCATAGTGTTTTGATTTAATTGGGTATAAAATTAAAGATTATTCTTAACTCCCACAATTATTTAAACCTTTTTAGGTTTTATTGGCATTTCTTCCTTATCCTTGTTATATTATTTCTATTTTCTTCTCCGCCACTAAAAAACACTAAACTAAAAACTTGCGTAATTAATGGAATTTAAGTAATTTTGCACCCGGTTTCGGGAAAGTGAAGACCGAAATCAAAATAACAAACACATTTAAAAAATTATGAATTCTTACGAAACCGTTTTCATTTTGACTCCCGTTTTGTCTGATGATCAGATGAAGGAA
>JAFLTP010000015.1 GCA_022510405.1 Muribaculaceae bacterium | reverse complement strand
TAGAGCATCTGCCTTACAAGCAGAGGGTCGGCGGTTCGAATCCGTCAACGCCCACTTTCCCCAAACTTTGTATTTTTCAAAGCCGAGTAATCCGTGAGGATAGCCCGGCTTTCAATATTTTGTCCCCCTCCTCCCCCATCCCTCGATCCCTCATCCCTAATCCGTTAATTCTTGTTAACATTTCTTGTCGAATCACCACTTATTTATTAATTTTGCATATTAAATGGGTAATGTAGACCAACTAAAAAACTGGCTTTCAGCCATAAACAACTGCCTTAAAATTTAAAGCAATATTTCGTCACGCATCCCCGTTTATTACAGGAATTTGCTCCCCTATAGACGCTTAATCCTGTTAGTTGCAACACTATTATCTTGAAAGAAAGTGAATTGGTTAAAAAATATATTTTATAACTTCTTCTTAGCGATAGCTATACTTATAGCTCTTCCGCTTGTCTCATCATGCGTTGCCGACGACATTTCAGGCTACCCAAATCCGGATGAGCCCTCACTGTCTGTAGGCAAAAAATACTTCAGCTACATGGCAATGCAACTTCTGGATTCCGACCAAAGCCAACTTGCTGCCTACTGGGACTCAGATGATTCAAACGCAACGTCGGATTTTGACAAAGGAACAGTTAACGAACGTCTTCTCTATTTTCCAACAATAAAAGAAGAAGAGGAGGAGGAGGAAGATACTGATCACCCAGAGAATTTAAGTAGAGCTGAGGAAGGAGAGGATTCAAATACCGGTGAAGAGGATGAAGATGAGCCTGATCCTGCAGATCAATTCTATCATTTCGCCATTCTTTTCAACACCGACGGTTCCTTGGTATCTGATGGTCTGTCACCTTTGGAAGTCGAATTGGATGATGATTCAAAAGCCGGATACACGTTATATTCAAAATTCTATTCGCCCGACGATGAAAACCCTTTTATTCAAGATACTGAATTCACAGTGCTTGTTGTGCTGAATGCAAGTTATGACCTTCAGAAGCACCTTCAAGAAAAAATAGAAAGTCTTACAAAGAAGTCCAAGGGTTGTTATGATTCCATCAGGCAAATCACGTTAGACTGGAATAATTCCGATGCCTTGTTGTATCTGAAAGACAAGAAAGATAAGTATATAACAGATGAAGACGGCAACCTCTTCTTTACGATGACCTCTTCAATGGTGATTGATTCTTCTTCCAAAGTGATGCCGGCCATAGAGACAAAAGAAGGCAAAAAACTTTTCCAGACCTATAACAAAGAAGGTTTGGCCAAAGAGAACCCCACAACTATATATGTGGAACGATTAGCATCGAAATACACAGTTGTTTTCAAAGGAGACAACGGTCAATACTATTATCTCAAGTCATTGGATAATGATGTGACACAAATAGATGAGGAATCATACCTCACAAAAGGAGCTGTTGAAGGAGATTCAAGCAATCCTATTCCTGAAGAGCATCTTATCTATACGGTAGGCAATTCTGATTTCTACATCAAGACTGTCAACGATTACACCCGGAACTCCGATATCACCCAAAGAGGGAAACCAGAAATTGAGATGGCTGAATGGTGGGTCAACATACTCGGATGGGACATAAATGCCGTTGAATCCCAAGAATATCTATTCAAGGTTATCAAACCCGGAACTTCTTATTACACAAACTGGGACAAAATAGGAGGATCTGAAATTAAATACCGGAATTTTTGGGCCGAAGACATAAATTATACAAATGGAACCGGGAACTATCCCTGGCAATATAGAAAGTTTTATAAAAATTGTAAATGGGTTCATGACAATGAAGGACATATGACTTTATATTGGGATCCAGACCCTAACTCAATCAATTATTCCCTTGCTTCTATTACATCTCCTACTCTGACTTATAACGATTTCACCACACTAAGCAAAAGAAATGTCAGGAGATATATGATGGAAAATACTTTCGATTATAATCTCATGATTAATCAAGGAGGTCAGGATCCATATCATGACGCTGTGTTTTTAAGGACCGGCTCGCATCTTATCGTTACAGCGCAACTCCTTGTTAAAGGGATTGACTCCGATTTTCTATTTAGCAATCCGGGATATGACACCGACGGCTTGCGTCTCGCCGAAGGTAACAAACCTGCCGAATCTAAATATTATATGAACGATATTTATTGGTCAGAGTCGGCTTATAAGAATTATGTAGCGGAGTATCTTGCATATTTCATGATGGACGACGATTACCAGAAGGTTGAAGTTTTCGGACGTAACAATGGTAATTTCTACGTTTTAGACAGCCATGAAATGAGATTGGCCGAAGCAAAAGACTTTGACTTAGATCATGCCAACATAAAAGGTGGCGACAACTTTGTTTATATCACACCCAAAGAAGGAATCACTCTCTATACTTATAATCCTGATGAAACCGTAGAAGACAAAGGTGAAGATGATGGAGAGGATGAAAGTAAAGGTGAAGAAGAAGAGAACCCGGAATCCGACAATGTGGAGGGAGCAGGAAGCGAACCGGGATTAATTGGAGAGGGAAGAGCTCAGGAAACAAAAGAAATTCCTGTAGGATATCATGAAATTACCATCGACAAATATTTGAATCTTGTTTATGCTCATCCGGAGCTGATGGCAGCTCATTTCAACCAGGGAAGAATGTATTATGTAGCAGGGTCGACACACAACAAGGATAGCGAGAATTTTTCAGAAAAACTTCAACGAGTAAGTACCGGTGACTATGGCACTGTTCGAAACAATTGGTATTCTTTCAAAATCGATAAAATCTCAGCACCAGGAACCGGAGTCGACATCATAGAACAACCGATAGTGCCCAATAATTATAACCGAAAAGCGATTGCTGTAGGATTTAGCATATTGCCTTGGCATGATATTTATACTTCAGTTGATACAGGTGACCAAAAACGCCCTGGACAAACAACTACCAATTGATCTATGCCCTTGGATTATCCTGATAAGAAATCTACAATTATCCGCATAGGAATTATAAAAAGGAATGAAACCAAAGACACATAAATATATCAAATACTACCTAACTGCAGTTCTCGCCATTTTTTTAGGAGGACTGGTAAGTTCATGTGTGGACGAAGAGTTATTGGAACCGGATGATCCCGATCAGGCCATTCTTCCCTCCAACGGCTTTGCTCTGCGTTTCAAGATTAACCTTGAAACGATGACTCGTGAAGGCAATACTTCGGATTTTGAGAAACTTGAAGACTATATCGATCCGACAAAACTTCATGTGCTCTTCTTCTTCGATGGTTTATATAATAAAGCCGGTGAACTTATAAAAACTGATAATAATTATAACACTCTGATCAAGCATTTCGGTCCTGATGATATCACATTGGTGCCGGTAAGCAACACCGGTAGCAACGCCACCAACGAATGGTATATCCATATACCGATTTTGGAGAATAATGAAGAGTTCGGAAATATCCTGCGAAATAACAACTTCAAGGTGGGTGTGCTTGCCAATTGGCCCAACACTAATCTATCTTTTAAAGAGTATGACTCTTCAGAACTGGAACTTGGCGATAATGTGCATAAATTGCATCATGTTCCCGTTCCGAATGCTCCGGCCCAAGGTGATGATCCTTATAGCAAAGAGGAAACCTATAAATTTCTTTTTGAAGGTGAAAATACTTTAGGTTCTTACATGAATTGGGTGACAAGCGGGAAATCTACTCAAGAAGCACGGGATTTTATCCTTAATGATTATGGACCAGGTATAAATGAGAACAATAGATTAAATCCTTTGAACCAATACGAGAAGAGGACTTACGACCAACTCTGGCAACGCTGGAATTTCACGGATGCTTATAATTATATTGCGGAAAAAGAAAATGAAGATGAAGATGATGATAAGGATGACGAGAAAATTCAATTCATTCCCAGCGGAGCCTCAGAAAGCTGGGGAGAAAAGTGGGCTGAAAAGTGGGCTGAAAGAAATTATAATGAATTTTTTGAATGGTTTCATAAAGAAATACCTGAGACTGATGAGTTGGGAAATTCAAAATCTCATTGGGAAAAAATCGGTAAAGATGTCATCTTAGACGATTTTGGAACCTTTGATGATCCTAATTGCTATTTTGTATTTAAAACCAGCGATATAATTGATGGGAGCCGAGCACGTATAAATACTGACATAACAATTAATGACAAAAAACAAACCGGGGTTGTTCTTTATAAAGGAAATAAGGACAATAATGTAATAAGGATCAAGATTCCTAACAACGGAGAATTGAACATTAAGTGGGGTAGTCTAAACGGTAATGAGGCTAAAATAAAACTTGACATGCGCAACCATTTAGATGATAGCAGAACCAACTCAACTAAAATCACAGGCATAACATCTACGGGTGTCTCTTCTTCTACTAATAATGAGGATAAAACCAGTGAAATAATTAAGACTTTCTCAACTTACAATCCAACTATTACAAATAATAAAAATGAAATTGTAGGAGGTGGTAATGAAATAAAAATCACGGGCGATGCCGAATATTTGTTCATCTACAATGAGGGGGACACTCCTGCAGTAATCTACGAAATTGAATACATATCCTCATATTATATTCATAATATTGACAACGTTGGTAAGAAACTTAGCAATAGCGAATGGCAGCTTATCCCGATGTATGGAATCCAATCTTATGAAAGGTTAGGAGATTTTTGGAAACCCGGAACGGTTTTCGACCTTTCTAACTTCAACTATCTTGGTCCGCAGGAATATCCCGAAAGTGAAGAGGAGGATGCTGCAATGATTGTTCCATATCAATATAAGTCGGTGTCGCTTCTGAGATCTGTGGCAAAAGTAGAATTAAAAATACCCAAAATTTATAAGGCGCACCATATCTTTCTAAGAAGCATGAACCGAAGGAGTCGCTGCGAACCCGTGGATGTTTCAACCCCTACAGATAAGATCTGGAACAAAACCCTCCCTGAAGGTCAGAAAGCCACTGCTCATGGAGATGATTGCCATGACTGGAGCAAAATTTTCGGCCACATCCCTTTCTTCAAATCTTCTGGAACCAGTAGTAAGGTAGGTTATCAACAAAAGTTGGCTTGGTATTATGGCAACTGGACTGATGAGAATGGAGAAGTGGGGGAAGTAAGTCCAATATCCGACGAAAGAATAACAGGAAGTGATGACCCATATCCCCACATAATGAATGCAATGATTGGCCGAACTGACTTCACAGAATTTATTGAATCCGGTTCCGACAGCTATTATGACAGATATGTACTCTACGTGCCTGAAAAATATGTAGATGATCCGGGTTCCATAGGTGAGGGTATGGAGACAACCACTCCAAAGGTGTGTCATATTGAATTCCGTGAAGATAGCGATCCTTTCACAAATATAGACGATAACTTCTGCTATAGGATATACTTTACCGATGGAGGTTTCTATGCCGGCACAACTTCCAATCCCAACCATTACCCTTCTTTCGGCAAAACGCCAATAAAAGATAACGAGGGAAATATCACAGGCACTTCTTCTGATGATGAAACATGGGAGAACTATTATGAGCAGAACGAAGATAATCTCAAAAATCACTGGCCCATAATACGTAATCATTATTACCGTTTTACGGTTATCGACTCCAAGAACCGTATGGTGGTTTGCAAGCTTGAGGTGTTGCCCTGGCGAGTAATCGACGACAATCGTTACAGCTGGTAAAAACAAGGAAACAATCAGTTATGAATTCTATTATAATCAATGATAAAAAGATTTTGATGGCTATAGCGGCAGTGATTATGTCCCTGTCGTTATATTCCTGTGTCAGCGATGATCTGGCGATTGATAACAGCGGTCAGGTTACTGAGCCATGGAACGATCCTAATTTGGTGCCGGTGCCTATTGGCCTCTCCTTCGATGCTTCCACAAGAAGTGGCGAAGATATTGTCGATGGCACTTACAGTGAACATGAAATCGATTTCGACACTCAGAACGAATGTTATGCCATTTTCTTTTATAACGGAACTGAAACAAGCGGCCAGAAATATGTGAAATATATTGCACCCTTGTATCTCAACAAACAGCTCACCGATCTTTATCAACCCTTAATTCCTTCGGGAGCCGAATATACGGTCTTTGCCGTGGCTTACGTTCCTAAAGACGATGTGAAACTAACTGAGGCTGATTATAACACAAAAGAAGAATATGAAAAAGCTCAGGCAAAGCCTAAGATTTCCGATATTCTCGTAGTGTTGAATGGTGGCAAAATTTACCAGAAATTCTTCGATGCAATTTATGCTGAAGGCTATGATGAAGAGGGAAACCGTAATGTGAAAAAAGTTACCGATGAAGAAATCCTTAATATCACTTGGGACAATCCGATGATTATCAGTGAACATCATCACGACTTTACACTTGTAAATAATGGGACTATAGGATTGAACGCGAAAGGGCTTTTCACAATGACCAACTCTGCTTATTATGAACATCAAAAAGATAACACTTATAAGTTAAGAACCCTTCGCCCTCTCACCGGAAAATATTATGCCTCCATTGATGCGTTTTTGGCTGCTCAAGACAATAATAGCGACCCCACTCCTAATGCTTCTGTTCAGGTGGAACGTATGGTGGCAAAGTTCACGCAACCGGCATTGGATACTGAGGTTTACGGTTCTCAGCGTTTCTTCCGTCCTTCCGACAATGTGCCTCATCTTGTTGTTTATGACTGGAACGGCGAAGATAGCCACTCTCAGGAAATCGACTGGCGTATTCACCTTCTGGGTTGGACAATCAACGGTTCTGAATCCAGTTCATATGTTTTCAAGAAACTACCGGCAGATCACGAAACTGCATTGAAAGATTGGAATCTTTCTTCTTGGAATAATAGCGGTTCCAAAAGGTCTTTCTGGAGTATTGACCCTCATTATTATTATGATGCAGACAAAACTGATATCCATGAAAATGATTTTTATCCATGGCAATACCGCAAGGCTGCTGATTTAGAGAATACTGTATCATGGGAAGCGGCCGTGGGAGATACCGAAAGTGATATTCATCCTGTGCTACGTTACAACACATTTAATGAAATAGGATGGCCGGAAATTCGTTATGTTGCAGAAAACACCTACGACCAAGATCCCAATACTGAATGGAAGTTAGACAACCGTACTGAATTGCTCGCCGGTCCTCATTTGTTGCTCACAGGCGAAATATACCTTAAGGGACAGGAATCTGTCGGAAGCTATCTTCCTTCATTCGGACCTGTGGCTCACCTTTATTGTGATCGTATTCAAAGATATTATCTCACGGAGCTGGATTTCTTCAAAATGTTTGTGACTGAATTCTCACGTTCAGTCTCAACACAATGGACCATGACTTTTCCATTGCTTGACTGGCATGAGCCCTCTCATAAGATTAAAGCCAAATATCAGACAAATCCGGAAGGCCAGTATCAACTTTATTTCCGAGCTCCCAAAGATATGTTCGATGCTCTTAGCTCTTCCTCCGATGAAACCGCTAAGGCTTTGTATAAAAATATAACAGAGCTCCAACCTTATTATAAAGTTTATCCTGAAGATCATTATAAGTATGACGAAAAAGATAGCGGCGGAATTAATTACAAGGAATATTATTTCTGGTCATTATCATTTCCCCTTCTCGATGCTCTTCAATATATGCTTGATAATGGTATAAAATTTCCTTCGTTCATTCAAGACAAACTTGATGCCGGCGGAAACTTATTTTCCACTAATGCTCAGATATATCAAGGGGATGGACGTATGATTCCATGGTTGGAGCATATACACGTACGTAAACTTAAGGAGAATTGGAAGGGTACTAATGAATTCGAACATCCTCTCATTGCTTTGGAATTCAATTTGGCTGAGGGAACAGACTCCGATATAACTGAAGAAGATAAGCAAAATGATAATTATCGCACAAATATCTATAAGTCATTTATCAAGGAATGGTGGGGACCATTAGATCATTTCTCAGCCGGCAGAATGTACTATGCCGGCTCTATACAGCATCAGAACGGTGCCTATGATCACCTCCAAACGTATTACGGCACTGTACGAAACCATTGGTACAAGTTTACAATTACCGGTATAAACGGTTTGGGCACACCGGTTGACGACCCTAATCAGCCTATTATACCTGATAAATACGCCTATAAAGACCAGATGACAAACCACACAGAGGTAGTTGGTTGGCATCTGAAAGACACCGAGATAAATTTCGGCAATTAAAAAGGGACAAAACATTATGAAACGATATAACCAATTCTTATTCTTAATCTCGCTGCTTCTCTGCTTTGGATTAAGTTCATGTGTTGACGAGGAACTGAATCCCGAAGCTTGGGATAAGGAATTACCGGAGGAACTGAAGGAAGGATATTCCATCCGTTTCCGTATGTCGCTCGATCCAATGGGAGGTGGAGAGTTCCGCACCAGGGCTTCTTCTGACCTTAAGGACATGGAAGATTTCGTTGACCTTGAAAAGGTAAGGGTCTTATTTTTCACTTGCCAATATGAAAATGACGGAGTAGAAGACCAATACACAGAAAATGGTAAAACCTACGATTCCGGGCTCAGGGATTATTTCCTCTTTGAGTCGTCGAGTAGATGGGTTTCGGAAATGACCTCCACATCTTTGAATGCTTCAAAGTTGTGGCAGATAACCACACCGATTTTCCCTTATGGTAACCAAGACTTGGAATATAACTGGGAAAAGATACGCGAAGCATTGACTACTAAGCCTTTTAAAATTGTAATCTTAGCCAACAGGCCTCCAAGACAACGCTTTGCTGATTTTGATGGAACTCTTGCAGGCTCTCAGGATAATTTCTATTTTGATAATCAAGGTCCTTATTGGGATGAAACTTATAGCTGGGCCAACAACGTAGATGCTGATAATAAAATTAAAGAAGGAGCTTTCGTACCTACTATAAATGAGCTCCATCATTGCCAATGGGACCCTGTTTACACCAGTAAAAACTGGATAAACAACACTAATGGTAGTAGTGTAAATGGAAATAATATTTATGATCTGATCATGAAAAATCCTGATCAGGATGAAAAAACTGAAAAGAATTCGGATGGCATCGCAGTAAATCAAATGGGCGCAGTTTCCCAATGGGCAAGACAGATGGAAGGGAAAGACAAACCTTATAAATTTACATTTACAGATAGAAACAAACAAGGCACTTCTAAAAATTATGCCGTCCATCCAAATATGAATATCGAAGATATTGGTGGAATTCCTATGTATGGAGTGCAAAGATTTGAACCCCTTACAAACTGGGCAATGGGAACTCCTTTTAATGTCTCTGAAAATCAGATGGGCCAGGATAACTCTTATTATGGCAAAACAATTTCTTTGCTTCGTTCTGTTGCCCGTCTTGATCTTTTGATTCCAAAGTCTTTCTCATCAGGTGGAGAAAAATATGATATTGAGTTAGAAGACGTAATGCTTTGTTATTCAAACATTATGGCAAGGGTAGTCCCTTTAGATGTTGCAACGCCGACCGATGTTCTATGGTCGAATGATAATTGTGAGGGCGGGGAGTGTGAATGGTTTGATCTCCAGGCTCATGGTCCGATAATTAACGGAAATTTAGGGCAGGTAGGATATGGAGAGATAAAGCCTGATACTGAAGCTCTATCCAATTTAAAGGATTTAAGAAGAACTTTGATGGGTAGATTGGCCTGGTATTATGGAGCTTGGAGGAAATGGTGGCATTTTAATGAAACAGTGGACTATAGCGAAGTTGGAAACGAAATTTCAGCTACCGGAGTAAGTCCGACTGACGATTCCTTTTTCGGGAATGGACCATATCCTCATATTTTTAATCCTTGCGTGCAAAGAAACACAGTGGTTTGGTTAGATGGAACCGATAGTGAAACTAATGTTATTGTTGACGACCCTTCTTTTTATCACTACGTAGTCTACACAGGTGAGAGGTATATTAACGACCCTTCTAATTTCAGAAATCTGGATATCATCAATTCTAAAGTAGCTTACTTCCAATTTAAATTAAAAGTGGAAGAACGTAATATAGAAAAATATTATCAGATTGCACTGACGGATTATTCTAAAAATGAAATTGTAAAAGACTTTTTAACTTCTTACGACATGTCCTCTAATTATAGTCAGGATATGGAAAACGGCACAAACAGTTACCGTACCAGAATGGCATCACAAACCGATCAAAAAAATTGGAACTGGATATTGTTGCGTAATCATATTTACCGTTTTCAGGTGGTTAGTTTCGGTGATCTTAAAGATGACGGCACCGATGGACTCGTTATTTCAACTGAGGAGCGCAAATCGCCGGATATCCTGTATAACTAAGCTTAGCATATAATACCAAACTATCCTGATAATAATATTTTCATAAATTTCTGAAACGATGAGATTAAAGAAATCAGCATATATTTTTCTTTTGCCATTTCTATTTTTATCTGCCTGTGTAGCCGATGAATTAGGAATTAATGAAACCGGACCGGTTTATTCCACAGGCGATGAGGATGGATTGGCTTTCTTTGTGGAAAACAATGCTCCCAGAACTCGTAGTGTGAACTTTTCACCCGGTGCCATGGTTAAGATTAACTCCGTATGGGTAGGAGTCTTTGACCTCAATGACACAAATACTAAAGACGGCACTTATAAATGCGTTAAGTCTTCATCCATAGAACAATGCTTCATAGAACTAAACTCCTCAAGTGATGATAAGAAATATACCAATCTCATCAGAGTGGATCTCGGAGAAGCTCCCACCGGAACTGAAAATCATCAATTCTTTATGATGAGTGTGGTGAATTATAATGACGTCTCAGATCAGTATGGAAATCTCCTCAAAGAAAGATTGGATGAAGATATCCAAACATGGCAAGACTTCGTGGATATAGCGGTAGACACTAAAGGAGCTTACACTTATCCGCATGATGCCGACTCTCCTATGATGGCAGGTTTCCTTAGAAAAAATTTCGGAGTGGAAAAGAATGCTCTACACGTTCAGGTTGATCAGTTTAATAAGGAAAAAATATTTCCTGAAACCCTTCTAAATATGGAAGCTGGTGAAGGAGAAAAACTTCCTGACGGTATTCTTCCAGTCACCTATAATAAAGACACAAAAAAATATAACACAGATGGGTATGCATTCCGTCTTCGTCGTTTGGTTGCAAATATAAACGTCAACATTGAGCCGGTCAACTCTTATATACAAATCACCAACGTTTCCTACCGTCGTCACAATATGCCGGAAGCTGTTTATATTGTTGAAAGAAGAACAGCCGACTTTACCCAGAATGAAAACGGGGTCATCACAATTAATAAAATTCCGTCAGAAAGGGAATATGCTGCCAATTTTGCCGACAAGGTTTGGTACGATTATTGCAACAAATCTAAATCAGATTCAGATCCATATCTTTATACCACAGGTTTCACCGATGATGAAGAATGGCAGATAAACTCCAACCGAGACTCCGAAACGGGCATATGGAGCTTCTCATTCCAGCATTTTGCCAACAAGCATTGGGCTCGAGAAGAAATCGAGGAGTATAGTCAAAGAGAAAAACGAGAATATTTGGATTCAAATAAAAATCCTGAAGAGACTCCTCAATATTATTTTTCTAACCTTGCTAATGGAATAGAGGATTATAATAATAAGGCATCGTTCTTCGAATTGAAATTGCATCTGGTTGACTCAAGAAATAATCGTTGCGCTGAAGCTATCTACGTGATTCACGAAGGAAACACTTCTAATGTTGACGGGGTTGAAATGGACGGGGGTAATCTGAATGATTTTTCCGTGGCTCGTAATATCAGTTATGTTTACAACATAAAGGTCGATGGTTTTGAAAATATATTCCTGAATGTGAATGATGATGGAACAAATCAGAGTTACACCCATCATCCCGACCAGGGAGGTAAGGTATGGCAATTGATCTATATGAACGATCCGCAAAACAAACAACGCCATTATTATGTAGATTCCGATACCGGCATAGGACATTTCGAGAATGTATTGAAGGGTAGCACAAGCGATGCCGGAGATTATAATATTCCTATTACAACAAAAGATGAAAACGGCAAAGAGCAGACAAGCAATTACATTAAATTTGAGAATGCAATGACCTTTGCCCCCAACCCAAACCTTTCTTTCCGACTTTATGGCTACACCAATTACCGTACAAAATATAATAAGGACGAGGTGGAAAAAGAAGGTGGTATCTCCGGTTACAACTATAATTTCGAAAGAAGTTCTTTCGCTAATCTATATGGACTTTGGCCACCTTCTGCAAGTGATTATTCACACTATTTTATGGATGACATCTCTCTTGACATTAATGAAATTCCTACTGACCTCCGTACAGGAGTGATGATTCAGGAGGATGGGAATGATTATTACATGAATATGATCGAGTTTGTGAATCAGGCCTCCATACAATCTGAAGAGAAAACCTACCACGTTTTTATCAGTGAATCAAATCTTACACGTGCAGTTCTTAATGAGAATGTTACTGATGACAATAAAGAAAAATATGTTAGGGCAATTTATATTGCCGACCGTAATGGTGTATATGATTCGGTGGATAAGTGCTCGCAACTTGTTAATGTATATTGTATTGCTCAATATCCGGATTATGTAGGAGAGAAATATGAGATGGTTGTAGCTCACCATAATAATTCAGCTATTCTTCCTTATAACCCCGATTTGATTGATCCTAACAAACCCAGAAATCCCTATTTGGTAGATAATAATCTGGCCAATATCACAGGTTTACTGACCCCGGAGTTGTTTCACAATGGAAAAGGAATGGTGTTCACAGCTCAAGATCCACAATTAGCTTTCCGACTCATAGGATTTGACGATAATGACAATTATGTGGATTATTGTTATAATTTCAATATCAATCAAGAAGTTTATAATAATTTCAAGGATGAATGGCCGGTTTATCTTAATGCAAGACAATATAATAACCAGACTACACCGACAAATGATGAAGTACCCATGACAAAACTCATGGAGGGCTTGAAGATCCATTTGTCGAATGGTAATACAATGAATGTTGAGGAATTCATAGATGCTTATACAAAACAAAATCTCAATGGAGCCTATGCTGACGGTTTTTATGTAGAAACTTATAATCATGCAGGAGAAATGTCGGCTGGTATCCGTAGGCTTTATATCTTTGATAAGAATATTGTGGAAAAGAAGAGACTTTATGATGAAAAAATGAAGGATTATTATCATCAGATTTACGGTGTTTCTCAATATCCATATGACAATACTGTGAAAGTTAACTTCCTGGTGAGTGCGAGAGGCAATGAATACATGATAAGCAAATGGGCAGATGATTACAATATAGGATTATCCCCCGACCTTGAGAATAAAATCAATTATAACATACATTACACCACCGGCTCCTCCAATTGGACCGGAACAGTAAACAGTATTGTCTATATGCCTTTCACGATAACGATAGAAGACTGGATTGACCATTATGATATCGAATTTAAAAAAGGCAATATTGTCATGAAAACTAAGACATTTACTTATCAAGAAATGAAGGATTTGAAGAGAACAGACGACTTCATTATTCTTGTAGAGAAAACAGATACCTGGGAGGCTGGTTCCTACGATGTTGTCATCACTCCGGTACCTGTAAATGACGGCAAGGAGTATAGCGGCTTCAGACCTGTTACGCTCTCAAAACAACTTGTTTTGACTGCACAATCCTGGAATTTCTCCTCCGCCCCCTGGTCAAATATCAGAAATGAAGATCTGGATATAAACTGCACGCATTCAAATAAAATTTTAGAAAATGATGCTTATTTCCATAATTTCGATGGAAAAAACTATTCTGATGAGACAAATTTCTTCTTTGAATATTTTGGCTTAACTATGGGAATATACAGAGTAAAAAGTAATCTTTTTGCTGTTGATAATATGGAGAATAAGAATGATCCTAACTCATTAAAATTTATCGGGACATTCTTTGACTATAAAAATTTAGGAGAGAACACGATCCCAAATGGTCCCACTAAAGGACAACCTTATACCTTTAAATTCACCACGTTAAAAAATGGGACTTTGACTATAGATGCTACAACAACTGGTTCAAAGGATCCTGCAAGGACTTTATTTGTAAAAGTAGGAAACGGTAACCCTCAACCAATGAGCGATTTTAATGCAAAGGATACTCACACAAACCTTAAAACGATTAATATTGAAGGAGTAGATACTGAGAATGGAACAGAGATATTAATTTATACTCCTATTTCTGATAGTCAACAGATAACAGTAAATGGAACAAATTATAGTATCAATGGAACCCTACGAATTTTCGGTTTCAAATTTGAATAAATAGGTTTTATAGATTTATAGATTACGAGGGGCTGAGATTTCAGCTCCTCTTTTTCTGTATTTATCCATTATGGTGCAATAAGCGGTTAGAGCTTTGGACTTTGCTTGGATCCGGGAGGGGTTTGTCTCTGGAAAGGGACTTCAGTCCCGTTTTCCCTCTCCGAATCTCACTGCGAAGCGGTGACACCTCGTATTGCAGTTAAAACTGAGGAAATGAGAAAATTTGATTATATTTGCCCATTGATAGATTAAGAAATTGAATTGGATTATGCTTGAAGAATATCGAAAACTTACTGATGACGAGATTAAAATGGGTTTTGTGGCTTCATGTATTGAATATGTAGCGGAAAAGCTTGGTGTGACCTATAAGGAAGTTTTTGACAGAATGAAAAGTATTGAATTGATTGATAAATACATTTATCCTTCTTTCGAGGCTCTTCATACCGAGAGCAGAGAAAATCTTACTGAAAACCTGGTATCCACAATGCAATTTTGGGAGAGGAAATGAATCTTGTAGAAGTGTATCATGCCTCCATTTTTAGGATAGAAAAACCCTTATGGGATAGGGGAAGATCCAATCTCGACTTTGGAAAGGGATTTTATTTGACAGATATTTATGATCAGGCATTAGTGTGGGCTCTAAGAAAAGGTCGTGAAAACAATACCCCTCCGATAATCAATTCATATATTTTTAATAAAAGAGAGGTATTAGAAAAAGCCAGATGTTTGATATTTGAAACTTACGATAATGAATGGCTGGATTTCATTGTCAGCTGCCGTTCCGGAGGAGACATTTGGAAACAGTATGACTACATAGAGGGGGGCGTGGCCGATGATCGGGTCATAGACACCGTTAATCTATATATTCAGGGGTTTATATCTGCAGAGAGAGCAATTGATAATTTGAAATATTTCCGTCCAAACAATCAAATTTGTATAAATAACCAAGAGATTTTAGACAGTTATTTAAAATTTCAAGAAGAATTAAAATTACCTGAAAATGAACTATTATAATCCAACTGTTAAAACGATTTTAAGGAGTGGAAGAATAGGAATGATTGCGTGCCGGATTGCAGAAAAACTTGATATAACACCACTGGAGGCCTTGAAAAAGTTTTATGAAAGCGATACTTGCAAGAAGTTTCACGATCGCTCCACCGGTCTTTATTTATATTCGGATCTATATATACGAGACAGTTTCCTGTTGGAAAAGAATATCCCCGTTTAGCCGCACCGGGGTATCAGTCCCGTTTCCCCTCCGTCCCTCTTGCCTCTGGGGTTTGTCTCCGGAAACAGGGCTTCAATCTCGTTTCCGCATTGTCTTTGGTGCCTAAATTCGCTTAGAAACGGGGATTTAATCGTAATTCCATGAGAATTAGTTAATTGTTGTTAACACCCTTTGTTTTAAACCTTTATAATACTAATTTTGCACACAAAATCCTTAGTTTAGGGATAGTTTAAACAATAAACTGCCATCATCAATAATCCAAGAAACGTGAATTGGTCAATGATCAAGCATAATATATTTACGTGTGTACTGGCGTGCGCGCTTTTGAGTTTATGTGCCTGTGTCGACGAAAATTTCAACCTTGACGACACCCGCACCGACAATAAGTTTGACTATTCAGGCGAAAAAGTGACCCGTTACTTCTCCTTCCGCCTCAACATGGCCGACGGTGTCCCCTACACCCGTGTATCTTACGGAGGTGTGAATAATGACACGTATGATCAAGAATTTGAAGACGGTTCTGCTGCATCGGAAAGTTACCTCAAGAACTTTATCATCATATTTTATGATAGTCAAGGCACATATCTTACGCATTTTGCATCAGATTCGCTCACAAAAATAGAACCCCCCAAGCCTGACAAGGAAACTGATTCCGATGATCCGGAAAACTCAGACGATTCCACCGGTTCAGATAATAAGGATGAGGATGATGATAATAATGATGATGAGGGAAACGAAGAGATTGATGATAAAATAGTTTATGACTCCATTGAAGACATCTCCTGGGGAAAAGACCTTGTGGTAAAATTGCAACTATATAACGAAGTCTTCCTCAACAAAGATGAGGTCTCTTACTTCGTCATTACCAATTACAATGATTATGTCTTCAAGGATAATAATGGTTCTCTATCCGGTAAAATCACGGATAATGGTAAAATTAAATCCCGGAATGAACTTGCAAAAACCCAATTAAACACTGTAAAAGGAAGCGATTCTTATTTCCTCATGACCACAGCCGGTCGTTTTGAGATGGATGAGCCTAGTAAAAATTATAATTATTGTTTCTACGACAAAGGGGAACCGGACAAGATCTTCTATACCTCCCCGCTCGAAGCCTACTACAATCCCGTGGTTGTATACGTAGAACGCCTCGCCGCAAAGGTTACTCTTGAAAAAATAAGCAAGATTGAACCCGTGGAAGTCTTATGGGGAACCGGTGTTTATTCCCTCAACTT
This sequence comes from Muribaculaceae bacterium, assembly GCA_022510405.1. Lineage (GTDB taxonomy): Bacteria > Bacteroidota > Bacteroidia > Bacteroidales > Muribaculaceae > Lepagella. Next base: position 66,049 of record JAFLTP010000015.1, on the reverse strand, counting down.
CATTCCTTTGGGATGGGGTATAGAAGGAGAAGAGGAGGAAAGTTACTTAATTAAACACAGTAAGAATTTAGATTACTATTCAATTGAAAATGGTTATCATTCCGATTTTTACCAATGGATAAACTATCACGATGAAGGAAGCCGGACCTTCTGGGCGGAATCACCCTCATATATTTTTGATACAGATCAAAAATTTAATACTTACCCGGCTACCGGTATCGAGACTTCCGGCCTTACTTTAAAGTACCAAACATTTGAAAAATTGCTCATAAATGAAGATGAATTTAAGGAAGAAAAATACACAGACCTCGACAATAATTTCTCATTTATAAAAGAGCGCACTTTTTCATCTATAGAATTTGACACTTCAAAAGTTCCCGGACAAGGGATTGACAATCCCTATGCAGTGCCTACAAGCTTTGTACTGACGGGCTATTATAAGGAAGCCAAATGGGTAAGATCTGATGAAAAAGACGGCGTGGACGTGGAGCATCCAGATGGTATTACCCCTGACTCTAATACGTCTCCAAAAAATGGGGATGATCTTAATTTTAATGAGGCAGGTTTCTATCTACGCTATATAGACATGGAGCGAACCGATAAGGAGTCTGAGAGTGTAGACGAAGACGGAAATACCTTCTCGGACCCAAAGAGATATAAATACAGGCTTTATCGCGAAAAGGATGGCAACGGCAATAATGAACTCTTGGCAGCTCTGCTTAAAGAACAATATACCCTATTTATAGAAAGAACTGTAACTCATCACTACTTGGACGACCAAGATCTTGACGAAAATGGAAAGCCAAAGGTGAAAGAGGAACAGATTGTCACTTATATTCCTGTAAAAGCAACTACTACATACTACACTGACGAAAATAAAAAGGAAACAGCCTTTATAAAAGATAAACTGTTTGGGGTATATAATACTTATACAATCTGGAACGAGGTTGGCAATGAGATGGTCAAAACCGATGCTTCCAACACCTATACGCTTCAATTGAATAACAATGAGGAGATTCAAACTACCATTAATGAAATCAATAAAGGGCTTGCAAAAGATGAGGTGGTTTTAAATCAGACTTTAAATGGAACAATTTATCGGGATACAGCTAACGAAATCCTGGTTTTCGGCAAATATAAGGAAGACGAAAAGAAAGGGGAATACAACGCATTAAGTAAAGACAATATCGACGACGCAAATGAAATTCTACAGCAAACTTTAGGCTATGCCCAATTCTATTGGCAAGGAAAGGCTTTCTTCTATTCTCCGATAACTCACTATAGTGGTGAGGACAATCCTTTCCATAGCAACAACCCATATAAAGGATTATTCAATTATAAAGCACAGTATGCCTCCGACGGTACACTAATAAAATACCTGAAGGATTCTAAAGGGAAATACATACCCTCTCATAAACCCGGCGACTTCGGTGTGGTTAGAAACCATATATACAATTTTAAGATAGACGGAATTTCCTCTATCGGCTACGGTATACCCGCCGAGGATGTAATCCCTCTTCCCGAACCTCGCATTAACCATGATATCTATCAGTTCGACCTCGAACTGAAGATCCTTCCCTGGAACATTTTCGAATATTACCTCGATATTTAAATTTGAACTTTGAGACTATAATACAACAAGATGAATATTTTTAAATATATAATAGTCCTAACAATATCATTTTTGTCATTTGCTTCATGTGTTGACGAAACCCTCGTGGACAATTCCAAAAGCGAATGGCAACAAGGTGATACAGCTTATTACATTAAGTTAAATCTAAAAGTTCAGTCAAGCACCTTTACGGATTCCAATAAAACCCGGATCGGTTTAGGAGTAAATAATGGCACACACGATGAACATGCTATAAGTCCCAAAGCAGGAAATTTTGCTATATTTTTTGATGAAGATGATGAGTATATTTCTTGTGCAGATCTTTATTCTATAAATGAAACCTCTTTGGAAGGGGATGTAGATGAACCTCAGCTAGAATCAATCTATTCATGCCGTTTCTACGGATTTGCCGATCGTAAACCTGCTAAAGTATTGGTTGTTGTTAATTCTCCAAAAAGAATTTACGATAAAGTTACTGATTTCCCCGGATGGAATCTCGACCAAGTTAGAAAATTGATTTGGGAAGAGAAAGGTCAATTGGAGATAGATAAATACAGAGAGGATGGAATAGCATCTTATATAGACGACCCCTATAAAAGGCTCGGTGTTTTTGAAGATGATGATCATACTATGTATTATACTATGACTAATGCAGTATATCTTGAACGTGATGAAGAAAATAGTTATACCCTACATGATGCTGAGCCAATCCCTGATGAAGACGATAATAAAGGTAAATATATTACAACAGACGAGACTCAGGTTGAAAATCTAAAACCGATAAAGGTATATCTTGAGAGGATGGTTTCAAAAGTAAACCTTGAACTCTCTTTTGAAGCAAAACAATATAACCCTATTACCGCCCAACCACTAGACGTTTGTCATTATGAAAACGGGGAATTCTATTACACTGAAGCTCCTTGGGGTGTAGAGATTCTGGGATGGGGTATGAATGGACTCGAAACTCAAAATTATCTTTTTAAAAATATTTCAATATATCGTGATGAAGTCGAGGGAGAGGCAGTCACAAGACTTGCCGATTGGATTACTCATGAAGGCTGGAATTCTGAATACAACAAACGATGCTTCTGGAGCGAAGACCCCCATTATACCAAGGATACCTCAAAAAAAGTGATTTATCCCTGGCAGTTTGATTTTGCCCGTGATAAATATGACAGCGAACATAAAGACTGGTATGATTATTTTCAGTCTTATGACAACCATATTGAAAATCAATCTTTTGCTTTGACGTATTATCCATTTTCCAAATTTTGTAGTTATGTTGATGAAGATGGTAATTTGTCGGAAGATTATCAATATGACGGTGATGGAAAGATAGAATATATCCCAGAAAACACATTTATCCCCGGGATGCAGGTCGACCGTTCAAGAGGCACAAGGTCATATGAACTCGCGGCATCTCATGTTATTTTATGTGCAAGGTTATTGCTACAAAATCAAGTAGGCGACGAAATAACATACAGTGCCCCGGAATACAATATATATCGAAATCGTGTTGGAGTAAGTTACATAGATGAAGTATCCATGCTCGAAGACTTCATGAACGCCGTCAACTTTAAGTTGAGCTCTAGTAAATATATGTATTTTAAATACTATGAATGGGATGAAAGCAAAACCTCGGATTCAAAAAAGACACATCTTGAAGATTACCTTGGTTACACAATGAGAGCTATGGTTGAGGGGGAATTTGCTCTTTATTGTTATTTCCCACATATAACAGTGACTGATAACGATCCCGGTGTTACTATGGAATTGAATTATCAGGTTTTGAAGATGCTTGATGATGATAATACCCACTACAAACTTACCCGTGAAGCGGATGCTGTCAATGCAGATGGTAAAGTAATCCCATGGATAATGTATCGTGAAGATGCAAATCATGATTGGAGGCCACTTGATATATTGATTCTTAAAAAGAAACCCGGCGATGCAGACAAATATGATTTCGTACATATAAACCAAGACACCAAGGGAGAATATTTTACCGGAAACCCACTTGTTGGAGGCAGTAGGTTCGCTTATGTGAACGGAGACTCAGAATATGAAGGTAGAAAACTTGAATTTCAAAAAAATACCGGCAGCGGATGGGAAGGATATAATCCCGGCGAACGAGATGACAATGATATACAATCACTTTTCTTTGAAATTTGGGGAGTTGCTGACTGTTTTGTAAATGGTCTTATGTACTATGCGGTCCCTATCTATGCTCAAGATATCACGGGATTACCGGCTTCTACCGATGAAAAGATACTGGATGTCCCCAATAGTGAATTCAACGATCCTTCTTTCTATTATTACTACGGTGTAATCCGCAACAACTGGTATAAACTAAATATTCACTCTATTAAAGACATTGGAGTCCCGGTTTCAAATCCATTTAAACCTATTGTCCCTAACTATACCAATAAGAGGAATCAGCTTAAAGTTGAAATGCAGATAATTCCCATGCATATGCAAGAAATTGTTGTAACAATGTAATCTTTTGTTAAGTGTTGATAATGAAGTATTTACATATATCATATTTTGTAGGCTTATTGCTGTTCTTTTTAGGATCTTGCACTGATGATATTCTCTCAGAAAAGGAAAATTCTAAAAATGAAGATGATTTTAATATTGAGGATTTTAAAGAAGGTTATTCGTTAGCCTTCGATGTCAGTCTCGATCGCATGGGAGGTTCTTCTACAAGGGCAGATGAAACTCCGGATGATGCAAAGCTGATTGAATGGGAAAATCATCTTGACCCGGAAGAATTCCGAATTCTTTTCTTTGATAGCCAAGACAGATTTATTTTTGAGTCACGTAGCCGATGGTTTACAAGGGTGTCAAGTGACGATGGTAAGACCCATTGGCGTGTTGGTGTGCCTGTGTTTCAATACCTGAGTGACAATTTCGACGATGTAGGAAGCAATGACGGAGTACAGTTGGATGATGATGCCAAATATAACTGGGACAGAATAATTGAAATACTTAAAAAAGAAGATTTCAAAATTGCAATTCTTGCAAATCGTCCTTCAGATATAACCTTACCTGAACTGTCGGACCTTGCAGAAGCTGACCGACGTGTTAAAACTTTTGGTAAGAACGGTCCTTTCTGGAATTATCAGAATAGTGTGGCCTCTTATGATTACCCGGATGATTATCCTGATTTAGTGAAAAAGGTATTCGACTTACATCACTGTCAGTACGATCCTTTATATGAAAATAAAAACCGCTCTGGCAATTGCTATGCCTTTATTATGGAAGAAGGTTTGGAGGATATCGGAGACGAAGGTTTGGTAACAGTCCCTAAAATGGGTGCTGTGTCAAGTTGGATTCATCCTACATTAACCTACACCATTGGTTCAACGGCTGTTCAAAGGTATAGATTACCTGAACAAGAAGGTTTACCACCTCAATATATTCCAATGTATGGCATCCAGAAATATGCAGCTCTCTCAAGCTGGGTGAAAGGTACCACTTTCAATCTTTCAGAACCGACTGCTTCTCAAACGGGAGAATATGATTATAAAACTATTTCTCTGCTTCGTTCAGTGGTGAAAATTGAACTTAGAATACCCATGTATGATTTGAGCGGAAATTACGTGGATGCTGATAATGAATCTGCTACAATTTTTGCCAATAATTTCCTCGCGAGATGCGAGCCTATGGATGTATCAACTCCAACCGACCAAATATGGAAAGACAACCATACCACAGATTGTGAATGGAATAGTATAAAAAATTATGGGCTTTATGCGGATGGTGTGAGTACAGATTATATTGACAAACTTAGTTGGTTCTATGGTATTTGGAAAGACAGTGGATGGACTTTCGGTGATCGGGGAGCAGATAATATACATCAGGAAACTGATGACACAAAATACCCTCGTATATTTAATCCTATAACCCAAAGATTGACTTGCACATCCATTCAGGATTGTTATCTTCCCATTGAAGACCAGTATTATAGGTGGGTAATCTACTGTGGAGAAAAAAATATCAATGACCCTAACCCATTGAATAATCTAATTTCAGATGGTTTAATCAACTATTTTAGAGTTAAGGTAACGATAAAAAGTAGTAAGAATGCCTCGACAGGAACAGACTATATTTATCATATACCATTAACAGATTATTCAATAGATGCTAATCCGGCTCATGATATTTTAAAGACCGTGGGATTGACTTATGTAAATAGTAATAACACTTATAATTATCTGGACCAGGCTTCTTATACGCCTAATGTAAATAATGGAATTGGTACAGAAAATCCAGGCTATTTTGCCAAAGTGAAGGCATTAAGTCCTGCCGATAATGATAAGAATGGCAAATATACTTATAAAGATATGTACCCTTACCCTTTGTTAAGAAATCATTTCTATAGAGTTACTGTATCCTATGGAGATGGGGATGATATCAATGTAGAAGTTATTGACGGAGAAAAACGTACTGTGGGTGGAATTATTTTTGAATGATTATATAAAATGAAACGATTAATATATATCTTTTATCTTATTAGTTTTCTTTTCTCATCATGCGTGGATGATTTGTCAATCAAAACTGAAAACTCTATTGCTGAATTTGAATCCAAAGGAATTTCAGTTTTTATAGATATTCCGGAAACACGTACGCGAGCAGTAGATATGACTCCCGGAGCAGCTATTTATCTGAATGATATTTGGGTGGGTGTGTATAGAAAATCTGATGGTGTCAGAGTAGGTGGTGCACAATTGAATTTAGGTAACCGACTCGCTGCTTCTGGTACTACAATTATTGATCTTGTCAAACTTGAATTTGATGGAAGTATAGCATATAAATATAGTGACAAATATTGTGTAGTAGGTATAGCAAATTATGATGGTATTAAAATCACAAATAATATAGATGCCACTCCTGCGGATGGATCTGATATTGAAAAAGATGACTTGATTTTTGCTTTGCAACAAGCTGATAATTGGAAAGATTTTATTGATATCGCAATTGATACTCAAAAAAGTCTTTTCCCGAATCAAACCCCAATGTTAATGGGGTATCTATACTTGCAAGATTCCAATAATGCCGGTTCAGGTTATATTTACACAAAAGTTAATCAATTTGTTGATGTAAATGACAACAAAGTAAATCTATATCCTTTTGGAATTTTATCCGGATACCCGGATGTGGATATTTTCGTAGATGATAAATCTAACAATGGGAAAATTCAAAGTCTTGACACAGACGGGTACGTTATGAAGTTGAGGCGAATGCGTTCCAAAATTAATGTAGATATTGAAACGCGAGATGATCAGATGATTATTACTAATCTGGAATATAAGGTTGTAAATATTCCAAAGTCGGCTTATCTGGCACAAAGACGAACTAATATATTCGACTATACCTCAAGAGAAAATAATTATCAATTTGAATATACTCCAGGTCAAAACAGTACTCAAACAAAATATTCACCTAATAGTGCAGATGTCTTAAACGATGGTTATTTAGACTTGGATTGGCAAAAACCTTCAATTAATAATAGCTTTTCATTTGAACATTTTGAAAACAAGCATTGGGCTTATTATACAGAAGGGCTTGAGGATTATCATGACAGGGAACGAACCAAGGAAGATGGTGCTTTTCTTAATTTAGTAGGAGTCAATGAAAATGGTCCTGAGTGGAACAACAAGGCTTCCTATTTTATTCTTAAGATGAATTTAAGGGATGAAAAGGAAGGTAGAAATGCAGAAGTGGAATATGTAATTCATGAAGGATTCTGCAATGATAAGGATGGGGTGACTCTTGTGGATGATAACGGAAATACTCTTTCTCAGACGGACTTTGCCAAAAGATTAATGGACTATTCTTGCATTCGGAACACAGATTATTATTATAAAATTAAGGTTTTGGATGTGAATAAAATTAAACTTCAGGTTACTACTTCAGCAGATCACCAATACGACCAATCGGGTAAAATATGGCAGATTAATTATCTTGCACCAACAGTCGAAACCCTTATAGATAAAAAAGAGATTTCTGCAGAGGTTAAATTGAAACCTGACAATGATCCCGATTTCAGCAATCAGGACATAGCCTTCAGGCTTTTAGGTACATTTTACGATGAAGAGATAGGACAAAACTTCAATGTAGATTTATGTTATAATTTCTCTCACGGTGATTTAGATGGTTTCTCCGGATTATGGCCTGTCCCTACCAATGAAAGTAGCGACTATATCATTAATACCACAGATAAAAATGGCGATGAGGTAAAAGCATTTGATGCATTGACTACTTATTGTGAAGGTACTAGTCCCAATGCTGTCTATTTTAATAAGCTGAAAGATAAAATATTGATAAACCACAATGGCAAATATGTAAATATCGTTGATTATATTAAAAATATTCAGGATGAAAGTGTTAGTCCGGATATCCAAGGTTTCCAATTCGATGGATTAAGGTTGTATGTAGCAAAATCTTCAGATTCTGATAAATCCAATATTCGGGGTCTCTATATTTTTGATATCCAGAAAGCCGTTAACGCGGGTTCCAGGATATTAACAGATGAGGATCAACACTCAACCCAAGAAGGTCCATGTTCATATTTTTATCAGATAAATGGTATTGAACAACTCCCTGTTTATCTTGCTCGGGAAGACTACGAGATGATATATGTTAAGAACTCCGGTACTCCAACCGTTTCAAGTCATTTACAACCAACCGTTAATAACACAAATTTCACCAATTTCAATAACGGACAAGGCGGAACCGGCATGTTGCTCTCCAAATATCCGGATATTGCATTTAGAATTGTCGGGTTCAATCAAAATGATATTGAATATATAAACACAACCGATTATTATGATATCTGGTATAATATTAAACAAGATGAATATACCGATTTCACAGAAACCGGTAAATGGCCGGAAAGAAACCTTAATGGGATATTGTCTAAAGAGATTGCAAAAGGTTATCTCACCTCAGGGGATATATCTACATCATTCCTTGACGGTATAAAAATTATTAAAAATTCTGCTGAGGTTTCTGAGGTTTATGACTTGTATGATTTCATCAATAAATATGAAACGGGGCAGATAAGTTTAACTAATACCGATAAATTAGGTTTTCAGGTTAATCAATATGATGTTACAGCAAGAGTTAGGGATAAAAACTCATTAGAGTCCAAACATAAATTTATGAGAGCGCTATATCTCATTGATAAGAAAAACCCTAATGTTGTTCCTCCTTTGCTAAATGAGGATGGAGTCAATAGCACTGCTACTTTCCAAGGTTATGGTGTGGAACAGGATCCTACTCTCTTGGATCCGATAACCTTGACATTCGGTTCGGTTCCATCAGGCAGTCATACCTCTAAAACTTATAGAAACATACTTGATCCCTATATTGATGCTGTCAGTATTGAACCCTTAAAATATGAAGGAAATATTATACCTGTAACAGACTATAAATTCAGAATATATTCAGGAACCGGAAATGCCTTAAGAGAAGCAATTATTACTCCCGTGATTGGTGACAATGGATATTGCACTTTTAATATTCCCATGATTGCTTTGAGCGGAACTTCAGGAACATTATATTTGCAGGCTATTTCTCAAGTTGGTGATGAATATTTTAGCGAAGTGTTTGGCAATTCAGATCCTGCTGATATTGGATCCTATAATAACTTGCAAGCCCCACCTACTTGGAATGCAACAATTTTAGGAAATGATTTCCAAAAGGCTTATAGCTATTTCAATGATCAAGGATCTAATTATAAAAATGCTTATGATGAATCCTCCCATGGACCATTAGAATATTTGTCTTTTTCTGGAGGTAATTTTGGCGTTGGCTCCAATAGTACTGCAAATTCCATCAACTTAAGATCCAACTCTGCCAGAATATCCTGTAAGATTTATAAACCATGTAAAATCACCGTTACCACAGCAGGAGGAGGTGGTGGTCTTGATATTTGCCTGGATTCAGATATAAAATATTCCAGCACAAACGCTTCAGTATCCTATACGGTTACTAAAGACGATTTTGGGGATAAGAACGAACTCGAAATGTCTTTAAAACGTTCAACTGGAAGTAGTACCTATGTTTTTTCTATTGTAATTACTGAATCTTAATTTCGAATTAAAATTATTGATATAAATTTTATGATCTGGGGGTTCGGAGGCAATTCCGAACCCATAATTGCATTTAAAACTTTTATTAACACCCTTTAATCCCCTCTCTTCATCTGTTTAGTGTAAGTTATTATGTTTTATAATCCTTGTAAATGCCCAAAGACTGCCACTCAGTTTTAGGGGATTAATATAGCTTTGTGGTAAATATTAACTGAACTACACCTTTTGTATAGAATATAGGGTTTGTAATTTTGCAATAAGCTTTATTGTGAATTCCACATGAGGAAGTTAGGGAGAAATTTCATCCGATATTCAACCTCTCCGAGGTTGAGGGAGATAGAGCGGATAAGTACCCCAGGAGGCTTACATCTCCGATGTTTCTTGCCGGGGGTTGGCTTGAATCACATATCTCCGAGATGTTGTCGAACAGCGTAAACACGAAGCCATAATTAATTGAAGAGTTGCAGCAGAGCCACAGTACCGAGCCATTATTAAAAGAAGTGTTGCCGCACAACCAAGCAATCGAACCGGGAAATAGAGGAAATGCTGCCACACAGCCATGGCAGCGAACCGGAAATTAGAAGATATTGCTCCTGTCTGAAAGATTTTGTAGATTTGCAGTGTCTTTCAGTTCTATGCGGTTCAAACCGGATTTTGATGTGGTGCTTCGCACTGCCACGGCATCGAACCGGAAATAGAGGAAGTGCTTCCGCTCAGCCAAGCAATTGAATCGGAATAATGGAAGCAGTTCGGAGTTGTGTGAGCATCAGATGCGATATCTCAAAATAATTTTCTATGGAAAAGCCCTCTTTCCTCAATAAAGATTTCATCCATTCCTACGAAAGGAGGAAGAAAAGCCATGATTACAAAGACACTTATAAATATCACATTATCCTAAAGAAACAGGAAAAATGCGGCTCCTTTGGAAAAGTGATAGGGGATGCTTCCATTCTACCCGGCTTTCCCGGCTGTGCCGATATTAAAAGATCTTTGGTGGGCTCTATAATCAAGAAGCATCTTTTCAATTTTGATAAGACATACACATCCTTCCAGATGCTTCAATTTAAGGTTATGCCCGACCATGTGCATATACTTCTCCAAGTAAAGGAACGGCTTCCTAAGCATTTGGGCTATTATATCGGAAGACTGAAGGCAGGCATCGCTGAGGAATGTTCCAGGCGTATGAACAAAATTTTTTCTGCAGAAGATATTTTCAAGCCGAACTATACCGACAGAATCGTCTGGAGCTTTATCAATTTGCAAACTTTGATAAAATATATAAAAGAGAATCCGCATCGGTTGGCTATGAGGATCCAGTTCCCCGAATTCTTCAAAAAAATGAGGAATTTGAAGATTGATGATATAGATTGCGATCTTTACGGCAATCTGTTCCTTCTCAGAAATCCAGACAAGATGCCTTTGGTGGTGCATCATGATGCCACCGAGGAGGAAATAGCACAGATAGCTGAAGATTGCGTATGCAATGTATTGGAGAAAGGCATTATTGTAACCGCTGCCATTTCTCGAAAGGAAAAAGAGATCAGGGATTTGTGCGAGAATTATGGAGGCTCTTTGATCCGGATTCAGTATGAGGAATTCAGCGAGAAATTTCATCCCTCCGAACATGATTCCGATCTCTGTAAGGAGGGAAGGCTTTTGATAATCTCCATCAAATATCCTAAGGGAACCAAATTGATAAAACCGATAAGCCGGAAAATGAATCAACTGGCCGAAAGGATATGCCAACCTGATTTTGATGTGGTGCTTCGCACTGCCACGGCATCGAACCGAAATTAGATGAAGCGCTGCCGCAGAGCCAAGCTATCGAATCAGAAAAAAAGGGAACAGTTCGGAGTTGTGTGAGCATCAACAAATGCGATTTCTCAAATAATTATGTAATTTTGCAATGCAATTGCAGTTTTGCATAAATTATATTCATATTCTTGATTGTTAAGCGATTATTTCTATGTCAAAGTATATTCCCTTATGCCTTTCGCGCTTGAAGAAATAGATACGCTAACCAAAGATAAAGGGACGGATAATATACTGTATTCCGGTTTTTATCCTGTGATCTGGACGGATGAAAACATTCCCAAATTATATTATCCCAATTATGTGAAAACCTATCTTGAAAGAGATTTAAGAGATTTTATTGGAATAAAAGATTCCACATTTCTTTTATTGGAATAAAAGATTTCATATTTCTTTTATTGAAATAAAAAAAACAGTAAATTTGTATCCATAAAATCAACGACATATGGATTTACTGAAGAAACAAAGCGACGCAATCTTAAAGAAAACACCTTTAAAGCATTTTCGTAATTTATACTTCGAGATTCCATGGAATAATCGCCTCATAGGAATCAAAGGTGCCAGAGGAGTTGGGAAAACCACTCTCATGCTTCAAAGAATGGCCTTAGGGTTCCCGGATAAAAACAAGGCGCTATATGTTACTTTAGACAATATTTGGTTTGCCGACCATTCATTGATTGATTTGGCTGAATTATCATTAGAAAGGGGAATTACACATCTCTTTTTGGACGAGGTGCACAAATTTCGGGGTTGGCAACAACAAATTAAAAATATCTATGATCTCTACCCGGATTTGAGTATCGTTTTCACGGGATCATCGTTACTTGAAATTGACAATTCAATATCGGATCTATCCAGAAGGTTGCTGCTCTTTAATCTGAGGGGCCTATCTTTCAGAGAATATTTAGCTTTTGAAGGTTATGATTTCAAAGAATTTTCTTTGGAAGACATACTCTACAACCATACATCCCTTGCCAATAAAATAATTGAAGAAATTCCTGTGTTGAAATTGTTCCACAGATATCTCGTAGAGGGGTATTACCCTTTTTATAAAGATTCCACCCGGATTGAATATCTAATGAGAGTGGAAAACATAATAACCACAGTCATCGACAACGATATCCCGGCTGTGGAAAATGTGGAATATAACACATTGGTGAAATGTAAAAAATTATTGACAATTCTCGCCTCGCAAAGTCCTTCTCCTTTAAATGCAAGTAATTTGGCCAATTCATTAGATATCACCCATAATCAATTGGTGAAAATCTTGTATCTACTTGACAGGGCTGAAATATTCAGACTTATATATTATAAAACCGAAATCAATCCGAAATCGATCATCAAACCCCAGAAGATTCTCTTTGACAATTCTTCCCTGCTCTATGCTTTAGGGAATGAAAATTTAGGAAAGGTAAGGGAAACTTTTTTGGCTTCCATGGTGAATTCCAAATATAAAATCGGTTATCCGAAAAGCGGGGATCTAATTATTGAGAACAGATACTTATTGGAGATTGGCGGTAAAGACAAAAGCTACCGACAAATCGCAGATATACCCGATAGCTTTTTGGCGGTAGACAATATGGAATTCGGCATCGGCAATAGGATTCCTCTTTGGCTATTTGGTTTTCTTTACTGAAGGGATTGGGGAAATTTTATTAATTTTGCATTCACAATTAAAACTAATTAAAGTTTAAAGTGTAAAGTTTAAAGTTTAAAGAAGTTACTAACAACTCACAACTCACAACTTAAAACTTAAAACTTATAACTAACAACTCACAACTTACAACTCACAACTTACAACTTACAACTTAAAACTTAAAACTAACAACTCACAAGATATATGGACTTTATTGAGGAATTGAAATGGAGAGGTATGATTCATACCGTGATGCCGGGAACGGAGGAGGAACTTAAGAAGGGAATGACTACTGCCTACTTAGGTATCGACCCCACGGCTGACTCTCTGCATATAGGACATCTTTGCGGCGTTATGATGTTGAGACATTTCCAACGTTGCGGCCATAAGCCGTTGGCTTTAGTGGGTGGCGCAACCGGTATGATCGGGGACCCTTCAGGCAAGAGCGCGGAAAGAAATCTTCTCGACGAGGCTACATTGCGCCACAACCAGGAGGCTATCAAGAAACAGCTGGCACGTTTCCTGGATTTTGATTCTGACGCACCAAACAAGGCCGAACTGGTCAACAATTACGACTGGACCAAGGATGTTACTTTCCTCGATTTCGCACGCGAGATCGGCAAGCACATCACTGTGAACTATATGATGGCGAAAGATTCAGTGCAGAAACGTCTCAACGGCGAGGCTCGTGACGGTCTTTCTTTTACGGAATTCACCTACCAGTTGCTCCAGGGATTCGATTTCCTACATCTTTACCAGGACAAGAATTGCAAACTTCAGTTGGGCGGTAGCGACCAATGGGGCAATATCACCACCGGCACCGAACTTATCCGCCGGAAGACAGGCGGCGAGGCTTATGCCCTCACCTGCCCTCTCATAACCAAACCCGACGGCAGCAAATTCGGCAAGACCGAGAGCGGCAACGTATGGCTTGACGCACGTTACACATCCCCATACAAGTTCTATCAGTTCTGGCTCAATGTGAGCGACGCCGAAGCCGAGAAGTATCTGAAGATCTTCACCACTCTAACCAAGGAAGAGATCGATGCATTGGCGACTGAACACGCACAGAATCCGGGCGCACGTCCGATGCAGAAGAAACTTGCAGAGGAGGTGACGGTGATGGTTCACGGACGTGACGAGTATGACAAGGCTGTTGAAGCGAGCCGTATTCTGTTCGGAAACGCAACCGACGAAGCCCTGAAGAACCTTGACGAGAAGACATTCCTGGAGGTGTTTGAAGGTGTGCCAACATTCCAGGTGTCGGAAGAGGAATTGAACGCAGGTATCCCGTTATTGGACTTCCTGGCTGTGAAGACTCAGGTTTTCCCGTCGAAAGGGGAAGCGAGAAAGATGGTGCAGCAAGGTGGCGTGAGCATCAACAAGAAGAAGGTGACAGATCCGAATGCTAACGTTACAGCAGAGGATTTGCTTAACGGAAAATATATTTTGGTGCAGAAAGGCAAGAAGAATTACTTTTTGATAAAAAAAGGATAGTAGATACCTGAGCAGCCGAGGATGGCTGCAGCTACAAATAAAAAAAGAGCCTTTAAAAAAGGCTCTTTTTTAGGTTTATAAGGAGGAGGTTAGGAAACCTCCTTCCCGTTTTTAGGAGTTTGGGATAACTCCTACCCATTAGAGTTTCGGACCGGCTGCCACGAGTTTCTTGCCTGCTTCGTTATATTCGAACTTCTTGAAGTTCTTGATAAACATGCCTGCAAGTTTCTCAGCCTTAACTTTCCAATCTTCAGAATTAGCATAAGTGTCGCGAGGATCAAGGATCTTCGGATCTACACCAGGAAGTTCGGTAGGAACTGTGAAGTCGAAGATAGGAATTTTCTTGGTAGGAGCCTTGAGGATAGCGCCGTCGAGGATAGCGTCGATGATACCGCGTGTATCCTTGATGGAGATACGCTTGCCGCTTCCATTCCAACCTGTGTTCACCAAGTAAGCCTTGGCACCGCTCTTCTTCATCTTCTTCACGAGTTCTTCAGCATATTTTGTCGGGTGGAGTTCGAGGAATGCCTGGCCGAAGCAAGCTGAGAAAGTAGGAGTCGGTTCTGTAATACCACGTTCAGTACCGGCGAGTTTGCTTGTGAAACCGCTGAGGAAGTAGTATTGAGTCTGCTCGTCGTCGAGGATAGATACCGGAGGAAGCACGCCGAATGCATCTGCTGAAAGGAAGATAACGTTCTTCGCGTCAGGACCTGCGGATACGGGTTCTACGATAGACTCGATGTGGTTGATAGGATAAGAAACACGTGTGTTTTCTGTCACGCTCTTGTCGGTGAAGTCGATCTTGCCGTCCTTGTCAACTGTAACGTTTTCGAGAAGAGCGTTTCTACGGATAGCATTGTAAATGTCGGGTTCGCTTTCCTTGTCGAGGTTGATAACCTTCGCATAGCAACCGCCTTCATAGTTGAATACGCCATTGTCGTCCCAACCGTGTTCGTCGTCACCGATGAGGAGACGTTTCGGGTCGGTGGAAAGAGTGGTCTTACCTGTACCGGAGAGACCGAAGAAGATAGCTGTGTTCTTGCCTTCTTTGTCGGTGTTGGCTGAACAGTGCATGGAAGCGATGCCCTTCAATGGGAGGTAATAGTTCATCATTGAGAACATACCTTTCTTCATTTCGCCGCCATACCAAGTGTTGATGATAACCTGTTCCTTGGTTGTGGTGTTGAAAACAACTGCGGTTTCTGAGTTAAGACCGAGTTCCTTATAGTTTGTGAGTTTAGCCTTTGAAGCGTTGTAAACGATGAAGTCGGGTTCAAAGTTTTCAAGTTCTTCAGCTGTCGGGGCGATAAACATGTTGGTCACGAAGTGAGCCTGCCAAGCCACTTCCACGATGAAACGGACAGCCATACGGGTGTCGGCGTTGGTACCGCAGAAACGGTCAACTACATAAAGTTTCTTGCCGGAAAGTTCCTTAACTGCCACTTCCTTGATTTCCTTCCAAGCCTCTTCAGTCACAGGCTTGTTGTCGTTGGGATATTCTTCTGTTGTCCACCATACGTTGTCTTTTGAATTGGTGTCGAGAACGATGAATTTATCCTTAGGGCTACGGCCGGTGTAAACACCTGTCATAACGTTAACAGCACCGAGTTCAGTAACTGTTCCTTTTTCGAATCCTTCGAGAGAAGGGTCGGTTTCTGCCTTGTAGAGCTCCTCGTAGGAAGGATTGTAGATTACTTCCTTGACATCTTTGATGCCATACTTTGAAAGATCAATGTTTTTTGCCATTGTTGTTTATTAGTTGTTATTTGTTATTAGTGTTATTATTGTTTTTATTGTGGTTGTTGTTTTTAGTGTTGTTATTGTTTTTGGAGTTGTTGGGGTGTTTTATTTTATTTTCCAAATAATTGATAAAGGAAATAGTCATTTTACTTATATCCTTAGTTTCCTTTAAAATAAGATCATGTTTTTCACTGGATAAAAAACCTAACCTGTGACTCAGTATTATTTGGGTTTCAAGTTCAGCATTAGAACCTAAAGCTATTTTTAAAAAATGTATGAATTCCTTATCTGAATATCTTGCATGTCCCTCGGCAATATTACAAGGAATCGACACTGCAGCCCTTCTCATCTGCGATACTAAACCGAATTTTTCTTCCTCCGGGAAGTCTCTTGATGAATCATAAATTTCCAAAGCTAAATCCATGGATTTATTCCAAACTTGCAGGTCTTTATAGTCAGAGGAAATCATAACAAAAATCTAAAATAGTAGTTTAAACGATGTCATTAAAAACAATAAAAACATCAAAAACTATAAAAACTCTATTTTTCTGCAAATATAACAAATTTACGGGATTAGTTGTTTATCAGTGATTACCTTTCCGTCTGAATAAGTTGTTTTCCTAATGAAAATTCCATGTGACGGATTGTCTACTTTCATGCCCGAAAGATTGAAGTATTCCACCTTTTCCACATTTGCACCCACCACAGTCTGCACTCCCATGGGTGTTTCTGTCACTTCACCGGTCTCTACGTCAAGCGTCACTATGTCGCTATAAGTGTATACTTCATCATGGTAGTAAAGACTTTGCACGCCGATTGTCTTGACATCAAATTCATAGATACCGATTCCGAACTGGTTGTTAAATTGCTTATAGATGTCCTCGTCATTCATGAACATATAAGGAAGCCACATTTGTTGCGCAGGCACACCGCGATACGCTGTTACCGATTCATTGAAGAAATTCACTCTGGGACCCTCACCGAAAATAATGGGATTTCCGTTTACCAGGACTCTATATAAAATACCTTCTACATCAAGCAATTGTCCCTCGGTAGAATAATTTGAGAGATAGAACTGGAAGTCTGAAAAACCTTGGTAAAGAAGCCAGTTTTCCAAGTAAAGCAGATGCGTCGGGTTTGCAGGAGTACCCGCTGATGTAGCCTGATATGTAAGGGTGAATTCACCTAAAACACAGATGCTTTTTTCATAGTTGTCTTCATCCGGTTGGAAACTCAGATACACTCCCGGAGTATCCGCAACGATAATGCCGGCTTCACGGTCGAATGTAAGATTGAATCCCTGGTTGGCCGGAGCCATGATATATTCGGGGCTGAAATAATCGTTGTCATCGAAATCCGGATTATCAATCAACACCTTTGTGAAGATATAATCCATACCCATGTATACTCCCATATATTCATTTTGGGCAATGGTTGCGGTGTTTCCATTGATTTTTGCTCTCACCACTCCTTCTTCCATCATCGGGTTCAAACCCAAGATATAGATATAATCGTCGGTGAATGCCACCTCCACAAAACTTGCGTAGTCATAATCGTCAACATAGACATATTGTTCAGTCTCCACTCCTTCAGGCAAGGAGACAATCTGATATTCTTTAGCTGTGTAATGCTGGTAGAAATCAGAGAAGCCGCTGAATTCCTCATTATCGGTGAAATAATAGCAAAGAATGTATTCTGTTGGTTCTTCTCCATTGAAGGGTTCTCCGGGGAGTATCAAATCAAGATTACCTTTTTCATCCACCGTCATTTGGAATTCTGTCACCTCAGGGTCGTAGAAGAAATCTATGGTCTCTTCCTCTTCATTAATCTGGGTGCGGCCTATGCCGACTCCGACACCGTAATTAGAGTCGAATTCCTCTCTTAACACCACCTGCCCGGCAGGGAATGTAATGATATTGCCGTCGATTGTGCCTTTCACAAAAGTTTCGGTAGGCATTGTAGACAGAATATTCTGTACATACACATCATTATTGTTGCCCCACACTATTGTAGCGGGGAACTTTTCTTCATATAGCTGCATGGCTCCGTTCCAAACCGATGTGCCGTAACACTGTTTTTCATAAAGGCGGGTGGTGCCCTGTGGATCATATATAATATCATCTTCTATGGAGGCACGGGTGGCCTGTGGATGGCCATAAACATTACCTATTTTGTAGGTTTTGCCGTGAAGGGTGATGGAATTACAGGTCTCCCGTGCAGATAACGGCAACAAGGAGATCCCTAACAGAAACGAACAGATCAGGATAGCTTTTTTCATAATATAAGGCAGTTGGTTATTGTTTTTTGTTAGCCTTCAAAGATAACCAAAATAGGGTTAATACACAACATACGTAAAGGATATTCCTTGTAAATTTTCCCCTGTTTCCAATTTTCCTGCAACCTGTGCCTTGAAAAACCGGAAAGAGGTTTGTGGGAAAGCCAAAACCTCTCCTCCGGTTCTTTTGGATATGCACCACCATGAAAGCATATCATGGCTTGCATATATACTGAAAGTGATCTTTGAGGGATTGAAATTTCCACGGAGGTATGCACGTATTAAACGTTTGAAGCGCGCGGCTGAAGTGAGTTTGAGAGGACGCGTGGAAATTGAGATTTCACGACCCGTACCTTGGATGATTAGTTCCTGACCGTCTTTTACCGTTTCAGTATTATTGGGCACCGTTTGGGATTCTTTAAAGGAACTTAGGGATGACCAGGATGATTTGATATCTACTTCACCAAGCGGAATGGAGGCGAAAGGATAGAATTTAATATCCCCTCCTTTACCTGGTCCGTTCTTATCTGACTGAGTCAAATTGGCCCTCCAAGCCAAAGCCAGGGTTTCGGTGCAGACTCTTCTTTGGGCTATCTCTCCGGAATCAAGGTCAAGCGATTCACAATAGCTGTCTGTAGTTATGTGCTTGTAAGGGATAAAAGCCTGGAAAGTATTCCAGTTTTGAATGGGATCGCTAACGAAAATCTGAAGGGATTCAATAATTCCAACCCAGTCACGTAAGATTTCCGGTGCACGCATTCGGAAGTAAAGTTCACAGACGGCTGCCGCTATCTTGAATTCCAATTCGATGGAATTGATGTTCCCGTCGGTAGCCACAAGAGGAACCGTACTGTTGGGTGTCAACAGTATCCTGTCGGATGGCGATAGATATATCCCGTCATAGGTTTTCCAGGCCGCATAGGCATAGAAAGGTGCTACAAAGAGGTTCTGGTTTGAGGTTTCCGATTTGAACTGTGAAAGTAGCTGTGAACCCAGAGAAGTCCAATATTCCATGGAAGGTTCTGATGCTACGAGTGTTTTCATCGGGAACTGGTCTGGATTTATATTCCAACCCGGTAGCCTGGTACTGACAAGGGCGAAGTCAATATCGGGTGTGAGTTGGGGGTTGTTGGTTGTAAGCTGTAAGTAGTGAGGATTGATTTCACCGTCGGGGCACGAAAAATCGGAAGCAGATGACGGATTACGGAAAGGAATGTCGATATAGTGCATGGTTGTGGATTTTGAGTTGTGAGTCGTAAGTTTTAAGTCGTAAGTCGTGAGTTGTGAGGAGTGAGTCGTAAGTCGTGAGTTGTGAGTTGTAAGTTTTAAGAATTTACTTTAAACTTTAAACTTTCATCTTTAAACTTTAATTAGTTGTGAGTCGTAAGTTTTAAGTTGTTAGTTTTAAGTTGTTAGTAACTTCTTTAAACTTTACACTTTACACTTTCAACTTTAAACTTTAATCTTTCATCTTTAAACTTTAAACTTTATACTTTAAACTTTACTCTTTAAGAGTAATGAGTAATCCCGAAGTGAGGAGTCGCGTATGAACGCTGTGAAGGTTTCCAGGAGGTCGGAGAGGGAATTGAGGGCGTTGGTAGTCTGGCTGTTGTAGAGTTCACCGCTCACGTTACCTCCGGATGTGTTTCCCTGCAAAATACCGTTGACACCGCTTACATCTTCAAGCATTTTGAGTTGAATTTCGAGGAGTTCGGAAATACCTAAGTTCGACATGTTGCCGCTTATCTGTTTTGGTTCCGGAATCATGGGGTCACCCTTATACACGATAACGCCATTGAAACGTGACCATTGGTCGGCAATGTTTTGATAGTTGGATGGGTCCACGGCTCCTTCCGGGATAAGCAACACACCCTTCGCTGATGCCCTTATGACCCAATCATACATGGTGATCAGACGGTTGGTGTAACGCTGTTGGTCGATCATATCTCCCACGAAACTGTGAATCTCCCCATCGAGATATGGATAACATTTCATCACATAGGGATGAGAACCATGGATATAGGGAGAATCACCTTCAGTGAGAATGGAACCGTCGTCAGAAAGGAAATAATATCTCCACACCTCGTCCAGGATCCATTTCTTTGGCATTTTCAAGGCTTTGGCCTGTGATTCGGAGAGCCTGCGAACAAGACCGGCTTTTCGGTCGTGAACCAGCACACGGGGCACGACCTCCTTGCGCCAAACTTCAGTGACGTTCAGGTGACGCAAACCCCCGTCGAAAAGTTTCTTGGCTCTTGAGAAATCCTCCCGGTTTTTCACGAATGCCCGGCACCAGTCGTTGAAATCCACTTTGTGGATCTGACCTATTAAGTTTATATCCCATCCGCGACTGTCACGTGCATCGGTATTGAAGAAAAAAGATGATGGTGACACAATTTCGGTCCATATGCCGGGAACCGCTTTGTTGAAACCGAAGCGTTTACGGTGAACCACCATACCGGAAATAAGGAATTCCTCAAGGGAACGGCTAAAGAGTTCCGAGAGGGAGTTGGCGGCAGCGACTTGCTCGAGTTCTTTTGAATAATACCTGTTCATGATGTCGGGAAGACGTGAACGGAAAACTCCGAGAACGTTACGCACGATACGACGGATAAGGTTGTTTTTCAACGGGACGTTGCCTTCTCTGAGGATGTATTCATACTCAGTGATTCGGCATCCGTTGACTTCTATTATGTCATTCCATTGCCTTCCGAAAGTATAGTCACGGCAACGGTTGCGTTTTGCTCTGAAATCAGAGAGGGAATCGAAAGATTCACGGCATTGATGAAGTAGCATAGGGAGATGAGTATTAAGTATTAAGTATTAAGTATTAAGTTTTAAGTATTAAGTTTTAAGTATTAAGTTTTAAGTTTTAAGTTGTGAGTTGTAAGTTGTGAGTTGTAAGTTATGAGTTGTAAGAATTTACTTTAAACTTTAATCTTTCATCTTTAAACTTTAAACTTTCATCTTTAAACTTTAAACTTTAATTAGTTTTAGAATGAGGCGTAATTGCCCGGGCGATTACGGATGTAACTGTCGTTTGATATGAGCACACGTTTGGGCGGCGGCATTTCGTTCAAGGCGATGTGAAGTCCGATGGCACGGGTCATCAAAAGGTCGTCGTGTTTGCCGCTTATGGCTCCATAGGAACCGTTTTGACGCTGCTCATAGGTTAGGAATTCATCGAGACATTGGGGATCACGCTCGGTGTAAAGGCCTTCCCTCACCACTTTTACGAGATTGGCGATTATGAGCGGTTTTGTGACTATATTGGTATGGAAGCCGTATTTCACAGGCTTCCCCTGTCGTATGTCTTCAGGGTTGGCCCGGCGGTAATAAAGGTTTTTATAGACGGCACGAATCTGGTTGAGGAGAAAATGCGATTGGTCACCTTCTACGTTTCTGTCCCTGTCACGAGTCTCTAGTGTATTGCTTTCAATCACCAGTAGAGAGTCGTCGTAGAATTTGGCAATCCTGGCAGCATTCCATGCCAACAGGTCGAAATCCGTATGACCACGCCATTGAGCCACTACTTCCGGACCTTTGCTCTGCATCATGGGTTCACGGTCGAACACCACTATCACCGACCAGTCTGCCTTCAATGACCTGCCTCCTATATCCACCACGGTGAGATACCTGTCGGTGATTCTTTCTCCTTTCACTATTTGCGGGAAATCCCATACTTTGAGACTTCCTTGGTTATCCTTTACAAACCTTGGATTCTTAAGAGAACCGGGACCGGAAGGTTCATCGCCGCACACCTCTCCCCTTTGCGGCATGAGTGTGCAGTCTTCCCGAAGGTCCTCCACTCGATAACGGTCGAACACCCGCGTGCCGGAATGCACGAAAGCCTCGATGTCATCTGAAGGATATTCGGAAGCCATCTGGGCATGGTCGGAATATTTCGCCCTCTCTTTCACATACCAGTGTATAGCTTCCAGTGATGCACCTTTTGTCCATAACCACCATAAGTATGCACCGGGTTGACTACGATCGTTTTCGGGTTGTTCGTTGTCTTTTCCCTCAAGCAATGCCCTGGCGAAATTCTCACGTTCTCCTTCATTGAAACTCAGGGAATATTGGGGTATCTCATACCATGCCACAAACAAGGGAGTAAACTGACTTTCTCCTTTTTTAGCCGCCTGGTATTCTGTGTGGAAAAAATTGCCGGTGCCATTGGCCGTAGATTCCAACAATATCAGGGTCATAGGTTTGTAGAGTATACCCGAACAAGAGGAACGTAGCATATCTTCCGGAGTTTTCAGTCTGGTTTTCTTCCAGTAAGCCACCTCTGAGCAATGCACGAGCGAATAGTCTCCGCCCAGACATGACTGAGGTCGCTCGGCGCTACCCACTTTCACTTTGAAATTCCGGGATGGCACCTTTAAGCCACCGGGACCGGCTGGGGCTGTGAGTTTTGAGTTGGTAGCTTTATGTTTTGAGCTGTGAGTTGAAGGTTTTGAGTTGTGTGTCGTTAGTTGTGTGTCGTTAGTGGAAGGTTCCAACAGTTCTTTGGGGTAGGAGTCGATCATACGGAGAAACATGTCGCGGATTTCGGATGTGGCGGAATGTTGGTGGGCAACTATCAGGGAATTCAATCCTTCCTGCTTCACCATCTGTAGCCAAGACATGTAAAGCTGGGTACACGTAAATCATTTAACCTATTGTATATAGCAATAGTTAAAATAGTTTAATTTATTTTACTGATATTCAATATTTTATTAATTTTACACATCAATTCATAATTCATTGATTTTGAATTATAAATATTTGTTAATTTTTGTATAATTTTATATATGAAAAAATGTGTAATATTAAGTAGAGTATCTACCCTAAACCAGGACTTAACCCAACAAACTGATGTTGTTAAAGAAGAAGCAATTAGGATGGGATATAAACCTCAAAACTTAATTATAATTGAGGATAAAGAATCGGCAGTAGAATTAAGTGAAGAAGAAAGAAATGGTCTTAATACTTTAAAGTACCATATCGAAAGAGATAAGTCTATTGATTGTGTAATAGTATATGAAATAAGTCGTATTTCCCGACAACCTAAAATAGTTTATTCAATAAGGGATTATTTGGTATCTCATAAAATTCAACTTATCATTATGAACCCTTATTGTAGAGTATTGAAAGATGATTTTACTCTTTCGGAAACTGCTAATATATTGTTTGGTATATTTGCTTCAATGGCAGAGAATGAAGGTTATATAAGGAAGATGAGGTTTAAGAGAGGTAGAGAAAAGAAAAAAGCAGAAAAGAAGTATTTCGGACATGGTTTGTTGTTTGGTTATGATGTTGATGAAAACCAAAATTATATCTTACATCCAAAAAATTCAGAGATTGTAAAAGAAATATTTGAAAGATATGTTAATGAGAATGTATCTATAAAGAAATTAGCAAAACAATTATATGAAGAAGGTAAATTAGGTGATATAACATTAGAAACTTATCATTGGCATGTAGTTAATATATTGAAAAGAACTGCATATATAGGTGAATCATATTATCCACCTATTGTTTCAACAGATTTATTTTACCAAGCAAGGAATAAAGCAGATAGAAATACAAAATGGAATAAAGAAACCCGTAAAGATGGATTAATTCCAGCATTATTAAGAGGTGTTTTACATAATGAAGATAATGATGCTACTTTATCCTATGTAAAATGTTTAAATCAATATAAATCACATCATTTTTATGGAGAATGTATTTCTATTCATAAAGATATAATTGAACCTTTAGTTTGGAAATGGGTTGTTGAATTACATAAGAAATATAATAGTGGAGATAAATCAAAGAGATTACAGATATTAAGAAATGATAGAGATAGGATTTATCAGAAACTCAATAATATAAATAATAAAGTCTCTAAAACTATTGATAAAATAGATAAAATAGAAGAAAGATGGATAAATGGTAAAATATCTTCTGAAAAGAGAGACAATATGAGAGAGGTTGTCGAAAAAGAGTTAAGTGTATTAAAGGAACAACAAAAGTCTTTTGAAAACGACCTCTCTGTTAAACAATCACAAATAAACAAACAAAGAAATACTAAATTAGATTATTCAAATCAAACATTTTCAGAACAAAGGTCATTAGTTTTAGAAACTATTAAGAAAATAACCCTTAAGAATGTATCAAATTCTCATAATAAGTATAGAAAACTCATAAAGGTTTATAACAATTATGATGATTCTATAAATATTTATGTAATTGATTGTGGTAAATTCATTAGGTCGAGAGACCCATTTAAAACAATAGTTGAGGAAGTTAGTTGATTATTCTGCCTCAACTTCTGTGATTTCATCAGATGTAATATTTTCTGCCTTCCTATTTATATACTTATACATAGCAGTTTTAAATTCTCCAACCTCATTTTTGACATAGTACGGAATCCCAAAGATAGCAGCACCGAATAAACATAATTGTCCTAATGCTACTAATACTGTTGAGTGAATTTCACCAGGTGGAGGTAAATAAATACCAATATATGATAGTATAACACCTGCTAATATAACTAATGAACCTATCGAATAAACCCATATATCCTTTACCTTTTGGGATAGATGATGTTTTTTATTTTTAGTTTTATGTTGATTTGGCATAACCAAAAATTTTATCTATTTATTAAAAATAAAATATAACTATACCTTTTTTGCTATACCAAATATTGTAAGGTTAATTTCCTGTACTGAATGTGCTATTTGGTCGTTACAAGTTGAGTCGTTATTATCATCATCTGTTCTCCATGCTTGAAGATATATTTTATTATCAGGTCTAACACCACCAGTCATCCAATAACCTTGTGACCTTCTATTACCACCAAAATCGGCAGCAGGGTTACAATATACATCAAGTGATACTTGTGAATGTATTGAAGTTGGTTTTATACTCCATCCTGTTTTAGCATTTACTTCAATATCTAATGTACATTTTTCTACACCATCAATTTTTAAATATCTTAAAGTTAATCCACTAACTCCTGTATGTTGAGAATAACATAATGGTCTTACTACCCACGGTTGATAAGTTAAACTACCATTGTTATTATTTGAGTGAATTATACCACTAAACAATATAACTGGGCATTCTGCATCATATTCTGCATAAGGAACATCATTTTCTAATTGACTTACTTTAGTTGGAACTGTAGGTATTTCATCAGATGTAGCAACTCCTAAATCTTTTAATTCTTTTGTACTTCCATCTGCCATTAAGAATTGTTTATCTGTACCATTGTGTTTAATAAAAGCATGTGATTTTATTTTTGCACCAACACTAAATTCAAACTGTTCGAAATATTCTTTATTAGGATTACCATCTTCATTTTTCATATCATCAGGTACTTCAAAAGATGGATACAAAGACAAATTTTTATGTGCACCAACTGCATCATAACCAAATCTTGTTGTATCATCGTTAGTCCATGTAGGACCTAACCACCAATGACCTTCTTGTGCTAATGAAGTTGGGTTATAAATATACCAATTAATACGAGGATTGTTAAAATATTTTCCATCACTATAATAATCAATAACAGAGTTTAATTGAATATTAGTATTACTTATGAATGTTGCTGCACCAATATTTTTTATATTTGTCGCTCTTTCCCATGGATTTCCATTAAAAGGACAAATAACAACACTATTATTTAAATATAAACTATTAGGTCTAAGTGATGAATTTGACATAGAACCAATAACTTTAGAAGTACCACTAAAATTAATATCACCAACATCTTTCATATTGCCAATGATATTATAGTTATTAGATTTTAAACCTTGCCCCCAAAATTTAGCATCATCATACTGTTTAAATAAATCTAAAATATTAGTTTTATCTCCAGTAACGGTTGGATAGTTTAAAAATACTGATTTACCATAAGTTGAATTTGCTTCAACTTTACCACTTGCATAAATATTTCCACCATTATCATCTTCATAAGGTTCAAATTCCTTTTCTACATAAACTTCATTATCATCATCTTCTTCATCAAAACCATCATACTTTTCAGGTATAGCATAAACAGAACCTTTTAAAAAGATATTATCCTCTAAATCCCTTACACCATCAAAATAATTACCCCACACCATGCAATCAGCAGATGAAGAGGAATTTGTTGTAGAACTCGAAGATGAACTATTTGCTGCTATTGACGCAGCAGAACCTATTGTATATTTACCATTTCCTCTATTATATTTAGTAATTATCATAGTTAAGCCTTCTCAATCAATTTTAAATTTATCTTATTGTACTTATAGTCACACTCATATTCTTCGATTATGAATGTTTTATCTGATATTGTTTTATCAGTAAATAATCCGTATAATTTAGGATTAGTAGATAATTTCAAATTACAATCAAATTTTAATCGTGGTTGTGTATATTGAGTTACAAGTTTATAAATAAGATGTTCTTCTTGTCTTAATGAACTTCCTTCACCATTATAATTTGCTTTATTAAATGTTTTATCTAAAAAGTGTGATAAATTATTTGTGTCTAAAAAATCAACAACAGAATAACTTTGATTTTTATTATCAAATGTGCAGATATTGAAAGTTATTTCATCCATTTCTGCTTGTGAATCATTTTCACATAAATTAGTATATACTGTATCAGAATCTAATGCAGAATCATCACCCAATGAACCACCTGTATTTAATTTTCCTTCAATTTTGAAATCTTCTATACATTGAACACAAGTATAATATCTATCACATCTTTTATCATTATTATCCCAAATATCTCTTGGCATATATAGAATGAGTTTAATTTTACCATTAAGATTACCTTCTGTCGGGCATGGAATAAAATAACCTTCTTCACCAACTACGAAATTTGTTCCATTATTCTCTACAAGCGGGAATGCCTTATCAAATATTGTTTTATTATATCTTTGATGGTCCCATATCAACTGATTATTACCATCTTTTTTAGTACCTGTTCCACCAGGTCCTTCTATTCCATTATTCCAATATAATTTAAAAAATCTCTCTTCTGTACTCCATGTTCCAGAACCATTTCTACCACAATACCATAAATCACCCCATTTTAGTTTAGCCCATATAAACATTCCATCACCACTCTTATTCTTCTTCTTATATTTCAATTTCTCATTATCAGCACCGTTGTTCATAGGCCATGGATTCCACCATTCATCATGTGTTGTAACTTTACCTGAAATTTTAATATAAGAATTAGGAGAACCAAAAATAGCAGGGTTATCATCATTATATTCAACACATGGATAGTCCATATAAGGTTCTTTAAAACTAACAGAATCAAAACTTACATCATAAATATTTGCCTTTTTATATTCATAAGAATCTTGCCATCTACTTACACTTATGTGTCCGGCATTTCCTTGATTTCCGTTCATCATTACTACACAATCTTTATAATTAAGGTTATAAAGTTTTCCATTTAATAACCTTATCCATTCAGACCTTCTTTGTTCCATGGTCATAGATGATAACCTATCCTTATTGTAAAAAAGTAATGAATTATGCCAAGCAGTTGAATCACCAAGTTCAGCATGAACATATTTACATAATGTTCCACCTCTCGAATTCATTACATATCCTGCTCCATCTTGTGTTCTTTCTTGTGGTGTATAAGGTGAATTTTTACTATATCTATAAAATTTAAACTTGGGGTCATCGTAATATTTTACTATAGTGTAATACCATCTTTCAGAGTGCATTCTATGAACAGTAATTTGATATGTAACATTATTTCCCATTTCATCTACTTCTGTAATTGTATCACATACATCATACCAATTTCCAATTCCTTGACTTTCAATCCAACTTTCTGAAAAATATGGGTCACTACTTGCAGTAATATTTAAGTTTCCTTCTGTTGTTGCTTCACCTTCATTTAAAGCATTAAATTCATCTACAACAGTAACCTTATTATAAATTTCACTCATTTCAATATTTGTTCCATTCTCTTTATAAGAATTTTCTTCTATTTTATGTGAGAATAAAAGGGTTTCAGTTGTTTTATTGGTTAGATTTTTACCATTCAATGTATATTTGAAATATTTATTATTTCCTTTTCTTATTGCATCATAATCTAAAATAATAACTTTATCACCTTCTGAAATAAGAGTATAACCTAAATATTGACAAATTTGGAAAAGTACATCATAACAACTCCAAGCTACATCTTCATCAGGTTGAGTAACATCATCTTTCTTATCAAATAAAGCACTTTCAGAAATTCTGAATATTTCAATAACTGATTCGGATGAAGTAACCGAAGTTAATTGAACATTATCAGAAATATAAAGAGTTTTATAACAATTAGATTTACTTAAACATCTTCCAATTATATCAATAAAAGTTCTAATTTCTTTTTTTCCCTCTGGAACATATTTTATATCTTTTAAAACAGCAATCCCATCTACACAGTCTAAACTAATTTCTTCAAAATATTTATCAAATCCTTGTGTGTAAATTGTAGGACTTACATAACCAACCCATTCAACTACATCTAAACCTGTTGTAGTTTCATATAGAGTTACTTTAACAGATGTTGAATTATTTGCATAAAAATCAGGGTTATATTCATTTAAAAGGATATTAACAGTAGCACCACCACATTTAATTGGTGAATAAATATGTTTATCTTCAGAACTAATAGAAGTAACAAATGGAGTTTCAGATAATTTTAAAGTTTGATTTGTTCCACTTTTCTTATTTTCTATTTCAATTCTATATGTTCTGTCGTTTATAGACTTAAACTCTCCTATGTATTTCATGTGATTTTATATGTAACTATTATATATAAAAATAAAAACTCTCCATTTCGGAGAGTTTCATTTAAGATTGTTTTGATATTTTCTTATTTAGATTATTTAAAACTCCTTTAATTACCGTTCCATCTATTTTGAAATTAACATCACCAGATAAACCACCTCCACCTAATCTATTATTATCAATAGCATTAAATAAGTTATCCTGTTGTCTTCCGTTTAATATCATTTCACCACTATTTACCCTTGCTAACATGTGGTCTCCAATCATTGAACTTCCTTCAACTACACCACCAGTAGCAAATGAACTTAATTGACCTATTAAAGAAGTAAGAACAGCAGCACCTGATACACCTGCTGCAATCCAATCCCAAGGTGTAAATGTACCTTTCATTGATTGTGCAAATGATAATGCAAGTTCTCCTATTGCTTGTGCTATTAATGCCGCTTTTGCCATACCTTCATTTTCTGTAACCTGACCTATTGCACCAGCAAGATTACCAAATGCACCTGTAACTTTACTTACACCATCACCAATACCTGATAAAGATTGTCTAAATTTTTCTTGTTTTTCTATATTGGAATCAATACCATCATTTTCAATTTTAACTTTTATGATATGTTCTTCATCTTCTAAGTTTGCTATTTCCTGTGCAATTCTATTATATTCATCACTTCCAACAACCTCTAATTCCAATTTTGCTTTCTTATCAGATATTTGTTTTTGAACATAAGCAAGTGAACCTTCTTTAATATTAGGATTTTCTAATCTATCTTTTAAATCATTTTTTTCTTCAATAGATTGTATAATCTTAATTCTTTCTGTAACTGTTAATTCTTCATTATTCAATCTTTCTTGCAATCTTGAAATTTGTGCTTCTAATCCACTAATTGTTTTATCTGAAAAATCACCTTCTAATTCTGCTTTTGCTAAAACCTTAATTCTTTTTTGAGTTAATAGTTCTTGTCTTTCAGATGGATTTAATACTTCATTTTGCAATCTCTTATCGATGTCAGATATTTGTTTCGATAACCCTGCAACAGTGTTATTAAGCATTTCTGCCTGATATTCAATTAATACATTTCTTCTATCTTCTATTTCATTTTTACCTTCTTCAGAAAGAATATTTGATTTTATAATATCATCACATTTTTTAATTTCTTTCTCTAAATCAGTAAAAGACATTTTAGTATAATCAACATCTAATCTAAAATCATAAACTAATTTTAAATTATTTACTTTCTTTTGTTGGTCTATTATTTGTTGATTTAATTCTTTTACTCTATCTAAATTAGTAGGGTCGGTTTTCTTTAATAAATTTTGTAACTCTTGTAATTTCTTTTCTTCTGCTTCTAAAGAACCTGCATCTGCAACTGTTTCAACTTTTGTTGATGAGTTATTTCCTTTACTTCCTCCTTTTTTACCACCTTTATCTAATTTAGAACCACTACCTGAAATTTGTCTGTTATTACCTGAATATTCAACTTCTTCTGGTACTGGAATAACTTTAATTTCACCATGTAAAGTTTGTTCAGCGGCATCTTTTACATTTTCCTTAATATTTTCAAAACCTGTTGCAACTGTCTTTAAAATATTTTGCACTCCATTTTTCCAACCACTTTTAACCTTTTCCCAATCTAATGTAAATACTCCTTCAATAACATCTGCTAAACCTTTTACAGAATCAATAAATATCTTTAATATGGCTTTGATTACTTCCCAAGCATTTTTAAATTGTAAAGCAATATTAGCAATAGCACCTCTTACAACTAATGATTTATTATACCATTCTATAAAACCATTTATAACCTTTGCAACTGCACCAAATACTTCTGCTTTTAATTTAGTAGTCATATTAGAGAATCCACCATCAGCAACACCAAATAAAGCAGACATAGCATTTTCAAATTCTCTGTTTGATTGTTGTAATTGTTGCATTGCATCACCCCATTCTCCAGTTTGTTGTTTTACTACATCTAAATTAGTTTCTACATCTGCTAATGCACTTACTAATTCCATACCTGCTGATGATGCTTGTTTTCCAAATACATTTTTAAATACATCACCTACTTCTTTTGATTGAGGGCTTAAATCTTTTATTCTTTCAGAAACTTGTTGCATTGCTTGAACAGTTGTTATTTGCCCTGTTTGAATTTTATTAAACATTTCTTCGGCATTAATTCCAACTGCTTCTAAAGATTCTTGTGTTCCTTTATTAAATTCTCTAAGTTTTTTCGCACTCATGGCTATTAAATCCATTCCTTCCTCTGAGAATATTCCACTTCTTGTATTACCAATAATAGCAACTAATTCAGATGCACTTATTCCTGCATCATTAAATGCACCTTGATATTTACCTACTAAATCTAATACCTTTTGTGCACCACCTTCACCCATTGAAGTAAAACCATCATTCAGTATTTGCAATGCTTCTTCTCCAGTAATACCAAATTGGTGCATCATACCATCAACAGAGGATAAAACAGTATCATAATCTGTACCGAATGTATCTGCTAATGATTTAATACCATTTCTTAAACTCATTAATTCATCACCAGACAAACCAGTGAATTGTGCAGTCTTTTGTAAACTTCTATCTAATTCTACTTCATAATCCCATAATGCTTTTGTAGCACCTACAACTGCCGTTCCTGCTAATATATATGGATTTGTTATTGCTGATGTAATAGAGGAACTGATATTACCTAAACCCATTTTAGAGGTAATATCACCAACATTTCCCATTGCTTTTTCTAATGGGTTCTTTCCTACATTCTTTATTGACTTATCTACTTCATCTAATGACTTTTTATAAGATTGTGCTGCTTTTGCCATTTCTTCAAATGCCTTTGTATTAGTGCCTCCCATAGACGCTAATTCTCGCATTTGCTTTTTGGTTTCAGATAGTTTTTTAGACAGATTCATGCTTGAATTCTGTATTTTGTCAAATCTTTCTTTTATCTTATCTGCACCCTTAGCAGTAGAACTCATACCATTTAATGCATTCTTAACATTATTGATTGTAGGAGTTAAATTATCTTTTCCACTAAGTTTTACTACATAATCTGCCATTCTATTAACCTAAATCATTTTGTAATTGTAAAGCAACCATTTTTGCTTGTTCTCTAAGTTTTGCTATTTCCTCATTTGATACTGATGTATTTAATACTTCATTTTCTTTATCCCATTCAAATTCTATTATATCAGAGAATTTTAATTTTTTCTTTGAATTTACCTGTGCTATTAAATATGAAATTAATCTTGCTTGTTCCCAGTTATCTTTATGAGCATAATATTGATATTTCATTAATGCTCTTATTTCGTAAAACTCCATTCTATCCATTACATATTCAGGTGATAAATGAAGTTGTAGAGTTAAAATAGCATATAGTTCAGATAAACTTAGTTTTTTTTTAGAATCATTATTTTCTTTATCTGAATCATCAAATAAATTATCTTTTGTTTGATATTCGGTAATTATTTTATTGAGTTGTTCGATAAGAGTTTTATCATTATCGACTGCATCAATAAAATCATCCCAAGAAATAACATTATCTTCATTATTTGCTAATATCATAGAATAAAAGAAAACATAATGGTCTAATAATGTTTTTATCTCAAAAGATTTCCCAGTAATTTGTTCAAATATAAATAATGCTCTAATAGTATATTTTACTTTATACTCTCTATTATTGATTGTGATTTGCATAAAAACAATAGTTGTTTATTTATTAAAAATAAAAATTGTTATGCAATTTTATATCACATATGAAGTGATTAGAAATTTAGAAAATAAAGATGGTGCAGGTCGCAACCCACACCACCAAAAATTCATTCTATTATATAATGTTATTACTTACTTTCTTTTGCTACTTCAACTTTAGTAGGAGTTTGATTTGACAATACTGATACTGAACTTCCAGTACCATATTTAGTAAGAGGACCTACACCTGTAAAATCAACTGTGAAAGAAGCATTATCACCATTAGGAGCATTTTTTACAAGGTTTGTAATTATCATTTCACCTTTCAATCCGTCAGAAACGAGAGGAGTCCAACCACCAGTAGTTACATTTGATTCACCATTATAGTCTCCAGTTCTCATTCCAAATACTCCAGTTAATTTAGTACCTTTTATCATATAATCTACTAAATCTTCATAAGAAACACCTTGTGGGTCATCACAAACTAAGTTTTCAGAAGATGCACTCCAGTTTAAAGTGTTCATTTCAGAAGTTTGCCATTTACCAGAATAAATATCTTTTGTAGAAATATCAACTGTATCTGCTGAAATAGTTAAGGTATGATTTGTTGCTTGTGCAATAGATTTTACAGTAGTACCTGTACCAACAAATAACATCATATTGCGACCTTTAATTATTGCCATAATATCTTATATCATCATATTTTTCTAAATTTATTTAGAAAAAACCTCATTGTTTCCAATGATTATTTTTCTATTTATTAAAAATAACATTTATCAATGTTTGTGATTAGGTTTATTAAAATCAGGGTTTCCGTGATTAGGTTTTTCAGGTTTAGAATTATTCACATATTCAGTAGTTGAAAATTCTACTTGGAATTGCATTTCCTGTATAAAAGCATTTTCAAAAAATACTTCATTACTATCAATCATTCTTATTTGCCATATATTAAAACCTTGAACATCACCAACTGTCTTTTCCATTTCATTTACAATCTTATCTGCTAATTCTACACTTTCATCATATTCTTGTGCAGCAACTTTAACATTAACATTAGCAATAGCAGAATAAATTCCGTCTTTATCTGATTGAGAATAACCCGAATTTCTCCCATAAACTACAAATGGAAAATTAGTACCTTCATCTGCAACTAAAGGATAGACCCTTTTAAATGGTTTTAATATTGAATAAATTGCTTCCCCAATTCTTATAGTGGATTTTCTCATTTGTCTATCTCATAATTTTATTTATTTGTTTATCCAAATTCTCATTTATTGTTTTTTGCATTTGTGAGAATGAAGATTGTTTAGCATTCAAAAAGAAATTTAATGCAGTAATAGAACCACGATTGTAACCTTTTGAAGTCTGTCTAATTTGAGTACCAGTTTCAAACCATCTTAAATAACCTTGTCCTAAAATATGTACCTTTACTTCACAATATGGTTTATCTCCACTCATCATTACACCTTCAACTAATGGTTTATAAAATCCAATACCATTTTTCTTACGAACTGGTCTTGTAGCAGAAACTCCCATTTTTGCTACTAATGATTGTTTAGTAGCATCAACTAAAATTTTACCACCTTTAACTAATGATGAATAAAGTATTTTATCTTTTACATCTCTGTCTAAGATATCCAATTTTGATTCAAGTTTATTCAAATCACTTACATCAATAGTTTTATTAGTCATTTACCAATTCTGTATCTATTTGTATTTCGTTATAATGAGCAGTAGCAGGAACAATGTTTAATATTCTATAAAATTTATCTTTCCACTTAATTCTCATATAATCATCAATCTTATGATATCCTCTAATGATAAATGTAACAGTATAAGCATATACTATTTCATTATTTTCATTAGTCCTTGTTCCTTTTTGATTTATTACTCTTGCTCTTGTAGAATCTATATAAGGAACATAGTCAGTTTTAGTAGATACTCCATATTTGGTATCTCTATTAAAAGGTTGATATATTGAAATTGATTCTGTCAATAATCCTGCTCTCATAACTATTCCTGTTCTCTATTTCTATGTTCTACATCTTGCATGAATAATTCGTACTCATTATTTCCTTTATGAGATTTTCCACAATGTTCATTTTCTTTTGGAGGTCTCATAGGTGCTAATGGTTCATATTCAGGTTTTTCAATAGGTTTTTCTTCTCTTTTTACTTCAACTCTCTTTTTAGGTTTATCAGGTTTTATATCCATATTCCCTGAATAATCCATATATAAGTCTAATAAATATCGGAATGAAAGAGGTAATTCAGTTGCATTTGAAAAACTTACTGATTCTCTTGACTGATATAAATTACCAATAAATAGAAGTATGGCATGACGAATAGGGGATGGTATCATCCCCATATCGTCCACCAATACACTAAAATCACAATCAATATGTTTTTCAACAACCTTTTCTGCAACAAGGATTAGATGATTGATATATTCATCATCATCATGGAAATATTCATCTATATTCAAATGTTGCTTTACTAAGTCTAAGGTTATGAACATAATTGATTTATATTTTATTTATTTAGGCAATTTTACCTGTTACAAATGCTTCTTTACGAAGTGGTTTAGCATCAAAATAAGCATTAACGATAAGTTTAATTTGACCTTCACCTGCAAGAGTTACATTATCTACTGTAATATCTAAGTTACCCCATTGAGCAATTATATATTGTGAGAAATCACCATATACAAAGTTTGTTTCCTTAACATGAGAAGTACAAAGAGCAGCAGTTCCATCAACTTCACCATTTTCATAAACTAATTGAGTTGATTTAGTTGATTTAGCCATATTTCTAAGAGCAGATTTTGCTTTTGGAGATACGATATATTTCAAATCACCATAAACATTTGCTTCTTCTAATGATGCTTCAAGGTCACAAAGTGATGCAAAATTATTAACTGAATTAGTTACATTTTCTAACAAACCACCAGGTTGTGTTGCTGTACCTGCTTCAGTTCCTAAAATAGTTGCTTCAAGTTTAGCATTAATAGCATTGATAATTTCTTCTCTAATTGCTTGTTCAGCACCAACTGAATCTTGAATTAAGAATTGTTTTGAAATAGGAACATAAGTTGTTAATCTCTTTGGAGAAAGTTTAATGTTAGTAAATGCGTTAGAACCATCCTTTGCAGGAGCAGTTTCACCTTCCCAAGTACAATTAGCATTACTCATAACTGGATATTGGATATCACCAACTAAACCACTAACAAATCTTGCACCTGCTTGAATCATTACGTTTCTTGCTTGTAGTGGTTTGATTATATCCATAAAATCAGTAGCAACTACATCTTCACCTTCATCAG
Source organism: Muribaculaceae bacterium (assembly GCA_022510405.1). Taxonomy (GTDB): domain Bacteria; phylum Bacteroidota; class Bacteroidia; order Bacteroidales; family Muribaculaceae; genus Lepagella. Next base: position 29,588 of record JAFLTP010000015.1, on the reverse strand, counting down.
CAACTGTTAAAGAACGAGTTTCAACAGGAAGTTGGATTTGACCTACAAAATTCAAACCTGCTTTTCTCATTTCTCTATTACCTTCTGCAAGAACAGCAGCAGTTACTTCATCTTGAGGTTGATTATTAGCAATGTTACGGATTGCAGTTAAAATTGAAAAATTCTTTTCCATTATATTCTTTTCAATATTTTTTTCTATATTTTTATCGTTAAGAGGAACATTTCTTTCTTCTTCCTCCTCCTTATTTTCTTCTTTATTATCTTCTGTTTCTTCTGATTCATTTGATGAAGTTTCTTTTTCTTCATCATTATTTTCAGAATTTTCAGAACGATTTTCTTCTTCTTTCTTATCTTCATTACATGAACGAAGTTCTTCATCAATAGCACTTAATCTTTCTTTTATTGCATTTATTCTTTCATTTTCTTCATCAGTAAGACCTCTAATTTCTGACTTACAATTTTCAATTATATTAAATGCTTCTTTCTTTAATTCATTTTTTTCAGATAAGAGTATAGTTTTATCTTCCATTATATATAAAAATAATATATTTCAATATTTTTTAAATTACATAAACTCAATTTCTAATTTGAGTAAATTCATTTTAGTATCTATTTCTTTTGATTGTGCTTCTATTTCACTAAATCTTTTACTACATTCTGCGGATTCATAGGCACTAATGAATACAGGGCTTACATCATACAATTTATCTATCTTATATATATCCCTATATATTACTCCATCCTTTTTATACCATTTATCTGAATTAGGTTCTTTTGATATAGTAAAAGCAAATGAAGATGAATTTATATCACCTCTTTTTAAATATTCTAATAGTTCATCACCTAATGCAGTATTAGGTGCTTCAAAATCATATTTTAAACCTCTTTCATCTACTTCTAATGATAATGTTCCTTTACCGTAATAAGAACGAGCAAGTATTTTATCATCATTATGGTTCAATTTTGCTAATACGATTGAATTAGAAATAGTATCAGATGTAACTGCACCTCTCTTAATTGTTTCAATCCAACCACTAATATTATCAGAAGGAGTTTCAAAGACTAAAGCATATCCAGTTACATGACGGTCTTCAATATTCACATACTCATTTGACTGTCTTATTTCCTTCATTTCTATACTATCTTATTTTATTAAAAATAAATCTTTTCAAATAAATAAGATACAAGGAGAAAAAGGTAAAATAAGTAAAATGGTATATATAGCAAATTACTTATTTAACCTTTTCTAATTCTGTATTATAGTCATATTGTTTTAAGAGTGTTAAAATCGTAATTGTCTGATATTGAGAGTGTTAAAAAGTTAAAAAATCTTAAATTTTGTTATGAAAATATTTTCAGGCGAATTGAAACAGTATTAATTTAGCACTATAATTCTAAAACATTAATACACAGAGATTTACAAACTTTATTAACATCTAAATTTCATAACAATGGAAGAAAAGAAAGAAAAAAAGGTAAGAGAACCGAGAAAGAAAATTTGCCCTATATGTGGCAGAGAGTATGAAGGATATGGCAATGACCCACATCCAATCAAAACAGCAGGTAGAGTATGTGACGAATGTAATGCCTATGTAGTAATCCCTACAAGACTTACAATGTGTCAATACCTCAATAAAATCAATAAGTAATGACATACTGGAGAGTAAAGTACATTGACAAGTACAGTGGTGGTAAAGTTTCCACCACTGTATATTATGGTGATATATCTGAAAAAGAGGTTATAGAATTTTTCGGATTAGAGAATGAAGATGTTTATTGGTACGAACTTGAACTTATAGAGAAATGAGTATCGAAGAACTAATTGAAAGACTCGGTAATGAAACTGTATTGAATGAACTTATACAATACTTACCGACTGATACAATAAATGACTTCGTAAGTGAAACAGAAAGATTATACGATTTAGACTACTATGGCAACTTGGAGGATTAGATATAAGGATTCCAAAACAAATGGGAAAGTGGTTACAATGTTTTATAGTGGCAATTTCAGTCGCTATCAAATCATCAACTACTACGGATTAAATCAACCTGACTGTTATTGGTTTGAGTTGAAGTTTATGACAGATACTAACTTAAAATTTGATTGATATGGCAATATTTTCAAAATGGAACATAACTGAATTGACTGGATATGTTCCTAAAACTACTTTTTGGAATGACTTTGACATTGCAGATCATTTCGGAATAGATGCAATCAAAGACACCTACAATAGGGCATTCAATGAGTGGAAGAATAATAAGGTGTATGTTACTGAACTGGTAATGGTTTTGAACCACCGGTGCTGGTGTTGGTACAATAAGAATAATGAATATTCTAAACTCTATGCCGATTTATACTACAAGTTAGATGAATGGTGTTTGGATAATCTTAAAGGTGAAGATTTTGAGTATTATGTGAATACAACAGATTAAACCTCGTAAGACTTAATATTGAGGTAATATAAATTTATATCCTAATATTCAGAATACATCAGAGTTAATCTGGTGCATTTGTGGGTATTATGGAAATTTACTAATTTAGAAGTCTAAAATTAATTTAAAATGAAGAAGATTTTTTATATCATTATCACATTGGTTGTTTCCCTTACAGTATATGCGGAAAGAAAAGAATATTCAGGTCTATTTTATTCTCCATACTATTATAGTGATGATGATGAAGAAAGTGAAATAAGGATAGTGGCATATAGTGGAGACTCCGTTTTGATTAGTACAAAAAGACCACATTTTAAAATGGACACTCTCCGATTTGTTAAAATGGATATTATAGTTGATAAGGAATTGTCTAACAAGGCAAAAAAATTATCTATAACACATCCGGAGAATGTAATGCACTACTCCCCAATATTACTTCTCCATTACTATTGTCAATATGAATTACAAGGTTTGGAATATGACGATGAAAGTTTTGGAAATATAATGCACCCTATTATAAATAAAATTCTTAAGACGAATGCTGCACCTAATGGATTTATGATATATGGGATGATGGTTCAAGACCGTGAAACTAATTTAATATATCCTGCTATTCAATATTTCAATACATCATCAAGATACCCTATTACCGAAATGGAAGTAGAAGTTGCCTATATTGACGATGAAGAAAACTTACAATTCAATAAAGGAATGAGAAACTATGTTTTCACATATAAAGCAGATTGTAATATAGGACCACATGAGTCAGAATATGTATCATTATACCCCGATATGTATAATCAGTTTACTAAGAACCTTCAATATTATGATATGGAAATTCAATCTATAACCATTAAATATAGTAATGGAAAACAAGTGAAACTAACTGACTATGATATTAAGTGTAATGAAGAATTACCAATTATAAAATCATATCATTAAAAAGAGGTGGAAATTTCCACCTCTTTAATTTATTCATTATATTCTGATAAAGGTTTGAATAAATCTGCACACTTTGGAACAACTTCTTTATATTGTTCAATCAGTTCATCGTTAACATAATATGTTTTACCATTATAATTAAAATATATCTTATTAATAATATTATCTAATAATTTATTTGGCGAATTAATTATAAAAGTCATATTACATCTATTTGTATAAAATAGATTATTTCCTAATTCATTTATATCCCATGTTATAGATAAATTTACCTTTTCTATATAATTATCACTCATAAAATTATCTCCAATATGATTAATATTTCTTGGTAATATTGTTAAATCTAAAAATGATATATTTCTATTATTATTGCTAATGCTAATGTTACTCATAAAATTATCTCCAATATATAAAGCATTTTTAAATTGAGATAAATCTATTACTGATATTATAGTGTTATTTAAAAAATTATTTCCTATATAGGTAGCATTAGAAAATATAGATAAATCATTTATTCCTTTAACTTTACTACATTGATACATAAAATAATCATTTATTTTTCTTACATTACTAATACCACTTAAATCTAATTCATTAATATCAGAAGAACGATTTAAAAACATATTACCTATTTCAGTCAAATTAGGTGTTTCTTTAATAATAAATTTGGTTAGACTATCGTATAATACTCCCGATTGACCATATCTGAAATAATTGCCAATATAATATAACTTCGGTAAATTATTCAGCTCAATAGATTTTAGTTTATAACACTTATCTAAGAATCTATCACCTATTTCTTCTAATTCTTCAATATCTTTTAATATTAAATCTGTAATTGAATTATTATATAAGAAGTAATTTCCTATTTTAGAAATATTTTCCCATTTAATTGAATTGATAACATTTTCTGAAATTTCAGCCATAAAATAATCACCAAGTTCAACAGAATTTTCTAAATCGCTAAATCCACAAAATCCATACATTCTCCAACAACCTCTAACAAAATTATTTCCTATTTTTAAAATACCAACTGGAATCCAGTTTATTTCTTGTAACTGTTCTGCTCCATTGAAGAAATTATCAGGTATTTCAGTAACATCATTATCAAATATAATTCTATTATATCCTAAATCAGAATCATAACTATTTGAAATAATATTTTGTTTCCAACCTAAATTACTTACATCTAATACAGATGGACTTGAATAATGAATTTCTCTATAAGGATTAAATTCAAATTTTGGCATTATAATAGAACTTATTGAAATAGTTTCATTCTTATTGATAGTCATTGAACCACTACAATTATTTCCTTCCATATAACCATCTTTATAAGTTACACTCCAAGTAATTGTATCGCCTTCTTTAACTTTTATAACTTCACCTGAATTTCTAACCGTTGTATTCATACTTGAACTTTTAATTGTAACTGAATTTATACCACTATCGAATATTATAGTAACATCATAATAAGTAACATCAGGTTCTGGAGTAATTGTACCACCACCTCCATCTGTACTATTATCTATATTACAAAATGCTGTAATAGTAGTTAAACCAACAACTTTACTATAAATATTTACATTTCCACCATATAATAATGTACTTGTTGCATTGTAATACCAACATTGGTCGTATCTACTTTCACTACATGCAATAATTCTATAATTACCATCTGTTGAAGAATCTAAGAAGTAATTTCCAGTATCAAACCCATAATCTTTTAATTTTGTAAGTACATTGGTAATTATATTTCCATTCTTTTGGAAGGTATTATATAATTCACCACTGGAAGGTAAATACCAATCTCCTTGTGATGTTCCTTCTGTTGAATATCTCCAACAACAAAAACCCGCGGGATAACTTCCTTTAGTTGTAGAGTTTGTAATTTGAGATGCAGTTTTCCAATCATAACCAGGTGATGAAGCAATTATCTTAGAATTAACAACTGATTGATTAAAGAATGTTTGGGCTGCCGTTGAAGTGGTTACAGTTGTTCCTAATGTATCTCCAGTATATCCATATAAAGGATTATCAGAATAACCATTATATCTATCCCATGTACCTTTATATTGAACACAACCATTATCAGGGTCAAACAAACTCATTTTCTTCAAACTCATCATTGAAGCTGAATTATCTCCATAAACATTTTGTGAAGATGGAATTGCAACTATACCGATAGGAACATAATTAGAAGTAGGGAATTTAGGTACATTATCAACATTAACAATTAACTTTTGTTGATTTCCTCTATCCCACAAAACAACATCACCAGTAGATTCATTACCTTTTTGAATAATGAATGAAGATAAATCTACTTCACCAACAACTTTTATCCAAACCAAGTCTACTCCTTTATAGATTTTGGAGAATTGGGTGTCTCCTAATGAAACACCCACTATATTTGAATTACCTATCTTAATCATAATTATGCTTCCTCCTTGATGAAATAGAATGTATTTGAATCTTTTGAAGTTATACCATCATACTCGTCTTGTGTTCCAGTCCAAAGTTGATTTTGGTAAACGTAAATGTCTTTACCTTTCCAAGTATGAAATTGATTCTTAAAATCTGGATATGCATTTTGGTATTTAACTATATTATCATTATAACTATCATTATAATCACCATCACAACCATAAACATAAAAGTTTATCTGATTTGTTCCATTATTATTAGTTTTAAAAGAATCTAATTTTATATTTGTATTATATTGATTGATAAAAACAGTATGAATACTTGTGCAATTATAAAATGCACAATCTGATAAATTATTTACTAATGAAAGATTTAAGTTTGTTAAAGATTTACAATCATCAAAAGCATAATTTCCTATTGTGTATACATTTGACAGATTTATATTTATTAAGGAAGTACATCTATAAAATGTATAATCATTAATTGTGTAAACCATTGTTCTATTAAAATTGGCTACATAAACTAATGATTTACATTCTTGAAAAGCACTTCTACCAATTTCAGATAAATATTCACAATTTCCAAATGAAATTGATTCAAGTAATTGACAATTATAAAAAGCATAATTACCTATCTTTTCTAATTTACTTGGCATTTTTATATTTCTAACCTTTGAACCGTATAAGAAATAATTTGGTAATTCTGTAATATTATCAGGAATATTTACACTTTCAAAACTTAACATATAGTTAAATTGACTTTCTGAAAATGATGTAATAGTTTCGGGTAAAGTAATAGATTTAATTCGTGATTTATCTGCATAAGCAATATTGTTGAATGAAACTAATTGTGTAATATCTTCATTAAATGTTATTACACCAACCATTTCATTTTCAAAATATTCATTAGATTTAATGACTGGTTTTAAATCACTACCTAAATCATTTAATATTTTATTATCAGTAGTTGTATAATAAACTTGATTTGATTTTGGATAAGGTGGTAATGAACTTCCACCAAGATTACTCAAATCAGGTTTATTCTTTATAAATCCTGGTTGTCCTTCATTAGCATTCCAGTCAGGTATATTACCATCAAAAACTGTTTTATGTGTAACTATTTCATGTGTATCATCTATAAATACTAATGATTTGTCTAAGATATTACCTGCATTATATTCTCTGGTAAAATCTTCTCCTTTTTTAAAATTGATAATTTTCTTATCTATTGCCATAATAAAAATTTAAAAAATATATTTGGAAAGATTTCTCAAATGAGACCTCTTATAAATTGAAAAACTATACATAAAATCCAGTTGTATAGTTCTTTATATAAAAATAAAAAGGATTCTAAAATTAGAACCCTTTTAGAAGTTATTTTAAATCTTATATAAGATTAATATTCACCCCATTCAAACATTGCATCAACTTCTGCTTGTGTGTAATAACCTTCAAGTTTTTCATCAACATCATCTTCAGTTACAAAATCACTAATTAATGCTTCAACTTCTGATGTCTTAGCATAACCTTCTAATGATTGGTGAGTAGTAAGATAATTTTGACCCTTAACCCAAGTCATAGTAGCCATATCTTCTACTGCATTATCAACATATTCTTCAGAAGCAAGTCCTTCAACAGATGGAACTTCAATCTTAGCAATTTCTTGACCAACATATTCTTTAGTTGCATAAGCATCTAATGATTGGTGAGTTTTAAGATAGTTTTGTTCTTCTACCCAACTCATAGTAGCCATATCTTCTACTTTACCATCTACATATTCAATAGAAGCCTTAGTAGCAATTCCATTTACAAGTGCTTGATAAAGTTCTTGGTGAGTTCCAATCCAAGTTTCAATTTCTTTAAGAGTATCATAATCTTGACCTACACCACCGAGTATTTCAGATTTAACATTTGCTACCTTTCCATCAACTTCTTCTTTTGAATAAAAATCAGTAGGAATTTCAGATTTAGAAGCAAGGTCTTTAACTGCATCAGCAATTTCTTTAGTTACATCTTCTGATTTTGCATAATCTACTAATTGGTCTGTAACATCGATTTCATCTAACTTACTTTCTACTTCTGATTTAGTATAGTAATCTTTATCAATCCATTTTGCTTTACCTTCAACAAATGACAAAATTTGATTAGCAACTGCATTGTTAGGAAGAGCATTCCAACCATAAGCATGTGTATAAATACCAGGTTCATTTGCATCCTTTACAAAAACAATAGAATTGTTATCATATTTATCAGAACCAGCATTGAAAGCTGCCTTAGAACTAAAAATTACAAATTGTTTATTTTCAGCCATAATATTATGAGTGTATAAATTTATTTATGTATTTATATAAAAATAAAACTTTGATTAGAATGGGGAAGTTAATCCCCATTCATTTTTATTCATATTCCATCCAAGTCAATAATTCAACTAAATCATTAATTTGATTTTGAAGATTTTGTATTTTTTCTTCATAATCTTTTTGCATTTGCTTCATTTGTTCGGAAATTTCATCTTTAGAATTAGAAATATTTTGATTGATTTCATCCTTAACAGAAGATATATTTTCATATATTTCATTTTTTACGGTTGAAATATTCTCATAAATTTCATTCTTTGTAGATTCGATATTTCCATTCAATTCAGATTTAACATTATCAATAGTAGAATTAAGACCTGCTATTTCATTGTCATGTTTTTCTTCTAATGTTTTGATAGTGTTTTCAAACTCTTTCTTATCTGTATCATAAACAGAAGAATCAACCTTATATCTCAATCTATCGTATATATCTTCAACATCATCTTCAAGGTGTTTGATATTGTCATTAGCAAATGCCATATCTTTTTGAAGTGAATTTAATTGAAGTACGATATTCTCCTTATCACTCTTTAATTGAGTTACTTCAATATTTATATCGGAAATTTCCTCTTTAATATGATTTATCTCATTTCTAATAGATTGAATCTTATCAGAATGATTGTCAATCATACCTTTAATATAAATATCTTCTTGTTGTAAATTAGATATTTTAGCATTGATTTCTATTACAGTTCTATCCATTTCAGATTTAGTGTAATAGTTATCTGGGTTGAAAATATCATTAAGAGGAATTCTAATTGGGTCGAGTTCTGCATCACCATTAAATACAACTTCTAAATAACGAGTATCATCTACATCAGTAAAAATAGATACTTTACGAACCATTCCATCTTTTACAAAGTCAGTTCCATCAATCCAAGCAAGAACTTCTTCATCATGGTAGAAATTGATTCTTTTTGTTTCTCTATCCCATTTAGCATCATTTATAAGCAATTTTAATGATTCTCTAATTGCTTCTTCCTCTGATGTTGCTCTTGTAACCTCATTTTCGATACTTGATGTAATTTGTCCTAATTGGTCAATAAGATTAGATTTATCTTCATTATAAGTATCTTCAAATACCTTAAGAGTGCTATTTATATTCTGAACATCACCATCGTGTTTTGCTTCAAGGTCTGAAATAGTTTTATTTAATTCAGATGTAACATTAGAAAGTTCTCTTTCACATTCAGTCTTATTATCATCAACCTTTGCTTCTAATTCATCAATAGAGTCATTTAATGAACTTTCAACATCATTTATTGATTGTTCTAATTCCTCTTTTGCTTCTTTTAAGGCATTATCACATTCAGTTTTGTTATTATCGACCTTTTCGTCAAGGTTGTTAATTTCTTCTGTAAGTCTATTGTCTAATTCAGTAATAGAACCATTCAAATCATTAACAGAATTATCTACCTTTGTATCAAGGTCTGAAATTTGTTTATTGAGGTCTTCAACATCTGAATTATGAAGTTTGGTTAATTCATCAAGGTCTTTTTGAAGTTGTTCAATATTACCTTCTGATACAGTTTGACGATTATCTAATTCATCAATTTGGTTTTGAAGATTTATTCTGTCATTTTCTTCTTTTTCTACCTGATTTTGAAGATTTTGATTAGTTTCTGAAATAGAATTATTTAGATTTTCTACTTCATTATCGTGTTTAGTCTCTAAATCATCAATTTTATTTGTCAAATTGCTATTTACAGAACCAATATTGTCGGATAAATTCTTTTCAACCTCTTGGATATTGTTAAAAAGACCGTCTCTAACTGCTTCTATGTTCTTTTCAAGGTTAGATTCAACTTCTTGGATATTTCCAAATAAATTGTTTTGAACTTCCTGTATGTTGTTAAATAAGTTAGTTTCTACTTCTTGGATGTTGCCAAATAGATTTTCAACATCTGTGAGGTGATTTTTTAATGCTTCTTCAACATCATTCTTAACATCACCAATATTTCCATTAAGATTTTCTTCTAACTCTCTTAATTTTTCATCAGTTTGTTCAGTTGTATAATAATGAGTGAATTTTTCATTAGTATCTTTACCGAGTTTGTAAATCTTATCATCAAGTATTTCAATGCACTCTGTAACTGCCTTTTGACTCATTACATCTAATTCAGAATCACCAGGTTTTTGAACAACTACTACATTCTGAACATTAACAATAGGACTTTTATGATGTACACCATTCTTATCTTTATAATTTAAAACAGCCATTTTACTATATATTGTACATATTTTTCTTTTTAAGATTTAAGTGCATCGATTTGTTTCTGCATCTTATTAAGTAGTTTATCCACTTCTTCTTTAGTGTAATAATTGCCTTCTTTAATAAAAATATTATATGCTTCTGATTTGTCGAAATAATGTTTTTGAAGATACTTCTTATCAACTGTATCTCTCATCATTTCTTCCAAAACCTTCATCTTAACATATTTCTTAATTTCATCCTTACTTACAAATCTGTCATGAGTTTGCCATTTTGTATAAACTGGGAAGTCTTTCTCATCTTCATAAGATATCCACATCTTTGAAATTATTTCACCATCACTATCAGCAACAGATGTTTTTCTGTCATTAGATTCTTCAACAGTTACTAATTTGTCTCTTAACTCATAATATTTATCATAGAGTTTAACAATATCAATAGATTGTTGAGTATCTACATCAGAAGGTTTCTTATCTGTACTGATATGGTCGTAAGTAAGCATAATATGTGGGTCAATTCCTAATGATTCATATTCTCTACCTTCTTTATCAAATAAAGTAATTTGACAATAGAGTTTTCCCGGTGCTAAATTATGGTCACGAACAAATACTGTAATTTCATCGTTGCGGAGTTCACAGTTGTTACAGAACCATTCGTGATGTCTATATTCCAAACCTGCTTTATAAGAATTAAGACCTGTTGTTCTAAGTTTTATCTCATATCTAAATTTTGTATATACAGGCAATACGAAACTAAATTTAAAACTATCTACATAATGGATTCGTCTCTCTTTTTCCATCTTTATTATTTGTCAGTATTTTTTTCTTCTTCATTTGATTGTGATTCTTCTGTTCCTCCAATCACATTTTTATTAAGGTCAGTCCATGGAATAATATGTTGGTCTCCTCCTTCTATTGGTGATAACCCCATATCTTCTCTACATTCATTGATACATAAAATTCCATTTTTCACCATTGTAGAATAATATGTTGCTAATGTTGACTTATCTGTTCTCAATAGGTAATTTTCATCTAAATTCACTACTAAATCATTGTCCTTTAACAATTTTCTTGTAAATTCTTGTTCTACCATCAAAATATATGGTTGCAATGTATGTGTGATAAATTCTTGTTGTGCAACTTCTAATGTTCCATATTGAGAATGTGTTAAATCTCCTATCAAACAGGGTGAAATTCCAAAAAATCTACATAAATCAACAACATTATACTCTCTCGTTTCTAATAATTGTGATTCTGATGGATTAGAGGAAATTGCCTGATAGTCCATATTACCAGGAATTACACATAATCCCTGACCTCCATTAGAGTATGTTTGATTCCAACTATTTAATATATCTGTTCTTTGTTTTGATGATAAAGTACCATTTACCTTTAAAAGACCTGATAAATTACCACCATTCTTAAAGAAATTGGTTGCACTATTTTCTGCCGAATGTGCTAAATTAATAGAACGGGAAGCATAGGAAAGAACACTTTTACCTTGTATTCCATCATCTGAATATCTTACTAAATGTATCATATCTTCTTTTTGTACGATACCTTTTATTCCAATTCTATTTGATATTTTGTAGTTTAATATTCCTCTTTCTTTATTATAGTTTACAGTTACTTCTCCTTTTTGTAGATATATTAAATCTATAACATTACCATCCATACCTCTTTTAATATATGCGTAAGAATTTCCATTAAGAATTACATCTTCAATCATTCTTTTCATAAACATATATTTACCTAATAAAAGGTTATCAAAAACAAAATGTAAATTATGACCTTCTATATCTTCTGAATGTTTAGATTTCTTATTTCTTATTAGGATAGGTAACATAGCAACAGAATCACTAATTAAATCAGTACATCTATGAATTACACTTAGATTCCTGCTAATATTGTTTTGAAATATAGCACCAAATGATAAAGATGAACCAATAGTATTAGTTTCTTCTTCATGATTTTGATGATTTATACTTCTTTTTTCAATATTTCCACTAAACCAGTTAAAAAATCCCATAGTATAACTATGCTATATTTATTAAAAATAAAAACTTTCTAATAACTATATTAGAAAGTCTTATACATTGTGTGTATGTTTCAATTATGATAGAGTTATAATTTCGTTTGAATATTGAGGTTGTAGCAAATAAATTCCTAATGCTTGTAGCATTCCAATAACACCATCTATCTTATTGTTTTTACCATCTCCTTTTGTAGGTTTACAATTTTCATTAAAATCAAATTTTAAAGTAACATTAGCAAAATTCCATCTTATTATTGGGTTATCATCAATTACAACTTTACCCATTTTTAATAATCTTTCAAATTCTTTAGTTGGTCTATTAAAACTCCATAATGCCTGTGAATATGGTTCAATAGGTAAATTTTGTTCTGTACAATCAATCGCCCATTGTACAGAATTGTACTGGTCGTATGCTATTTTATCAATGAGCAAGTGATCTGCAACCTTCAATATATCTTTTGTGACGTAATCATAATCGGTGACATTTCCTGATGTAATTGTTAAGTAACCTTGTTTCATCCAGTCAAAATACAACCTCGAATTAGGATTATTCTCTAAACATGATTCAGGTAAATAGAAATAATTCTTAAAATAAAACTTTCCTTCATAAGGAATCATTACACTTAAAGCAGTTAAATCACTTACAGATGCTAAATCCACACCTAAAAAACAAATACTTTCATTTTCAAAATCTGTTAATTCAAATTTCTTAGTTGATTGCAATAACAAATCATTATTTATCCATACGTCACTTGAACTAACCCACATATTGAGGTTTTTTGTTTTTGTACCTACTTCTAAAGCAGAATTTAACTTAGCATTATTGATTTGTCTTTCTAAATAATCTCTTTGTACTGTAATTCCTAAATTAGGATTTGACTTTACCCAAACATTTTCATCATCCCATTTATCTTCTTCATCTAATGTGAAGATAGCAGCAAACATAGAATCATCTTCTTTATGACCTGAAATTACTTCTGTACAGATTTTTCTATAAGGGTAGCAAAAACCATACATATTAAATCCAGCAGTTGTAATTAATAGTGCTAATGGGTTTTCTCTTTGACCTTGAGAACTTATCATTACATCATATAATCGTGAATCTTTCTGTTCATGTACTTCATCCAATACAAAACAAGAACTGTCGAAACCATCCAACCCACTTGATTCAGATGATAGAACCTGAATAAATGATTTAGTCTTATCAAATTTTATCTTACTTCTTAATCTCTCAAAATATTTTCCTTTAGGGTCGATTGATTGAAGGAAATAAGAAGCAAATTCATAAGCAATAGCAGCCTGTTTTGCATTATTAGCCAAAAAGTCTATTTCTGCACCACTTTCTCCATCTGCAATTAACATATATAAGGATATTGCACCAATGAAAGCTGTTTTTCCGTTTTTTCTGGCAATTTCTATATATACATTATTTATTAATCTTTTTCCATTATCTCTATAAAAACCAAATATTGCACTTATAATCCATACTTGCCAAGGCATTAGAATAAAGGGTTTTCCATTATGTTTTCCTTTAAAATGCCTTAATTTCTGAATAAAGTTTATTACTTTTTCAACTGCACCTTCTCTATATTCATATTTATCAAAAAATGATAAATACCTCTTACATGCCATTTGGATGTAATGACAGGCAATTATTTTCCCATCTATTACATCCATAGCATATTGTTGATGTCTTTTTATTATTTCATTCATACCATTATCCAACCTTCTTTTTTATTTTGTGGGTTGAGATATTGTCTGTGTTTTCCAAAAGCGGGATGATTTTCTCCCTTTGTTGATTCACTAATCTTTTTATTTCTTTCTTTTGAATAATGTAAAGGACCTACTTTTGTTTCTCCACCCTTTGTATGATTGTAACCTGAATAAATACTATCATAATATTTAATATAGTATTGCTCTTTTTGATTTAATTCATTTTCAGGTACATTATCTTCTATTATCTCTACTTTCCAACAATTAGGATTTTTTCTATAATCTTCATAAAAAGCAACATTCCATCCTTGTTTTGCTCTATAAAAATGTGTTTTAATTCTATGGTCGAAATATAATGTTCTTCCAATATATTTCATGTTATTTTCTGTATTAGTAATAGAATAGATTACACCATAACGTATTTCATTATTAGGATTCATTTTAAGTATTATAATTTTATTTGTTATTTATATAATAATAATCCTAAAAGTGAAAAATGGTAATAAAAAACCTAACTAATTTCTCAATCAGTTAGGTTAATAAAATATATAATAAATAAAAATGAAAAGTTTAATTAACTAATTTATCAATAAAATCATCTGTATCATCTTCTACCATTGATTTAATCTTAGATGCAGCATAAGGAGAAATACCTAACTCTTTTACTATTTTCAACATAGTTATTTGACATTCTTTTAATGTTCCTAATAATGGGTTTTTCTTATTTCTTTCATAATTATATATACCGACCTCCTTCAATACCTTCTTACATTCTGCATAAGTCTCTAATGTATCTACTAACATACTAATTGAAAGTTCCCATTCCTCTTTAACAGAACCATACTTTTCAACTAAATATTTCTTAATTGTTGTTATGTATTTATTTTCTTCCATAATTTCTCCTTTAATTAAATTTCTGAACAAAGTACAATTCCTTCTCTTTTTAAAACATATTCTCTTACATATCTATATAATTCAACATCTTCTTCACATGTTTCTTTCAATTCTAAAAAGACCTTCATTCTCATATTCTTTTCAAAAAGGTCTATATTTTCTTTTAAGTCTATCATAATTTGTGTTTTAGTGTATTTATTAAAAATAAACTATTTAGAGTAAAAATATAAAATTTGATTAGTTTTTGTATATGGAAGTGAAACGTGAATCCATTTAGGTTCTTTTTTAGTTCCATATTCCCAAATTAACTGTCCTACTTTGATTTTACCTTCTTCAATCATTTTCTTTATTAAATCAAATAAAAATGCTTTTGTAGTATCATTGCAAGTAATATCTGCTGCTTGTCCTTTTATATGTTGTGATGTTTTAGAACCTTTTACCTTATTATTTACATTTACATTCCTATATCCTGATGTAACTGTAATTGGAAAACCATACTCTTCTCTTATAGGTTGAAGAATATCTGTACATAACCTTTTCAAATTATCCTTCTGTTCTTCATTAGGTTCATTCTTTATCTTAAATTTTGTAGCAACATCTGAATGTGTAAGTTCCTCTAATGTAAAATTCTCACTCAATTTCATTATTCATACCTCTATATTATTTTTTCATTTCCTTATGAATCTTATGATGACACTCAATACATAAAGATTGTAGGTTATAGGGATTAAATGCCAAATCCATCATTTCTAACTCAGTTTCTCCATTACTAATTGGTCTTATATGGTGAATTTCTTTTGCTTCTCTTATTATACCTTTTGATTCACATACCTCACAAATCGGGTGTTCCATAAAATATGCGTTTCTCAATTTCACCCATTTAGAACTATTATATATCTTTTGTATTTGACCCTGTTTGTCATGTTTTTTATATTTCTGGGCATAACTTCTTTTGGGTTTGTATAAGGTCGGCATTATGTATCTTTAAACTATATTTATTTCCTTTGATGTGTCTTACTATTGCTTCACCTTCAAAATAATCTATAAAATCATGAAAGACACTTTTCTTTACATCATTTAGTGTAACAATATATTTATTATTTGAATCAAATGTTAATTCTACTTCAATATCAATATTAGGATTTCTCATTAAAAACTTAAACATATCTATTTATCTGAAAATTTATTTAACCAATCTTCTGTTTTGAATGGTTTTATAAAACCTCTATATAAGATTACACCTTTAAATCTATTGTCTTTATAAATAAATGAGGTCTTTTCGTTATTATCGGATAATTTGAAGCACCCATCTAACTGACATAACTTTTTTGCTCTTTCATCGGAATAATTAACTTCATAGACCTCATTTACTATTGTTGCATTATACTTATTAACTACTATTACTTCAATCTTCTTCATTGATTCTCTATTGCTTCTAAAGTCTTATTGTAAATTTCTTCTCTCATTTCTAATTGATAAGCATTTCTAAATTCTGAAAAATCAAATCTAATATAACCTTGTATATGTATTAGAAAAATAAGAAGTTCATCAGGAGTCCATTCATACTCTTCAAATCTTGTTGTATAATCCTTATTTCTTAAAAAGAACTGTACTTTTACTTTATAATCCTTCATACTTATTTACCAAAATTTTTACAAGTCTTATTAAAATTATCATCATGCATCATCATGTGTATAAAATTAGGTTCAGGTCTTTTAATAGTTACATCACCTTCAAGATTTAATAAAAATAAGGATAGTTCTTCTTGTGACCACATTTGTTGAATTCCACCACATATTTCTCCATCTTTGTATAACTGTATCAAAACTCTAATATCTCTTTCCATAATCTTAGTGTATTATTTTATTTGTTATTTATATAATAATAATCATCTTTTTGAAAAAAGTTTATAAAAAATAGTTCCTCATTTCCCAACGAAGAACTATAAATAAAAAATAACAAATAAAATTTTATATATGTGGCATTCCTGTATCTTCTTAATAATCCATTGAAAACCCAGTATAGAATTTCCAACCTTTAATCGTTTCACCTCTTAATATAGCATCAGTAATATCTATATGGGAGCAACCTAAATCTTTTCCAACTTCTATTTGATTTTCCCATGTCATTACATTTTCATTTTTAATTCCTGTTATCATCTTTATTAATTATATATTTTGTTATTTATATAATAATAATCATTTTTAGTAAAATGGTCTATGACAACATAAAAAAATTTTTTATTTTTTTTACTCAGAAAAAAGTTTAAAATTTCGTAGAGTCATACAAGAAATTGGTGATGTGATTTAGAGTATTTCAAAAAATTTAAAACATACCCCGGGTTATTTAGATTAACTCTCCTTAATTATTTTAGTAAAGTAATATAAATTATTAACTCATTCATTATAGTTCACTACAAGTCATCTGGTGAATTGTGGTGATGATGTACTAATACAAATAAAAACCTATCCTAATTTCCCAATTAAGATAGGTTTAACTAATTTATTATTACAAACTATTATATGATTTAATATTATATAGTTAATAATAATGTAATTTTCAAATTATTTAATGACTTCTTTCCATTTACCCTCTCCATAAATTGATTTTAATTTACCTAAATAATATACTAAACAACTCTTATCATATCTTGTAGTCTTTACTGCTTCATTCCATTTAAGTTTAGCATCATATTCATTATAGTTATCTGATACCTGACTTAGATACATAAATAAAACAAAACCAATTTCTCCTAATGTTGCTAATCTAAATGCATCTTGTAACCAATCCTCATATTTATTTGCTCTATACTTACATTCTTTTATGAGGTGATAGATACATTTATAAGTAAATTCATCATCTTCATTATATGTTGAAGGTATTTTATTGATGTTAATTGTTTGTTCTAATTCCTTATTATAAGGTTCAATATCCTTTTCTCTATCATTATAAGTAATTGCATTATCATCATAACTAACAAATCTCAACCTTGTTAAATCCTTACAATTCTTATCTATAACTAAACCTAATTCCTTGAAGTCATTTGTAAGGGAGTTATAAACCTTATTAAAATCTAATTCTGTATCGTAATGTACTAATACAAAAATGCCTTTACCACTTACTGATAATGATGAAAAGAAAACACCTTTAATTCTAAATACTTCTTTCTTTATTTTATCCCAATCCTCTATACCTTCATTATCTTTACCATCAATATCAATAGCAAGTATATTGTTTTGTTTAGTTATTTGGTTCATATTTCTATAATTATCAAATATTCCACAAATTGTAACAGCAGGTAAGTTTTGTGTTTTTAGTGTTTTGTAAGTTTCTTTATTAGTATCATATAAACTTCTACATGTTAAAACCATATCTTTGTTTTTATTTGCATAGGTTGTAATCCAATCTAATAAAGTGATTCTCTTATATGCTTTGTTATATCTTACTTTTCCATAAAAGGATATTTCTGTTTGTAATAATTCTCTTAGTTTCATCTTTAAATTAATTTTATTTATTTATCATTTTCAAAACTGTTACCATGTTACCATTGTTACCATGCTTGTATATAATATATTTTCATTTTACTACTAATACTATAAATCAAAATAAAAGTTTTAATAATTTTATGGTAACAATGGTAACAGTTAATCTAAGTTATTGATTGTATTTAACTTAAGTGTTACCATGATTTTGGTAACAGTTTGGTAACATGGTAACATTTTAGTAACTTAGAAAGGAAGTCCATAAGTTTCTTCATTATTTCCTTCATTTTCTAACTCATTTTTCCTTACTATGCATTTTTGATTGTCTTTATTATATCTGGCATTTTTATAATCCCATTCCGACAATAAACCTTGTGCTATATATCTACCAGTTCTATTTACCTTATAATGGTTAGATATAATGAGTGATAGCCATGTAGTTGGGAGTTTATTTATGTATGATTTTGCTTCATAAACATTTTCCCCAGTCACTTGGCGAAAGAAATCATTCATATTTTCAAATTCACCCTTTTCATTTAGTTTGTATGTTCTTGAAAGTATATCTCTTGCAATAATTACTCCATCATCATCATTAGATGTTTTAAATTCATTCATAGTATTAGCAAATTCTTCTTGTAGTTCTTTTTCGAGGTCTAAATAAACATTCTCATCCTCCTTAAACTTAGTATATACTTCACCCCAAATTTGGTCTACTATTTCTTGTGTTAAATAATCAGATATTCCCGAATCCATTTTAGTCTTATTACATTTAATAATCCAAAATCTTCTTTCTACTGGTGAAGATGTATCTCTTAAAAAAGATGGTTCGTTAGTGCTTCCGATAAATACACAATGACGTAAATATTCATTAGTTGTTTTTCCGTATGCTAAACGAGCACTATTTTTAGTTTGTGATAAGAAAGATTTAATAGCACTCATTTCTTTTTTATTGAAGGAGTCCATTTCATCAATAATCATAAACCAACTCTTATTCATTTTATCTACTAAATCTTTTGTGTTTATTTCCTCTAATGTCATTGAATTATAAAAACCATTAGCAATTTTTTCACATATAGTTGATTTACCAATACCTTGTGACCCTTGTAAGATTAGCATATTATCGAATTTACACCCTGGTTGAAGAATTCTTTTAACTGCTGCTAAAAACCATTTAAAAGTTAATTTACGATTTAATTCTGTATCATCTGCTTCTAATAATCTAATAAATAAATCTTCAACTCTTTTTTCTCTATCCCATTTTTTACCACATTCTACTAAATAATCAATAGCAGGATTATAACAATTAGTGATAGGTAACATTTTAACCACTTTATCCATTGTTGATGATGTTGAAAGACCTATTTCTACTTCACAATCTCTATATAATTGGTTCCAATAAGCATCATCAAATAATTTATCATCTAATTCATTTTGTTGTAAGAAGGCATTATATTTTAATTTACCTGCATATTTTGGATGATTGTTAATAAATAATTCATAGTTTGTAATATGATTCTTTATATTTCCTTTTGTATCATATATCCATTCTACATTAGTTTTCCAATCATCTTTATTTTTGATTGTTTCCTTTTCATTAATTTTACCTAATACAGATTCTGCTAAAATAGAGTAATCTATTGTGTTGTTTGAAATCATAATAATTGTTTGTAATATTTTTGTATTTAATAATAATTAGATGTTGATATCCACATCTTTAGTCATTACATTATCGTAACATTCTTCAAAAGTCCAACCTTTATATTCTTTATTATTATCCATGTAGTAATTAAAATTCTGATATACAAGGTTTAAATATTTTGATGCGTTTTTCTTTGTAGAGAAGTATAGTTTTTCATCTCCTTTTGAAATCTTTATTAGTTTCATATAGTTTTTAATGTTTTATTTATATAATAATAATATAGAATTTCAAAAAAGAAATTTCAAATAGCATTGTGCATCAGTTGATTATATAATTTAACATCTTTTAACTAAGTTCTTTTTAATTTTTTTCCTCAAACTCCTATGTTATGTATGTCTCTTTGATGAGGCAATAAATGTTAAACTAAAAACCAAATAATTATGGAACTTAAAGAAAGAATTGAAAATTTTGTTCAGATTGAAAAGGAACTTCAAAATGATTTGAGAAATGCTATTAGAAAAGAGTTTAATAAGTATAAAAAAGATGAAGTCATTTTCATACCAGATTTGGAATATGATAAAGAGATTGATGGACTTTGTGTTGATGATTTTTTTGACATTGCAACATCGGCAGCATGTCCAAGAATAATGGATAAATATTGTCAAATTGATGGTACTGCAACAGTTAAAAAGATAAAATATGAAAATAAAGAATTGCGACTGTATTGTATTGCACAGACTTTCGATGATATGAAATATATACTATTGAATAAAAGGACATGGGGATTAGGTATTGGTGACTTAAAGGGTATATTAGAATTGTTACAGAATCCTATAATTAAGAAAATAAATGAACAATAAAGAAAAAGATATGGTATTGGAAATTTCAAAGTCAATACAGAAAAAGATTGAAGAAATACAGTCATTATTGGAACAACTTCAACATTATAATAGTATGTTTAATATGTTTGATAATGACAGACCTTTTTGAAATTTAAAATATTTTATTAACTTTGTCGTTACACCATAAAACAATATAATATGAAAGTAACAGTAAAAGGTTTAGGTCGCATAGTAATGTTAGGTGAAGTAGAAGATGATGACATGAGAGAATATAATGTCATTATAAGTGGTGTAGAGGTATTTGCTGATAGTGAAGATATTACTAAAAAGAAAGGCAAATATATTAAATCATCACCATTTGCTAATGCTATGAAAGATATGGGTGTATCACCATATAGTATATTATGTCAGATGTCTTCAAAAGACAATATAGAAATAGAAACAGAGTTTGAAATACCTGTATCAAAAGAGGAATTCGACCCTAAAAAACTTCAACTTATTAAATCAGATTATGAGTTTTTAGAAATTCCATATTGTATTATGACTGACAGAATCATATATAATGAAAAAGAATATTTTACTATTTCAGATTTGATAGATTATGGTTTTATCGATTTTGAAGAAATGGAATATAATGGTTAAATAACAAAATTATGGCAAAAGGAAAGTCACAACAAGAAAAAGAGAGGTTCATTAAAGAAAACCTCCACCTCGTTCCCAAAAAATCGGAAAAGGATTTTCCAAATTGGGATGTAGATAAACAATACACTAAGATTTTGTTGTATGTTTCAAAATCAAAGAAACTCAATGTAAATTCTATTGTGAAGTCCATTACTGATAAGAACCCATCACAATCTGATGTAGAGAAAATCATTACTCAACTACAAGACTGGGTAAATTCTTCAACAACTCGTAGAATTGAGGAAATAAAGAAAGAACAGGAACGACTTGCAAAAGAACTTCAAAAATTAGAAGGTAAATAAATATTTCAGAAGGAGGTTAAAAGACCTCCTTTTGTTGTTTATATAGTATGGGAAAGAAAAGTAAAGAAGAAATATCACAAATTATTAAAGAGAGTGACCTAACTTCCACTCAAATAGAAATATTGATGATGGAATTGTCTATTGAATATAGAAATAAGGTAATGTCGGAATTATATAATACCTTTAAAACCTCAATAAAGAAATTACAATTAGAGAATAAAAATTTAAAGGAAAGATTGAAAGAAAAATCAAATAATAAATCTGGGACTATCTGATAGTCCCTTTTTTATTACCTATATATTATATTATTTAGTATAGAAAGTGTATCAGATGTACTCGTATGAACTCTGAGAACCATTGTATTGAGTAATAGGTTAAATACCTGTTACTCTTTATTTTACCTACTTCAACCTATATACAATAGGTATAACTACATGTGGACCCTCCCCATTGGCGTGCCTTCAAAAGTATAAGCCGGATGGGAAGATTTGCCTGTCGCATTTTTTCGAGTGCCGCCACGAGTTTCCGCTGGGGCAGGTTAAGTCGGAACAGCACATCCGGTCCTCCACTCTTGTTCTTAATGTAGCAACAACGCGCGGCCCAGTATTCGAAATCGTTTTGGCAACGTTCCAAGTCGACAGGGTCGTTGGGATCCTCCCCGTGCGTGGGATCATATTTTGTAAGGATTCTTACCATACGGGAAGCATCTTCTTTTAATATATCGGCTATGGTCATGTTTTTTTGGGATGGTTGAGTCCTGCAATCTGGCAGTTTGATGTGATAGGGAGAACTTTTAGAAGGGAGAAAGGGAACGCTTGAAACCGCTGTTTAAGGATGAGAGCAAGTTCACCAAAAGTTCCTTCAGGGACTCGAGGGCTTCAGACGCACGGAATTTCCATACATCGGCGGCTTCAGGCAGCGTGATCTCAAGCCAGTCGGCCAACACTAAAGCCACCATGTATTCGTGTGCTGTTTCCTTGATCTTTAATTTCCTTTCCTTGGTGAGGAGGAATCTCAGGGAATGGTCACCTCGAAATTTGAAATTATAATTATGAGGAACGCAGGATTGGTCTTTATCGATATTGAAACGGGGCGGCTCAAGAATCGGTAGCATTAAGGAAAGGAGATTGGCATATGCGAGTCCAAGCACACGCGCCACTCTGTCGATGTTTCCATCCTGACAGATGTCACGCACACGATGGAGTGTATGGCGTGATTCTTCTCCGGTGTCGGCTATTGTAAATGCCATATTTTCGATATCATAAATTAGGGCGTTTTTGTTAAGTGTCATTTCTTAGTGTTGTTTGTGTTGTTAGTGTTGTTGATGTTGTTGATGTTGTTGATGTTTTTAGTGTTGTTAGTGATATTTTCTTTTTACTACTAGACTTCAAGACTACTAGACATATAGACTACTAAACTACTAGACATACAGACTACCAGACTACTAGACTACCAGACTACTAGACTACCAGACTACCAGACTACCAGACTACTAGACTACTAGACCACTAGACATATAGACTACTATGCTACTAGACTACTAGACTACTAGACTACTAGACTACAAGACTACCAGACTACTAAACCTTCCCTGAATTTTGTTGGGACTTTAATAGTTTCCGGGCATAGTCGATGGTAATGTAGAAGGAAGGAGCGGGACTGTTGACCACATCGAATACAATGTCACCTAAAGGAAGTTCCGGATTAGCCTCTTTTTTTGCTTTGACTCTTTCATAGATTTCTAAATACATTTTTCTTTTTTGGAGATGCATGCCGTCAAGAACTTTCTCTCCTTTCATAATCATTGATACAATACGGGTTGCCCTTGCCTCACTCACCCAGAAACGTGGAGCGGGAGCAGCCACTGCATCTTTACAAGCCTTATTGATGGAGATTTTTGACTGACGGGCTATTGATTCTTGGAAGTTTTTGATAAGGAGTTGGCTTCGTTGGGAGGCGAACTCACATTTGGCATTGGATTTTTTCATCTATTGGGTATTATGATTGTTTTGGGTTGTTGATATTATTGAGAAATGTTTTGCAAAATTATAGTATTGCTTTATTTATTGCAAATATTTGTTTTATGTTTTATAACATATATAAATTTCATTCAACTTTGGCAAAGATAACATAGGGGTAAATTTCAACATATCTAAATTTGCAACATGAAAAACAATCACCCGTAACGGGAAGGACTTTTCCTAAGTCCTCTCAACGGGAAGGACTTTCCATAAGCCTCTCAACGGGAAGGACTTTTCTTAAATCCTCTCAATACAATCAAATTCCTTACCCCCCTCAATAAAATTAAAAAGACATATGAAAACAATTAAAGCATTGCTTAAAGACTTCCTCTATTGGAGGAACGTGACTGAAAAGCCGGAAAGAAAATCAGACAACATCGAACCCCCAAACACTAACAACAACAACACCAACAACACTAAAAACACCAACACCACTAACAACTCTAACAACACCAACGATGAAACAGAAAATCTTGAAATGGCTGGAGATAATCGCATGGATTGTCCCGATGCTCCAGGAACTATTGAAAATGCTGAAGAAGCCTACCAAAGAGGAGTGATCGACGGTAGAAACTCCAGAATCGAAGAAATGTATTTCCCCAAGATTGAAGATGGTATTCCACATTTCCGGGGCAACCCTTCAAAAGCCAACCCTATGGGAGATATCTTTTCGATGGCTCGCGAAGCGTAGATAACACCAAAAACACCAAAAACCACAAAAACAACAAAAACCACAAAAACAACAAAAGAATCAAGATACCTCGGAGAGGTTCGTGCCTCGGAGAGGCTAAACATAGTTAACCCCTGGCAAGATACCTCGGAGAGGTTCGCAGCCTGGGGATCATAAAACAAAAATCAAAAAAAATGCCTCTCTCCCCGTAGGGGGCTTGACATCGAACCATAAGTCTATATAACACCAAAAACACCAAAAACAACAAAAACAACAAAAACATCAAAAACACCAAAAACTCAAAACTCAAAACTCAAAACTCATGTACACAAACCAATCTGAAGAAAACGAAAGCGTAAAGGTGGTAAGCGGTGAACCCACAATGACAGAAGGAACCACCGGATTGAAAGACATTCTGCCAGGTCAACCTACCACCGTAAGTGGTGCAGCAGGTGCCACAGGCGGAATTAACGCCGGAAATTTCATCGACACCGCCATTGATGATCAACTTTTCCACTTCAACAATGAAGACACACCGTTGATGAACCTCATGTTGAGAGCCAAGAGAGTGCAAGTGAACAGTCCGGTGGTGGACCATTACATGATCGATGAGGCTAAATCAGTGGTTTACACTAATTTTAAATGTGGCGGAGATTCTCGCGGCACATGTACCTTGCCATTATCTCAGGGTGACGCGAATGCTGTAAGACCTCACACCACTCTTCTGGTGAAAGGGGTAAACGGATACGAGGAAGACGGAAACACAGTAACTCCCGGGAAAGACCTCATGCTCTTTGTTTCCGGTGAAGACAGTTCTTCCGGAATGCCGGTTGTCAGAGCGGTAAACGGCAAAAAGACCTCTCCCGAAGACGAGTATAGCCAGATTCCTGAAATTCCTAAGGGTACCAAAATTGTGATCCTGGCAAACTCCCTTTACGAAACACAAAAGGAAGTGGATCCCGACCTTATATTGCCGCAACCTACCAGAATCTACCTCCAGAAACGTGGTATGAACCAAGTGGTGAGCGATTACTTCGAAAGCCAAAAGAAGCGTATGCCGTTCTCCCAGGCCGTAATCGCAGAACAGGCAATCGCAAATTTCAAAGTAAGGGGCAACAGGACCCTCTGGGCGAGCCGAGCGGGTAAGTTCAAGGTGCAAGTGCCGAAGATGGGTATGCAGTATGTATTCACCACCGAGGGTCTGAGGTGGCAATTCCGCAGGGAACTCGAGGAACCGGGCACCTGGACTGTTGACAAAATCATCGCCATGGCGAAAATGTTTTTCACAGGTGAGGATGTGCCCAAGAGTGCGCTGTTGCTCGCCGGCAAGAACCTTTTGGAATCAATACAAAAGGTGGATTATTCAAAGCACCCGGAAATACAGATCACCACTAAGGTGAACTCTGTGGGTTGGACAGTCACAAACTTCCATACCGTTTTCGGCGACATTGAAATAAAGAGAGAACCGACTTTAGACCGACTTGGTTGGAGCAATTCCGGCGCACTGATCGGTGAGAACAGGCTGGTGCATTATGTCTATAGCGAGGAACATGCGTTCACCGACCGTGTCGAAGGTGAAGAGGCCACAAGGAGCGGGCTTTTGATCTGGGATGCGGTGGCCTTGAAAGGCACCTGCCACATCTGGATCAACGGTGAAGGCACCGACTCTGAAGGAGCGGCAAATCTGATAAAACTTTGGGATCTCCCCACGGCACCGGCTGAGGAAGATATCCACGACGGTATGACACTTTACCTCACTGTTAACTGTCCAGGGATAGACAGCTGTGCTAAATCGGGCCAATTGTGGAAAGCTTCCGGTACCGGTAACGGCGCTAAATGGAGCATGGTGCAAGGGGAAGTTTAGAGGGTAAATTTCAAAATTTAAAGTTTAAAGTTTAAAGTAAATACTTACAACTTAAAACTTATAACTCACAACTCAAAACTCACAACTTACAACTTAAAACTCAAAACTTATAACTCACAACTCACAACTTAAAACTTAAAACTCATAACTCAAAACTCACGACTCACAACTTAAAACTTAAAACTATAACTCACAACTCACAACTTAAAACTTAAATATGACAATAAAAACATATGCAGCTCGGGGTCTGTTAGACTTCCGGATGGCCCTCAAAGTTGGAGGTGCCGTAATCAGGATTGTTTTTTCCGGTGGCACAATGGGTTCCAACGGTGTGGTATCGGCAAAATACACCACCGAGAGTCCCGCCATCCAGGAAATGATAGAGAAATCACCGCAGTTCGAAAGCAAAAGAGTTTACCTCTTTTCTGAAAAAGAGATTAAGGATGAAAACAGTAACCATTAAACAACTGGCTACGGAAATTGCGACACTCATGGGCGAATCTCTCGCCCTTGAGTGCTCCCCTCCGGAGTCGCCCTTTCCCGATATCGAAGATAAAGTAAGAGTGATGGCGCCCGCAGCCCTCATCCGTTTGATCAAGGAAGCAAAGACGGAAGAATTGACCGACGGGAAACGTCTCGACAACAATGTAGTTATTGATTCACAGGGCACCGGCACATTGGAAATTCCGCGGGATTTCTTGCGAGTTGTTTACCTGAAAATGAGTGACTGGAAAAGACCGGTCACAGAGGTAACGTCAGTGTCAGACCCTGCTTTTGCAAGACAATCCTCTCCCTGGAATGGGATTCGGGGCACGCCGGAACGACCGGTGGTCACTGAAGTAATCGGCAGTGACGGTTCAAGACGGTTACGGCTTCATTCGAGCGCTCCTGATGCCACATTGGAAACCGGAATATATATCCCGCTGCCCACTGTGAGCGCTTCCGACATTATTGAGATACCGGCGAGGCTTTATCCGGCAGTGATAGAGGAACTGAAACTGAGACTTTTGGGAAAACTTTATGAAGTAGATCCTGGCAGTCTTCCTTCCTAAAATGTGACGCCCTCCTTCATTTGGCACAGTATCCGATAAATCCCGTAGATGCTTTCAGTAGGGATCACAAACGGAGGATAATTAGGATTATAGCTTTTGGCCAAAAGATAATTCTCTCCTTTTTCCGAAGGATATAGAAGCTTCACCACAGAACCATTCTCAGTGTCCAGAACCAATGGACTGCCCCATGGAATAAAAGACTTCTCATTTATTTTCTCCAGAAATAAATACGCTCCATTCTGGATATGAGGCTCCATGCTGTCGCCGTTTACCTGAATAGCAAGTCTGGCATCGGGTGAAGGAGAATATATTCTCGGGCAGTTTTCCTCATTCACACTTTCCGCATAGAAGTCAAGGCTGCCGGCCTTAGCCTGAGTGGGAACCAATGGCACCATGTGACGATGAAGGCGGTAAGGTTCAATACCCTTTGTAACAATTTCCGGACGATACATCTTTCCTTCGCCATAGAGAAGCCAGTCGCGGTTTAGCTGAGGATATAGTTGAGTGAGACGTTCCACTTTCTCTTCAGGCATCGATTTTCGCATGGAGGCTATGTAGGTGGACGACAGACCCATCTTCTTGGTAAATTCACTTGCGGATATTCTTTCCTCTTTGAGGAATTCAAGCAATCTTTCTTTTACGGTAGACATAGTGTTAAGGGTTAAGGGATAAAGTATATTCTCTTATAATGCAAAGATAACAATAATTTTATAAAATATGGAAAATAAATGAAGAAAATTGAAATAAAGATAAACAAAACTGAAATTTTAGAGAAAGTTTCGCTTTCATCAGCCTATCTGGGCTATAAAGCCGAAAATGCTGAAACACTTTACGATCGTATTTCCACGATAGAGGCGGATAAGCCATTGCTGGGGGAATTCTGGACAGAGATGTGTGGAATCATGACTGAAAAATTCAGGGAATTCATAGTTAATGTGGAAAAAGAAGAGACAGGCATGAACCTCACTCTTGAATTAAGCAATGCCTATGATGATGCCTTGACACCTTCAGTGAAAGATAACTTGGTAGCGGCAATTGTGACCGGTATTTGCGGCCGATGGTTTCGCTTCACCTTCCCTGAAAAGTCGGAGGAATGGCTGAATGAATCCGGAGAACTGATAGGTAGTGCCATGAAAAAACTCTGCTATAGAAAGAAACCGGTAAGAGGCGGGAAAGGATAAAGTTTAAAGTTCAAAGTGTAAAGTGTAAAGTGTAAAGTGTAAAGTTTAAAGTGGAAAGTTTAAAGTGGAAAGTATAAACAACAAAAACAATAATAACACCAAAAACAACAAAAACAACAATAACACAAAAAACACAAACAACAAACACCAATGAAAAAAACAATAAACCTACAACTGAAGATGTCCGAATTAATCTACGACATCCAGAACAAAACATATCTAACCGGAAGAAGTCTCAGCGACGGAAGTAATTACGGTCATATCGCCAACATGCAAGCCAATGATGACGATGAGAATGAATCCCAGATTTTGAGAAGTATCACAAATGCTTACGCGATACTGCGCAACCGACTTTCGGAATACTTAGACGGCAACGAGAATTCCTCCAACAATGAAATTCTGACAACGTCAGAAACTTTGGTCATGGAACTTGAGATGCCGTCGAATTTCAATGCCTCCGTTACCAAAACAATCGGCGAGGCAGCCCATCAGTTCATCGTAGCCACTGCTGTTGCCGACTGGTTCGCAATCACAGCCAAAGGAGAAACCAGCGATTACACTACAGTGGCCGATTCAAGTCTGAAAGTGATGGAAGAAGCCTTGTGCAAACGATCACGCCCTATCAGAAGCAACTCTAAAGTCTAACCCGACTCTCTCCATGCGGCACTCCAAACTCGGCATTCGCCATTCACTCACATGGACCCAAATAGTGAGCCGGAAAATTTTTGGATTCCGAAATTTTCATTAACTTTGCAAACTGAAACGAAAGAGCCCCAAAAGCTCCGACGGGGACTGGTAGCTCAGCTGGATAGAGCAACAGCCTTCTAAGCTGTGGGTCGCGGGT